>CAWAJE010000041.1:0-4411 GCA_963782215.1 uncultured Actinomycetota bacterium | reverse complement strand
CAGCGGCAGAGGCGCAGAACCGAGGCCTCGGAGTCGGTGACAAGGTCACGTTGAAGTTCCAGGCCCGCTCCGTCGCGCTCGAGGTGGTGGCGTTGTTCCCGAGCAACGCGGCCCTGCCGGGTGACTACGTGGTCACCCCGGACACCCTCGAGCGGGGTGGGCTGAAGCCGCTGGACGCGCTGGTGTTCGTCACGAAGACCGCCGGGGCGAGCACGGACCAGGTCCGTGCCGGGATCGAGAAGGTGATCGCCGGCCTGCCCACGGTGACCGTGAAGGACCCGGAGGGCTATGCCGCCGAGCAGAAGCAGCAGGTCAACCAGTTCCTCTACCTGATCTACGGGCTGCTGGGGCTCTCGGTGATCATCGCCGTCCTCGGCGTCGTCAACACCTTGAGCCTCTCGGTGATCGAACGGACCCGCGAGGTGGGACTCCTGCGAGCAGTCGGCGTGACCCGTCGGCAGCTGCGCACCATGATCCGGCTGGAGTCGGTGGTGGTCGCTGTGCTGGGGGCCGTGCTCGGGCTGGTGATGGGCGTCGTGTTCGGCGCCTCGGTGGTGAGGGCGCTGCGGGACGACGGGCTGACGGACCTGGCCGTGCCCTGGCCCTGGCTGGGGGGCTTCCTGGTCCTGGCGGTCCTGGCGGGGGTGCTCGCGGCGGTCCTTCCGGCTCGTCGGGCGGCCCGCCTGGATGTGCTCGAGGCCATCGGAACCGAGTGACCTGGGCGGGTTCCACGCTCGTGGCGACCGCCAAGTGAGACACGATGTGGCCATCTGGCACCATCGGCGACCGTGGGCCGCTAGGTTTCAGGTCACGATCTCGAGAAGGGACTCAGCCGTGGACGAGCACTCGCCACGTGGCGGAGGCAGGCGCGGGCGCAAGCACGTGCTCGTCCGCGAGTACGTGCGGTCGGTCATCGTCAGCGCCGAGCCGGGCACGCCCGCTCCCTCCGAGCGCGACCTCGCTGAGCAGTTCGGAGTGGCCCGGATGACGGTGCGGCACGCCATCGACGCCCTGGTCGCGCAAGGCCTGCTCGAGCGCGTCGCCGGCCGGGGCACCTTCGTGACCAAGCCGCTGATCGACATGCAGATGCGGCTCTCGGCGTACACCGAGGAGATGGAGCGGCGCGGCAAGAAGCCCGAGTCGAAGACTCTCCTGGCCCGCCGCGAGAGTGCCGGACCCGGTGTCGCCCGCGCGCTGGAGATCGAGGAGGGCACCGCGATCGCCCACTGGCAGCGGCTCCGCCTCGCGGACGGCGTACCGATGGCGATCCAGCACGTCTACCTCTCCCTCGAGCTCTTCCCCAACTTCCTGGACGAGGCGCTGCCCGCCAGCCTGTACTTCTGGTTCGCGATGCGCGACCTGATGCCGACCTGGGGTGAGGACTCGGTCCTGGCCGGCATCGCCACCGAGGAGGAGGCCGACCTGCTCGAGCTCGAACCGGGCTCCCCGGTCCTGCACATCTCCCGGCGGGCGTTCTGCCGCGAGAACGTCGTGGAGGTCACCCGCAGCGTCTACCGGGCAGACCGCTACACCCTGTGGGTGCCGGTGCTGCGCCCCGAGCACCTGCGCTGAGCTGAACGAGCCCGACGAGCCTCACAGCTCGCCGACAGGGGCGACCGTGATGCCCGCCTGCTCGCACACCCAGGTCGGCTCCGGGCCACCGAGGTCCGGGTGGACGTAGAGCGAGTGCGGGTCCAGCAGGTCGCAGGCGCGGCACAGCGGCCAGCGGCCGGCTGTCGTCAGCAGGGCGTCCTGGACGTCCTGGGCCACCAGGCCCACGACGAAGTCGCGGCCCTCGGCCCACTGCTCGAGCCACCAGCCGCGATCGGCCAGTGCCGACTCGAGTGCCGACACGGTGGCCGGATCGGCGCACCCGGTGCTCTCGAGGTCGTGCAACACCAGGGCGCGTGCTCTCATGACGACGTCGTGGGATGTCACGATGTCCAGTGTGACTGGCGACCAAGTGACTGGACCCGGGACCGGCCCGCAGCTCGACGTCGTGGTGCTCCATGCGCGCGATGCCGGGGCGGCCGCGGCGGGTGGCGCTGACCGGTTGCTGCTCGCAGCCGACCCCGAAGAGGGGTACTACTCGCCCGACCCCGCCATGGTGTCCGCGGTCCTCAAGGAGACCGAGGTCCCGGTCTGGGTGGTGCTGCGCACCCGCGCCGACCACTTCGGACGGCTGGTGACCCTGGGGGAGACCTTCATGGAGCTCGGAGCCGCGGGGCTCACGTTCGGGTTCCTGGACCGCAACCTGGAGATCGACCGGGCGAGCTGTGCCGAGATGTGCTCCGAGCTGGGCGGCGCAGCGTCGATCTTCCACGGAATCGATGCCGCCCTGGAACCCGATCGGGCCTGGCGCGACGCGATGACGCTTCCCGGCCTCGACTCGGTGGTCTCGGCCGGCTCGACGCGTGGGCTCTCCCACGGGGCCGACGAGCTGATCGCGCGGGCCGAGGCCGACCCCCGGGTCGCCCGGCTGCTCACGGTCGGCGGAGGCCTGACGCCCGAGCAGGTGCCGTGGCTGGTGCGGGCCGGCGTACGCCGCTTCGCGATCGGGTCAGGCGCGCGCGCGGGTGGCTCCTGGACCCGCGGGACCGTCGATGCCGACCGGGTCCGGTCCTGGCGCATGCTGCTCGACGATGCCCTGTCGCGCGCGCTGGGCATTCCCACCGACGACTGAGCCGCTTTGCCTCCAAACGGCTGACAGCGGGTACCGGAGGCGGGATGCTGCTGGGGCGACGGTGGAGTGGCCCCGCGCTCCGCGAAAGGGAACCGACCGTGCTCCGCTGGACCGCGTCCGCCACCGCTGCCGTGCTCCTCGGCGCCGGCCTGGTCGGCGCGCCCGCCGTACAGGCGGGAGTCGTTCAGGCGGCAGCTGCGACACCGGCCGCTGCACCGGGCATCGTGTGGTCTGCCTGCGCCGATCCGGAGCTCGTCTACTACCGGCTCCAGTGCGGCACCCTGGAGGTCCCGCTCGACCGGGCCAGTCCCGACGGCGCGACGGTGCGGCTCGCGCTGACCCGCAAGCTGCACACCACCACCTACCAGGGGGTGATGCTCACCAACCCCGGGGGACCCGGCGGGTCCGGACTGACCCTGCCCGCGATCAGCGACTACGTGCCCGGCAAGGCCGGAGCGGCGTACGACTGGATCGGTTTCGACCCCCGCGGCGTCGGTGCCAGCACGCCGTCCCTGCACTGCATGAGGGGGTACTTCGGTGACAACCGGCCCAGCTACGTGCCCAGCAAGGCCTGGATCCTGCGGTACTGGGTGGCCAGGAGCCGCAGCTACGCGGCGGCGTGTGCGAGCACGCCGGCCAAGCGGGCCCTGCTGGCTCACCTGACCACGCTCGACACCGTGCGGGACATGGAGTCCATCCGGCAGGCGCTGGGCGCGGAGAAGCTCGGCTACTACGGCTTCTCCTACGGGACCTATCTCGGTGAGGTCTACGCCACCCAGTACCCGACGCACGTCGGCCGGTTCGTGCTCGACGGGGTGATCGACCCCCACCGGGTCTGGTACGCGGCCGGCCTGGACCAGGAGCGCGCCTTCGACGCCAACATGGGCACGTACTGGCGTTACCTGGCCGCCCACCCACAGTCCTTCCACCTCGGCAGGCACTGGCAGACGATCAAGCGCGGCTACTACCGCACGCTCCGTCGCCTCGGCCGGTCTCCCGCGGCCGGCGGTCGCCTCGGTCCGGACGAGCTGGCCGACACGATGCTCGACGCCGCCTACTACGTCTACGGCTGGGACACGCTGGGGCGCGACTACTCCGACCTGGTTCGCAAGCGCCGGGGTGGTGCGCTGCTGGACCGCTACCGGGAGGCGCAGGCAGGCGACGACAACTCCTACGCCGTCTACAGCGCGGTGGAGTGCTCCGACGCGACCTGGCCCGGCCTGGAGCGCGTCCGCCAGGACGCCGAGCGGATGAACGCCGTCGCGCCGTTCGCGGCCTGGGCCAACACCTGGTACGGCGCACCGTGCCTGACCTGGCAGGCGCCGAGGCACGTGCGCCCGGTGGTCTCCGGTGCGGGGCTGACCACCACGATGTTGCTGATCAGCGAGACGCGCGACGCGGCCACGCCGTACTCCGGTGCGTTGGCGGCGCGCAGGTTGTTCCCGTCGGCGTCCCTCGTGGCAGGGGTCGGGGGCACCACGCACGCAAGCTCCCTGTCCGGGGTGGCCTGCGTGGACGCCACCGTGGCGAGCTACCTGCGGACCGGGAGCGTTCCGACGCGGCTCTCCGGCACCCGCGCCGACCGCAGCTGCCCGCACGTGCGCCCGCCCACCCCGACCTTCCGTGGCGCTCGCGCCACGAGCCCGCCGGTCGACCAGCTGTCACCGATGCTGCGACGCGACCTGGTCCAGGCCCAGCGGGCGGGCCGCTGAGGGCCGTTCGGAAGCC
>CAWAJE010000040.1:0-239256 GCA_963782215.1 uncultured Actinomycetota bacterium | reverse complement strand
CAATCCCCTGTCTGGACAGGGGATTGAGGCCCCCAGCACCCCCGTGGCACCCCTACGACCCCCGCTGCGGCACACGCTGCGGCACACGCTGTCGTGACGACCCCCGCCCCCTGCGGTGGCCACCGAGTCAGGCGAGCTGCACGCCAGCGAGGTTCTTCTTGCCCCGCCGCAGCACCAGCCAGCTGCCGCCGATCAGGTCCTCGTCCCCCGGCACCTGCTCGACATCGGTGATCCGTTCGTTGTTCAGGTAGGCGCCGCCCTCGGAGATGGTCCGCCTGGCCTCGCCCTTGCTCTTCACCAGACCCGCGTCCACGAGCAGGTCGACCACCCCGGTGCCCCGCGCCGCCTGCGTCGCCCCCGCCTCGCGCAGTGCCGCCTCCAGCGTGGCGGGCGAAAGCTCGTGCAGGTCCCCGCCGCCGAACAGGGCGGCAGCCGCCAGCTTGGCGTTCTCGGTCTCCTGCTCGCCATGCACGACGGTCGTCACGGCGTCGGCCAGTGCCTTCTGCCCCGCGCGCAGGAACGGCTTCTCCGCCGTCTGCGCCTCCAGGTCCTCGATCTGGGCCCGCTCCAGGAAGGTGAAGATCCGCAGGAGCTCGCCGACCTTCTCGTCCTCCACGTTCAGCCAGAACTGGTGGAAGGCGTAGGGCGACATCATCTCGGGATCCAGCCAGAGGGCGCCCCCCTCGGTCTTGCCGTACTTGGTCCCGTCGCTCTTGGTCACCAGCGGTGTTGCGAACGCGTGCGCCTTGCCGCCGTCGGAGCGCCGGATCAGCTCCACCCCACCGGTCAGGTTGCCCCACTGGTCGCTGCCACCGAACTGCAACGTCACGCCGTGGTCGCGGTAGAGGTTGAGGAAGTCCATCGACTGCAGCAGCACGTAGCTGAACTCGGTGTAGCTGATCCCCGCCTCGAGGCGGCTCTTGACCACGTCGCGCGCCAGCATCCGGTTGACCGGGAAGTGCTTGCCGATCTCACGCAGGAAGTCGATCGTCGACAGGCTCGCGGTCCAGTCGTAGTTGTTCACCATGGTGGCGCCGGTGGGTCCCTCGAAGTCGAGGAACGGCTCGATCTGGTCGTGGACCTTCTGCACCCACTCCTTGACGGTGTCCAGGGAGTTCAGGCTCCGCTCCCCCGAGTCCCGGGGGTCGCCGATCATCCCGGTGGCGCCGCCCACGAGGGCGTACGGCGTGTGCCCGGCCTGCTGCAGCCGGCGCGCGGTGAGGATCTGCACGAGGTTGCCCATGTGCAACGACGGCGCGGTCGGGTCGAAGCCGACGTAGAAGCGAACACTGCCCTCGGCCAGAGCGGCGCGCAGGGCGTCACGGTCCGTCGAGTGGGCGATCAGGCCGCGCCACTCGAGGTCTTCGAGCAGGTTCGGGTCGGTGGTCACGCGGTGCACTCCTAGGTCGGGTGCCGGCCTCTCCAGCCGGTCGCAACCAGCCTGCCATGTGGCGGAGCACGCTCAGCGGGGAGTCCACGCCGGGTCGCGGCCGGCTGCTCCGAGGACCCGGTCGAAGGTCGCGGCGTCCTCGGGAACCTCGACGGGCGGGCCGAAGGCACCCTGGGTGCGGCCCGGCTCCCCGATCACCTCGAGCACCTCCAGGGCACGCTCGGCGGCCGCGTCGTCGTAGACGACCTCCTGGCCCGAGCCCTTCGCGAGGTCCCAGCCGTGCAGCATCATCTCGACGAAACCCATGTCGCCCACCATCTGCCGGGGCATCGCGCCGTCCAGAGCGTCGCCCTCCCAGGCGTCGGGCTGGGCCCAGGCACCGGCGAAGGCCGTGAGCCGCTCACCGAGCTCGCCGCGCCACCCCTCGCGCACGTGGTCGCCCTGGGTGCCCCACGGGTCCTCGGGGTCCATCGGCTCCTGTGCCCCTACCCGGCGCATCGCCTCGAGGGTGCCGAGCAGGTGGTTGACGAGGTCACGGACCGTGAACTCAGTGCACGGGGTCGGATCGTCCATGGCCGTCTCGGGGACCCCGTGGGCCACTGGTTGGAGGCTGGCGACGACGCTGTGCAGGTGTTCCCGAGTGCTCACTGGAGTGCCCCTCTGGTGGCGGAGTCTGACCTGGGGTCAACGTACCCCGCAGACGCCGCTCAGCCGAGCACCGGATCAGGGATCACCACGATCTTGCCGACATGAGTTCGCTCGGCCAGAGCGGCATGGGCCTCGTGGATCCGCGAGAGCGGGTAGGTCGCTGCGACCCGTGGACGGAGCCCACCGGTTCGCGCCTGCTCGGCCAGAGCGGTGAAGTGTGCCGGGGCGTGCATGGTCGAGCCCACAAGGCGCAGGTTGTGCAGGTAGAGCCGGCGCAGGTCGAGGCTCACCACGGCACCCGCCACGGCACCGGCGATCACCCAGCGCCCGTGGTCTCGCAGGACAGGGAGCAGGGCATCGAGCGAGGGGCCGCCGACGACGTCGATCACGGCGTCGAGGCCCCCCGGGGCGAGGTCGGCCAGCCCCGAGGCCGCGCGGTCGACGACCTCGTCGGCACCGGAGTCGCGGACCAGGTCCGACTTCCCGGCGCTGGTCTGGGCGATCACCCGGCAGCCCCGTGCCGCAGCGAGCTGTACGGCGGCCAGGCCGACGCCTCCGGAGGCCCCGGTGACCAGCACGGTCTCGCCGGGTCGGACGCCGCCGCGCTCGAGCATGCCCATGGCAGTGCCGTAGGCGATCGGCAGGCAGGCGAGCTCCAGGTCGCTGAGCGGTGAGTCGGTCATGTCGTGCACCCGGTCGGCCGCCACGACGACGTACTCCGCGAAGCCACCGTCGTGCTCGCTGCCGAGGACTCCGACCAGCCGCGGCTCCTCGCCGTCGCCCGCGAACGTGGCCGGGTCGACCAGGACCCGGCGACCGACGAGGTTGGCGTCGACCCCCTCCCCCACCTCGTCCACTCTGCCGGCCACGTCCGCCCCCTGGATCCGCGGGAAGTCGATCGGGCCGCGCCAGCCCGCGAGCGCGTCGGGGTCACCGGACAGCCCGTAGCCGCCTGCGCGCGTCCACAGGTCGGTGTTGTTCGTTGCTGCGGCGGCGACGCGGACGCGTACCTGGTCGCGGCCGGGCCGGGGGTCGGGCAGGTCGCGGAGCTCCACGACCTCGGGTCCGCCGAAACGGGTGAGCACAGCCGCGCGCATCGGATCCTCCTGGCTCGACGGCTTCCCAGTCTCACATGCGCCGCACGGGTCCTGCCTCAGCCCGGAGGTGCGGGAAGCACGATCCGGAAGGTGGTGCCCCGGCCTCGCTCCGAGACCACGTCGATGTTGCCGTCGTGCCGTTCGACGATCCGCTTGACGATGGCCAGTCCGAGCCCGGTGCCCGGGATTCCGTGGGCCTCGGGGTTGGTCGACCTGTTGAACTCCTCGAACATCGTGGTCTGGTCGACGGGGTCGATCCCGATGCCCGTGTCGCTGCAGGAGAACTCGGCCGTCCCACCGCAGTGACGCAGCCGCAGCGTGACAGCGCCCCCGTCGGGGGTGAACTTCACCGCGTTGCCGACCACGTTGAGCAGCGCCCGGGTGATCTCGTCGCGGTCGCCCCACGCCACGACGCCGGCTTCCCTGTCGGGCACGGTCAGGGTGAGCCCGCGCTGGCGCACCTCCACCGAGAACATGTCCTCCAGCTCGCTGATCACCTCGGCGAGGTCGACCGTGACCCGCTGGAGCGGTACGTGCGGGTCCTTGACCCGCGCCAGCAGCAGCAGGTCCTCGACGAGGTGCTGGAGGCGTCGGGTCCCACGTCGGATCGCCTGCACGCTGGTCGCGTGCGACCCCGCGTCCTCGAGCAGCTCGACGTGGCCGTCGATCACCGTCAGCGGGGCCTTCAGCTCGTGGGTGATCGTGCCCATCAGCTCGTTCTTGTAGCGGTCGAGCTCGTGCAGCTCGGCGTTGAACCGCCGCTGGGTCTCGTAGAGCCGGGCCTGCAGCACCGATCGGCCGATCTCCTGGCCGAGGGTGAAGGCGCCGTCGGTCTCGATGGTGGTCCACGGCGCAGCCTCCGCCTCGCGAATCAGCACCAGGCAGCCCAGCAGCTCGGTGCCCGAGCCCACCGGAGCCAGCAGCAGCTGCCCCCCGCCGACCGCGTCGAGCAGCGCCGAGGCCATGCGGCGTCCGACCCGGTCGAGCAGCTGGGCGGTGGTGTCGCCGATCCCGCCGACCACGAGGGCGCGGCGCGCCTCCCAGCAGATCCGGCTGACGCTCTCGAGGGGGAGCACCGGCTGGCCGGGCAGCTCCTCGGCCAGCGAGATGGGGTGGGTCACCACCACTCCACCCGGGCGGTCGGCGTCGAAGCCGGTCAGCCACAACCGGTCGCAGCGGTAGGCCGAGGTGAGGGGCTTGATGCTGTGCTCGAGGATCGACTCCTCGTCCAGCCAGGCCGCGTCGGAGCCCAGGATGGTCCGCGTCGCGTCGCTCAGCGACACCTGGTCCGCGAGCCGGCCGCGAGCCTGGGCCTGGTGGATCGCCAGACCGGCCTGCACGGCGTACATCTCCAGGACCTGGCGGCCGAGGAGCCCGGGACGTCGTCGGTCGACGGGAAGATCCACCGCGAGGACGCCGAGCAACCGGCCGGTGGGGTCGCGCAGCAGGGCGTAGAGGGCGTCGAGAGGGTGCCAGGCGTCGGGTAGGTCGAGCGGCTCGATGTCGGGGACCCAAGTGGTGGTGGCCCCCACCGGCATCAGCTCGTGCGGGATGAAGCGCAGTGCGCCCCACTGCTCTGCGACGTCGAACTCCAGGGCGAGCGACTGCAACGACACCCGGCGCCCGAGCATCGCCTCGCTGCCCTCGACATCCCCCGCCGCAGCCACGACGTCGAGCATCTCGTGGTCGTCGAGGACGTAGATGATCGCGATCTGGTACTCCAGGATGTCGACGACGCCCTGGACGACCGTCTGCAGGAGCTCGGTGATCTGGTCGGCGGAGTTCACCGCGGTCATCAGCTCGTGCAGGTTGCGCAGAGCGAGAACCTCGCGCGGATCCGTAGTCGCCACGCAGTCCCTCCCCCGGCTCGTCGTACGTCGCGGGGCAAGCCTAGAGAGAGAAACGGGTACTTGAGGGTTAAATGTCCGAATTACCGTGGGGTGGAGACGTTGCCGCCCTCGCTCGAGGCTTGGCGGCCACGTAGCGGCTCACCGTCGGGTCGTCGCTGAGCCAGAAGCGCCACGGTCGTTCCGCGGCCAGCCGCAGGCCCACCCGCGGCCCCCGGCTGATCCTCGTGACCGGTACGCCGAGCTCGAGGGTGGCCGGGTCCGCCAGCAGGTCGAGGCCGTTGCTCGTGCGGTCGATGGCCAGGGCGCGGCACAACCGTGCGGGGCCGCGCGCCAGGTCGCGGTCGCTCGAGCCGGGACGTCGCGCCCGGGCGGTCTCCACGCCCGCGACCACCTCCCCGGCACGCAGCAGCACGGCGCTCGCCTGACCCTCGGGCCCGCAGGCGGCGTTGCAGCAGTGGTGCATCCCGTAGGTGAAGTAGACGTAGAGCCGGCCGGGCGGACCGAACATCACCTCGTTGCGCGCCGTCGGTCCGCGGTGGGCGTGCGAGCCCGGATCGTCGGCGCCCTCGTAGGCCTCCACCTCGGTCAGCCGCACGGTCACCCCGTGCAGCGTGAGCCGGGCACCGAGCAGCCGCGGCGCCACCTCGAGCGCCGGTCGCGCCAGCAGCTCGCGCAGGTCGGTCCCCGGATCGGTCATGGGCAGGTCAGCGCGTCAGCGGTTCAGCCAGTCGCGGTGCCCGGCGAGGACCGAGCGCAGCTCGTCGAGCTGTTCGGCCACCCGCTCGGGAGCGGTTCCGCCGCGCCCGGTCCGCGAGGCCACCGAGCCCTCGGTGGTGAGCACGTCCCGCACCGCCGGGCGCAGGCGTGCGTCGATGTCGGCGAACTGCTCGTCGCTGAGCTCGTCGAGCTCGAGGTCGAGCTGCTCGCAGCGACGTACGCACGCCCCGGCAAGCTCGTGGGCGACCCGGAACGGCGTGCCTTCGCGGACCAGCCACTCGGCGATGTCGGTGGCCAGCGAGAACCCCTGCGGAGCCAGGGCGGCCATCCGCTCGGTGTCGAAGCGCAGGGTCGCGACCTGGCCGGTGAACGCCGGCAGCAGCACGACGAGGGTGTCGACGGAGTCGAAGACCGGCTCCTTGTCCTCCTGCAGGTCTCGGTTGTACGCCAGCGGGAGCGCCTTGAGCGTGGCCAACAACCCGGTCAGGTTGCCGATCAGCCGTCCGGACTTGCCGCGTGCGAGCTCGGCGATGTCGGGGTTCTTCTTCTGCGGCATGATGCTCGACCCGGTCGAGAACGCATCGTCGAGCGTGACGAAGCCGAACTCCCGGGTGGCCCAGAGGATGATCTCCTCGGCCTGGCGGCTGACGTCGATGCCGATCATCGCGGTCACGAAGGCGAACTCCGCGACGAAGTCCCGTGCGGCGGTGCCGTCGATCGAGTTGGCCGTCGAGCCGGTGAAGCCGAGGTCGCGTGCGACCGCCTCCGGGTCGAGTCCGAGGCTGGAGCCGGCCAGGGCACCGGCGCCGTACGGCGAGTCCGCCGCGACCCTGGCGTCCCAGTCGCGCAGGCGGGAGACGTCGCGAAGCAACGGCCAGGCGTGGGCGAGCAGGTGGTGGCTGAGCAGCACCGGTTGCGCGTGCTGGAGGTGCGTGCGACCGGGCATGATCGCGCCGTGGTGACGCTCGGCCTGGGTCGCGAGGGCGTCGACGAGATCGAGCACCTGCGCCGCGATGATCCGGCCGTGGTCGCGCAGGAAGACCTTGAACAGCGTCGCGATCTGGTCGTTGCGGCTGCGGCCGGCGCGCAGCTTGCCGCCGAGGTCGGCGCCCACGAGCTCGACCAGTGCACCCTCGAGCGCCCCGTGCACGTCCTCGTCGGAGTCGGCCGGGAGCAGCTCCCCGGCCCGGAACCGCCGGTCCAGCTCCTCGATACCGCCGAGGAGCCCGGCCAGCTCGTCGTCGGTCAGCAGCCCTGCCTGGTGCAGCGCACTGGCGTGTGCGCGGGAGCCGTCGAGGTCGTAGCTCGCCAGCCGCCAGTCGAAGTGCGTGCTCCGGGAGAGCGCCTCCAGCTCGGGGCTCGGTCCGCCGTCGAATCGCCCGCCCCACAGGGCGCCGTGGTTCGTAGTCCCGCTCACGCTCGCCAGTTTGTCAGTCCAGTGCCCGGCCGACCGACCGGGCCCGGATGTCGGGCGCAGCGATCCGCTCCGCGTTGGCGGCGAGGTCGTCGGGCTCCTGCTGGGACTCGCGCTCGGCAGCCACCCGGGCACGGTAGGCCGCCACCTCGTCGGCCACCCGGCGCTCGTCCCAGTCCAGGATCGGCGCCACCAGCTCGGCGGCCGGCTGGGCGCACTCCACGCCGCGGTCGTGGGTCTCGATCGAGATCCGCGTGCGGCGGGAGAGCAGGTCGTCCAGGTGCAGCGCGCCCTCGTGGGTGACGCCGTAGACGATCTCGAGCTTGAGGTACTCCTCCGCGCCGGGGAGCGGCTCGAGCAGCGACGGGTCGTCGTCGGCGGCCGCGAGCACCTCCTGCACGAGCGAGCCGTAGCGGTCGAGCAGGTGCGTGACCCGCCAGGTGGGCAGGCCGCGGTCGCGAGCGATGTGCTCCACCCGGTTGCTCATCGCGCGGTAGCCCTCGGCGCCCACGAGCGGGATCTCCTCGGTCACGCTGGGACCGAGGCCGGCCGGGAGGTCGACCGCGGCCGCGTCGACCGCGTCGGCGGCCATCACGCGGTAGGTGGTGTACTTCCCGCCCGCGATGGAGACCAGCCCCGGTTGGGGCCGACCGACGGCGTGCTCGCGCGACAGGCTCGAGCTGGCCTCGCTCTCGCCCTCGAGCAGGGGTCGCAGTCCGGCGTACACCCCCTCGATGTCGGAGTGGGTCAGCGGCGTCGCCAGCACCTCGTTGACGTGCTCGAGCAGGTAGTCGATGTCGGCCCGGCTGGCAGCGGGATGTGCCTTGTCCAGCTCCCAGTCGGTGTCGGTGGTGCCGACGATCCAGTGGGTGCCCCACGGGATGACGAACAGGACGGACTTCTCGGTGCGCAGGATCATCCCGGTCTTGGAGTTGATCCGGTCGCGCGGGACCACGATGTGCACGCCCTTGGAGGCGCGCACGTTGAACTGGCCGCGGCCGCCTGCGAGCTTCTGGATGTCGTCGGTCCAGACCCCCGTGCAGTTGATCACCACGCGAGCCGAGATCTCGGCGGTCTCGCCACTCTCCACGTCGGTGACCTCGACGCCCACGACCCGCTCCCCCGCGTGCTGCATCCGGGTCACCTTGGCCGAGGTCAGCAGGGTCGCGCCGTACGTCGCCGCCGTGCGCGCGACCATCATCGTGTGGCGCGCGTCGTCGGCCTGGGCGTCGTAGTAGAACAGCGCGCCGATCAGGGCGTCCTTGCGCAGTCCCGGCGCGAGCTGCATCGCCTTGCGGCGGCTCAGCTGCTTGTGGCGCGGAACCGAGCGGGCCCCTCCCATCGAGTCGTAGAGGGTCAGACCTGCGGTGACGTAGGGGCGCTCCCAGAACCGGTGCTTGAGCGGGTAGAGGAACGAGACCGGCTTCACCAGGTGCGGGGCGATCCTGGTGAGCATCAGCTCACGCTCGCGCAGGGCCTCGCGCACCAGCGAGAAGTTCAGCTGTTCCAGGTAGCGCAGGCCCCCGTGGAACAGCTTGGAGCTGCGGGAGGAGGTGCCTGACGCGAAGTCGCGCTGCTCGACCAGCAGCACACGCAGGCCGCGCGTGGCTGCGTCCAGCGCCACTCCGGAGCCAGTGACCCCGCCGCCCACGACCACGACGTCGTACTCGCGCTCGGCGAGCTCCTGCCAAGCCTGTCCGCGTTCCTGTGGTCCGAGCCGTGCTGGTGTGAGCATCTGTGAACTCCTAGAGATTCTCGGCCGTCTGTGATGGGTGCGCCATCTTCTCGTCTGTGCCAACATGCAGATCGGCTCACTGTGGCACACGTCACTTCGAGGGGCTTCAACCGACCGACTCGGAAAGGCACCGCATGCTCACCGACATCTTCCTACCCGAGGTGATGGGAACCGCGATCCTGATCCTGCTCGGCTGCGGAGTGGTGGCCAACGCCGTCCTCCCCCGTACCGGCGGCTTCGGCGGGGGCATCCTGCTGATCAACTTCGGCTGGGGCCTCGGCGTCTACGCGGGTGTCTACGTCGCCTACCGGTCGGGCGCCCACATCAACCCCGCCGTCACACTCGGCCTGCTCGCCACCGGCCAGTCCGGCCTGTCCTTCGTCGACGTCGTGGTCTATATCAGCGGGCAGATGGTGGGCGCCATGCTGGGCGCCACTCTGGCCTGGGCGGCGTACAAGAAGCACTTCGACCACCCCGAGGCCGAGCCCGGGGCCAAGCTGGGCGTGTTCAGCACGATGCCCACGATCTCCAACCCCTACTGGAACGTGGTCACCGAGGTGATCGGCACCTTCGTGCTGGTCTTCGTCATCCTGGCATTCGGCAAGACACCCACCGAGGTCGGTCCGCTCGCCGTGGCGCTGCTCGTCGTCGGCATCGGTGCCAGCCTCGGCGGCCCGACCGGGTATGCGATCAACCCCGCACGTGACCTGGGGCCACGCATCATGCACGCACTGCTGCCGATCCCGAACAAGGGCTCGAGCGGCTGGCACTACGCCTGGGTGCCGGTCGTCGCGCCCATCATCGGCGGCGTGCTCGGCGGTGTCGCCGGCAACCTCGTCGGCTTCGTGTGATCCCGCCCGTCCACCCGAACAGCAGCAACCACACCACCGGAGGCAACGCAGATGGCTGAGACCAAGACCTACATCCTCTCGATCGACCAGGGCACCACCAGCACCCGCGCGATGGTCTTCGACCACGGGGGTCAGGTCGTCGCCGTCGACCAGGTCGAGCACGAGCAGATCTTCCCCCGAGCGGGCTGGGTGGAGCACGACCCCGAGGAGATCTGGAACAACACCCGCAAGGTGATCGGCGGAGCGCTCGCCAAGGCCAACCTGAACAGCGGCAACATCGAGGCTGTCGGCATCACCAACCAGCGCGAGACCGCGGTGGTCTGGGAGAAGGCCACCGGCAAGCCGGTCTACAACGCCATCGTCTGGCAGGACACGCGGACGCAGAAGATCGTCGACGAGCTCGCGGGCGACAAGGGCGTGGAGCGCTACAAGGACGTCTGCGGGCTGCCCCTGGCGACGTACTTCTCGGGCCCGAAGGTGAAGTGGATCCTCGACAACGTCGACGGGGCCCGCGAGCGGGCCGAGGCCGGCGAGCTGCTGTTCGGCAACACCGACACCTGGCTGCTCTGGAACCTCACCGGGGGCGCGGAGAACGACGGGGTGCACGTCACCGACGTGACCAACGCCAGCCGCACCATGCTGATGAACCTCGCCGACCTCACCTGGGACGAGTCGATCGCCGAGGACATGGGCATCCCGCTGTCGATGCTGCCGGAGATCAGGTCCTCCTCAGAGGTGTACGGCGAGTGCAAGCCGGGCGTCCTCAAGGGCACGCCGATCGCGGGCATCCTCGGGGACCAGCAGGCGGCGACGTTCGGGCAGGCCTGCCTGAGCAAGGGAACCGCGAAGAACACCTACGGCACCGGCAACTTCATGCTGCTCAACACCGGCTCCGAGCAGGTGCCCAGCGAGAACGGCCTGCTGACCACGGTCTGCTACAAGATCGGTGAGCAGGACGTGGTCTACGCCCTCGAGGGCTCCATCGCCGTCACCGGCTCGCTGGTCCAGTGGATCCGCGACAACCTCGGGATGATCAGCTCCGCGGAGGAGATCGAGGAGCTGGCCAAGAAGGTCGACGACAACGGCGGCGCCTACTTCGTGCCCGCCTTCTCCGGCCTGTTCGCGCCGCACTGGCGCTCCGACGCCCGTGGGGCCCTGGTCGGGCTGACCCGGTTCGTCAACCGCAACCACATCGCCCGCGCCGTCCTGGAGGCGACCGCCTTCCAGACCCGCGAGGTCCTCGACGCGATGAACGCCGACTCCGGCGTCCCGCTGACCGAGCTGCGGGTCGACGGCGGCATGGTCGTCAACGAGACCCTGATGCAGTTCCAGGCCGACATCCTCGGCGTGGACGTCGTCCGCCCCAAGGTCGCGGAGACCACGGCGCTCGGAGCGGCGTACGCCGCAGGGCTGGCCGTCGGCTACTGGGAGAACGAGGACGACATCCTCAACAACTGGGGCGAGGACAAGCGCTGGACGCCGAACATGGACGACGACGAGCGCGAGCGCCTCTACCGCAACTGGAAGAAGGCCGTCACCAAGACGCTCGACTGGGTCGACGACGACGTCGACTGACCCACCCGCCGCGAGGGGCCGGCACCGCTCAGTCGGTGCCGGACTCCATCGCGACGTGGTCGAGGGCCAAGAGCCCGGCGTCGCTCTCCGCAGCCGGGTTGCGGGCGATGCGGGCGTAGCCCCCCGGCTCGATCTCGCCGAACAGCGTGCCGTTCTCGACCAGCACCTGGCCCTGGTCGAGCGGCTGCGCGGCGTAGGCCTCCAGCTTGTCGCGGGAGTCGGCGATGTCGAGGTTGCGCATGGTCAGCTGGCCGATCCGGTCCAGCGGACCGAAGGCGGCGTTGTCGGTGCGCTCCATCGAGAGCTTGTCGGGGTGGTAGCTGAAGTGGTCCCCCGAGCTGCGCAGCACGGTGTAGTCCTCGCCGCGACGCAGCCGCACCGTCACCTCGCCGGTGACCAGGGAGGCCACCCAGCGCTGCAGGGACTCGCGCACCATCAACGCCTGCGGGTCCAGCCAGCGACCCTGGTAGAGCAGGACACCGAGCCGGCGCCCCTCGGCGTGGTAGTTCGCGATCGTGTCCTCGTTGTGGACGGCGTTCAGCAGCCGCTCGTAGGCGATCCACAGCAGGGCCATCCCCGGCGCCTCGTAGATGCCGCGTGACTTCGCCTCGATGATCCGGTTCTCGATCTGGTCGGACATGCCCAGGCCGTGCCGGCCGCCGATCGTGTTCGCCTCGTGGACCAGGGCGACCGCGTCGCCGTAGTCGCGGCCGTTGATCGCGACCGGGCGGCCGTTCTGGAAGCGGATGGTGACGTCCTCGGTCTCGATCGCGACCGAGGGGTTCCAGAACTTCACGCCCATCAGCGGCTCGACCGACTCCAGGGAGACGTCGAGGTGCTCGAGCTTCTTCGCCTCGTGGGTGGCACCCCAGATGTTGGCGTCGGTTGAGTAGGCCTTCTCCTGGCTGTCCCGGTAGGGCAGGTCCCGCTCCACGAGCCACTGGCTCATCTCGTTGCGACCGCCCAGCTCCTGGACGAACTCGGCGTCCAGCCAGGGCTTGTAGATGCGCAGCTCGGGGTTGGCGAGCAGTCCGTAGCGGTAGAACCGCTCGATGTCGTTGCCCTTGAAGGTCGAGCCGTCACCCCAGATGTCGACGCCGTCCTCGTGCATGGCGCGGACCAGCATCGTGCCGGTCACCGCCCGACCCAGCGGGGTGGTGTTGAAGTACGCGCGGCCGGCCGATCGGATGTGGAAGGCGCCGCACGCCATGGCGGCCAGGCCCTCCTCCACGAGCTGGGTGCGGCAGTCGACGGCGCGGGCGATCTCCGCGCCGTACTGCAGGGCACGCTCGGGCACCCCGGAGATGTCCGGCTCGTCGTACTGGCCGATGTCGGCGGTGTAGGTGCACGGGACGGCACCCTTGTCGCGCATCCAGGCCACCGCGACGGAGGTGTCGAGGCCGCCGGAGAACGCGATGCCGACGCGCTCGCCCTTGGGCAGTGCAGTGAGGACCTTGCTCATGTGGGTTCCTTCTTCTCGAAGAGTGCAGACGTGGAGGTGAGGGTGGAGCCGGCCGTCAGAGGCCGAGCTCGGTGCGGTTCTGCTGCTGGAGCCAGGTGCGGTTGGCCAGGTCGAGGAACCGCTGCTCGAGCACGGCCCCTCCCCCGGGCTCACGGGAGATCACCAGGACGGTGTCGTCGCCGGCGATCGTGCCGAGGACGTCGCTGAGCTCGGCCTTGTCCATCGCCGAGGCCAGGAAGTTGGCGGCCCCGGGCGGGGTGCGCAGCACCACCAGGTTGGCCGAGGACTCCGCCGAGACCAGCAGCTCGGCGCAGAGCCGGGCCAGGCGGGCCTCGCTGGCAGGCGACTCGCGACCGGCTCGGGGGGTGCGGTCGCCACCCTCGCCGGGTACGGCGTAGACGAGGGTGCCGCTCGTCGAGCGGACCTTGACCGCGTCCAGCTCGACGAGGTCGCGCGAGAGCGTGGCCTGGGTGACGTGCACGCCGTCGGCGTGCAGCCGCTCGGCGAGCTCGGACTGCGAGCGCACCTCCCCACCGGAGAGGAGCTCGATGATCCGCTGCTGACGGGCGTTCTTCGTCGCCGGGATGTGGGAGTGCTCGGTCACGGCGCGACCTCGGCGGCGTCGAGCAGCCATGCCATCACGGCCTTCTGCACGTGCCTGCGGTTCTCGGCCTCGTCCCAGACCACGCTGCGCGGCCCCTCGAGCACCTCGGCGGTGATCTCCTTGCCGCGGTAGGCCGGCAGGCAGTGCAGCACGATCGCGTCGTCCGCGGCGTGGCCGAGCAGGGTCTCGTTGAGCTGCCACGGCGCGAACTCCCGCGTGCGCTGCTCGGCCTGGGCCTCACGACCCATCGAGACCCAGGTGTCGGTGGCGACGGCGTCGGCGTCGACCACCGCTTCGGCCGGGTCGACCACGAACTCCGCCGAGCCGCCCGTCGCGGCGGCGATCTCCTGAGCCCGTTCGAGGATCTCGGCCCGGGGACGGAAGCCGGCCGGTCCGCTGACCCGCACGTGCATCCCCGCGGTGGCCCCGGCGAGGAGATAGCTGTGCCCCATGTTGCACGCCGCGTCGCCGACGAAGGCGAGCGTCTGCCCAGCCAGCGCACCGCGGTGCTCGTGCAGGGTGAGCAGGTCGGCCAGTGCCTGGCAGGGGTGGAACTGGTCGGTGAGCGCGTTGACCACCGGGACGCCGGAGTGCTCGGCCATCAGCTCGAGGCGCGACTGGTCGTCCGTGCGCCACACCACCAGCGCGGCCTGACGCCCCAGCACCCGCGCGGTGTCGGTCACCGACTCGCGCACCCCGATCTGGGCGAGCGAGCCGTCGATGATCATCGGAAAGCCACCGAGCTCGGCGATCCCGGAGGCGAACGACGCCTGGGTGCGCAGCGTGGGCCGGTCGAAGAGCACCGCGACGGTCCGGGGCCCAGCCAGCGGGCGAGCGTCGAAAGGCGCCGCCTTCAGCACCCGTGCGTGGTCGAGCACCGCGGCCTGCTCCGCGGGAGTCAGGTCGTCGTCGCGCAGGAAGTGCCGCATCAGCCGGCCCCGCCGTACGCCGTGTCGAGGATGCCCGACCAAGCGGCGAGGAACGAGTCGGCCTGCTCCTCGGTGAGCACCAGCGGCGGCGCCAGCCGGATCCGCTGCGGGGTCGGGTTGTTGAGAATGAAGCCCGCCTCGAGCGCGGCCGCCGTGACCGCGGCCGAGTGCGGCTCGGAGAGGTCGAGCCCGATCAGCAGCCCGGCGCCGCGGACCTCGGTGACGCGGTCGTCGGCGGCCAGTCCCTCGCGCAGGTGGTGCCCCAGGCTCGTGACGTGCTGCAGCAGGTCCTCGGACTCCACGGTCTCGAGGACGGCCAGTGCCGCCCGCGCGGCGACCGGGTTGCCCCCGAAGGTGGTGCCGTGGTTGCCGGGCTCGAGCAGGTCGGCCGCGGCGCCGGTCGCCAGGCACGCGCCGATCGGGATGCCGCCGGCCAGTCCCTTGGCCAGGGTGACGATGTCGGCCAGCCCGTCCATCGGAGCGGCCACCGCGGGGGTCTGGTGCGCGAACCACTCGCCGGTGCGGCCGATGCCGGTCTGGATCTCGTCGAGCCACAGCAGGGCGCCGTGCTCGCGGGTGATCTCCCGCGCCCGGGCCAGGTAGTGCAGCGGCGGGGCCACCACCCCGGCCTCGCCCTGCAGCGGTTCGAGGATGACGGCGGCGGTCTGGTCGGTGACAGCGGCGGCCAGGGCGTCGGCATCGCCGTACTCCACGAAGGTGACGCCTCCGGGCAGCGGCTCGAAGGGCTCCCGGTAGGCCGCCTTCGCGGTGAGGGCCAGCGCGCCCATCGTGCGCCCGTGGAAGGCACCCTCGGTGGCGACCACGTGCGTGCGGCCGGTGCGGCGGGTGAGCTTGAGCGCCGCCTCGTTGGCCTCGGCGCCGGAGTTGGTGAAGAACACCTTGCCCTCGCCGGTCGCGCCGAGCAGCTCCAGCAGGCGCTCGGCCAGCCGCACCTGCGGCTCGGTGGCGAAGAAGTTGGAGACGTGCCCCAGCGTCTGCAGCTGGTCGGTGACCGCCGCGACCAGCGCCGGGTGGGCATGACCCAGGGAGTTGACCGCGATGCCGCCGAGCAGGTCGAGGTACTGCTTGCCGTCCTCGTCCCACACCTGGGCACCCTCACCCCGGACCAGCGCCAGCTTGGGCGGCCCGAAGGTGTTCATCATCGACTGCGCGTAGCGCGCGTGCAGGTCGGGGCTCATGGCTTCTCCTCCCGGAGGTTGTCCGCCTTGCGCAGCCGGGTCTCGACCCCGGGCAGCACCTGGGTGCCGACCCCCTCGTCGGTGAACAGCTCGAGCAGTACCGAGTGCGGCTGGCGTCCGTCGACGACCGTGGCGCGCGGCACGCCTCCGGTGACGGCGTCCAGGCAGGCCCGCATCTTCGGCACCATCCCGCTGGCCAGGCTGGGCATCATCTCGGCCAGGGCCTCCGGACTGATCTCCTGTACGACGTCGTCGCTGTTCTGCCAGTCGCGGTAGAGGCCTTCGACGTCGGTGAGGACGAGGAGCTTCTCCGCACCGAGCGCGATCGCCAGTGCCGCGGCAGCGGTGTCGGCGTTGACGTTGTGCACCAGCCCGTTCTCGTCGGGCGCGACGCTGGAGATGACCGGGATCCGACCGGCGGAGACGAGGTCCTCGACCGCCTCGGGACGCACGTGCGCGACCTCGCCGACCAGGCCGAGGTCGTACTCCTCACCGTCCACGACGGTGTTGGTGGCCTTGGCGGTGAAGAGTCCGGCGTCCTCACCGGAGAGCCCGACGGCGATGTGGCCGTGCTGGTTGATCAGGCCGACCAGCTCGCGCTGCACCTGGCCGGTGAGCACCATCCTGACCACGTCCATGGCCTCCGGGGTGGTCACCCTCAGGCCGCCACGGAACTCCGACTTGATGCCCAGCTTGTCGAGCATCTTCGAGATCTGGGGACCACCGCCGTGGACCACGACCGGCTTGAAGCCGGCGTAGCGCAGGAAGGCGATGTCCTCAGCGAACGCGCGCTTGAGGTCGTCGTCGATCATGGCGTTGCCGCCGTACTTCACCACCACGACCTTCCCGTGGTACTTCATCAACCAGGGCAGTGCACCGGCCAGGGTGGTGGCGGGTGGCGACTGGTTCATCCGGTTCTCCTGGCTCATGAGCTGTAGGCGCTGTTCTCGTGCACGTAGGCGTGGGTGAGGTCGTTGGTCCACACGGTCGCGCGCTCGGCACCGGACTTGAGGTCGATGGTCACGCTGACCTCGCGGCCCTCCAGGTCGACCCCGGACGGGTCCTCGGCAGGGGTGGACTCGCGGCACACCCAGACGCCGTTCATCGCCACGTCGAGGTCGGCCGGATCGAAGGTCGCCTGGGTGGTGCCGATGCTGGCCAGCACGCGCCCCCAGTTGGGGTCCTTGCCGAAGACCGCGGCCTTGAACAGGTTGCTCCGGGCGACGCTCCGGGCGACCTCGATCGCCTCGGCCTCGGTGGCGGCGTGCAGGACGGTGATGGCGATCTCGTGGTCGGCACCCTCGGCGTCCTTGAGCAGCTGCATCGTGAGGTCGGTGCAGGCCTGGGTCAGCGCCTCGGCGAAGTCGGCCAGCGCCGGGGTGACCCCGCTGGCACCGCTCGCCATGATCGTGACGGTGTCGTTGGTGGACATGCAGCCGTCGGAGTCGAGGCGGTCGAAGCTGGACGCCGTGGCGACGCGCAGGGCGGTGTCGAGGTCGCCTGCGGGGACCACCGCGTCGGTGGTGAGCACGACGAGCATCGTGGCCAGCTGGGGGGCGAGCATCCCGGCCCCCTTGGCCATGCCGCCGATGGACCAGCCGTTGCCCTCGACGACGACCTGCTTGCTCACCGAGTCGGTGGTCATGATCGCCTCGGCCGCGTCACTGCCCCCGTTAGTGCCCCCGTTACTGCTTAGGGCCGCGACGCAGTCGTCCACGCCCTGGAGGAGCTTCTCGCGCGGGTTGGACAGGCCGATCAGGCCGGTCGAGCAGACCACGACGTCGAGGGCACCGATGTCGAGCCCCGCTGCGACCCGCTCGGCGACGGCGTGGGTGGTCTGGAACCCCTCGGCGCCGGTGTAGCAGTTGGCTCCGCCGGAGTTGAGCACGACGGCACGCACCACGCCGTCCTTGACCACCTCCTGGCTCCACAGGATCGGGTTGGCCTTGCAGCGGTTGGCGGTGAACACCGTGGCCGAGTCGTGCATCGGTCCGGTGTTGACCACCAGGGCCATGTCCTTGCCGCCGCTGGTCTTCAGGCCGGCGGGCACGCCTGCGGCGGTGAACCCGCCCGGGTGGGTGACGCTCACCTGGTCTGCTCCGCACCGGTGACGGGTACGGCGAGGGTGACCGCGTGACCGGCGTCGCGCCAGGCCTGCGCCGCCCGCTCGGCGTCGGCGATCGGCACCAGGATCCAGTCGGTGTCGAAGGTGGAGATGGCGAAGATGCTGATCTCGGCCTCCACCATCGGCGTGAGCAGGGTGTGCAGCACCCCGGTCATGGCCGGGTCGAGCGGGCCCTCGACCGCGAAGGCGGTGTAGGGCCCGACCTTGGTGGCCTTGCGCGGCACGCTGCGGCCCGCGCAGATCACCGTGGTCTCCCGGGCGGTGGCCGTGATCGAGAACAGCGAGGAGGACTCGGCCCACGTGGGGATCTCTGCCCCGGGACCGAGCTGGACGACGACGAGCTTCTCAGGGAACTGCTCGAGCTTGAGTTCGAGGGTCATGGGAGCTTCCTGGTCGTGGCGTGGGGGGTGGGCGGTGACGACTGTTCGTGCGACTGGCAGGTCATGGGGCGAGCCCGACCGACGACAGCCCGGCTTCCTCGGGCAGGCCGAGCGCGAGGTTCATGCACTGCACGGCCGCTCCCCCGGTGCCCTTGGCGAGGTTGTCCACGGCGCCGACCGCGACCATCCGGCCGGCGGTCTCGTCCACAGTGACCTGCAGGTGCACGCTGTTGGAGCCGGTGACCCACTTGGTCGCGGGCCAGACGCCGTCGGGCAGCAGGTGCACGAACGGCTCGTCGGCGTAGGCCTTGGCATAGGTGGCGCGCACGTCGTCGGCGCTCACACCGTCCGCGACCGAGGCGCTTGCCGTGGCCAGGATGCCGCGCGGCATCGGCACCAGCATCGGGGTGAAGCTGACCTTGACCTCGGCCTCGGTCAGGGTGCGCAGGTTCTGCACGATCTCGGGGGTGTGGCGGTGGGTCCCGCCGACGCCGTACGCCGAGGCCGAGCCCATCACCTCGCTGCCGAGCAGGTTGGTCTTGGGCGCCTTGCCGGCGCCGCTGGTGCCGGAGGCGGCCACCACGACGAGGTCGTCGGCCCGCACGAGGCCGGCGGCCACGGCGGGGGCCAGCGCCAGCGTCGAGACGGTCGGGTAGCAGCCGGGGACGGCGATCCGGCGCGCACCTGCCAGCAGCGACCGCTGACCGGGGAGCTCCGGCAGGCCGTAGGGCCAGGACCCGGCGTGCTGCGAGCCGTAGAACTGCTCCCACGTGGCCGGGTCCGTCAGCCGGTAGTCGGCCCCGCAGTCGACCACCACGGTCTCCTCGCCGAGCTGCGCCGCGATCGGCCCGGACTGCCCGTGCGGCAGTGCCAGGAAGACCACGTCGTGCCCGCCCAGGGTCTCGGGGTTGGTCTCCTCCAGGACGCGGTCGGCCAGCGGCACCAGGTGCGGCTGGAGCACGCCGAGCCGTTCGCCGGCGTTGGAGCCACCGGTGAGCGCCCCGATCTCGACGTCGGGATGCCCCAGGAGGAGCCGCAGCACCTCGCCCCCGGCGTACCCACTTGCTCCGGCGACCGCGACTCGAAAGACCATGTGCATGACTATACGACGCCCTGCATACTTCCGCCAACCGGATCGGCGGCATGTCCGGTTTCGGCACTAGACTGCCGCTCGGTCGGGTGCGTTGCCCGACCACGGAGCCGAAGACGGGGTGCGAGATCGATGGGTGAGCACCGCGCGGCCGCCCCTCGGTCCACCAGGGCCATCTGGGTGCGGGCGCTGCTCGCTCTGACCGGGGTCTTCCTGGTGGTCGTGGTGGTGCTCAAGATCGTGGTGGACCGCAACGAGGCCGACGCCTCTGCCGGTCCACCGGCCACGCTGCCCGTGGCGTCCGGCACCGCGGGCGGGTCAGACGCCACGGGCCTGCCCAGCCCCAGCCCCAGGCCCAACCCCAGCGGGAGCGCCACCCCCTCGCCCCCGCGGTCACCGAGATCCCCCCAGAGCCCCTCGCGAGCACCGGGCGCCGACCTGCCGCGCCTCGAGCCCGCCCCGGCCAGTCGGATCGTGATCGGCGACCTGGTGGACACCGGGTTCGACGCCGTGGTCTCCCCGATCGAGGGCCGCCTCTCCCGGTCCACGAGCAGGTCCGCCGCGGCGCGAGGATCACGCTGACCACGAGCACCGGGTCGGTCGGCTACACCGTGGAGTCGATCCGGGCGTTGTCCTCGACCTCGGGCACCACCGACCCGGTGATGCGGGCGCAGGTGCCGGGCCGCCTGGTGCTGGTCGGGGCCCGCTACGACGCAGCCGGCGAACGCACCGCCGAGGATCTGGTGCTCGTGGCCTCGCTCGAGGCGGTAGATCCGGCCTAGCATCACACGCATGTCGGATACCTGGGCTGACGGTGACGCCTACGAGCGGTTCATCGGCCGGTGGAGCCGCAAGGTGGCCCCGGAGTTCCTCGACTGGCTGGCACCGGCAACCGGGCTGCGCTGGGCCGACCTCGGCTGCGGCAGCGGCGCCCTGACCGCCGCGATCCTGGACCGGGCCTCCCCCGCCAGCGTGCTCGGCGTCGACCCTGCCCCGGCCCAGGTCGAGGAGGCTGCCCGTCGGGTCACCGATGTGCGCGCGAGCTTCGCCTGCGCCGACGCCGCCGGCCTCGAGCCGGGCGCCTTCGACGTCGTCGTCTCCGGTCTGGTGCTGAACTTCGTGCCCGACGCCGTGGCTGCGGTGCGGGCGATGGCGCAGGCGACCACGGGCGGCACCGTGGCGGCGTACGTCTGGGACTACGCCTCGGGGATGCAGATGCTGCGCACCTTCTGGGACGTCGCGGGCGGGCTGGACCCGGCCGTGGCGGACCTCCACGAAGGACACCGCTTCCAGATCGGCACCACCGCGGCGCTCGCGGAGATCTGGACGGAGTCGGGGCTCGAGGACGTGGCGACCACCGCCCTCACCGTGCCCACGGTCTTCCGCGACTTCGACGACTTCTGGATCCCGTTCCTCGGTGGGCAGGGCCCCGCACCCGGGTACGTCGCCTCGCTCGATGCCCCCGCGCGGGACCGGCTCCGCGACGCGCTGGACCGGCACCTGCCCCGCGCCGACGACGGCTCGATCGCGCTGAGCGCCCGTGCCTGGGCGGTGCGGGGCACGGCACCTTGAACCGTGCCCGCCCGCTCAGTCGATCTTGAACTCGCCCAGCTCGTCCCAGTGGTCGCCCTCCATCAGCACGTTGCGCACCAGCGGCGTCTCCTGCACGTACTGCGGCAGGTCGGCCTGCGCCTGCTTGAAGTGGGCGCTGGTCACGTGAGCCTCGGCGGCGTCGTCCTGGAAGGCCTCGATCAGGACGTACTGGTTCGGGTCGTCCACGCTGCGCGACCACTCGAAGAACAGGTTGCCCGGCTCCGCCCGGGTGGCCTCGGTGAAGTCCTTGCTGAGCTCGACCCACTGGTCGGCGTACTCCGGCTTCAGCTTCCACTTGACGCAGATGAAGATCATGTCGTTCCTTCGCTGGTGTGACTGCTGCGGTCGGGCGCGATGCTGCCACGCCCGCTCGGCCGAGGCCACGCCCCTTGTCGCCTGATGAGAAGGCCGCCGGGCAGTCACCGACCCCGGGCTTGCGCGGGTGCCTAACCTGACCCCATGACCGCCGATGGCACCGAGGACTGGGCTTCCGGCAGCGAGCACAGCGCCCGCCCCGGCTCGGTGCACCGGACGCTGGACATCCTGGAGGTGGTGGCGGCCCTCGGCGGTGCGTCCGCGAAGGAGATCGCCGACACCACGGGCCTGCCGCTCCCGACCGTCTACCGGCTGGCCAGGGAGCTGCTCGACAGCGACTACCTCGTGCACATCCGCGAGGAGAAGCGCTTCGAGCTCGGCTACAAGCTGCACCAGCTCGGGGTCTCGCTGCACCAGCAGATCGGGGTCCCACGGGAGGTCCGTGCCGAAGTCACCGCCCTGCACGAGCAGCTGGGTCTGGCGGCCTACTTCGCGGTGCACCGCGGGTCGCAGATCACCGTGGTCTTCACCGCCGACTCCCCCGCCGCCCCCCGGCTGCAGCCCATCGACTTCGGGTTCCACGAGGCCGCCCACGCCACGGCGCTCGGCAAGATCCTGCTGGCCAACATGGACCCTCCGCAGGTCGCCCGGCACCTCGGGGAGGAGCCCATGCAGCGGTTCGGCCCCGGGACCATCACCAGCCACCGGGAGCTGGCGCAGCAGCTGGCGGAGGTGGCCGACCGCGGCGTCGCGTGGGAGTACGGCGAGTTCCAGGAGGGTGCCACCTGCGTGGCGGCCGCCGTCCGCGGCGGCAACGGCGCCCTGATCGGCTCGGTGGCCGTCTCTGGCACCGACGCCCGGATGGCCACCGGCCGCGCCGACACCGAGGCGGCCGTGCGCGCGACCGCCTCCCGGGTCAGCCGCTTCTACCGGTCGGGCCGCACCCGGGCCCAGTAGATGGGCCCAGTAGATGGGTCCAGTAGATCGGTCCAGTAGATGGGTCCAGCAGGCCGGCACGACAGCCCGGCAGGCGCTGGTTCTCATCGGCCGATAAGCATCCTTGGCCGCGGGCCGATCCGGTTCCTAGCGTGGCGTCCATCACACCACCATGACTCGCCACCTGGAGCACACATGGCCGACCTACCGTCCCTCGACTCGTCGTCCCGAGCCGCCCTGGTGCGGCTCCTGAGGGTGGCCTACCCGCACCCTCGCTTCCCCGACGGTCCCTACGAGCGCACCGCCGAGGAGATCATCGGGCAGACCGATGCCTCCCTGTGGCACCGACTGACCCTCACCCAGGGCCTGAGCACGCTCGACGCCGCTGCCGGCGGCAGCTTCGTCGACCTCGACGACACCGCCGCGCTGGAGCTGCTCCGCTCGCTGGAGGACGCGGAGTTCTTCCGCTTCATCCGTGCGGTGAGCGTCGTGACGCTCTACAACGACCACGAGGTCTGGGAGCTCCTGGGCTACGAGGGTGAGTCCTACTCCAAGGGCGGCTACCTGCACCGCGGCTTCGACGACCTCGACTGGCTGCCCGACCCACGCATCGAGGAGTACGTCGGCCCCGAGCGTCTGGTCGAGGTGGCCCCCGACGACGAGCTCGCCACGACTGGAGGGAACCACCGATGAGCACCGAGAACTCACCACTGGGCAAGCAGATCGGCCACGACGACGAGGTCGTGGTGATCATCGGCTCCGGTGCCGGCGGAGGCACCGTGGCCTATGAGCTCGCCACGCGGGGCATCCCCTGCGTCGTGCTGGAGGCAGGATCGTTCCTCAAGCCCGAGGACTACGAGAACGACGAGTGGGCCGCCTTCAACCAGATGGCGTGGCTGGACAACCGGACCGCCTCCGGGCCCTACCGGGTCGCTCGCGACTTCCCGAACCTCCCCGCCTGGATCGTCAAGGCCGTGGGCGGTTCGACCACCCACTGGTCCGGGGCGACCCCGCGGTTCCGCGAGTACGAGTTCAAGACCCGCAGCTACTACGGCGAGCTCGAGGGTGCCAACCTGCTCGACTGGCCGATCACGCTGGCCGACCTGGCGCCGTACTACGACAAGGCCGAGATCGCGATCGGCTCCACGCACCGTCACGGCCGCCCGGCGCTGCCGGCCAACAACAACTACAAGGTGTTCGCCAACGGGGCCGAGAAGGTCGGCTACAAGCACTACGCCACCGGCCCCTACGGCACCAACGCCGAACCGTACGACGGTCGTCCCGCCTCCATCCAGGACGGCTTCAACTTCCAGGGCGACAAGCACACCTCGAAGTGGAGCACCGCGGTCCGCGAGATCCCCCGGGCGATCGCGTCAGGCAACTGCGAGCTGCGCCCCGACGCGCAGGCCGTGCAGGTCACCCACGACGCCAGCGGTCGCGCCAACGCGGTGCTCTATCTGGACAAGGACGGCAACCTGCACCGGCAGGCGGCCAAGGTGGTCTGTGTCGCCGGCAACTCGATCGAGTCGCCGCGGCTGCTGCTGATGAGCGCCAGCGCGATGCACCCCGACGGGCTGGCCAACTCCTCGGGCCAGGTGGGCCGCAACTACATGCGCCACTGCACGGGATCGGTCTACGGCCAGTTCGAGCAGCCGGTGCACATGTACCGCGGCGAGACGATGGCCGGGATCATCGCGGACGAGGCGCGGCTGGACAGCTCCCGCGGGTTCGTCGGCGGCTACTACATGGAGACTCTCTCCCTGGGGCCGGCGTTCCTCGCGGCGTTCGCCGACCCGAGCGCGTGGGGCCCCGACTTCTCCGCCATCCTCGACGGCTACGAGAACACCGCCGGGATGTGGGTGGTGGGCGAGGACATGCCCCAGGAGAGCAACCGGGTCACCCTGAACACGGCCTCGAAGGACCAGTGGGGTCTGCCGGCGCCGGACGTGCACTTCGCCGACCACCCCAACGACGTGGCGATGCGTGAGCACGGCTACTCTCGCGCGGACATGCTCTACGAGGCCGTCGGTGCCACCTCCACGCACCACACCCCGCCCTACCCGGCCACGCACAACCTCGGCACCTGCCGGATGAGCGAGCGGGCCGAGGACGGCGTCGTGGACCAGTGGGGTCAGGCGCACGACGTGCCCGGGCTGTTCGTCAGCGACGGCTCGGTGATGACCACCGGTGCCGCCGCGAACCCGACGCTGACCATCGTGGCGCTGGCGATCCGGCAGGCCGAGTACATCGCCGGCGAGCTGAGCGGAGCAGGCTCCTGAGCGATCACGGGTCCGCGCTCGCCGCCTCGTTGCAGCAGACGCTCGGTCACACCTCCTGCGGTGTGACCGGGCGTCCGCTCGACCTCCTGGCGCGGGCGCACGACGCCTCCCACTACCTGCTGCACCCCCAAGCGCTGGCCACGCCCACGTCGGCCCTTGACGTCGCCGAGGTGATGCGCGCCTGCAGCCGGCTCGGCGCGCCGCTCACCTTCCGGGGCGGTGGCACCTCGCTGTCGGGGCAGGCGCTGAGCGACTCGGTCCTGGTCGACACCCGGACGCACTTCCAGGGGGTCGAGGTGCTCGACGAGGGTCGTCGGGTGCGCGTGCAGCCGGGCGTGACGGTGCGCGCGGTGAACGCCCGCCTGGCCCGCCACCGCCGCCGCCTCGGGCCCGACCCCGCCAGCGAGATCGCCTGCACGGTCGGCGGTGTGATCGCCAACAACTCCTCGGGCATGCAGTGCGGCACCGAGCTGAACACCTACCGCACCATCGAGTCGATGGTGATCGTGCTGCCCTCGGGCACCGTGGTCGACTCCGCCACACCCGGGGCCGCCCAGCTGCTCGCCCAGCAGGAGCCCGAGCTGCACCGCGGGCTGCTGGAGCTGCGTGACCGGATCCGCGACCGGCCCGACGACGTCGCCACCCTCGAGCGGCTGTTCTCGCTGAAGAACACGATGGGCTACGGGCTGAACTCCTTCCTCGACCACGACGACCCGCTCGAGATCCTCGTCCACCTGATGGTGGGCAGCGAGGGCACGCTGGGGTTCGTCGCCTCGGCCGTCTTCCGCACCGTGGAGGTGCTGCCCCACGCGGCGACCGGGCTGCTGGTCTTCGACGACCTCGTGGTCGCCTCCCAGTCGGTGCCCACCGTGCTGGAGTCCGGGGTCGCCACCGCGGAGCTGCTGGACGCGGCCTCCCTGCGGGTGGCGCAGGCCGACCCCTCCTGCCCCGAGCAGATCCGGCGGCTCGACGTACGCCGGCACGCGGCGCTGCTGGTCGAGCTGCAGTCGGCCAGCGCGGACGGGCTCACCGCGATGCGGCACGACGCCGCGCGGGTGCTCGACGGGCTGCCGCTGGCCAGCTCCCCGGAGCTGACCGCCGACTCCGCCGAGCGCGCGCAGCTGTGGCGGACCCGCAAGGGCCTCTACAGCGCGGTCGCCGGGGCCCGCCCGTCCGGTACCAGCGCCCTGCTCGAGGACGTCGCCGTGCCCGTCGCCAGTCTCGGCGCCATGTGCCAGGGTCTCGACGAGATGATGGAGGGGCACGGCTACGAGGGCTCGGTGATCTTCGGCCACGCGCGCGACGGCAACCTGCACTTCATGCTCAACGAGCGCTTCGACGACCCGCGGGCGATCAAGCGCTACGAGGCCTTCACCACCGACATGGTCGACCTCGTCCTCGGCCTCGGCGGCACCCTCAAGGCCGAGCACGGCACCGGCCGGATCATGGCTCCGTTCGTCGAGCAGCAGTACGGCGCGGCGCTGACCGGTGCGATGCGCGACCTCAAGCAGCTGATGGACCCCGCCGGGATCCTCAACCCCGGCTCGGTGCTGACCGACGACCCCACCGCGTGGCTGAGCGACCTCAAGACCACCGCACCGGTGGAGGAGGAGGTCGACCGCTGCGTCGAGTGCGGGTTCTGCGAGCCGGTGTGCCCCTCGCGGACGCTGACGCTCACGCCCCGGCAGCGGATCGTGCTGCGCCGGGAGATGGTGCAGGCCGAGGCCCGCGGGGACACCGCGCTGGCGGCGGAGCTGCGCGAGGACTACGACTACCCGGGACTACAGACGTGTGCGGTCGACGGGATGTGCGCAACCGCCTGCCCGGTGCTGATCAACACCGGGGACCTCGTGCGCCGGCTGCGCTCGGAGCAGAACGGACCGGTCGCGCAGAAGGCGTGGTCGGTGGCGGCCGACCACTGGTCGGGGACCACCCGCGCCGCCTCGCGCGCCCTGACCGCCGCGGACCGGCTGCCAGGAGCGGTGCCGGTCGCGCTCTCCCGCGCCGGCCGGAGCGTCGCCGGCACCGACCACGTGCCGCTCTACGACGCCGGCCTGGACGGTGGCGGTCCACCCCGGCGCACCGTGGTGGACCCCGACGCCGAGGCGGTGCTGTTCGGCGCCTGCGTGGGCACGATGTTCGGTGGCACGGCCACCTCGGCCGTGCACGAGGTGTGCGAGCGCGCCGGCATCCGGTTGCGCACTCCCCCCGCCATCGAGGGCCTGTGCTGCGGCACCCCGTGGAAGTCCAAGGGGCTCACCCAGGGCTACGCCCGGATGTCGGAGCGGGTCCGTGGGGCCGTGCGGGAGGCAACCGACGCCGGGCGGCTCCCCGTCCTGGTCGACGCCAGCTCCTGCACCGAGGGGCTGCGGCAGATGCTGGTCGGCTGCGGGGTCACCGTGCTCGACTCCACCGAGTTCGTGGCGGAGCGGGTGCTCCCGCTGCTGCGGGTCACCGCGCCGGTCCCGGCCGTCGTGGTGCACCCGACCTGCTCGAGCACGGCCGTCGGCAGCACCTCGGCCCTCGTGCGGATCGCAGAGTTCGTCTCGGAGTCGGTCACCGTCCCTGACGCCTGGGGCTGCTGCGCCTTCGCCGGTGACCGCGGTCTGCTGCACCCGGAGCTGACCGCGTCGGCCACCGCCCCCGAGGCGGCCGAGGTGGCCACGCTGGTCGCACCGGCCGGAACGGCGTACGTCTCGAGCAACCGCACCTGCGAGATCGGGATGAGGCGGGCGACCGGAGCGGACTACCGCCACGTCCTGGAGGTCCTGGCGGACGCGACGCGCTGACTCCGCGTCGCGCCCGAGGGCTCAGGTGCGCTGCTGGGCTCCGTGCCGCTGCTCGGCCAGCGCGACCGCGGCGTCGCGAGCGGCGGAGGTCTCGTCCTCGGTCAGGGTCCGGTCGGGTGCGCGGAAGCGGAGCGCGAAGGCGAGCGACTTGCGACCTTCGCCGACCTGCGGACCGGTGTAGACGTCGAAGAGCCGCACCGACTCGCACAGCGGGCCGGCGCCCTCGCGCAGCGTGGCCGCGAGGTCGTCGGAGGCCACGTCGTCAGCCACGACCAGCGCGACGTCCTCCTTGGCGACCGGGAAGGAGGAGAACACCGGCGCCTTCGGAGCCAGCACCGCCTTGGCCAGCAGCGTCTCGAGGTCGAGCTCGGCGACCGCGGTGCGGGCCGGGACGCCGTAGGCGCGACAGACCTTGGGGTGCAGCTCGCCGGCATGTCCCACGGAGGTCTCGCCGACCAGGAGCTCGGCACACCGTCCGGGGTGCCAGGGCGCGAGGTCGGAGGTGCGCACGGTCAGGGTGAGGCCGAGGGTGCGGGCCACGACCCGCGCGGTCTCGATCACGTCGCTCCAGCCGGCCTGCCGACCCGGACCCCACCAGCCGGCGCGGTCGCGTTCGCCGCAGACCGCGTAGGCCAGGTGCAGCGGCTGGTCGGGCAGCGCCTTGTTGAGGTCGTCCCACTCCCCGTCGGTGGGTCGTCGGTCGACCGGCAGGATCGGAGCCGCGATCCCCGGGTGCGGCAAGGTCACCGGTGCGGCCTCGAAGACCGCGAGGTCGCGTGCGCCGCGGCTGACGTTGCGGGCCACCGTGCGCAGCAGGCCGGGCAGCAGGGTGGTGGTCATCAGCGGCTCTTCGTTGCTGAGCGGGTTCGCCAGCCGCAGGGTGGTACGCCGGGGGTCGGCGACCGGCAGCGCGAGCCGCTCGAGGTCGGCCTCGCCGACGAAGGGGAAGTTCAGCACCTCCACGAAGCCCTCGCCGGCCATCGCTCGCCCGACCCGGCGGCGCATCGACTGCTCCGGGGTGAGGCCGCGGCCCGACGGCGCGGGCGGCAGCACGCTCGGCACGTCCTCGTAGCCGACGATCCGGGCGACCTCCTCGACCAGGTCGAAGGGGTCGTTGAGGTCGGGGCGCCAGGGCGGCACCGTCGCGGTCAGGGTGTCCGCGGCTGCCTCGACCGCGGCGCCGACGGCCTCCAGGTTGGCGATCGTGGTGTGCGAGGCGATGTCCATGCCGGTGATCCGGGCGGGGAGGTCGATCGGGATCGTGATCGTGCGCGGCGCCGGCGGGCTGCCGACGACGGTGACCCCGGGCTCGATGGTGCCGCCGCCGTAGGTGGCCAGCAGCTCGGCGACGCGGTCGGCGGCGGCCTCGCAGATGGTGGGGTCGACGCCGCGCTCGTTGCGCTTGCCGGCCTCCGAGGTGAGCTTGTGCCGGCGACCGGTGCGGAACATCGAGCGTGCGTCCCAGTGGGCCGCCTCGATCAGCACCCTGGTCGTGGACTCCGACATCTCCGTGGTCGCACCACCCATGACGCCACCGAGACCGATGATCCCGGAGTCGTCGGTGACGACGAGGTCCTCGGTCGAGAGCAGCCGGTCGGTGCCGTCGAGAGTGGTCAGCCGCTCCCCCTCGGCCGCGCGGCGCACCCGGATCGGGCCGGTGAGCCTGTCGGCGTCGTAGCCGTGGATCGGACGTCCCAGCTCGAACATCACGTAGTTGGTGACGTCGACCGCGAGCGAGATCGGTCGCTGTCCTGCGAGGGCGAGCCGGCGCGACATCCACGACGGCGTCGGTGCGGTCGGGTCGAAGCCCGAGACGGTGCGGGCCACGAAGACCGGGCAGCCCTCGGGGTCGTCGACGACGACCGGGTAGCCCGCGTCGTCGGCCGGCGGGGTGTCCCGGTCGGCGGGGTCGTGCAGCGGTACGCCGTACGCCAGGGCCGCCTCGCGGGCGACGCCGCGCAGGGAGAGCGCGTAGGCGCGGTCGGGATTGATCTCGAACTCGATCACCTCGTCGCGCAGCCCGAGGAGGTCGAAGACGTCCTCGCCGGGCTGACCGGCGTCGGCGGGAAGGACCAGGATGCCGTCGTGGTCCTCGCCGAGCCCGAGCTCCTTGGTGGAGCAGATCATCCCCGAGGAGACGTGGCCGTAGGTCTTGCGCGCGGAGATCTCGAAGCCTCCCGGCAGCACGCCGCCCGGGAGCACCACGACGACCAGGTCGCCGGGCGCGAAGTTGTGTGCCCCGCAGACGATCCCCTGCGGCTCGCCGGTGCCGTTGGCGTCGCCGACGTCGACGGTGCACCAGTTGATGGTCTTGCCGTTCTTCTGCGGCTCGGGCTCCATCGTGAGCACGCGGCCGATCACCAGCGGGCCGGTGAGGTCGTGGCCGGCGCGCTGGATCGCCTCGAGCTTGAGGCCCAGCGCGGTCAGGCGCGCGGCCAGCTCCTCGACGGGGACCTCCGGCAGGTCGGCGTACTCGCGGATCCAGGAGACAGGTGCCTTCACAGTTCACTTCCGAACGCAGTGGAGAAACGGATGTCGCCCTCGAACATGTCGCGCATGTCGGCGACCCCGTGGCGGAACATCAGGGTCCGGTCGATGCCCATCCCGAAGGCGAAGCCGGTGTAGCGCTCGGAGTCGATGCCGCACGCGGTGAGCACGCGGGGGTTGACCACGCCGCAGCCGCCCCACTCGATCCAGCCCTCGCCCTTGCAGGTGCGGCAGTCCTCGACCGCCGGCGACAGGCCCCGGCACACGAAGCAGCGGAGGTCGACCTCGGCGCTGGGCTCGGTGAAGGGGAAGTACGACGGCCGGAAGCGGGTGGTGATGCCCGGCCCGAAGATCGCCTCGGCGAAGTGGTCGAGCGAGCCCTTGAGATGGGCCATGGTGATGCCCTTGTCGATCACCAGGCCCTCGACCTGGTGGAACATCGGGCTGTGCGTGGCGTCGTACTCGTCGGTGCGGAACACCCGGCCCGGGCAGACGACGTAGATCGGCGGGGTGCGGGTGAGCATCGTGCGGGCCTGCACCGGCGAGGTGTGCGTGCGCAGCACCAGGTGGTGGTCGGCCGGCTCGGTCCAGAAGGTGTCCTGCATGGTGCGGGCCGGGTGGTCGGGGCCGAGGTTGAGGGCGTCGAAGTTCAGCCACTCCGCCTCGACGAGCGGTCCCTCGGCGACCTCCCAGCCCATCGCGACGAAGACGTCGGCGATCCGCTCGGAGAGCATCGTGATCGGATGCCGCGAACCCTGGGTCGTGCGGTCCCACGGCAGCGTGACGTCGACGGTCTCCTCGACCAGCATCCGCTGCTCGGCCTCGACCTCGAGCTCGGCCTGGCGCTTCGCGAGCGCCTGGTTGACCGTCCCGCGGGTCTGGCCGACGCGCTGGCCGGCGTCCTTGCGCGCCTGCGGAGGAAGTGCCCCGATCTCGCGGTTGGCCAGCGCGAGCGGCGACCGGTCACCCGCGTGCTCGGTGCGGACCTGCTTGAGGCTCTCGAGATCGGTCGCGCGCGGCGATGGCCGCGAGCGCCTCCTCGCGCATGGCGTCCACGTGCTCCTCGTCGAGCGGGGTCACCTGGACCGGGTCGTACTCGGAGTTGGGGCCCGACATCGTTGCCTCTCGGTTCGTTCGCCGCACGGACGGTGCGCGGGCCAGTCTAGGAAGTCGCCCCGCCCGCCCGACACCCGGTTTGGTGTGGGGGGCTCGGGTTGGTCACCGCGGGCCCACCCAACCCGTCACCGGCGGTCGTCGGTCGGCCAGCGGATCTCGACCCGCCCGCCGCCACCGTCGGCGTCGGAGATCAGCACCTCGCCGCCGTGGACGCGGGCCAGGCCGTTGACGATGTACATCCCCAGGCCGGTGCCTCCGCGCACCCCGTGCTTCCAGAACTTCGTGAACACCCGGCCCCGGATCGCCTCGGGGATGCCGTCGCCCTCGTCGTCGACCCGGATCATCACCCCGGCGAACGGCTCGCTGATCGCGCGAGTCGTCACCAGGACCGTGCCCTCACCGTGCCGGATGGCGTTGTCGACCACGTTGGTGACGACCTGGGTCAGCTTGTCGGGGTCGGCGAAGACCGACGGCGTCGGTTCGGCGTACGACGTCTCGACCGTGCGGTGCGTCCCCGCTCGCACCGACTCCACGCAGCGCTCGATCAGTGCCACGGTGTCGACCTCGCGGGGATAGAGCGGCAGCCGGCCGGTGTCGATACGGGCGACGTCGAGCAGCTCGGTGATCAGCCGGGAGAGCCGCTCCGCGTCGGAGTGGACCGTGGTGAGCATCAGCTTCTTCTGCTCGTCGTTGAGCCGCTCCCACTTGGCGAGCAGCGTGGTCACGAAACCCTTGACCCCCGTCAGCGGCGAGCGCAGCTCGTGGGCGATCGTCGCGACCAGGTCCGAGCGCTCCCGGTCCAGGCGCGAGCGGCCTCGCGCTGAACGGATCGCCAGGGTCACCGACTCGACCGGGCCGTGCCGGTGCTGCCGGACGATGCGGCCGTTGACCAGGACCTCCACACCGTCGGCGGTGAACCAGGACTGCTCGGTGATCCCCACCTTGCTCCGCAGCCCGTCGTAGGGCCGGTTGGTGGCGAACCAGTCACAGCTCTCCTGGTCCTGCAGCGCCATCACCTCAGCCAGGTCACGGCCACGCACGGCCGTGGCCCCCAGCAGGGAGCGGGCGGTGGCGTTGACCACGGTGACGATTCCGTCGGCGTCAGCGATCACCACCCCGTCGGGGAGCAGGTCGAGCACGTCACCAGGCAGGGGGTCCACACCCGGAGCCTAGGAGATCAGCTCGCGTCGGAGGCCCAGGCCGGCCTCACGGCAACGGTTCGGAGGGTTCCGCGCACACCGGACCGTCGCCCAGGTCGAGCTCGGCCAAGGCATCCTCGGCGCGGGACCGACCGAGGTTCCAGCTGGGCCAGCCCTCGGTGCGGCCTTCGGTGCGAGCCGACCGGCGGTCCTCGAGCACCGGGTGCAGCGCGCAGGCCGCGTCCTGTCCCGAGAGCCTGGACAGGGCCGGGGTGGCGTCGGCGCTGAGCTGCCCGAGGTAGTAGAGATCCACCTTCCCCGTGGCCTGGTAGCGCTCGAGGTTGTGCCGAGCGATCCAGGCATCGGGGTTGGCCACCGCCAGGCCGAGCAGCAACGAGGCCGCCGAGAGCAGGGCGAACCGGGGCACCCATCCGCCCCGGGTCACCAACCCGGCCACGAGGACGGCGACCACGAGCAGCCCCAGCCAGGCCTCGAACAGGTCCACCAACAACCGCAGTCGGGTGAACCCGTAGGCGTCCTGGTAGAGGTCCATCCGGTGCAGCGCCGAGGCGACCACGACCAGGGTCAGCAGGCACAGCACGCCCAGCGAGAGGCGCAGCCAGCGCCGGTCCACGGCCTCGCTGCCGGCCTTGCGAGCGGCCGCCCACACGACGAGCAGGGTCAGCGCGGTCGCGAGGGTGAGCTGCGCGAAGCCCTGGTGGACGTAGCCGGCGTAGGTCAGCCCGGTGGCCCTGCGGACGTAGTCGTGGCCGCCGAAGAACGCCGCCGCCTGGGCCGCGAGGAAGAGCACGAACACCACGTCCACGAGCAGGACCGGCGCCAGCCACTCGAACCGGTGCTGGGCGGGACGGCGTACGACCTTCGGATCCACGCTCGGCGGGTTGAGGGCCAGGTAGGCCACCGCGAGCACGATGCCCGTGACCGCCACCGCCACGAACAGGCGGAGCACCAGGGAGCCGCGGACGTCGGGTACGACGACCGAGACCCAGGTGGCGAAGATCGCGTCGCCGGAGGCGAACAGCGCCCCGAACACGACCACCGCGAGGGTCGAGAGCACGGCGGTGCGGAGTACGGCGGTGCTGTGCGCGCTGCCCCCCAGCGACCGGACGGTCCGCCCGAGCCAGCCCATCCCCCGCAGCCCGGCCAGGGGCCAGGCGATCGCGCCCCACGCCAGCCCGAGCGCCGAGCGACCCTGGGTCAGGGCTGCGGTGGTGAGCAGCGCACCCATCAGGAGCGCGAGTACGACGAGCCACTCGGCGGCCCTCACCGTGGGCACCAGCGCAAGCCCGGTGGCCAGGGCGGCGCACGCCCAGGTGAAACGGCTGCGTCGATGGCGGCTCAACCAGAGGACGAGGCCACCCGACGCGAGCAGGACCAGAGTGGTTGCCAGACCCACGCGGGCGAAGGGCAGCGCCAACCCGGCGAAGACCCCGATCGCGACGCAGCCGGCCAGCACACCGCGCCGTGCTGGCAGGTCCCGCTCGGGCCACAGCGTCCCGAAGACGTCGTCGAGCAACGACGACGCGGGGGCCGTGGTGGTGGGAGGGGCTTGAGCAGTGGTCATCGGGTTCCTCACGGGGTAGGTCGAGTCGGTGGCCGGCGCAGCCGGGCCTGGTCTGTGGGGCAGCCCGGCTTCTTGAGGGAGCTCGACCCGGAAGCGCGCACCGGGCTCGTCGGGGCTGGGGTCGAGCAGGGTGATCCGGCCACCGTGAAGGTCGGTCACCCAGCGGGCGATCGCGAGTCCGAGCCCGGTGCCACCACCGCCGGGGTCCGCCAAGGTGCCGAACCGTTCGAAGACGCGCTCCCGATCTGCCGGTGCGATGCCTTCCCCCTGGTCGGAGACCTCGATCACCACACCGGTGGGACCGGCGGCGGCGGAGACCCGGACCGTGCCGGTGGGCGGGCTGTGCCGCAGCGCGTTGTCGAGCAGGTTGACCAGAAGCTGGTGCAGCCGGGCCCGGTCTGCGTGCACCTCGAGGCCGGGCGGTTCGACGTACACCTCGACCGGGAGGGCGCGGCCCCCCGTGCGCAGCTCGGCGACGCACTCCTCCACGAGGTCCCTGATCCTCACCTCGGTGCGGTCGAGGGAGACCACGCCCGCCTCGAGCCGGGAGAGGTCGAGCAGGTCGCGGACGAGGTCGCTGAGGCGTTGGGCCTGGCCGAGCGCCACCCGTACGGTGGCGGGGTCGGCGACCGTGACGCCGTCGTCGAGGTTCTCCAGCACCGCCACCAACGCGGTCAACGGGGTGCGCAGCTCGTGGGAGACCGTGGCCACGAGCTCGCGGCGCTGCCGGTCGACGCTTGCCAGGTCGGCGGCCATCCGGTTGAACGTGCGGGCCAGCTCGCCCACCTCGTCGGTCGAGGTGGTGTGCACCCGGACCGAGTAGTCACCGGCCGCCATCCGACGGGCACCTGCCGTCATCTCGCGCAGCGGCGAGATCATCCCGACCGCGAGCAGCTGGGTCACCGCGAGGGCCAGCAGCACCGTGACCGGGATGCTCAGGACCGCAGGGACCGTGCCTGCGCCGAGCGTGGCGAGCACGGCGGCCACGAGCACGCTGGCTGCGACGAGGAGACCGAGCTTGACCTTGATCGAGGTGACCCGCTCCAGCGCGGCCCGAGGAGGTGGGTTGCTCACACCGTCTCCAGCGCGTAGCCCACACCGTGCACCGTGCGGACCCTCTCGGCACCGATCTTGGCGCGGAGCGACTTGACGTGGCTGTCGACGGTGCGGGTGGCACCCGCTCCTCCGTCCCAGCCCCACACCTCGGCCAGCAGCCTCTCGCGGGTGTAGACCTGTCCCGGGCCGCACGCCAGGGCACGAAGGAGATCGAACTCGGTCGGGGTCAGGTGCCGTTCCGCGCCGTCGACCCAGGTCCTGCGCGACGCCGGGTCGAGGCGGAGCCCACCCAGCTCGACCGAGCCGGCGTCCTCCCCTCGTGAGACCCGGAGGAGCTCCTCGGCCCGCTGCACCCGTCGCAGCAGCGCCGCCACCCGGGCGACCAGCTCGCGCATCCGGAAGGGCTTGGTCAGGTAGTCGTCCGCACCGACACCGAGCCCGACCAGGACGTCCGCCTCGTCGTCCCGGGCGGTCAGCATGAGGACGGGCACCGGGCGCTGCGCCTGGATCCGGCGGCACACCTCGAGCCCGTCGAAACCGGGCAGCATCACGTCGAGCACGACCACGTCGGGGCGGTGCTCCTCATAGGCCGCCACAGCACCCGGTCCGTCGTACGCCGAGACCACGCGGTGTCCCTCCGCGCGGAGGCGGTCACCGACGGCCTGGTTGATCAGGGGTTCGTCCTCGACCACGAGCACGGTGGTCGAGGTGGGCGCGGGTGGGTGCATGTCACGACCCTAGGAGTGCCCGGCGTCGGGACTGGTGCGCGCAACGTGAAGGTTCTGTGCAGATCGGCGACCCGACGGACGATCAGTTCGCCGACGCGACACCGGCGTTGACGCTCGCGGCGGCGTCCCCGGGCGCGAACTGATAGTCCGAGCGGCGAGGTCGCCGCAGGCAGGCGGATCTCAGCGCACGGCGCGGGCGCTGGCGTAGAGGCAGACCGCGGCGGCGGTGGAGAGGTTGAGGCTCTCGGCGCGGCCGAGGATCGGGATCGCCACCCGGTGGTCGGCCAGCCCGGCCAGGTGTTCGGACAGCCCGTGGGCCTCGTTGCCGAACAGCCAGGCCACCCGCTGGGCGAGCAGGCCGGAGGACTCGGCCTCGAAGAGATCGACCTCCCCGGCACCGTCGGCGGCGAGCACCACGAAGCCCGCTCCGCGAGCACGCCGGATGACCTCGACCGGGTCGTGAGCCAGCGCCACCGGCAGGTGCCACAGGCTCCCGACGGTGGCACGCACGGTCTTGTCGTTGTAGAGGTCGACGCTCTGCCCGGCCAGGACGACACCGGCGGCTCCTGCGGCGTCGGCGGTGCGGATCACGGTGCCCGCGTTGCCGGGGTCGCGTACGTCGGCACAGATCGCGACCGCGGTCAGCTGGTCGCCGGCAACCAGCACGTCCTCCAACGGGGCGTCGTGGAAGCGGCACACCGCGACGATGCCTTGGGGGGTCATCGACCCGCTCAGCGCGGCGATCGCCTCATCGGTGGCGGACTGCCACGGCACACCGATGTCGTCGACCGCCTTGCGCAGCGCGGCGTACTGGCTGCTCGCTGCCTCGGTGGCGAAGACCTCGACCACGACGCCGGTGACGAGCGCCTCGGTCAGCGCCTTGGCGCCCTCGGCCAGGAAGAGCCGGTGCTCGGCCCGTTCGCGCCGCCGCGTGAGCTTCCGCGCGGCCTTGACCCGACCGCTGCGCTGGGTGAGGAGCTCGATCGTCATGGCAGGAGGGGGTCCGTGGTGGGTGCGGGGTGGGTGCTGTCGTCGGTGTCGGTGGCGCCGGTTTCCCAGGTGACGCATGAAAATTGCCTCTTCACACACCGCGCACGATGTGTGAAGAGGCAATGTGGGTTCATCACCTGGGAAACCGGCCCAGCCGGCCCAGCGGACAGCACCCGAGGGTCACGCGGAAGCCGGGGCGTTGACGTCCTCGGGGAGGGCGGCCTTGGCGGCCTCGACCAGCACGACGAACGCGGCGGGGTCGTTGACGGCGAGGTCGGCCATGATCTTGCGGTCGACCTCGATGCCGGCGAGCTTGAGGCCCTGCATGAACCGGTTGTAGGTCATCCCGTTGGCGCGGGCAGCGGCGTTGATGCGCTGGATCCAGAGCCGGCGGAAGTCACCCTTGCGCTTCTTGCGGTCGTTGTAGCTGTAGACCAGCGAGTGGGTGACCTGCTCCTTGGCCTTGCGGTAGAGCCGCGAGCGCTGACCCCGGTAGCCGGAGGCCCGCTCGAGGACGACCCGGCGCTTCTTGTGGGCGTTTACTGCCCGCTTGACGCGTGCCATATCTGTACTCCTTCAAAGATCTTCGCGGCCACGATCACTCGCGACCACCCAGGTGCAGAGCACCCGAGGTATCAGGGGGTGGGGTTGCCTTAGCGGCCGAGCAGCTTCTTGACGCGCTTGACGTCGGCCTTGGCGACCTCAGTGGTGCCTGAGAGTCGACGAGTCACCTTCGAGGGCATCTTCTCCAGGTTGTGGCGAAGTCCGGCCTTCTGGCGGCGGATCTTGCCGGACCCCGTCACGCGAAAGCGCTTGGAGGCACCGGAGTGGGTCTTGTTCTTGGGCATCAGGTGGATTCCTTCATCTCGTTACGCTTCGATCTCGGGGTCGAGGTTCTCGGAGCGGCCGCGTTCCTTCTTCGGCGAAGGAACGGGGTGGGCGGCCTTCTGCTCCGCACGCTCCTGGTCCAGCTCCGCCTGCCGCGCCGCTGCGCGCTCTTCCTTCTCAGCCTTCACCTCGGCCTTGGCCTCGGACTTCTTCTTGTGCGGGCCGATGACCATGGTCATGTTGCGGCCGTCCTGCTTGGGGTTGGACTCCACGAAGCCCAGCTCGGTCACGTCCTCGGCCAGCTTCTGCAGCAGCCGGTAGCCGAGCTCGGGGCGGTGCTGCTCGCGCCCGCGGAACATGATCGTGATCTTGACCTTGTCCCCCTGCCGGAGGAACCGCACGACGTGACCCTTCTTGGTCTCGTAGTCGTGGGCGTCGATCTTCGGCCGGAGCTTCATCTCCTTGATGACCGTGTTGGTCTGGTTCCGGCGTGCTTCGCGGGCCTTCTGGGCGTTCTCGTACTTGAACTTCCCGTAGTCCATGAGCTTGCAGACCGGGGGTCGCCCCATCGGCGCGATCTCGACGAGGTCGAGATCGGCTTCCTGGGCCAGCTTCAGGGCCTGGTCGGTGGCAACGATGCCCACCGTCTCGCCGTTGGGGCCAACGAGCCGGACCTCGGGTACCCGGATCCGGTCGTTGATGCGTAGCTCGGTGCTGATGGGTCCTCCTGTGTTGATCAAGTGGGATGACCACCCGAGGACCCCGACATGCAAACAGGGCCTCCGCGCGACGCGCGAAAGCCCCAAGGCCGAACGGGTACGCCGTCACCGACGTCTCGTTCGTGACCTGACCCGACGACCTGGTGGTGCAGCGGTCGTGCGGGTGGGAGGGAGCCTCCGCTTGTCTGACCGGACACGCCCTCGCAGGCATGACCGATCGGTCGAGCACAAGGGTACAAGTCCCGGGCGCCGAATGCACATCGGCTCCGCAGCGTCGCTCAGCCGCGGGCGACCCAGCCCCACTGACCGTCCTGGAGCCGCACCAGGACCTGGCCGCCGGCCAGGGCGGTGAGGTCCTCGCCCTCGACCACGAACAGCACCGGCCCTGCCACGTCGACCAGCAGCGCCGCCGCTCCGTCCTGCAGTGCCGCCTGCGCCGCCTGCCGCATCGGCACCGGCACCGGCCTCGCGTCGGGGTTCCAGCCGGTGAGGCTCGCGCTGCCGGTGAACGCCAGCAGTGCCGTCCGGCCGTCACGCCCGGTCATCAGCACCGAGGCCATGTCGCTGGACTTGTCGTGCGCGAGCCCCTGCTCGTCGTACTCGACCTCACCGAGGACCGCGACCACCGGCACCAGCACCCGCGCGTCCTGGAGCACCTCGAGCGCCTCGCGGTAGCGCGTCGTCTCCTCCGCCTCCGGCGCCAGGTCGTACGCCGTGAAGGCGGCCGCCAGGGCAGGGAGTGCGGAGCCGTCGTCGTCGGGGAAACCGGGATCGGGGATCGAGCGCACGCCAGTGATCCTCCCAGAGCAGATCCGGTGATCCGTAGGCTGGGGGGATGACCCTCGACTCCGCGACCTGGGCCGCACTGACCTTGACGCTGACCCTGATCGGCGGGCTGCTGACCGTGCGGGCGTGGCGACGCCGCGGGGTCACCGCCGCGATCCGGGGGCTGGCGTGGACGCTGGTGCCGGTCGCCGCCTGGCTGACCGGGATGCTGCGCCTGGCCACCGACGTCCTCGACGCTGTGGTCACCTGGGCGACCCGCCTGGTCTTCTCCCCCACCGTGTGGGCCGGAGTGGTCGTGGCCGGGATCTCGGCGCTGCTGTTCGTGACCTCCGGACTGCTGCGGGCCCGCGGACTGGGCCTGCGAGGACCGGGCACCCGCGGCGACTCCCGGGAGGTCGCGGCTCCCGCGAGCAAGCGACTCCCGCAGCGCAAGCAGCGCCCGGCCATGGAGACCGACGACGACATGGCCGACATCGAGGCGATCTTGAAGAAGCACGGGATCTGAGCGTGGCCGGATCGGCCCACCAGGAGGAGGCGGCGCGCGCGGACCTCGGACGACGGCTCGACCATGCCGTGGCCGGACTCGACGACCCGGCCACCCCGCTGGTCGTCGTCGACCTCGACGCCTTCGACTCCAACGCCGCCGACCTCGTCCGCCGGGCGGCCGGCAAGCCGGTGCGGGTGGCGTCGAAGTCGCTGCGCGTCCCCGCGCTGATCCGGCGGGCGCTGGCGACACCGGGATTCTCGGGTGTCCTGGCCTACTCCCTGCGTGAGGCGCTCTGGCTGGTCCGGGACGGTCTGAGCGACGACGTCGTGATGGGCTACCCGAGCGTCGACAGAGGGGCCCTGCAAGCGCTGGCCGGGGACGCGGAGGCGCGCCGACGGGTGACCCTGATGGTCGACGACCGCGCGCACCTCGACCTGGTCGAGGCGTGCCGTCCCGACGGTGCGGTCCGGGTCGCGATCGACGTCGACGCCGGGCTGCGGCTGGCCGGTTCCCACGTCGGGCCGAAGCGGTCACCGCTGCACGACCCCGCCGACATCGTCGCCCTCGTCCGGGAGGCGGTCGACCGCGGGTTCGCGGTCGTCGGCGTGATGACCTACGAGGGCCAGGTGGCCGGGGTGCCGGACGACGTACCCCGCCAGCGCGCGCGCTCCCTGGTCGTCCGTCGGCTCAAGCGCGCCTCGCTCGCCCAGCTCGGCGAGCGTCGCGCCGCGATCGCCGAGGCCCTGCGAGAGGTCACCGACCTGGAGTTCTGGAACGGCGGCGGCTCGGGCAGCGTCGGGGCCACGGCGGCGGACCCGGTCGTCACCGAGGTCGCGGCGGGGTCCGGGTTGCTGGTGCCCGGCCTGTTCGACCACTACCGGAGCTTCTCCCCGCGTCCGGCCGCCTTCTTCGGCGTCCCGGTCGTACGCCGACCCGCGGAGAGCACCGTCACCGTCGCTGGCGGTGGCTTCGTCGCCAGCGGCGCAGCGGGCAAGGACCGGTTGCCGATCCCTTGGTCCCCCCCGGGCCTGCGGCTCACCGGGCTCGAGGGGGCCGGCGAGGTGCAGACCCCGCTCGTCGGAGAGGCGGCCGCGAGGCTCCAGGTCGGTGACCGGGTGTGGTTCCGGCACGCGAAGTCGGGCGAGCTGGCCGAGCACACCAACCAGGTCCATCTCGTGGAGGGTGACCGGGTCGTCGACACCGTGCCCAGCTACCGCGGCCTCGGGCTGGCCTGGTGATCCCGCCGGGCGCAGAGGCCGGGCCGGCGGATCCCGCCGCGATCCTGCGTCTCGCAATGGAGCGTCCACCGGCGCTCGGCGAGGGCCACCTGATCTGCGTCGACGGCCCCGCCGGCTCCGGCAAGACCACGCTGGCCGCGGCCCTGGCCGACCTCGGGGGGGCGCGCGTGGTGCACATGGACGACCTCTATCCGGGCTGGTCCGGCCTCTCCGAGGTCGACGCGCAGCTGGCCGACCTGCTGGTGCCCCTGGGCGTGGGTGCTGCCGGCGCCTACCGGCGCTACGACTGGGTGGCCGGCCGGTTCGCCGAGACGGTCACCGTGGAGCCCGCTCCCCTGCTCGTGCTCGAGGGCGTGGGCAGCGGGGCGGCACGCTTCGCCGGACTGGTCTCGGTGCTGGTCTGGGTCGAGGCCCCGCACGACCTACGCATGCGTCGCGGCCTCGAGCGTGACGGCGATGCCTTCGCGCCGCACTGGGAGCAGTGGGCCGCCGACGAGGTCGCTCTGTTCGCCCGGGAGCGGACGCGTGAGCGGGCGGATGTCGTCGTCGACGGCACCCGCCCGTTGTCGTGACGCTCAAGCGGCCTGGGGAACCCGCGTCGCCGTACGCCGGAGGGCCAGCCGGTGTCCGGCCTCGACCAGGGCGAAGCCGACACCGAAGATCGCCAGCGTCACCAACCCGTAGCCGACCGGGAAGCCGCTCGGCGTGAAGGCGGGGTTCTGGACGTTCGGCTCCAGAGCCTGGAGCGTGAGGTAGAGGGTCTGGAAGACGAAGGCCCAGAGGTAGGCAACGGCATAGACGGTGCGCGCTGCCGCGAGCGACCGCAGCCGGTAGCCCAGCGGGAACGCGAGCAGGATCGTGACGATGGCGATCATCTCGCGCCCCTCAGTCCACGACCGGCGCGCGGTGCCGGTCCCCGGAGAACATCAGGACGAGCGCGGCCAGCGTCACGACCGTGGCCACGGCGACCAGGACCTTGATGAACGCGGGCACGTCGACGAACAACGCCGGGAGCGCGGTCACCAAGGAGATCACCAGGCACGCAGCCAGGACCCGCAACGCGGTCCGGTTGCCGCTGCGCCAGGCGATCACGACGGCCACCAGACCGACGATGCCGAGGGCTGTGTCGGCGTACAGCACCACCATCGGTGGCCCGACCTCGCCCTTGGGCTGGGCCTCGAACACGCTCGGGATGTTGGTGAGACTGATCAGCCCGGCGATGGCCAGCCCGATCTTGTTGCGGGTGTTCAGGGTGGTGCCGGTCTCCCGGACTTGGGTGGTGCTCATGACAACCTCCATGGTGGGAACGGATGTCCTCACGATCAGCCGCGCGCCGTTCCTTGCGACAGGTGCGACCTTCCTGCACATGTTCCTCCCCGCACCTGCGCATGTCAGGAACAACTTCCCGGGCGCCGGGGGCCCTCCCCCCGCGATGATGGGCGGGTGACCCTGCGGATCCTGCTCGCCGACGACCACCCCGTGGTCCGTGCCGGCCTGCGGGCGCTGATCGGCACCATCCCCGACCTCGAGGTGGTGGGCGAGGCCGCCGATGGTGAGCAGGCGCTGCGCGAGGCCCTGCTGCTGCGGCCGGACGTCGTGCTGATGGACGTGCGCATGGAAGGCGTCGACGGGGTCGAGGCCACCCGCCGGATCCGCACGGCGGCGCCGGACGTCGCCGTGCTGATGCTGACGATGTACGACGACGACGCGACCGTGTTCACCGCCATGCAGGCCGGCGCCCGTGGCTACCTGCTCAAGGGGGCCGGCCAGGACGAGATCGTGAACGCGGTCCGCGCCGTGGCCGCCGGGCAGGCCATCTTCGGGCCCGCCGTGGCCGCCCGCATGCTCGGCTACTTCGGGTCCCCGCCCGCGACGGAGGAGACGCCGTTCCCCACGCTCACCGCCCGGGAGCGCGACATCCTCGACCTGCTCGCCGGTGGCCGGCGCACCTCGACGATCGCCGAGCAGCTCTTCCTCTCCCCCAAGACCGTGAGCAACCACCTCACCAACATCTTCGCCAAGCTCGAGGTCGCCGACCGCGCCGCGGCCATCATCCGCGCCCGCGAGGGCGGCCTCGGGCGGGAGGCCTGATGTCCATCCACGAGATCGTGCTCGTGGGGGTCGCCCTCTCGGCGCTGGTCCCCGCGGCAGGGCTGCTGCGCTCCGGCCGTGCTCGAGGCTCGGCACTGCTGTTGACCGCGACGGCGCTGGCCCTGCTGGCCGGCGTCGGCCTCAGCGGGGCGGGCCGTCCCTCGGCGGCCGAGCATGCCTGGGTCCTGGGCGCCCTGCTGCTCGCTCCGCTCGCCCTGGTGCTCTACCCGGTGGCCCGGTGGCGCGAGCCGTTCGACTTCCTGGCCGTCGTGGCGGTCTCGGCGGCGGGGCTGCTGGCCGCGGTGGTCCCGGACTACTACGTCACCTCCACCCTCGTCGTGCTGGTCGTGGTCCCGGCGCACCTGTGGTGGCGGCTGGCCCGCGCCGCAGCCCTCGAGCGCCGGGCCCTGACCTGGATGGCTCTGGCCGCGGGCAGCAGCTCGCTGTTGGCCGGGGTGGTCGCCTTCGCGGCCAACGGTGGGACCGGCGCGGCCGGGGCGGAGGCGGCCTTCGTGGTCATCGGACCCGCCCTCTACGTCGGCGCTGCCCGCCCGGACATCGCCGACGCCCGTGCGCTGGTGGTGCCGGTCGTCACCTACCTGACCGCCGCGGTCGCCTACCTCGCGATGTTCATCGGGGTGGCCTCCGCGCTCGAGGAGCTCGGGGGGAGCAGTGCCTCGCCTGTCGCCGTGCTCGGCCTGTTCGCCACGGTGCTCGCGGCGACCTTCCATCCGATGCAGATGATCTTCCGCGGGGTCGTGGACGAGCTGCTCTTCGGCGTACGCCCCGATCCCCTGGACGCCGCAGGCATCGTCTCGGAGCGCATCGGTGAGGATCCTCTCCTCGCGCTGCGGGCGATCAGGGAGGCGCTGGCGCTTCCGTACGCCGCCCTCCGCGTCGATGACGAGGTCACGGTCGCGTCCGGCAGCCGGGTGGCCAACACCGAGCTCCGTTCGCTGCCCACCACCACGGGACCGACGATCGAGCTGGAGGTCGGGTTGCGGGCGGGTGACATCGGGCTCTCCGGCGCGGAGCGCCAGGTCCTGGACATCGCCACTCCCCTGCTGGCGCAGTCACTGCGGGCCAGCGCCCTGGCTGCGGACCTGCAGCAGTCGCGGCAGCAGACCATCGCTGCTCGTGAGGAGGAGCGCCGCCGCCTGCGCCGGGATCTCCACGACGGCCTCGGACCGCGGCTGACCGGCATCGCCTTCACGGCCGACGCCGCCAGCAACCTCGCCCGGTCCGACCCGCTCAGCACCGAGCGGCTCCTGGAGACGCTGCGCGCCGAGACCACGCAGGCGATCGAGTCGATCAGGGAGCTGGTCTACGCGATGCGGCCGCCGGCCCTCGACGAGCTCGGTCTGGCGGGTGCGCTGACCCAGGCTGCGGCTTCGATGCGCAGCCGCTCTGGGGACCTGCTGGACACCCAGGTGCACGCGCACGGCATCGCGCAGCTGCCCGCCGCGGTGGAGGTGGCCGCCTACCGGATCGCGGTCGAGGCCCTCACCAACGTCGTGCGGCACACCGACAGCCGCGTGGCGAGCGTGACCCTGGCGCGCTCCGGGTCGACGCTGACGGTGGAGGTCACCGACCGTGCGCCCGCGGCAGGAGAGTGGCACGCCGGGGTCGGCCTGAGCTCGATGCGCGAACGCGCGGAGGAGCTCGGCGGCAGGCTGGTGGTGGGAAGCACCGCCGCTGGCGGCTGCGTCCGCGCGGAGCTCCCGCTGGCTCAGCCCTCGACCAACAGATAGCTGGTCCAGCGCAGCAGTGTCCTGAAACCTGCCCGCTCGTAGATCGCCAGCGCTCCGGTCGCGTTCTCGGAGTCGACTTCGAGCGACGCCCGGTCGAAGCCCGCTTGCCGGAAGCGGTTCAGGGCGATCCGCAGCAGCAGGCTGGCCAGGCCCCTCCGGCGGTGGGCGGGGGCGGTGCCGACCTTGGCCACGAACGCGTCCCTGCTCCCGGTGGCCTCGCGGAAGGCGTCGAACTCGTTGGTCTGGACGTAGGCCGCGACGTCCCCGGTGGAGTCGCGCAGCACGAGGCTGAGACCTGGCCTGAAGTTCCGGTTGCCGGAGACCCACTGCTGCCACATCTCCTCACCCCACGGCGTGAACCCGTAGTGCCCGACGAAGGCGACGTTGTGCGCGGCCCGCAGCTCCTCCGGATCCACCCCGTCCCAGGTGGACAGGGTGTAGCCGTCGGGAACGGGCGGCTCCTCCGTCCCGGTTGCCGCCCTCAGGTCCGCGGCCATCACGAAGGACCACCGCTGCGCTTCGAACCGGTTGGCGCGGAGCACCGTGTCCAGGCCGGAGTCGGTCGAGATGGCGCCGGCAGTCACCACCGGCACCAGACCCCGCTCGGCGGCGTGGTCGCGAGCCCGCGCCACCATCAGCGGGATGACGCGCGACCCGATGCCGGTGCGGCGGTGCTCGGGATGGACCACCCCGTCGATGCTCAGGCTGAGCCGCCCGTCGTACGGCGCCCGCGGCAGCAGCCTGCTGTGCCCGACGACGTGGCCGCCCCGCTCCACGACCAGCCAGTCCCGGGCAGGGTCGATCATCGGGTTCGCCAGCTCCTCGAGGACGTCCTCGACCGAGTAGTGCTCGTCGACCTGGTCGACCGCCTCGGCCGCGGCGAGCAGGTCGTTGAGGGCGAGGGCGTCGTCCGCCCGCGCAGGGCGGATCGAGAAGTCGCTCATCCGGCGATGGTAGGCAGTCACCACCGGCACCGCACCCGGTTATGGGTCGGGGGTGTGAGCGGCGATCACCGCGCGCATCTCTCGGATCGCCCGCCGGGCACGTTGACCGTCGGAGCCCTGCACCCCGACCAGGGAGATCGTGGTGCCGTCGGAGAGGTCCAGCGACCCCCACGGGGCGCCCCGGCGCAGCGACACGGTGATCACCTGCGACCACTCGTAGACGCGCTTGCGGTAGCCGTTGACGACCGTCAGACCCTCCTCGGTGGCGGTGATCCGGGAGCGGACCAGTGCGTTGTAGGTGCCGAAGAGCAGCAGTGCCATGAAGACCAACGTGATCCGCTGGAGGACGGTGAACTGGCTGCGCACCTCGGCACCGAGCCCGATCCACACCGCGACGATCAGCGCCAGCAGCAGCCCGCCGAGCAGCCAGACCGCGACCCGCACCCCGAAGGGCCGCCAGGTGTGCGGCAGCGCGGGGACCGTCGGGCCCCGCGAGGCCTCAGAGTCGGCAGGCATGGATGTCGGTGAGCAGGATGGCGCGGGCGCCGACCTGGTAGAGCTCGTCCATCAGCCTCTGGGCACCGTCCCGGGGCACCATCGCGCGTACGGCGACCCAGCCCTCGCGATGCAGCGGCGACATGGTCGGACCCTCGAGGCCCGGGGTGAGCGCGACGGCCTGCTCCACGCAGGCCTGCGGGACGTCGTAATCCATCATCACGTAGGTGCGCGCGACGAGGACGCCGTCGAGGCGACGCTTGAAGATCTCGAAACCGGGTGCCTCGACCCCTCCGGATCGGGTGATCAGCACCGCTTCGGACTCCAGGATCACCTCGCCCACGATCTCCAGGCCGGCGGCCCTCAGGGTGCTGCCGGTCTCCACGACGTCGGCGATCACGTCGGCGACGCCGAGCTGGATGCTGGTCTCCACGGCACCGTCGAGGCGGATCACCTCGGCCTCGATGCCGCGCTCCTCCAGGTGACGGCGCACCACCCCGACGTAGGAGGTGGCGATCCGCTTGCCGGCCAGGTCCGCGAGCGTGGGCAGGGTGCCCGGGCGTGCGGCGAAGCGGAAGCGGGAGTGCCCGAACCCGAGGCGCCGGACCTCCTCGGCCTTGGCGCCGGAGTCGAGCAGCAGGTCGCGACCGGTGATGCCGACGTCGAGGGTGCCCTCGCCGACGTAGAGCGCGATGTCGCGCGGGCGCAGGTAGAAGAACTCGACGCCGTTGGCCGTGTCGGTCACGGTGAGCTGCTTGGAGTCCGAGCGCTGGCGATAGCCCGACTCCCGCAGGATGTCCGAGGCAGCCGTGGACAGCGACCCCTTGTTGGGGAGCGCGATCCGGAGCAGGGGCTGGTCGTTCATGGGGTCCTCAGAGGTGGTTGTAGACGTCGTGGAGCGAGATTCCGGAGGCGAGCATCAGCACCTGGGCGTGGTAGAGCAGCTGACTGATCTCCTCGGCCGCGCGCTCCTTGCCCTCGTGCTCGGCGGCCATCCAAGCCTCGGCCGCCTCCTCCACCAGCTTCTTGCCGATGCTGTGCACCCCGGCGTCGAGCGCCGCGACGGTGCCGGACCCCTCGGGGCGGTCGGCGGCCTTCTCGCTCAGCTCGGCCCAGAGCTCCTCGAACGTCTTCACGCCCCCCAGCCTAGGCGGTCTCAGCCGGCGAGCTCGCGCAAGGTCCGTGCGGTGACCAGGGCCGCCGAGGTCGCCTCGTAGCCCTTGCTCTCGCTGCTCCCCTCCAGCCCGGCACGGTCGAGTGCCTGCTGCTCGGTGTCACAGGTCAGGAGGCCGAAACCCACCGGCACCCCGGCGTCGAGCGCCACCCGGTTGAGGCCGTCGGTGGCGGCGTTGCAGACGAACTCGAAGTGCGGGGTGCCGCCGCGGATGACCACGCCGAGGGCGACCACCGCGTCGTAGCCCTGCCTCGCCAGCGCCTGCGCCACCACGGGCAGCTCGAAGGAGCCGGGCACGCGCACGACTTCGACCGAGTCGACCTGGTAGGCCGCGAGCGCCTCGTGAGTCCCCGCGAGGAGACCGTCCATCACCTGCTCGTGCCAGCTCGCCGCCACCACCGCGACCCGGAGGTCGCTGCAGTCGACTGGTTCCACGTGTGGGCTTCCGTCGCCGCTCACAGGGCCTCTCCGTTCTCCGGGTGCTCGTGCAGATGGGGCATCTGGTGCCCCATCCGGTCACGCTTGGTCAGCAGGTAGGTCAGGTTGTGGTCGTTGGGCCGCGGGGTCAGTCCGACCCGCTCGACCACCTCGATGCCGTAGGACTCCAGGCTCGTGGTCTTCGCCGGGTTGTTGGTCAGCAACCGCACCGAGCGCACCCCGAGGTCGTTGAGGATCTGGGTGGCGGCGCCGTAGTGCCGGGCGTCCGCAGGCAGGCCCAGGTCGAGGTTGGCGTCGACCGTGTCGCGGCCGCCGTCCTGCAGCTGGTAGGCCTGCAGCTTGGCCAGCAACCCGATCCCGCGTCCCTCGTGGCCGCGCAGGTAGATCACCACTCCCCTGCCCTCCTTGACGATCAGGTCCATCGCCTCGTCGAGCTGCGGCCCGCAGTCACAGCGCTCGGAGCCGAAGACGTCACCGGTGAGGCACTCGCTGTGCACCCGGGTCAGCACGGGCTCACCGGAGCGCAGGTCTGCCGGGTCGCCGTACACCAGCGCGATGTGCTCGCTCTCGTCGACGGTGATCCGGTAGCCGAAGGCGGTGAACGGCCCGTGACTGGTGGGCAGCACCGTCTCGGCGATCCGCAGTACGTGGGTCTCGGTGCGGCGGCGGAAGTGCACCAGCTGCTCGATCGAGATCATCTTCAGGCCGTGCTCGTCGCAGAACTCGCGCAGCTCGGGGCCACGCTTCATGGTGCCGTCGTCGTTGACCACCTCGACCAGGACACCGGCCGGGGTGAGCCCGGCGATCCGGGCAAGGTCCACAGCAGCCTCGGTGTGGCCGCGACGGTTCAGCACGCCGCCCTCGCGGTAGCGCAACGGGAACACGTGGCCGGGACGGGTGAGCTCCCACGGCTCGGTGGCCGAGTCGGCGAGCACACGTGCCGTGTGCGCGCGGTCGGCGGCCGAGATGCCGGTGGAGACACCGTCACGGGCGTCCACCGAGATCGTGTACGCCGTGCGCAGCTTGTCCTTGTTGTGCGGCGTCATCAGCGGGATCTCGAGCCGGTCGAGCATGTCGGCCGGCATCGGCACGCAGATCACCCCGCTGGAGTGCCGGATCGTGAACGCCATCAGCTCCGGGGTCGCCTTGCTGGCGGCGAAGATGAGATCGCCCTCGTTCTCCCGGTCCTCGTCGTCGACGACCACGACGGCTTCGCCGGCGGCGATCGCCGCGATCGCGTCCTCGACGCTGTCCAGCCGGATCTTGGCCGTGGGTCCTGTCGCGGTCACTTGTTCACCATCTTCTCGACGTACTTCGCGATCACGTCCACCTCGAGGTTGACGACGTCGCCTGGTTGCTTGATGCCCAGCGTGGTGCGGGCGAGGGTCTCGGGGATCAGGCTCACGCTGAAGACGTCGGCGCCGACGTCGAAGACGGTCAGCGAGATGCCGTCCACGGTGATCGAGCCCTTCTCCACGAGGTAGCGCGAGAGCGCGGCAGGCAGCGAGATCTCGACGACCTCCCAGTGCTCGCTGGGCGTACGACGCAGCACCGCTCCGGTGCCGTCGACGTGCCCCTGCACGATGTGGCCGCCGAGCCGGGTGGCTGCCGTGACCGCGCGCTCGAGGTTGACCCGGGCGCCCGGCTCCAGCGAGCCCAGCGAGGTCTTCTCGAGGGTCTCGCGCATGACGTCGGCGGTGAAGACCGCGTCCTGGTGGGTGACCACGGTGAGGCAGCAGCCGTTGACCGAGATCGAGTCGCCCAGGGAGGCGTCACTCGTCACGAGCGGGCCGCGGACGGTGAGCCGGACGGCGTCGCCCTGGTCCTCCAGGGCCTCGACCGTGCCGAGCTCCTCGACGATGCCGGTGAACATCTAGATCCTCTCCTCGTCGTTCCCGGCGCGGTGCCGGTCGGGTGCCATCGTCAGACGGACGTTGGCGGCCCCGCCGGTGCCGACGGTGGCCACGTCCAGCAGCCGCAACCGGGTGGTGTCCGCGATCGTGGTGATCCCGAGGTCGGCCACGGCGTTGGTCCCGGAGCCGAGCAGGGCCGGGGCGACATAGACGACGACCTCGTCCACCAGACCGGCCCTCAGAAAGGCGGCCGCGAGCTGCGGGCCACCCTCCAGGAACACGTGCTGGCGGTCGCGGGCGTGCAACAGCTCCAGCGCCTCATGGGGGTCGCGGGTGCGCAGGTGCACGGTCTCGGCGGCGTCGTTGAACGCCCGGAGCGTGGGATCGAGCTCACGCAGGCCCATCACGGCCCGCATCGGCTGGTGGGGCAGCGCATCGTCGTACTCGTCGCGCACGGTGAGCTCGGGGTCGTCGGTCTGCACCGTGCCGGTGCCGACCAGGACCACGTCGCACTGCGCGCGCAGGCGGTGGCTGTCGACCCGCGCGGCTCGCGAGGTGATCCAGCGGCTGCTGCCGTCCGCGGCTGCGCTGCGCCCGTCGAGGGTGGTGGCGAGCTTCCAGGTGACGAACGGTCGGTGGTGCTCCATCGCGAAGGTCCAGGCACGGTTCAGCGCGCGGGCCTCGCGCTCCTGCAGCCCGAAGCCGACCTCGATGCCGGCCTCGCGCAGCGTGCGCTCGCCCCCGGTCGCCACCGGGTTGGGGTCGGGCTGGGCGAAGACCACCCGCGCCACTCCGGCGTCGACGAGCGCCTGGGCGCACGGTCCGGTCCGCCCGGTGTGGTTGCAGGGTTCGAGGGTGACCACCGCGGTGGCTCCACGCGCGGCGGCGCCGGCCTCGGCGAGCGCGGCGGCCTCGGCGTGCGGGGTGCCCGCACCCCGGTGGTAGCCCTGCGCCACCGCACCGCCCTGTGCGTCCAGGAGCACGCAACCCACGCGCGGGTTGGGCCCGAGGGGCACCCCTGGGGTCGCGGCCAGCTCGAGCGCACGACGCATCGCGCGCTGCTCGGCCTCGCTGAACTGCATGTCACCCTCCGGTCCGGCTCACGGACTCGGGGGGACGGCCCGGCTCGGCGAAAGCCGAAGCCTGGCGGTGCGTGCGTCTTCTCATCCGGACTATGACCGTCGGTCCAGGAGTTCCACCTGGTCAACCGGTCACTGGCGGTGACCGGGTCGCGGACTTTCACCGCCGGTGCGGAGTTTCACCGCCCCCAGAGCACGCGAGCAAAAGCTCGTCGTCAGAAGTCTGCCACAGCCGACCCCGCACAGCCCGGTGACGTGCCTCACCCGGCGCCGCCCACTCCCGGCGAGCCGGTCCGCCTCTCCAGCTCGGGCGCCATCAGCGTCATCAGCTGGGTCAGGCCGGAGAACGGGCGCACCATCACCGTGAAGCTGGTCAGGCGACCGTCGTCACCCCAGCGCAGCATGTCGACGCCGTGCACGGTCCTGCCGTCGAGCTCGGCAGTGAACTCCAGGACCGCCGAGGCCTCGTCCCACCACTCGTGAAGGTAGGTCAGGGTCGGGCCCAGCACGACCATGGCGGCGGAGAGGTACGCCGTGGTCAGCGCCTTGCCCTCCTGCGGGGCGTGCACGGCCGGCGAGGAGAAGACGCAGTCCTCGGCCAGGAGCGCGTCGAGCAGGGTGGCGTCGCGGGTGCGCGCGACCTCGTGCCACTGCTTCACCGGATCGGGGCGGGCTGTCATGCCGCGACCCTAGTCAGGACCGCACGTGATCTCGTTCACGAGCTGAGCGTGTCGCTGTCGGGGAGGGCCGCCGTGTCGTCGTACAAATGGGGTGGCCCTGCGGAGTATGAGACCGCAGGGCCTCAGGCACTCTCGGCGTCGTCGATCTCGTCGAGGATGCGCGCCTTGACCGCGTCGGGCGCGAAGGACACCTGCACCGCCTTGCGCGCCAGGTCGGCCACGCCGGACCGGTCGAGACCGAGCAGATCGGCGGCGATCTCGTACTCCCGGTTGAGCGTGGTGCCGAACATCGGCGGGTCGTCGCTGTTCACCGTCACCACGACGCCGGCGTCGCGGAAGGCGACGATCGGGTGCTCGGCGAGCGTGGCGACGGCGCCGGTGGCGATGTTGGAGGACGGGCACACCTCGAGCGGGATGCCGCGCTCGGCGAGGTGCGCCAGCAGGGCAGGGTCCTGGACCGCAGTGGTGCCGTGGCCGATCCGCTCGGCACCGAGGTGCTCGAGGGCGTCCCAGATCGTCTGCGGCCCGGTGGTCTCCCCCGCGTGCGGGAGGCTGCGCAACCCGGACGCACGGGCGGCGTCGAAGTGCGGCTTGAACTGCGGCCGCGGTACGCCGATCTCGGGACCGCCGAGCCCGAAGCCGATCAGGCCGTCGGGCGCGTGGTTGAGCGCGTAGTCCAGCGTCGCGTCGGCAGCGGGCATCCCGCTCTCACCGGGAATGTCGTAGATCCAGCGCAGCACGATCCCGAACTCGCGCTCGGCCGCGACCCGGGCGTCCTCGATCGCGGCGGTGTAGGCCTCGATGGGCACGCCGCGCAGGACCGAGGTGTACGGCGTGCAGGTGAGCTCGGCGTACCGCACCTGCTGTCCCTGCGCCATCTCCCGGGCCACCTCGAAGGTCAGCAGCCGCACGTCCTCAGGCGTGCGGATCAGGTCGACGACGGAGAGGTAGATCTCGATGAAGTGCTCGAAGTCGCGGAAGGCGAAGTACTCCGCCAGCGCGTCGGGGTCGCTCGGCACGGCACCGGGGTGGCGCTCGGCGAGCTCTGCCACGATCCGCGGCGACGCCGAGCCGACGTGGTGCACGTGCAGCTCGGCCTTCGGCATCCGGGCGATGAAGTCGGCGAGATCGGGCATGGCGCAAGCATGGCACCAGCCACCACCCGCTCAGGACGCTGGGTGGGCCCGGTTCAGCGGGTGGCCAGCCAGCCCAGCAGCGCCGGCAGCAGACCGGCGAGCAGCCACGGAGTCAGCAGCGACTTGGAGTGGATCACCCGCACCCCGAGGATGCCCAGGAGACCGACGATCACCGCCATTGCCAGCAGGCCCGGGCGGGCACCTGCCTGGACCGAGGTGTGGCTCAACAGCGCCATCCCTGCGGCGAAGATGAAGGCGACCGTCACCAGCATCCCCGACATCACCCACCGCTGGACCCGCTCGACCTCCATCAGCCCTGCTCGACGAGCTGCTCGAGCTGGTCCGCCAGCTGTGAGATCGACGTGCCCTCGAGGGTCTTGCCGTTCACGACCACGGTGGGTGTTCCCTGCACGTCGGCCGCGGTGGCGGCGGCGTTGGCAGCCTCCACGAACGTGGGGTCGGCCTTCCCCAGTGCGGAGAGCACCGTCGAGTCCTTCACCCCCGCCTCCTCGGCCCACTCCTTGAGCTTGTCGAGGCCAGGCTTGTCGGTCGCGGCCTCGTAGGGCTGGTTCTCGTAGAGCAGGTCGTGCAGGGCGAGCGCCTGCTCAGGGGTTCCGTCCTGCAACACATGCCCCCACGCGGTGAGCGCCTGCTCGGAGTACGGGTCCTGCAGCAGGCGGAACGGCCGGTACTCCACCAGCACCTTGCCCTGCGCTGCACCCTTGCGCAGGAAGGAGCGGGTCGAGGCCTCCAGCTCGCGGCAGTAGGGGCACAGGAAGTCCTCGTAGACCACGACCTTGACCGAGGCGTTGGGGTCGTCGCCGACGACGAGTCCCTGACCACTGGCCACTGCCTTCGGCGTCGCGCCGGCCGCGGGCGTGCTCGAGCTGCCGCCGGTGAGCACGAAGCCGGCCGCGACCAGGCCTCCGAGCACGATCAGGATCACGGCGACGATGGCGAGCTTGCGGTTGCGTTCCTTGTCGGCCTGCTCCTTCTGGATGGCGGCCGCTCTCGCGGTGCGGTTGGTCTCACGGTCCTTCTTGGACATACGTCACCTCTCTGGGGCGGGCAGGCTGGTCGGGGAACAGCACGCTGTCCAGCGCGTACGGCGTACGGCGCAGCCAGACCACGTAGAGCGAGAGCGCGAGCAGTCCCACGTCGCGAGCGATCTCCCAGGGGTACTTCCCGAAGGCGTCCGGGTCGGGACCCCCGTTCCCGAAGCAGCCGCAGCTGATCGCGATGCCACGGGACCAGACCGATGCGATACCCGCGATGAAGGCGAGCTGCATCAGGGCCGAGATCCCTCCGGCCGCGCGGGTGAGCAGACCCAGCAGCAGGCACAGCCCCACCACCACCTCCAGCGCCGGCAGCACCCGGCCCACGACGTCGGCGAGGTCCGGAGGCAGCAGCTGGTAGGCGCGGACGGCGGTGACGCTCGCCTCGGGGTCGGGCAGTTTCAGCAGCCCGGCATAGACCCAGATCCCGCCCACGACCAGGCGCGCAGCCACACCGGCCCACGCTGCGAGCCCGATTCGAGAAAGGCCCTGCCGGGTGCTCGAGTGCGTGGTCATCACCTCGATCCTAGGCAGCGGCACCGCGACGCAGAGCAGGCCCCGGCGGGACGCGCCGGTAGGGTCGATCAACGTGAACGAGCGACTCGTGTGGATCGACTGCGAAATGACCGGCCTCGACCTGGGTGCGGACGCCTTGATCGAGGTGGCCGCCCTGGTGACCGACTTCGACCTCAACGTGCTGGGCGACGGCATCGACATCGTGATCAAGCCGCCTGCGGAGGCGCTGGAGCAGATGATCGACTTCGTCCGGGAGATGCACGTCTCCTCGGGTCTGCTCGACGAGCTGGCCGACGGCGTCACGATGGCCGAGGCCGAGGCCCAGGTGCTGGCCTACGTCAAGGAGCACTGTCCCGACGGCAGCCGACCGCCGCTGGCTGGCAACACCGTCGCCACCGACCGGGCGTTCCTGGCCCGGGACATGCCCGACCTCGAGCAGTTCCTCCACTACCGGATCGTCGACGTCTCCTCGATCAAGGAGCTCTCCCGACGCTGGTTCCCCAAGGCCTACTACAACGCGCCCGCCAAGAACGGGAACCACCGGGCGCTCGCCGACATCCAGGAGAGCATCGAGGAGCTGCGCTACTACCGCGAGGCGGTCTTCAGGCCCTCTCCCGGCCCCGAGGCGGTCGAGGCCAAGCGGATCGCAGCCGTCCACCAGGGCGCGTTGACCGGCGCCCAGGCAGAGGCTGCCGCAGAGGGTTCGACAGACGCTCCGCTCCCAGGCCTCCCCACGCTCCCTCAGGCGCTCCAGGCGAGTAGCCGACCCGGTTCGGAGCACACCCGGGAGAACGGCTACACTCTTGCCTCGCACAGAGTCATGGTGGGTATAGCTCAGCTGGTAGAGCGCCGCCTTGTGGTGGCGGATGTCGCGGGTTCAAGTCCCGTTACTCACCCCAAGAAGATCGAGCCCCTGGGCCGCGCGGGACGCGGACCAGGGGCTCGATCGACGTCCGAGCCCGGCAGAAGGGATCCGGGTTCCGGGTTCGGGTCCTGCGGACGGACAAGGAGAGCTGCCTGATGAACACGCCGGTCGACGCGCCGCGGACCGAGTCCCCTCCCACCCTCCTCGTGATCGAACCCGATGCGTCCGACCCCCTCGACCGCTTCGGGGACTGGCTCGCCGACGCGGGGATCGCGGTCCGTGTCGTACGTCCCTACGCAGGCGACCCGGTCCCGCACGTCCTCGGTGAGACCGGGTTGATCGTGCTCGGGGGCGAGATGAGCGCCAACGACGACGCCGACCACCCGTGGCTGCAGGACATCCGGATCCTGCTGCGGGACGCGGTGGGCAGCGAGCGTCCGACCCTGGCGATCTGCCTGGGAGCTCAGCTGCTCTCGCGCGCCCTTGGCGGCGCGGTGACGCCGGGCACGCAGGGCGTGGAGGCGGGTGTGATCGACGTACGACTGCGCGAGGAGGCAGCGCAGGACGCGCTCTTCAACGGCCACGACGAGTCGTTCCCCATGGGCTCCATGCACGGCGACGCGATCTCCACCCTGCCCTCGGGCGCCATCTGGCTGGCCGAGTCGGAGAGCTATCCGCACCAGGCGTACCGCGTCGGCACCTGTGCCTGGGGCGTGCAGTTCCATCCGGAGATCTCACCTCTCACCTACCAGGGATGGGCAGTGACCTTCCGCAGCCGGGACCCGGAGGACGTCGTGCGGGTCGAACGGGGCCGGGTCGATTTCCCGAGGCGCGACGATCAGGTGATCGCACCCGCCCGGCTTCTGGCCGACCGCTTCGCAGCGCTGGTCCGCGCCGCTGACGAGAGCTCCGGCGCGATGACCTGAGTGTGCGCTTCCCCGCGCACTCGCCCAGCACGACGAAACAGGGACCGACGGCAGGCTCAGGCCTCCTCGTCGATCCCTGTCGCCTTTCAGCAGCGGGTGCGCTCCTAGTCGCGTTCCTCGGTGTCCTCAAGGACGACTCGTCCGATCGTGGCGTAGCGCTCCTGGGAGAACTTCTTCGCGTACAGCGCGAACAACAGGCCGCCCAGACCGACCGCCCCGACAACCCACGGAGAGGCCTTGAACACGATGTCGCTCGCGGCAGCGCCAGCCGCGAAGCTGGCGTTCTCGATGAGCAGCCAGATCACGTAGAGCATGCCGATGCCACCGATCAGTGGCGCAAGGAACGTCCGGAACCAGTGCGCGGTCTCCTGGTGCTTCTTGTGCACGTGGAAGTACGCGATGCATGCAAAGGCCGCCAGGGCCTGCACGATCATGATGGCGGTGGTGCCCATGATCGCCATCAGCGCGTAGAGCTGGCCGTAGGGGTCACGGTCGGTGAGGAAGAACCACAGGACGATCACCGACGCGATCGCGGTCTGGACGAATCCGGCGATGTACGGCGACCCGTGCTTCTGGTGCGAGGCGCCCAGTGTCCTGCCGAAGCCGGGGATCAGGTCCTCACGACCGATGGCATAGATGTACCGGGAAGCACAGTTGTGGAACGCCATGCCGCATGCGTAGGAGCCGGTCATCAGCAGGAACTCGAACAGGACCACCGACCAGTGCCCCAGGTTCTCCTCCACGGGCCCGAAGAAGATCTGCCCGGCGGTGTTTCCGTCCTGGGCGAGGGCCACGGCCTCGCTCGGACCTGTACCGACGATGGCGGACCACGAGACCACCACGTAGAACAGACCGATGCAGATCACCGAGAGCATGGTTGCTCGCGGAATGATCTTCTTCGGCTCGCGCGACTCCTCGCCGTACATGGCGGTCGACTCGAACCCGACCCAGGACCAGAACGCGAAGAAGAGCCCGATCCCTGCGCTTCCGGCTACGGCCAACGTGGCGCCGGCGTTTGCAGGGTCGGCGACAGTGGCGTCCAGGTTCGAGAACGCGTTCAGCGGGTTGAGGGAGCCCCACGACCAGCCCTCCGGACCGCCGCCAGCGAAGAGGATCGAACCGGTCATGAGCGCGAGCATCAGGATCTCGGTGATCAAGAAAGCCCCGAGGATCTTTGCGGTGATGTTGATGTCGAAGTAGGTCAGCACTGTGTTGACCCCGAGCATGAGTACGGCGAACCAGATCCAGTTGATCTCCAGGCCAAGGTGCGCGGAGGCGAAAGCGTTGGCGAAGAACGCGAAGATCCCCACCAGTGCCGCCTCGAACACGACGTAGGCAAGAGTCGTCAGTGCCCCTGCGGCCATGCCGACCACGCGCCCCAGACCGTGTGAGATGTAACCGTAGAAGGCGCCGGTCGAGGTGATGTGCTTGGCCATTGCGGAGTAACCCAGAGCGAAGAGGCTCAGGATGATGGTGGCCACCAGGTAGCCAGCGGGCGCGTTGACGCCGTTGCCGTAGCCGATCGCGATCGGCACGTTGCCGACCATCGCGGTGATCGGAGCGGCCGTTGCCACCGCCATGAACATGACGCCCCACAACCCGACGGCGTTGGGCTTGAGGCGTTGAACAGTCGGTCGCCCATTCGTCTCGGTGGGCGGGGTGATGACTCTCTCGTCAGCTGACATTGGATTCAACTCTCCAGTGCTCGGGCGCACTTCATTCAGACACCGTGAAATGTGGTGGGGACCACACTGTGAGCCGGGATATTGCCAGCACCGGTGAACCGAATCAAGAGTTTGGTCCAGGGATTCTGAATTGGTCTATGTACCATTGACACCACTTGGATGTACCAATAAGGATGTGGGCCAGCAGCATCCGAGTTCGGCCGCCGGCTGAGCGTCACCACCTGGAAATGGGCGATGCACGACTACGACCTCTTCAGCTTCGACTCGAAGGCAGAGATGCTCGAGAAGTCGAAGGAGTTCTGGAACCCGGACAAGACGCAGTTCTGGTCCGACAGCGGTGTCGACCTCGTCATCGATCGGCGCGAGGGCTACTACCTGTGGGACATGGACGGGCGCCGTCTCATCGATGTGCACCTCAACGGCGGCACCTACAACCTCGGCCACCGCAATCCGGAGGTAGTCAGCGCCGTCAAGGGTGCGATGGACCGTTTCGACATCGGCAACCATCACTTCCCGTCCCTGGGGCGTACGGCGCTGGCCGAGGCGCTCATCAGCAGCTCCCCCGCCACCCTGACGAAAGTCGCCTTCGCATCCGGAGGCGGTGAGGCGATCGACATCGCTCTGAAGAGCGCCCGGCACGCGACCCAGAGGCGCAAGATCGTCTCGATCGTCAAGGCCTACCACGGACACACGGGCTTGGCGGTCGCCACGGGCGACGACCGCTTCTCCAAGCTCTTCCTCTCCGACCAGCCCGAGGACTTCCCGCAAGTGCCCTTCAACGACGTCGCCGCTATGGAGCAGGCGTTGCGCGGGAGCGATGTCGCTGCGGTGATCATGGAGACCATCCCCGCGACCTACGGCTTCCCCCTTCCCCAGCCGGGCTATCTCGAGCAGGTCAAGGCCCTGGCAGAGAAGTACGGCGCCCTCTACATCGCAGACGAGGTGCAGACCGGGCTCATGCGCACCGGGGAGCTGTGGGGTATCACCAAGCACGGCATCGAGCCCGACATCCTCGTCACCGGCAAGGGGTTGTCCGGAGGCATCTACCCGATCGCAGCTGTGCTCCTCAGCGAGAAGGCCGGGAGCTGGCTGAGGCAGGACGGCTTCGGTCACATCTCCACCTTCGGGGGGGCAGAGATCGGGTGCGTCGCCGCCCTGAAGACCCTGGAGATCACCCAGCGCCCCCAAGTGCGCTCGATGGTCCACTACATCGCCGATCTGGTCGGCGAAGGACTTCGCTCCATCCAGCAGGACCGTCCCGGGTGGTTGGTGGGAATCCGCCAGAACGGGGTGGTGCTCGGGCTTGAGTTCGCCCACCCCGAGGGCGCCAAGTTCGTGATGCGCGAGCTCTACCAACTCGGCGTCTGGGCCATCTTCTCCACCCTCGACCCGAGGGTGCTGCAGTACAAGCCGGGGATCCTGATGACCCCCGCCCTGACCGAGGAACTCCTCGATCGCACGGCGCTGGCCATCAGTCGCGCTGCCGAGAAGGTCACGATCAGTGGACGGAGGGCGAGCTGATGAGCGACGCCAGCAAGCTCAACGCGATCGCTACCGCAGGCCACACGCTGGAGCGAGCTGGGTGGGCGGCTCGGTCCTACGGGACCTACTCCGCAGAGGATGTGAACCGCATCGTCCGAACGGTGGCGGACACGGCACACGCGCACGCGAAGAAATACGCCGAGTGGGCGGTCCGTGAGACCGGCTTCGGCGTGGTCGAGCACAAGGTCATCAAGAACATCGCTTGTTCACGCGGGATCGTCGAGACCTACGCCGGCCACGACTTCGTGACTCCGCGGGTCGACCAACAACGCAAGATCGTCGAAGTACCCCGCCCCGCTGGTGTCATCCTCGCGATCACTCCTTCGACGAATCCGGTCGCCTCGGTGTACTTCAAGGTGCTCCTGGCCCTGATGACCCGCAACGCCGTCGTCATCAGTCCTCACCCCATGGCGCAACAGTGCTGCAACGACGCCGCACAGATGCTTGCACGCGCAGCTGTCGAGGCGGGGGCACCTGACGGCATCGTGCAGCACGTCGCCGAGCCGACCATCCCGCTGGTGGAGGCCTTGATGGCGGATCGGCGCACCAACGTCATCCTTGCCACAGGCGGTACCGAAGTCGTGCGGTCGGCGCACCGATCCGGGAACCCGGCGATCGGTGTCGGTCCTGGCAACGTGCCGGTCCTCGTCGACGCGACCGCCGATCTCCGCCAGGCCGCGAAGCGCTTGGTCGACAGCAAGGCCTTCGACAACTCTGTGCTGTGCACGAACGAGTCGGTGCTGATCATTGAGGACTCCGTGGCAGACAAGTTCGTGCGCGAGATGGAGCGTGCAGGCGCCTTCATGCTCGACGCCGACGCGGCCCAGCGACTGCGCAACTACATGTTCCCGTTCGGCAAGCTCAACGTGGACGTGGTGGGCAAGGACGCATCTTGGATAGCCGAGCAGGCCGGCTTCCGGGCCGGACCGAACACCCGCGTGCTGGTGGCACCCTTCGACGTGGCCATTCCCGAGGAGCCACTCACCCACGAGAAACTCTCCCCCGTGCTCGGCATGATCCGAGTTCCAAACGTCACCCAGGGCATCACCACGGCACGGGCCATCGTGCGGATCGCCGGCGCCGGTCACAGTGCGGCCATCCACTCCACGAGCCCCGAGGCCGTGATGGAGTACGCAGCGCAAGTGCCTGTCCTGCGCGTAGTCGTCAACGTCGGTAACAGCACGGGCAGCTCCGGCCTGGACACGAATCTGGCCCCCACCATGACGATCGGGACAGGGTTCGTGGGACGTAGCTCACTCGGCGAGAACCTGCAGCCCAAGCACCTGGTCAACTGGTCGCGGATCGCCTACGCCAGCTCGCCGACCGAGGTGATGCCCAGCTTCGCGGGTCTCTCCCCGTGGGTGGATCACCACGGTTCGGTGCCCAGTTACCCGTACGCCTCCAACGACGAAGCGCGCTCGCCGCTTGCTCGTGGGAGTGAGAAGTCGGAGCGCTTCGACGCGTTGGCAACGCGAGTGGCGAGCCAGCTCGGCGAGAGCGCGGCGACCCCCGGCAACGACCAGCAGTTCCGCGAAGAGATCCGCCGCCTCGTGGTGGAAGAACTCTCCCAACTGATGAAGGGCTGAACCGATGGCTGAACTACGTTCCTTCATCTTCCTCGACCGACTACAGCCCCAGACGATGTGCTACCTGGGGTCGTGGATCAAGGGATCCCTGCCCCGGGCCGACATGGCCGCACAGATCATCGAGGTGGCGCCTGGCCTCGACATCGAGCCGATTACGGACATCGCTCTCAAGCACGCTGACGTCGCAGCTGGCGTGCTCGTGGTCGAGCGTCAGTTCGGCTACCTCGAGTTTCACGGCGAGACCGGTGCTGTGCAGGCTGCCGCGGAGGGGGTGCTGGATGCTCTCGGTGCGAGGCCAACCGACGCCGTGCGTCCGACCATCCTCGCCAGCAAGATCATCTCCAGCATCGATCAGCAGCATGCGTTCCTGATCAACCGCAACAAGCTGGGCTCTATGGTCCTGCCTGGCGAGTCGCTCTACGTGCTCGAGGTGCAGCCGGCCTCCTACGCCATCGTGGCCACCAACGAGGCCGAGAAGGCTGCTGACATCAAGGTCGTCGACTACCGCATGATCGGCGCCACGGGACGGGTCTACCTCGCCGGCAAGGAGGCCGACGTGCGCCAGGCGGCTGACGCGGCGGAGGCCGCCCTGCGGAGACTGACGTGACCGCCTCGGGTCTCGATCTGCGCGAGCTCGTCGCGAGCATCGTCAGGGAGGTGCTCGCAGGCCTCGTCCACGACGTGGTTCTGGACACGGTGAGCAGCAACGTGGCACCGGGGCAGGCTGCCCGACCCGCAACGCCGTCGCCGTCCGGAGGTCCCAAGGAGTCAATGTCGGAGCGTGCAGGTGCCGGGATCGTCGCGGCGGCACCCGGAGGGGCCCTGCGGACTCACTCCGTGCGGATCACCGACGACGAGGAACTCGACCGATTCGCCCGCCAACTCCTGGTCATGTTCGAGAACCCCAAGAGCCGACAGGACCTCCGCGCCGGAAGGCTGAACTTCCTGCTGTCCAACACGTCCGGACCTTCAGCAGGTGGCCCTAGCGGGCCGACCATGCGGATCGACCGTGGTGCGGTCACCGAGAGACAGGTCAAGGCTGCCGCCGAGGCCGGACACAGCATCATTCTCGGGCATCGTGCCGTCCTGACCCCCCTGGGACGCGAGAAAGCGCGCGCCCTGAACGTCCACGTCGAGAAGGAGCGCCGATGCTGAGTGCAGTTGTGACAGGCAATGTCTGGTCCACCAAGAAGATCGAGGGTCTTCCCAACGGCGCCTTCCTCGAGGTGGTCGTGGACGACAGCGGTCAGCGCCTGGTCGCTTTCGACGTCCTCGGGACGGGGCTGGGAGAACGCGTCCTGGTCGCTCAGGGATCCGTTGCCGCGGCATGGTTCCCGGGCACACCGCCGCCGGTGGATGCCCTGATCATCGGGTCGATCGACCGGTCTGCGGCAGGCGACCCACAGGCATCGGCGGAGCCCGCCTCCTCACCCTTCGCCGACGCCAAGAGCTCAACCACCAAGTAGCAGTTTCCCCACATGTGTCTCGCACATCAGGTGTGAGCGGAGCATCAACCAAGGAGCAGAAATGTCCAACGCGATCGGCATGATCGAAACCAAGGGCTTCGTTGCAGCACTCGCCGCAGCGGACGCCATGGTCAAGGCCGCCAACGTCACGATCACGGACCGTCAGGAGGTCGGCGACGGACTCGTGGCCGTGATCATCAGCGGGGAGGTAGGTGCTGTGAAGGCCGCAACGGAGGCCGGCTCGGAAACCGCTTCGCTGGTCGGCGAGCTCGTCAGCGTGCACGTCATCCCTCGTCCGCACAACGAGCTCGGCAAGCACTTCGACCTGTCCGCCACGAAGTCCACCCCGTAGTCCACCGCAGCAACGACAACGAGGAGGACTGATGGCCGACGACACCATGTCCCGCACTGAGCTCAGGGTCTACCTGATGGTGGAGGACCTTCAGCAACAGTTCGCGGCCTACCTGGGGACCCCCACCCGCGCGCGCGGTTACCCGCCGTTCGTCGGTGACCACGCCCTGATCATCGAGGTGGCTCCAGCCCTGGCAATCGAGCGGGTCCTGGACCTCGCCCTGCGCGCCGTGCCCTCCGTCGAACCAGGCATCTTGTTCGTCGAGCGACAGTTCGGCGTTCTCGAGCTCCATGGAAGATCACTCGATGACGTGGTTGCTGCCGGCCACGCAGTGCTGGCCGGCACCGGCGGCAGCGCCAGCGACCAGTTGCGACCGCACATCCTGTACCACGACATCATCGAGAGCATCACTGACCAGCATGCTGTGATCCTCAACCGCAACCGACAGGGCTCGATGGTGATGCCCGGGGAGTGCTTGCTCGTCTACGAGATGACTCCCGCGCTCTTTGCAGCCGTTGCGGCCAACGAGGCGGAGCGTGCTGCGCCTGGCATCACCGTGGTGGACGTCCAGATGATCGGGGCGGCGGGGAGGATCTACCTCAGCGGTTCCCTCGACGACGTGCGCGCTGCGCGGGATCGGATCACCACCGTGCTGCAGGGCGTCAAGGGGAGGGAGCACTGATGAGCGAATCGCTATTCAGTCCCGCCGACGACCTCGTCGCACATCAGGTCCTGGCTCACCATGACCTCTCGGATCAACGCAACCTGCGGATGATCAACTTGTCCGAGAACGCCACCTATCTCGTGACCGACCCCGGTAGTGGACGTGATGGCATCCTCCGTGTGCATCGAGTCGACTACCACGATCCTGCTGCGATCGAGAGCGAGCTCGACTGGCTGACCGCTTTGCGCGAGGACACCGGGGTTTCCACGCCCCGGGTGATCCCGGCAACCAACGGGGACCGGGTCGTCACGGTGCAGGTGGAAGGGCAGGCTCGCCACGCCGTGCTCTTCGGCGTGGTACCGGGCATCGAGCCCGACGAGGTCGCGCTCGACGCGGGCAGCTTCGAGACGCTTGGTGCAATCACCGCCCGGATGCACATGCATGCCCGTTCGTGGCCTCGACCGCCGGGCTTCTCACGATTTACCTGGGACTGGGAGCACTCGCTCGGCGACCACCCCCGCTGGGGACGATGGCAAGACGGCATCGGCGTCGGACCGGAGGAGGCCGCCGTCCTCGGCGCCGCAGCATCCCGCATCCGGCAGCGCTTGGGTGCCTATGGCCAGTCCGAGGACAGGTTCGGGTTGGTGCACGCTGACCTCCGACTGGCGAACCTCCTAATCGACGGTGAAGAAGTCAATGTGATCGACTTCGACGACTGCGGCTTCTCCTGGTTCATGTACGACTTCGGGACGGCAGTCTCGTTCATGGAGCACGACCCTCGGCTGCCCGATTGGCAGGAGGCCTGGCTCCGCGGGTACCGGTCCCACGCACCCCTCGCAACAGAGCACGAAGACATGCTGGCCACTTTCGTGATGATGCGACGTCTCCTGTTGGTGGCGTGGATGGGTTCGCACTCGCACTCCCGGGAGTGCCAGGAGGTGGGCCCTGCCTACACGGCGTCATCGCTTGATCTGGCGCGGCGTTACGTCGCTTCCGGCGGCTCGTCTGTCCTCTGAACCCGAACTTTTTAGAACGAAATGAGATGCACATGTTCACATCACTCAACGACCGCTCAGTCGTGGTCACGGGCGGCAGCAAGGGCATTGGTCGCGGCATCGCTCAGGTCTTCGCTGACGCCGGCGCACGCGTGCTGGTCACCGGGCGCGATGAGAAGTCCCTGCGAGCAGCCGCCGACGGTCTGGGCGAGCGTGCGTCGTACGCCGTCGTCGACGTCACCGACCGGGACCAGTGCGAACACCTGGCTACGGTCGCCACCGAGCGCCATGGCGGCATCGACGTCCTCTGCGCGAACGCTGGCATCTTCCCTTCAGCGAGGCTGGAGGAGATGACTCCTGATGACCTGGAGCTTGTGCTCGGCACGAACTTCAAGGGCACCGTGTACTCGGTGCAGGCCTGCCTGCCGGCACTGACGAAGAGTGGCCGAGGTCGCATCGTGATCACCTCGTCCATCACTGGGCCCTTCACCGGCTTCCCGGGCTGGTCCCACTACGGAGCCAGCAAGGCGGCCCAGCTCGGCTTCGTGCGCACGGCCGCGATGGAGCTGGCCCCCAAGAAGATCACCATAAACGCCGTGCTGCCGGGCAACATCGTGACCGAGGGCCTCGCCGACATGGGCCAGGAGTACATGGATGCGATGGCCGCAACGGTGCCGCAGAACCGGTTGGGCAGCGTTGCCGACATCGGTCACGCAGCGCTGTTCTTCGCCACCGACGAGGCCGGCTACATCACGGGGCAGAGTCTCATCGTGGACGGTGGACAGGTCCTGCCAGAATCCCTGATGGCCCTGCAAGAGATGTGACCGGGTAGTTTGAATCCCCCATCCCAGCATGTGTGCACCCCGCCGAAGGAACTCCATGGCAACTGAACATGCCATCGCAGAGAAGCTACGGCGGCGCATGCTGACCGACATCGGGTCGGGCGCCCTGCCCCCCGGCGCCCGGTTGGGAAGTGAGCGTGAGCTGGCGGACCACTACGGAGTGAGCAGAGGCACCCTGCGACAAGTACTGGCCAAGCTCGAGGAGGCAGGCCTCGTACGCCGGGTTGCCGGTCGCGCCGGCGGGACATTCATCAGCCACGGCAAGGTCGAGCACGACCTGACCAAGGTCGTCGGGGTCCCGGCCTACTTGGCACGCCAGGGCTACGTCGCCGGCACGCGGATCCTCTCCACCCGCATGGGCGTCGCTGACACCACGACCCAGCGCGAGCTGCAGCTCGCGCCAGGCAGCCTGATCCTTGAGGTGCACCGACTCCGGTTGGCCGATGGGAAGCCCTTCTCCCTGGATCACGCACGCATGCCCGCGGAACGCTTTCCGGGATTGCTGGAAATGCCTCTTGGGGACTCCATCTACAAGCTCTTGGAGAAGGAGTTCGGCGTGGTCCCCTCGGACGCGCAGGAGATCATCGAAGTGGTCCACGCCACCGAGGAGGAAGCTGCTTTGCTCTCGGTCAACGAGGGAGCCGCCCTGCTGGGCGTGACCCGAACCACCTACGACGGAGAAGGGGTCCCTTTCGAGTTCTCCCACGACCTGTTCCGCGCCGACCGCACACAGATCATGATGCGCACGCCTGGACACGGGTTGCGTGGGATGCAGGACAACGAGTCTCACTTCGCGCGCATCGCGTCGATGCCGGAGCCCGACTGAGTTGACCCCTGGCGTTCAGACACCCAGGGTGTTGAGCTCACGCACCCGCTCGGTGGCGTCGACGCGGGTCACGGTGAGGTAGACGACCGTGGCGAGGATCGTGGCCAGGAAGAGCACGCTGGTGCCCAGGGTGCCCAGTCCCAGTCCGCCGTCGCCTCGCGGGGAGGCGAGGAAGTCACCGATGTTGGCGCCGAGCGGGCGGGTCAGGATGTAGGCCAGCCAGAACGACAGCACCGGGCCCATGCCGCCCTTCCAGGCCACGAGCACGGCCAGGAGCAGCCCGGCCGGCAGCAGGATCGAGGCGCCGGGTGACCACCCGGTCAGCTCCAGGGTCCAGTCGCCCACCGCCGTACCGAGCGCGAAGGTCACCAGGACCACCAGCCAGTACCAGCCCTCCCGCGGTGTGGTGGTGATCGAGTGGATCGACAGCGTCCGCTCCCGGGCGTACCACGCGGCGAAGACACCGGCGAGCAGCACCGCGAACACCGTGGAGCTGACCCACAGCGGGACGCCGCGGGCGTCGGTGAGGTTGTCGGTCAGCAAGGTGCCGACGACGCTGATCAGCACCACGGCCAGCCAGTAGACCCCTGGGACGTAGCGATGTGCGCGGAACTGCGCGGCCAGTACGACGACCAGGGCGACCGAGAACAGCACCGTGGTGTTGGTCAGGCCGAACCCGAGGGTCTCGTTGACATAGTCCGCGAAGCTCTCCCCCACCGTGGTGCAGAGGATCTTGATCACCCAGAAGAAGAGAGTGACTTCGGGGACCTTGTTCAGCATCTGGCGGCGATCGCTCGCGACCCGGGTAGTCGTCGTCATGGGCCCACGATGAGGGCACGCACCTGACTCCCGGCTGACCGTCGAAGACACCGCCCGCTTTCGGCTCCCGACGCTTCCCCGGCGCGCTAGCGTGAGTCCGTGGCTCCCGAGACGCACGAGAACGCGGGGACGGTCTCCGACCTGCTGGCACGACTGGCGGCACGGAGTCCGACGCCCGCCGGTGGCTCCGTCGCGGCCATGTGCACGGCACAGGCCGCGGCGCTGGTGGCCATGGTGGCGCGCTATTGCGAGGCGGAGCCTCTGGTCGAGCGCGCCGAGCGACTGATCGCGCGGGCCCAGCAGCTCTCGGACGAGGACGAGCAGGCGTTCGGCGCCGTCGCCTCCGCCTGGGCACTCCCCCGTGACACAGCCGACGCCGAGCGGTCGCGGCGCAGTGCCATCGACGCGGCGCTGCTCGGTGCCGCCGAGCCGCAGGCCCAGGTGGTCGAGACCTCGATCGAGATCCTGGTCCTGATCGACGCGCTGCGACCGGCCACCCGCCCTGGACTGCGGGCCGACCTGGTGGCCGCCAGCGAGGTCGCACGTGCCGGTGCGGCCATCGCACGGATGAACGTGGAGTCCAACGTGAGCACGCTGCCCGACTCCGAGGAGCGGTCCGGGCTCCTCCGACGTATGGGCGTCGCCAGCAGGAGGTCAGTCTGAATGTTGTCCGACATCGAGATCGCGAACGCTGCCGAGCTGCAGCCGATCATGCAGCTGGCGCAGGAGCGGCTGGGGATCGAGCCCGAGCACCTCGTGCCCTACGGCCACCACAAGGCGAAGGTCGACCTCGGCTACCTGCAGTCGCTGACGGACCGGCCCGAGGGCAAGCTGATCTTGATGACGGCGCTGTCACCGACCCCGGCGGGTGAGGGCAAGACCACCACCACGGTCGGGCTGACCGACGCGCTGCACGGCCTGGGGCTGACCGCGATGGCATGCCTGCGGGAACCGTCGATGGGTCCGGTGTTCGGCATGAAGGGGGGTGCCGCGGGCGGTGGCTACGCGCAGGTCGTGCCGATGGCGGAGATCAACATGCACTTCACCGGCGACTTCGCCGCGATCGCGGCCGCAAACAACCTGCTCGCAGCCCTGATCGACAACCACATCCACCACGGCAACGCGCTCGACCTCGACGTCCGCTCGGTGGAGTGGAAGCGCGTGCTCGATCTCAACGACCGGGCGCTGCGTGACGTGGTGGTCGGGCTCGGCGGCACCACGAACGGCTATCCGCGGGAGGACGGGTTCGACATCGTCGTCGCCTCCGAGCTGATGGCGATCTTCTGCCTCACCGAGTCCTGGGCGGACCTCAAGCGACGGATCGGAGACATCGTCGTCGGCTACACCCGGGCCAAGGCGCCGGTCACCGCCCGGGAGCTGCAGGCCGACGGTGCGATGGCGGTGGTGCTCCGCGACGCGCTGGCTCCCAACCTGGTGCAGACCATGGAGCACGCCCCGGCCTTCGTCCACGGCGGCCCCTTCGCCAACATCGCCCACGGTTGCAGCTCGGTGATCGCGACCCGGGCGGCGCTGAGGCTGGCCGACTACGTCGTCACCGAGGCGGGTTTCGGCGCCGATCTCGGCGCGGAGAAGTTCGTCGACATCAAGTGCCGCAAGTCCGGGCTGCGCCCTGACGCAGCGGTGGTGGTGGCCACCGTGCGGGCTCTGAAGTTCCATGGCGGCGTTGAGGTCGCGGAGCTGGGCACCGAGGACCTGGGTGCCGTCGAGCGCGGCATGGAGAACCTGGCACGGCACCTGCGCAACGTCCGCGACGTCTACGGCATCCCCTGCGTGGTCGCGCTGAACCGCTTCCCCGCCGACACTGCCGAAGAGGTGGCACGTGCGTGCGAGCTGGTCGAGGCGCTCGGCGTACGCGCCTATCCGGCCACGCATTTCGTCGACGGCGGCAGCGGAGCGACCGACCTGGCCAAGGGCGTCCTCACCCTGATCGAGGAGGCCGACCCCTCGACGTTCGCCTTCACCTATCCCGACGACGTCCCCCTGCAGGAGAAGGCGGAGATCCTCGCCCACCGGCTCTACGGCGCCACCAGCGTGACCTGGGGCGCCAAGGCCCGGCGGCGACTGGCCCGGCTCGAGGCCGACGGCTACGGCAACCTGCCGATCTGCGTCGCCAAGACGCAGTACTCCTTCTCCACCGACGCCACCCTGCGAGGTGCGCCCACCGGGCACGAGCTCCACGTGCGCGAGGTCAGGCTCTCGGCCGGTGCGGGGTTCGTGGTGCTCGTGTGCGGGGACGTCATGACGATGCCGGGGCTGCCTGCCAGTCCGGCCGCGTCCCGGATCGACCTGCTGGACGACGGGACCATCGTCGGCCTGTCGTGAGGAGCGGGCTCAGTCCTCGGTGCTCACCGGCGTGGTGGGCGCGCCGTGGACGCTGGGGATGGTGCCGAGTCGACCCTTCTGGAAGTCCTCGAAGGCCGCCATCACCTCGGCCTTGGTGTTCATCACGAACGGCCCGCCCCAGGCGACCGGCTCCCGGATCGGCTGTCCGCCGATCACGAGCACGTCGAGGGCCGGCGTACGGCTCTCCTGACCGGCCGCAGCCTTGACGGTGACGAAGTCGCCGGCTCCGAGTACCGCGAGGTTGCCGGTGCGGACACCCACCTGCTCGTCACCGACGGTGCCCTGTCCGGAGAGCACGTAGACCAGTGCGTTGTAGCCCGTGTTCCAGGGCAGGTCGAGGCGTGCCCCGGGCTGGATGGTCGCGTGCGTCATCGTCATCGGGGTGTACGTCGAACCGGGACCCTGGGTCCGGCCGACCTCACCGGCGATGACCCGCACCAGCGCGCCGGCGTCTGCCGAGGTGGCCAGACCCACCTGCTTGCTGCGGATGTCCTGGTAGGCAGGGGTGTTCCACTTCGCGTCGCGGGGGAGGTTGACCCACAGCTGGATGCCGTGGAAGAGCCCGCCGCTCTGCACCAGCCACTCCGGTGGGGTCTCGATGTGCAGCAGGCCGGACCCCGCGGTCATCCACTGGGTGTCGCCATCGGTGATGGACCCGCCGCCGCCGTGGCTGTCGTGGTGGTCGAAGACGCCGTCGATGATGTAGGTGACGGTCTCGAAGCCGCGGTGCGGGTGCCACGGGGTGCCCTTGGGCTCGCCGGGTGCGTACTCCACCTCACCCATCTGGTCCATGTGCACGAACGGGTCGAGGTCGCGCAGGTCCACCCCGGCGAAGGCACGGCGGACGGGGAAACCCTCGCCCTCGTAGCCCTTGGGGGCATCGATCAGCTGCTTCACGGGGCGCACGGTGTCACCGAGGCCCGGCGTCGTGAGCCGGTCGAGCAGGGTCAGGTCGTCCACGGTCACAGCGGGCATCGCACACCTCCGGTAAGAGCAGTTGTACACGCTCAACAGTAGTTGAACATTTAACATTCCCCAAGGGGTGGCGGCACTTTTCCCAACCCCGTGAGCGCGGCCGGATAGCGTGTCGCCACATGAGCGACACCCCGCACGACTCCTCGGCCATCGGCCGGCTTCTCGCCCGCACCCAGGCCTCCCTGGAGCGCGTGAACGTCGACGACCTGCCCGCCGCACGGGAGGCCGGGGCGTGGCTGATCGACATCCGCCCGGTGGCGCAGCGCGAGCGGGACGGGGAGCTTCCCGGCGCGACGGTGATCGACCGCAACGTGCTGGAGTGGCGCCTGGACCCGACCTCGCCGTACCGACTTCCCGAGGCCGACGACCCCGACCGGTGGGTGATCGTGGTCTGCGACGCGGGGTTCTCCTCCTCGCTGGCCGCGGCCGGGCTGCGTGACCTCGGGCTGCGCCGCGCCACCGACCTCGTCGGAGGTTTCCAGGCCCTGCTCGCCATCGACTCCGAGGACGACAGATGACCCACCCGAACCTGCCCGACCACCCCTCCTACGACGTCGTGGTCGTCGGCGGTGGCCACAACGGCCTGACCGCAGCGGCCTACCTCGCGGGCGCTGGGATGAGCGTGCTGGTGCTCGAGCGGCTCGACCACACCGGTGGGGCCGCGGTCAGCACCGAGGCCTTCCCCGGCCTGGGGGCCCGGCTCTCGCGCTACTCCTACCTGGTCTCGCTGCTCCCCGAGCAGCTCGCGCGCGACCTCGAGCTGCCGCTGGAGCTCCGCTCGCGCCGCACGGCCTCCTACTCCCCCGTCCTGCGCGACGGCGACCACCTCGGCCTGCTGATCGAGCACGAGGAGGGCGAGGCGACCAGGGCGTCGTTCCGGCAGCTCACCGGCTCGGACGAGGAGTACGACGCCTGGAGCCGGTTCTACTCCGAGGTCGGGTCGCTGGCCGACGTCGTGGCCCCCACCCTGATGTCACCGCTGCCCACCGCGCGCTCCCTGCGCGACCAGGTCGACCCCGCACTCTGGTCGGCGGTGGTCGAGCGCCCGCTCGGTGAGGCCATCGAGCAGCGCTTCTCCGACGACCTGGTGCGGGGTGTGGTCGCCACCGACGCGCTGATCGGCACCTTCGCCGCGCTGGACGACCCCTCGCTGGTGCAGAACCGCTGCTTCCTCTACCACCTGATCGGCAACGGCACCGGTGAGTGGAAGGTGCCGGTCGGCGGCATGGGCGCCGTGACCGACGCACTGCTCAGGACTGCGGTCTCCCGCGGCGCCGAGGTGGTGCTCCGCGCCGGGGTGAGCTCGATCCGCGCGGACGACGACGGCGCCGAGGTGGTCTGGCACGACGGCGACCGGCAGCACAGCGTCCGGGCGCGGCACGTGCTCTCCAACGTGGCTCCGTGGGTGCTGCAGATCCTGCTGGGTCAGGGTCAGGAACCCGACCTGAAGCCGTCGGGCTCGCAGCTGAAGATCAACTTCCTGCTCTCCCGGCTGCCGAGGCTCAAGAGCGGGCAGGACCCGGCCACGGCGTTCAGTGGCACCTTCCACGTGGCCGAGGAGTACTCCGACCTCGAGCGTTCCTACCGCCAGGCCGCCTCGGGGGAGATCCCGACCCAGCCCCCGGGCGAGTTCTACTGCCACTCCCTGACCGACCCCTCCATCCTCGGCGACCTCGCCGCCGACGGGGTGCACACGTTGACCTACTTCGGCCTGCACATGCCTGAGGCGCTCTTCGCCCACGACGTGGAGAAGGCCCGCGACGAGGCCGTACGCCGGGCGATCGCCGCGGTCGACGTACACCTCGAGGAGCCGCTGATGGACTGCGTCCTCACCGGTCCCGACGGCAGGCCGTGCCTGGAGGCCAAGGTGCCCCAGGACATCGAGGCCGACCTGGCCATGCCCGGCGGCCACATCTTCCACGGCGACCTGGCATGGCCGTGGGCCAGCAACCGCGAGGCCCTGGACACCCCGGCCCAGCAGTGGGGCGTGGGCACCGACACCCCCTCGGTGCTGCTGTGCGGCTCGGGCGCGCGCCGTGGCGGCGCGGTCAGCGGTCTCGGCGGCCACAACGCCGCCCAGGCGGTCCTGGAGTCCCGCTGAGCGCTGCGCTTGCCCGACCACAAGAGGCCCTCCGACCCTGGGAGACCGACCTGGCCGAGCCCAGGCTGGGGTGTGTTCCCCACACCCGACGAGAGGCAACCCCTTGATCCTCGACCATGTTCGAGCAGGCTCCGCCCAGGACCGCGATCTGCTGGGCGCAGCCCTGGTGTGGGCGGCGATCTGGCTCGGTACGGCCGTGGTCCTCAAGGGCGGCGGTGAGTTCGCCGACATGATCCCCCTGCTGACCATCGGCACCGTCTGGTTCCTGGCCGTCAGACCGGCGCTGTCCGCACGTTCCAGCAAACGCCCCGGTCCAGACTGACCCTGCTCGGGCGGCTCGGGGCTCCCGCGGGGAACGGGGTCGCACGGACCCGAGCGGGAGCCTGCACGGGGCACTCCCCCGATTTCGCATGCGGCACGAGTGGCTGCTAACGTTCCCCTCGCTTCGCGCGCCATTAGCTCAATTGGCAGAGCAGCTGACTCTTAATCAGCGGGTTCGGGGTTCAAGTCCCTGATGGCGCACAACAACGCAGGCCAGACACCTCACCGTGTCTGGCCTTCGTCTTGGGCCAGGCCTCTCTCCCCCCGGCCGTGGTCCGTTGACGCGGCCTCCAGTGCTCGGGCCACCTCGGAGTCGACGGCCCGGCGGCCGCAGCAAGCCCCCACCCTGACCAGGACGCGCGTGCTGGTGATCGCGTTCTGACCGCGACAGCGGCGTGAGCGTTGCTTGACCTCCGGACCTCGCCGCACGTTCAGCGTCGGCGACCCTGCATTGCAACCGGCTGTCTCCACCGGCGGTGTCAGCGAGCGCGAGGCCGCGCTGCCGGAGGGCGGCCCCGACCCCTGGGCGATCAGACCCAGGAGCTCGGAGTCATTTCCGCAGGTCGGACGCCAGATCACGGCAGCCCGCTAGCTCGTCGAAAACCCCACAGCGCTCGTGAGCGGGTTCGGGGTCCACGTCCCTGATGGCGCAAAGCAGCAGAAGGCCAGCAACCCACTGGTTGCCGGCCTTATGGCTTTCCTGGAGCACACCCTTCCACCGCCTCGTGGCACCATGACCGCCATGGGTGAGCACGCGGGCGGTGCCGAGGCTCCGCGCCGCGGGCGGCCGGGGTACGACGGGGACACGGTGCTGCGGCGCGCGATCGAGCTCTTCAACACCCAGGGCTACGACGCCACCAGCGTCGGTGACCTCGCCCGTGAGCTCGGGGTCACGAAGTCGGCGATCTACCACCATGTGCCGGGCAAGGAGCACCTGCTCGCCGCAGCCCTCGACGAGGCGCTCGACGAGCTCTCGGCCGTGATCCGCACGGCCGTCGACGCCGACCCGGGGACGAGCGCCCATGACCGGCTCCGGGGCGCGGTCGAGCAGTCGGTGCGGATCCTGGTCACCCACCTGCCCGCCGTGACACTGCTGCTGCGGGTCCGCGGCAACAGCGCGACCGAGGTCGCCGCCCTGGCCCGCCGCCGCGAGATCGACGACCAGCTCGCGAGCCTGGTCCGCGCCGCGGCGGCCGAGGGCTCCGTGCGCGACGACATCGCCCCCGAGCTGATCAGCCGGCTGCTGTTCGGCATGGTGAACTCGCTGATCGAGTGGTACCACCCCGACGGGCCGGTCGACGTCGACACCCTGGCCCGGTCGCTGACCGACCTCGCCTTCGGCGGCCTGCGCCCCCAGGCCTGAGGGACCTCAGCCCGCTGCCGGGTTCGGCCGGCCGGTCGAGCGGCTGCGTCCCCGGAACTCGGCGATCACCGTGCGGTCGGCCTCGCGCGTCACCGTCACGTCGTACACCCCGGAGCGGCCGCGGAGCGCACGCTCGGTGGCCGAGGCGACCAGCACGTCGTCGAGCCGCGCGGACTCCAGGAAGCTCACGTCGAAGCCAGCCGCCACCGTCACCGTGCCGCGGGAGTTGCACGCGACCGCGAACGCACTGTCGGCCAGGGCGGCAACCAGGCCGCCGTGGCACAGCTGCCAGCCGTTGACCATGTCGTCGCGGACCCGCATCGTGACCGTGGCCGACCCCGGCGAGACCGAGGCGACCTCCATGCCGAGCATCCGACTGGCCGCGTCGGCGCTCCACATCTCCTCGGTGCACCGCTCAGCCAGGCCCTGCTCCTCGGTGCTCATGCGTCGAAGTCGACGGTGACCTCGTCGGAGGTCGGATAGCTCTGGCAGGTGAGCACGAAGCCGCGCTCCACCTCGTCGTCCTCGAGCGCGTAGTTGCGCCGCATGTCCACCTCCCCGCTGGACAGGTGGGCCCGGCAGGTGCCGCACACCCCGCCCTTGCAGGCGAAGGGCAGGTCGGCGCGGGTCAGCTGCGCGGAGTCCAGGATCGGCTGGTCCTTGGCCATGGGCGTGGTCGTGCTGCGCCCTTCGAGTACGACGGTCACGGCGCTGGTCTCGCCGCTGACCACCGCCTCGGGCCGCTCCAGGGCAGGCGGCGGCTCGTCGACGTAGAACAGCTCGAAGTGGACGCGCTCGGGCGCGACACCGAGCTCGGCGAGCACCTCGCGAGCGTCACTGATCATCCCGAACGGTCCGCACAGCCACACGTGGTCGACGGCGCTGAGCGGCACCAGCGCCGTCAACAGCCTGCGGAGCCGCTCGGCCTCGAGCCGGCCGGAGAACAGCTCGACGTCGCGCGGCTCGCGTGAGAGCACATGGGCGAGGTCGAAGCGGGGACCGTAGCGGTTCTTCAGGTCGGCCAGCTCCTCGGCGAACATCACCGACCGGGTGGTCCGGTTGCCGTAGAGCAGCGTCACCCGCGAGTCGGGATGGGTGAGCACGGTCGAGGCGATCGAGAGCATCGGGGTGATCCCCGACCCGGCCGCGATGCACAGGTGCCGCCCACCGTCGGGTCGCGCCCGGAAGCTGCCGCGCGGGGTCTGCACCTCGACCTGGTCGCCGGGTCGCACCTCCTCGACCAGCCACTGCGAGAACTCGCCACCGGGGATCAGGCGCACCCCGACGCGGGGGCGCTCCCCCACCGGTGCGCAGATCGAGTAGTCGCGGCGGTGGTCGGCGCCGTCGATCACCCGGCGGAGTGTCAGCGACTGCCCGGCCTCGAAGGCGTAGTCCTGGCGCAGGTCCTCGGGGACGTCGAAGGTGACGGCCACGGCGTCCTCGCACAACCGGTCGACGCCCGCGACGGTCAGGGTGTGGAAGGTGCCGCGCGAGGTGCGCTCCGGGGCGGTGGCGACCATCAGATCTCCTTGACGTGCTCGAAGGGCTCCAGGCAGGAGGTGCAGCGGTAGAGCGCCTTGCACGCGGTCGGGCCGAACTCCGAGGTCAGCTCGACCGCGTCGCTGGCGCAGCGCGGGCAGGTGATCGCCCGGCGGGTGGGCAGCAGCGAGATCGGGGTCGGCCCCTGCATGCGGGTGGCGGGACCGGGAGCCGAGAGCCCGTGCGCGCGCAGCGCCTCCCGGCCGCGCTCGGTGATCCAGTCGCTGGACCAGGCGGGCGACAGGCTGACCCGCACCTCCGCGTCGAAACCGGCGTCGGCGAGGCGGTGCCGCAGGTCGTCGCGCATCGTCGCCATCGCGGGGCAGCCGGAGTAGGTGGGGGTGATCGTGACCACGACCGCGGCACCCTCCTGCGTCACCGAGCGCAGCACCCCGAGGTCCTCCAGGGTCAGCATCGGCATCTCGGGATCGGTCACCGAGGCCGCCAGCGCCTGGGCGCTCACCATGACCCCTCCGGGTGCGCCCGGGCCACGGACTGCATGGTGGCGAGCAGGTGGGAGAGCACCTCGGTGTGCCGCCCGTGACGGCCGGAGCCGCGCGCCACCCGGCCCACCTGCGCCACCTCGGGGCGCTCGACGTCGCTGACCGAGAAGACCTGGTCGAGCAGCACCCCGACCTCGCCCGCCACGGTTGCCGGGTCCACCCCGACACCGGCGGCGGCCACCTCGACCTCGACCGGGTGGCTTGCGAACAGCTCGTCGTGGAACCGCCACACGTCCGGGAGGGCGGCGAGCAGCCGCGAGCGGGACTCGTCGGTGCCCTGGGCGAGCGTGAGGAACCAGCGCCCGGCGTAGTCGCGGTGGTAGGTCATCTCCTTGACCCCCTTGGCCGCGATCGCGGCGAGCACGTGGTCGCGCGAGGAGGTCAGCCGCTCGAGCAGCGCCAGCCTCCAGGTCGAGAACAGCAGCAGCCGCAGAATCGTGTGCGCGAAGTCGCCGTTCTCGGCCTCGACGAGCCGCACGTTGCGGAAACCGGCGCCGTCGCGGAAGAACGCCAAAGCGTCCTCCGCCGGCACCGGTGAGCCCTCCGGCAGCACCGGCACCACGCTCGGGTCGGCCGCCGCGGCGCGCGCCAGCAGCAGCCTGGCCTGGCCGAGCAGGTCGAGCGCGATGTTGGCGAGCGCGATGTCCTCCTCCAGGTCCGGCGCCCGGCTGCACCACTCCGAGAGCCGGTGCGAGGCCACCAGGGCGTCGTCGCCGAGCATCAGGCAGTACGCCGCCAGGGCGGCCGGCTCGACGCCGTCGGGCACGGTGGTGTCCACCCCCGCAAGCGGGTCCTCGAAGTCGGTGCCGAAGGCCCACTGCGAGTCGTCCATCACGGTGTGGTGGTCCAGCAGGCCGTCGTACGCCGAGTCGTGGAAGGTGTCAGGGTTCGGATCAGTCATCGCGGGCTCACATGTGGGGGACATCGTCGGGGATGTCGTAGAAGGTGGGGTGCCGGTAGACCTTGTCGTTGCTGGGAGCGAACAACGGGTCCTTCTCGTCGGGGCTCGACGCGGCGATCGACTCGGAGCGGACCGCCCAGATGCTGACGCCCTCGTTACGCCGCGTGTAGACGTCGCGTGCGTGCCGCAGCGCCATCTCGTCGTCGGCCGCGTGCAACGAGCCGACGTGCACGTGGTTGAGGCCGCGCTTGCCCCGCACGAAGATCTCGTAGAGCGGCCACTCGTCCTGGATCTGCTCGCTCATGCGCCGACCTCCGACCTGGCGGCGAACGCCGTGGCGGCCTCGCGGACCCAGGCGCCGTCCTCGTGGGCGTGGCGACGGTGGGCGATCCGCTGCGCGTTGCAGGGGCCGTTGCCGGAGACCACGGCCTTGAACTCCTCCCAGTCGGGCTGGCCGAAGTCGTGGGCCCCGCGCTCCTCGTTCCAGCGCAGGTCCGGGTCGGGCAGCGTGACGCCCAGCGCCGCGGCCTGCGGGACGCTCATGTCCACGAACTTCTGGCGCAGCTCGTCGTTGGTGTCGCGCTTGATCCCCCACGCCATGGACTGCTCGGTGTTGGGCGACTCCGCGTCCGGTGGGCCGAACATCATCAGCGCCGGCCACCAGAACCGGTCAACGGACTCCTGCACCATCGCCCGCTGCTCGGCGGTGCCGCGCATCATCGTGGCCAGCAGCTCGTAACCCTGGCGCTGGTGGAAGGACTCCTCCTTGCAGACCCGGATCATCGCGCGGCCGTAGGGGCCGTAGGAGGTCCGGCACAGCGGCACCTGGTTGCAGATGGCAGCGCCGTCGACCAGCCAGCCGATGGTGCCGACGTCGGCGTAGGACAGCGTCGGATAGTTGAAGATCGAGGAGTACTTCTGACGTCCCTCGATCAGCATCTCGGTCAGCTCACGCCTCGAGGTGCCCAGCGTCTCGCAGGCGGAGTAGAGGTAGAGCCCGTGGCCTGCCTCGTCCTGCACCTTGGCGAGCAGGATCGCCTTGCGCCGCAGCGAGGGTGCCCGGGTGATCCAGTTGCCCTCCGGCTGCATCCCGATGATCTCGGAGTGCGCGTGCTGCGCGATCTGCCGCACCAGCGTGCGGCGGTACTTCTCCGGCATCCAGTCACGCGGCTCGATCCGCTCATGACGCGTGATGGTGCCCTCGAACTCCGCGAGCCGCTCCTGGTCCTGGACCGACATGTCCACCTCCTGCACAGATTTACAGACCGATCGGTCAGTAATAGTCTGGCACGCGACCACCTTCTGGGCAACGAGGAGCGAGACCCCGCATGCACCGCGTCACCATCCAGTACGCCGTCCCGTCGGATCCGGCCGCCTTCGACGAGCACTACTTCGAGCGCCACGTGCCGATGCTCGCTCCCGTCCCCGGCCTGGAGAGCTTCTCCTGGTCCAAGCCGAGGCCGCTCGGCGGCGAACAGCTGGTCTACCTCGTGGCCGAGCTCGACTTCGCCGACGAGGAGACGATGAAGGCCGCCCTCGCCTCGCCGGCGATGCAGGCGACCGGTGCGGACGCGCGCTCCCTGGGAGTGCGGATGACGATGTTCTCCGGAGAGGTGCACCGGACCCGGCCCTGACCGGTTTCGGAACGGCGAGAATCGACACCGGGTCGCCTCGCTTTGTTACCCCATTTTCCACCGCAAATCCGGGCAAATGTCGTAGCGTAGGGCGTGGCGCCGCCTCAGCCGAAGGGGCCGCAGGATCCTCACGGAGGATCGGAGCCACTGATGGGGGAACCTCTTGCCCGGGACACGTCTCAACGGATGGCAGACGGCAGGCCTGATCACACTCGCGGTGATGGCCTGCTACCGCAGCCTGTCCCACGCCCCCGACTCGCACCTGATCGCGCGCTGGTGGATCACCAGCGCGGTGATCGCGCTGCTGTTCCTGCTGCTGCCCCGGACCCGGATCCCGCTGGTCGGCGGGTCCTCGCTGCTGGCGCTGGTCGTCGTCGGGAAGCTGGCCGGCAACTCCAACCTCTTCTCGGTCGGCTTCGCCGTCACCACCGTCCTGGAGGCGGCGCTGGTCGGTTGGTGGCTCACGCGTGGCGCCACCGAGCAGCCCAAGATGCTGTCGTGGTCGAGCTTCTTCACCTGGTTGCGGGCGATCGCGTTCGCCAGCCTCGTGAGCGCAGCGCTGGTCTCGGCGCTCCTGCTCATCGACCGGGACGCGACGGTGTGGCGGACCTTCGTGTGGATCTTCGTGACCCACCTGGCCGGACTCAGCGTGATCCTGCCGCTCGCCATGCGCTGGCCCCAACAGGAGGTGCGCGTCTCCGACCTCGAGGCCGCCTCCCACCTCGGTCTGCTGGCGATCGCGGTCGCCGCCTGCGGAAGCGCCAGCGAGAACGAGCCGGTGGCGTTTCTGCTGCTGCCGATCCTGCTGTGGTCCGCGGCGCGCTTCAGCAGTCGCTGGACCAGCATCGAGCTGCTGCTCACGGCGTTCGGGATCGCCGCGCTCACGGCTGCCAACCACGGCCCGTTCCACGAGCTCACCGGCCAGATCACCCTGCTCGAGATCGCAGCCAGCTCCCAGACCTTCGTGGCCGTGAGCGGTGTCGCGGTCGTGGCCTTCTCGGTGGCGGTCGCGCACCTGCGTGACTCGCTGCGACAGAACGCCGAGCACGAGGGGCAGCTCCAGCAGCTGCTCGACTCCGCCCGTGGCACGGCCTTCATCGTGACCGACCCCAACGGCACGATCACCTTGTTCAGCCCGGGAGCCGAGCTGCTGCTGGGCTACACGGCCGAGGAGGTCGTCGGCCGCAGCACCCCGATCCCGTTCCACGACCGGCGCGAGATCCACTCCCGCGCACGCGAGCTCGGGATCGCCCCCGACTACCGGGTGGTGACCAAGCCGCTCGAGGACGGCGCCCCGCAGGAGACCCGCGACTGGACCTACGTCTGCAAGGACCGGTCCCGTCTGAGCGTCTCGTTGAGCGCGACCGCCGTCCGCGACGCCGAGGGCCGACCGATCCGGTACCTCAACATCGTGCGCGACATCAGCGACCGCCGTGCCGCCGAGCAGGCCTTGGTCTTCGCCCTCGCCAAGGAGCGCGAGACCACCCACCGGATGCAGGAGATCGACCGCGTCAAGGACGAGTTCATCTCCACGGTCAGCCATGAGCTGCGTACGCCGTTGACCAGCATCATGGGCTACACCGAGCTGCTGACCGACGGGGTCACCGGCGACCTCAATCCCCCGCAGCTCGACCTGGTCGAGCGGATCGACCGCAACAGCGACCGGCTGCTGCGTCTGGTGGAGGACCTGCTGACCCTGGCGCGCTTCGAGCACGAGGAGGCGATCACCCAGCAGGTCAGGACCGATCTGCGGGAGACCGTCGAGTCCGCCTCCCGGCAGGTCGCCTTCGCCGCCAGCCGCCACGGAGTGACGGTGCGGGTGGCGATGCCGGAGACCCCCGTGCTGCTCGACGGTGACCCGCACGACCTCGAGCGCCTGGTCACCAACCTGATGGACAACGCCGTGAAGTTCAGCCCCTCCGGAGGCGTCGTCGACGTGAACCTGGGCATCCGGGGTGACGTGGGCCGGCTGACCGTGCACGACAACGGCGTCGGCATCCCCGGGGACGAGCAGGACAAGCTCTTCCGCCGGTTCTTCCGCTCCTCGATCTCCTCCAAGCTCGAGATCCAGGGAACCGGTCTGGGACTGAGCATCGTGCAGGCGGTGGCCCAGGCCCACCAGGGCCAGATCACCTTCGAGTCCACCCCGGCGGCCGGCACCACCTTCGTCTTCACGGTTCCGCTGCGGGTCACTCCCCCGGTGGCGACCGACCCCGCGATTCCGGACCAGCCGATCGGCGTGCCGCCCCCGACACCGACCCAAACACCGACCCAAACACCGACACCGATCCCCGACCCCCGCCCCCGCTCCCACCCCCGTCGAGGCGGAGGCCGAGACCGCTCAGCTGTAGCCCGACGGTTTGCGCCCGCCTGCGCTCGGGTATCCCGACCGACAGGGGAATCAGGCGTGGGCGACCCGTGCCGACGCCACAACGAGGGAGCAAGCCATGAAGTGGATCATCATTCTTCTGATCGTGGTCGCCGTCCTGGCGGCTGCCGGCATGATCTGGACCGCGATGAAGCGCAAGAAGGACCACGACCGGCGCGAACGCGCCGGCGAGCTGCGCTCGCAGGCTGCGTCGAGCACCACCGTGCAGCACGAGCAGGAGGCCCGTGCCCGGGAGGCCGAAGCCGAGGCGGAGCGGGTGCGCGCCCAGGCCGACAAGCTGGAGGTCCGCGCCCAGGAGGAGCGCACGTCCTACGAGATGACCCAGGCCCAGCAGGAGGACGCGCTGCGGACCGCTGACCGGATCGACCCGGACGTCGACCACCGCTCAGCCGACTACCGGCCCGGTATGGACGACGCCCCCACCCACCGCGGCGACTCAGCCCCGAACGCAGCCCCGAACGCAGCCTCGAACACGGGCCCCAACACGGGCCCCAACTCGGGCCCCAACTCGGGCGCGCACACGGCCGCGCAGAGCTCGAACGGTGCGGCCAACCCCGCTCCCAGTGGCCCGGAGACGATCGTGCCCGAGCACGAGCAGGACTGGCGCGAGCAGAACTAGCTCACTTGACGAGCTTGCGCACCAGCACGAACAAGGCGACCGCGCCGGCCACACCGCCTGCCACCTTGAGGATGTTGTCCTGCCGCGGTGCGCCCTCGGCGTCGACGAAGAAGGCCTTCACCGAACGGATCTCACGCCGCACGATGGTCTTGGGGCTGGCGCGGTAGACGAGCTGGTCGATGGTGGCGCCGAGGCGCTCCCGGGTCTGCTCGATCTCGTGCTCGAGAGACGACACCTTGTCGGACACAGTCGATGCTCCTTCACGAGCGGTCGGTCTTGCGGAGGACTCTGGGCGGTTCAGGGCCGAACGTTACCAATGCCGGGGATGGAGGCCGGATCGAACCCGAACGGCAGCTCCAACCGGTGCCGCCGCATCAGGTCGTCATCGGTGAGCAGGTCGTAGGTCCGCCCGTCCGCGACCACCGCACCGTCGTGGAGCACCACCGCCCGCTCACACAGCTCCAGGGCGTAGGGCAGGTCGTGGGTGACCATCAGGACCGTCACGTCGAGCGAGCGCAGGATGTCGGCGAGCTCGCGCCGCGAGGCCGGGTCGAGGTTGGAGGAGGGCTCGTCCAGCACGAGGATCTCCGGCTGCATCGCCAGGACCGTGGCCACGGCGACCCGGCGTCGCTGACCGAAGGAGAGGTGGTGGGGCGGACGGTCGGCGTACTCCGCCATGCCGACCTGCTCCAGGGCCGCCATCACCGTGCGCTCGAGCTCCTCGCCGCGCTGGCCGAGGTTGGCCGGACCGAAGGCGACGTCCTGGCGCACCGTGGCCATGAAGAGCTGGTCGTCGGGGTCCTGGAAGACCACGCCGACCCGCCTGCGGATCTCGGTGAGGTTCTCCCGGGCCACGGGCAGCCCCGAGACCGTGACCGTGCCCAGCCCGGCGGTGAGGATCCCGTTGAGGTGCAGCACCAGGGTGGTCTTGCCGGCGCCGTTGGGTCCCAGCAACGCCACCCGCTCCCCCTGGTGGACGTGCAGGTCGACCCCGAAGAGCGCCTGGTGGCCGTCGGGGTAGGCGTGTGCCAACCCGCGTACGTCGAGGACGGGGGTCGCCATCAGTGGTGCCCCTTCCCGGTCGGCTCCAGCACCGGCAGGGTGCCGGTGTACCCACGGGAGAGCATCGCCAGGTGCACACGCTCACCGCGTTCGTAGGAGCGGATGAACAGCGCGCCCAGCGACTTGGCCAGGACCGGCCAGTGCCGCGGGGACCTGGGGTCGAAGCCGCGCGAACGCATGGCGGTCAGCATCCGGGCCATCTCTGCGGTGACCACGTCGAGATAGCGCAGCATGAAGCCCATGATCTGCACGAGCTGGTCGGGCAGACGCAGCCGCCGCAACCCGATCAGGAGGTCCTGGGCCTCGGTGGTCGCTGCGAGGGTCAGCGCCGCGAGCACACCGAGGGTGCCCTTCATCAGCAGACCGGCCGCGGCGGAGAGTCCCGGGCCGGAGACCGACACCCCGAGGACCTGCACCTGCGGGCCCTCGGCGATGAACGGCACCGCGACCGCGAACAGGACGAACGGGGTCTCGACGACCATCCGCTTGGCGAGGTAGCCCGGAGGCACCTTGCTGGCCGCGACCACGGCGAGCAGGACCAGCAGGTAGCCGCCGAAGAGCGGGTACCACTCCCGAGGTGTCGCCACCACGGTGAGCATGAACGCGAGCAGCACCACCAGCTTGACGTGGGGTGCTGCCCGGTGGACCACGCTGTGGCCGTGGAAGTGCAGTCGGTGACCGTGCCCGGCGCCCACGCGCTCAGTCCTTGCCGGAGTCGTGCGCGCCGTCACGGCGCCGGAGCACCCAGAACAGGCCACCGCCGAGGACGAGCACGAGCGCCGCTCCGGAGACGCCGGCGACCCCACGGCTGAGCCGCGGGTCCTCGACCCCCTTGGTGGAGTAGCCGGCGAAGGGACCGTCGGCGGTGGCCGAGCTCTTCTCGGTGTCGGCGAACCCGGTGTCCTGGGCCACCTTCGTCAACCCGTCGGGGTGCGAGCTGGCATAGAAGCTGGCGCCTCCGGCGACCAGGAGCGCGGTCAGCAGGAACGCCACGGCGACGAGGTTGAGTGGCGGCCTGCTCACGCCCGGCCCTTCGCCTCGGCGGACGGACGACGCAGCTCCAGGGTGCGGGTGCGCAGGATCGGGCGGGCGCCGTACACCAGATCAGGTCGCGCAGCGATCACCGAGGCGACCACCAGGCCGGTGATCAGGGCCTCGCCGAGCCCGATCACGCTGTGCCAGCTGAGCATCGCGACCAGCACCTTGTCTCCTGCGACGGGGGCGGTGCCGCCCAGGGCGAACAGGAGGGTGAAGACGGCCGCCGCGGCGAGCACGCTGACGAAGGCGCCGACCGCCGCTGCGGGGGCAACCATGCCGAGGCGACGCGGCAGGACCGCGCGCACGCCGGCGAAGACCACCCAGCCGACCCCCACCCCGACCAGGCCCATCAGGGTGAGGTTGGTGCCGATGGCGGTGATGCCCCCGTCGGCCATGAACAGCGCCTGCACGATCAGCACCGTGCTCAGGCACAGCACCGCGGTCCACGGCCCGACGAGCACGGCCGCGAGCGCGCCACCGAGGAGGTGGCCGCTGGTGCCGGCCCCGACGGGGAAGTTCATCATCTGGCCCGCGAAGACGAAGGTGGCGACGAGGCCCGCCATCGGAGCGGTACGGTCGTCGAGCTCCCGGCGGGCGCCCCGCAGGGCGAGTGCGACGCCGGCGACCGCGACCGCTCCGGTCGCGACCGACGTCGGCGCGTCCAGGAAGCCGTCGGGAACGTGCATGTTTCTCAGCGTACGTTATTGCCAACAACTCGCAACAAGCCGATTCCGACAGGAGCCCTCGTGAGCCCGACCGATCCCTCCGCTGATCCCTCCATTGATCCCTCCGCGGATCCCTCTTCTGGCACCCCGGCCCGCCTCTCCCCCGGCGACGCCGCTCCCGACTTCTCCCTGCCCACCGACACCGGCGACCGGGCCACGCTCTCGGACCTGCGCGGGCGCAAGGTGATCGTGTACTTCTACCCCGCCGCGATGACCCCGGGCTGCACCAAGCAGGCCTGCGACTTCTCCGAGTCCCTGGACTCGCTGCAGGCAGCGGGCTACGAGGTGGTCGGGATCTCCCCCGACAAGCCCGACAAGCTGGCGAAGTTCCGCGAGCGCGACGGCCTGGGCATCACCTTGGCCTCCGACGAGGACCGCGCGGTGATGACGGCGTACGGCGCCTTCGGGGAGAAGAAGCTCTACGGCAAGGTGGTCCGGGGCGTGATCCGCTCGACCGTGGTGATCGACGAGCACGGCACGGTGACCCTGGCGCAGTACAACGTCAAGGCGACCGGTCACGTCGCCAAGCTGCGCCGCGACCTCGGCCTCGGCTGAGACCTCCCGCTGGGGCGCTCTAGACTCTGCCGCGCGCGCCCGTAGCCCAATTGGCAGAGGCACCAGGTTTAGGTCCTGGCCAGTGCGAGTTCGAGTCTCGCCGGGCGCACTCCGCGACCACGGGGGCGATCGCGCGCAGGGCCTGGCCCCGGTGCGAGACGCGGTCCTTGGCCTCGGCGCTCATCTCCGCGGAGGTGAGCGCGGCGTCCTGGTCGTCGGGGACGAACAGTGCGTCGTAGCCGAAGCCGCCGGTGCCGCGCAGCTCGCGCAGCACCCGGCCACGCATCACCCCCGGCTGCACGTGCTCGGAGCCGTCCGGGCAGCACAGCGCGACGACGCACCGGAACTCCGCACCGCGGCGCTCCTCCGGTACGTCGTGGAGCTGGTCCAGCAGCAGGGCGTTGTTGCGCTCGTCGCTCTTCGGCAGGCCGGACCAACGGGCTGAGAGCACCCCCGGCATCGCGTTCAGCGCGTCCACGCACAGGCCGCTGTCGTCGGCCAGGGACGGCAGGCCGGTCGCGACCAGACCGGCGCGGGCCTTGAGCAGCGCGTTGCCCTCGAAGCTCGGCTCGTCCTCGACCGGCTCGTCGTAGTGCTCGACGTCGTCGAGCCCGAGCACCACGACGCCGGGGACCTGCGCGTCGAGGATCCGGCGCATCTCCTCCAGCTTCTTGGCGTTGCGCGAGGCCAGGAAGACCCGGGGGGCCGGATCGACGGGCTCAGCCACCCAGGGCCTCGTGCTGCATCCGGGTGAGGTCGGCGCAACCCTTCTCGGCCAGGCCCAGCAGCGCGTCGAGCTCGGCCCGGTCGAAGGCCGCGGCCTCCGCGGTGCCCTGCACCTCGACGAACTTGCCCTCGCCGGTCATCACGACGTTCATGTCCGTCTCCGCGCGGACGTCCTCCTCGTAGGGCAGGTCGAGCCGCGGCACGCCGTCGATGATCCCCACGGAGACCGCCGCGACCGAGCCGGTCAGCGGGTCCCCCTTGAGGGCGTCCTCGCCGCGCAGGTGCGCGATCGCGTCGGCCAGGGCGACGTACGCCCCGGTGATGGCGGCGGTGCGGGTGCCGCCGTCGGCCTGGAGCACGTCACAGTCGAGCACGATGGTGTTCTCCCCCAGCGCCTCGTAGTCGATCACGGCGCGCAGCGAGCGGCCGATCAGTCGCGAGATCTCGTGGGTGCGCCCACCGATGCGCCCCTTGACCGACTCGCGGTCGGAGCGGGTGTTGGTCGCCGAGGGCAGCATGGCGTACTCCGCCGTCACCCAGCCCAGGCCCGAGCCCTTGCGCCAGCGCGGCACACCCACCGAGGCCGAGGCGGCGCACAGCACGCGGGTGCGGCCGAACTCCACCAGCACCGAACCGGCGGGGTGGTCCTGCCAGTGCCGGGTGATCTTGATCTGGCGGAGCTCGTCGTCGGCGCGGCCGTCAGCGCGGGAAGCAGTCATGCCGCGACCCTATCGAGGCGCCCGGGGATTGACGGGACCTACTTCACCTCGGCGCGCATGACCCGGACCAGGCCGGCAACGAACGGGAGCACCACCCAGATCAGCATGCCGGTGGAGACCTGCGCCCACTGCTCCCCGGTCAGGTTCTCCCCGCCGAACAGCGGCTGCTGCGAGGTGCCGAGGTCGACCCACGGAGCGACGTCGCTCAGCGCCGACCAGAGCGAGGCCACGATGGAGAAGGCGATCGGCAGCACGAAGTAGCTCACGATCGCCGCCGCGCTGTTGAGGAAGATCAGCCCGAAGGCGAGACCCTGCAGCACCCCGGTGACCTGGAGCAGGGCGAACTTGGCGAAGTCATCGGGCCCGATGTTCGCCCACGCGTCAGGTCCCCCGCTGAGCAGGGTGCCGATCGTCGCGAACGCGATCGCGAGCACGACCGCGAGCACGCCGTAGACCAGGGCGGCCACCACCTTGGCCCCGATCACCTTGGCTCGGTGCGGTTCCAGGGTGAAGGTCACCATGCCGGTGCGCTGGCTCCACTCCTGGGTGACCAGCAGGATCCCGAGCACCGGCAGCAGGAATCCCTGGGGCGTCGCCATGATCCCCATGAAGTTGGTGAAGGTGCGGTCGTTCTCCTGCGCGGTGAGCATGAAGATCACCGTGATCAGGGCCGTGATCGCGATGATGGCGATGATCAGCCACAGGCCTGCCCGGGTGTCGACCATCTTGCGCATCTCGACCTTGACCAGGCGCGAGGTGGGCACCTTCGACGTCGTAGAGAGGTCCAGAGCGTGCCGTTGGGGCGTGTTCGAGGCGGTGGTGCTCATACGTGCACTCCTTCGGCGGTGAGGCTGTCGCGCTGGTCCTCGGAGGTCAGCTCGAGGAACATCTCCTCCAGACCGGCACCCTCGGCGCGCTTCAGCTCGGAGAGGACCACCCCAGCGCCGGCCGCGGCACGGCCGACCTCGATCGGCTCGGCCTCGGAACGGAACCCGCCGTCACCCGAGGGTGTCGCCGAGATGCCCGCCCCCCGCAGTGCCTGCTCGAGCGCGGCCGGGTCCTCCGGCTTCACGTAGGTGCCGGCCGTCTGCAGCAGCTCGGCCTTGGTGCCCTGAGCCACGATCTTGCCCCGGCCGATCAGCACCATCTCGTCGGCGATCATCTCGACCTCGTGCAGCAGGTGCGAGGACAGCAGCACGGTCCCGCCCTGCGCCGCGAAGTTGCGCAGCAGTCCTCGCATCCAGTGGATCCCGGCGGGGTCGAGGCCGTTCACGGGCTCGTCCAGGATCAGCACCGAGGGGTTCCCGAGCAGAGCGTTGGCGATCCCCAGCCGCTGGCGCATGCCGAGGGAGTAGTTGCGCACCCGCCGCTTGGCCTCGCTGCCGGAGAGGCCGACCAGCGTCAGCATCTCCTCCACGCGGTCCTTGCCCATGCCCATCGTGTCGGCGGAGAGGCGGAGCACCTCGCGGCCGGTGCGACCGGCGTGCTGCGCCGAGGCGTCCAGGAGCACCCCGACGTGGCGCGAGGGGTTCGGGATGTCGGCGAACCGGTGCCCTCCGATCAGCGCCTGTCCCCCGTCCTGCGGGGTCAGACCGACCATGATCCGCATGCTGGTGGACTTCCCGGCTCCGTTGGGACCGAGGAAGCCGGTGATGCGTCCTGGCTGGGCGACGAAGGAGACGTTGTCGACGGCGGTGAAACCGCCGTACCTCTTCGTCACGTTCTCGAGCGTGATCATGGGGCCATCATCGCCGACCTGGACCCCGGAGCCCGCGCAGGCGGCGCTCCGGGCGCGTCAGACCTCGTAGGTCGTGCCAGTCAGGGCGAGGTCGACCGGGCCGGTGTAGGTGTCCCGCGCCTCGGCCAGGATGACCTGGGGGTCGTGCCACGGCGGCACGTGGGTGAGCAGCAGGCGATGCGCCTGCGCCGTGGTGGCGGTCTGCCCGGCCTCGGCCCCGGTCAGGTGCAGGTCGGGCGGGTTGTCGTCGCCCTCGAGGAACGATGCCTCGCACAAGAACAGGTCCGCGTCACGGGCAGCGTCCTCCAGCGGCTCACAGACCCCGGTGTCGCCGGAGTAGGCGAGCGTGCGCCCACCCGCCTCGATCCGCAGGGCGTACGCCGTGACCGGGTGCGCCACCAGCCGCGCGGTGATCGTGAACGGGCCGAACTCCAGGGGCTGGTCGGCCGGGTAGGGCAGGAAGCAGAACTCCTCGTTCATCCCGGGGTCCTCGTCGAGGTCGTAGGCCTTGGCCATCCGCAGGGCGGTGTTCTCGGGCCCCCAGACCGGGATCCGGGGCAGCGCGCCGTCGGGGTGGTACTTGCGCATCACGTAGTAGCCGCACAGGTCCAGGCAGTGGTCGGCGTGCAGGTGGGAGAGGAAGACCGCGTCGATGTTCGCGGCGTCGGTGAACCGCTGCAACGAGCCCAGGGCGCCGCTGCCCATGTCCAGCAGGACCCGCCACAGGCGCCCGTCCTGCTCGTGCTCGAGCAGGTAGCAGCTGGCCGAGGAGTGCGGTCCGGGGTAGGACCCGGAGTTCCCGATGACGGTGAGCCTCATGCGCTGACCACCCAGCCGCCACCGGCGAACTGCGAGACCCGGTCGAGCTCGGGGCCGAGGAACCGGCGGCCGATGCCGGCGAACTCCTCGGGCGAGCCGGTGGTCAGGAACCGGTGCACCGGCGGGGCGGAGGCGGTCCGCTCGATCCCGTGCCGGGTGAGCATCGCGTAGACGTCCTTGGCGCACTCCTCGGCGCTGCTGACCAGGGTGACCTGGTCGCCGACCACGTAGGAGATCACGCCGGTGAGCAGCGGGTAGTGGGTGCAGCCGAGGATCAAGGTGTCCACCCCCGCGGCCACGAGCGGGTCGAGGTAGTCGTGCGCGGCGGCGAGCAGCTCGGGACCGCTGGTGATCCCCTGCTCGACGAACTCCACGAACCGGGGACAGACCTGGGTGGCCAGGCTGACCTGGGGCGCGGCGGCGAACGCGTCGTCGTAGGCCATCGACTCCGCGGTGGCGTGGGTGCAGATCACCCCGATCCGTCCGGACCGGGTGGCCGCGACGGCGCGACGGGTGGCGGGCAGGATCACCTCCACCACGGGTACGTCGTAACGCTCACGGGCATCGCGCAGCATCGCGGCACTCGCCGAGTTGCAGGCGATCACCAGCGCCTTGACCCCCTGCTCGGTCAGGTGGTCCAGGCACTCCAGGGCGTACTCACGCACCTCGGCGATCGGCTTGGGCCCGTAGGGCTGCCGCGCCGTGTCCCCGAGGTAGAGCACGGCCTCGTTCGGCAGCTGGTCGATCACGGCTCTGGCCACCGTCAGCCCACCGAAACCCGAGTCGAAGATGCCGATCGGTGCGTCCGTCACATCGAGCAGGCTAGTTGCCCGGCCCTGACTTCGCCCGCGTTAGCGACCGAAGTCACCCGAGTCTCGATTTCGCAGCAGCCACCACAGGCCGGCGACCGGCAGCACGAGCGGCACGTAGCCGTAGCCGGCACCGAAGTCCGACCACACCGTGGTGTCCTGGTAGTCCTGCGGAACGAGCAGGCTGGTGAGTCCGACCAGCAGCACTCCGGCGAGCTCGATCGCGACCGTGACCAGCGCCAGAGCGCGTCGGCCGGTGGCCAGCGCGTAGGTCGCGACCAGGTAGACCACGGCGGCCAGGGCGCTGAGCCCGTAGGCCAGGGGCGCCTCGGCGGCGACGGTGGCGAGCTGCAGGGTGGAGCGCCCGGTCGCGGCGACCGCGAAGACGCCGTACACGAAGACGAGCAGCCGCCCGAACCCGTGCCTGATCCGTTCGTCAGGCACCGGCGGCCCAGATGTCGGCGAGCCGGATGAACATGAACGGCACCAGCAGCGCCGCGGCCAGCAGCACCGCGGTGCCGCCGCGGGTGCGCTCCCCGAGCGACCAGACCACCCCGGCGGGGATGATCAGCAGCACACCGACCAGGTAGGCGACGTACTCCCAGACGGCGACGTCGCCGGGTTCACTCGTCACCCGGACGATCCCCAGGATCAGGTTCAGGACCAGGCCGACCTCGACCACCGCGAGCGCGTTCAGCACGAACCGGTCGGGGGTGCGGTCGCGGACGATCAGCACCACGAGCCAGAGCGCGCTGAGCAGGCACAGCGCCGTGAGCGCGAGCTGGAGCGACTTCATCGAGGGGTGCTCATGCCCAGAGCTGACCCTCGAGGCGATCCTCCGCCTCGTCGATGGTGCCCTCGTAGGCGCCGGTGGAGAGGTACTTCCAGCCCCCGTCGCAGACCACGAACGCGATGTCCGCGGACTCGCCGGCCTTGATCGCCTTGGCGGCCTGGCCGAGCGCCGCGTGCAGGATCGCGCCGGTGCTGATGCCGGCGAAGATCCCCTCGGCCTCGAGCAGCTCGCGCACCCGGCGTACGGCGTCGCGCGGACCGACCGAGAACCGGGAGTCGATCAGCGACTCGTCGTAGAGCTCGGGGACGAAGCCCTCGTCCATGTTGCGCAGCCCGTAGACCAGCTCGCCGTACCGCGGCTCCGCGGCGACGATCTTGACCTCGGGCTTGTGCTTGCGGAAGAACCGGCTGACCCCCATCAGGGTGCCGGTGGTGCCCAGGCCCGCGACGAAGTGGGTGATCTCCGGGAGGTCGGCGAGGATCTCGGGGCCGGTGCCCTCCTCGTGGGAGAGCGCGTTGCCCTCGTTGCCGTACTGGTAGAGCATCACCCAGTCGGGGTGCTCCTCGGCCACGCCCTTGGCCTTGCGCACGGCCTCGTTGGAACCACCCGCGGCCGGGGAGGAGACGATCTCCGCACCCCACATCCGCAGCAGCTGGCGGCGCTCCTCGGAGGTGTTCTCCGGCATCACGCACACCAGGCGGTAGCCCTTGAGCTTGGCCGCCATCGCCAGCGAGATGCCGGTGTTGCCCGACGTCGGCTCCAGGATCGTGCAGCCCGGACGCAGGATGCCGTCCTTCTCGGCCTGCTCGATCATCCGCAGCGCCGGCCGGTCCTTGATGGAGCCGGTGGGATTGCGGTCCTCGAGCTTGGCCCAGATCCGGACGTCCGGGGACGGCGACAGCCTCGGCAGCCCGATCAGCGGGGTGCCGCCGACCGAGTCCAGGAGGTTGTCGAAGCGCATCGGGAGGTCAGCCGCCGGCGACGGCGGGGAGCACGACGATCTGGTCGCCGTCGTTCACGGTGGTCTCGAGCCCGCCGGTGAAGCGCACGTCCTCGTCGTTGACGTAGACGTTGACGAAGCGGCGCAGGTCACCGGAGTCGATCAGGCGCTCCTTGATCCCCGGGTGGCTGCCCTCGAGGTTCTCGATCACCTCGCTGAGCGTCGTACCGGTGGCGTCGACCGCCTTCTGGCCGTCGGTGTAGCTGCGCAGGATGGTGGGGATGCGGACCTCGATGGCCATGGACTCACTCGCTCTCGTTCGGGGAGGTGCCTGACTGCGGCTCGTCGGTGACCGTGACCTCTTCCTCGGTCACCTCGCCGTCGATGATTCTGTAGGACCTGAACTCCGCTGGGCCCTCACTATTCCCGTGCCCCCGTGTGCTGACCAGCACATAGTGGGCACCGGGCTCGCTGGCCAGGCCGATATCGGTGCGGCTCGGGTAGGCCTCCGTGGCGGTGTGCGAGTGGTAGATCACCACCGGCTCCTCGTCGTTGGCCCACATCTGCTTGTAGAGCGCGAGCAGCTCACCGGAGTCGAACTCATAGAAGGTCGGCGACCCGGCGGCGTTGATCATCTCGACCAGCCGCTCGGGACGGTCGCTGCCCTCGGGTCCGGCGACGATGCCGCAGGCCTCGTCGGGGTGGTCGCGCCTGGCGTGCGCGACGATCGCGTCATGGATCGCTCGGGAGATGGTCAGCACGCGGCCAAGGGTAGGTGAGCGGGCCCATCACGACGGCTGAGGGCACCCGACATGATAACTTGACGTATTCTTCATGTCATCAGGTCAGGAAAGGACCCGCCATGCCGGTGCCGCTCTACCAGGCCAAGGCCGCGCTGTTCCGCTCGCTCGGGCACCCGGCGCGCATCCGGGTCCTGGAGCTGCTCTCCGAGGACGACCTGCCGGTGCACACCCTGCTGGCACAGATCGAGATCGAGGCCAGCAACCTGTCCCAGCAGCTCTCGGTGCTCCGGCGCGAAGGCCTGGTCACCCAGCGTCGCGAGGGCGGTGAGGTGATCTACTCGCTCGCGCTGCCCGAGGTCCGCGACCTGCTGCTGGCCGCGCGGCGGATCCTGACGAGCAAGCACGAGTCCGGGGCGCAGCTGGTGGACGAGATCAGCCGCCGGCGCGCGCACCAGGCGTGAGCACGACATTGGGCGCAGGCGTGAGCACGGGGCTGGGTACCTTCAGGCGACGCGCGGGTGCCCTCGCGCCGACCCGGGAGGACCTGCTCGCGATGGGCCGGGCTCCCCGGCGGGACCTGGTCGCGGGACTCACCGTCGGCGTGGTCGCGCTGCCCCTGGCCCTCGGGTTCGGGATCAGCTCCGGGCTGGGCGCCGGCGCCGGGTTGGTCACCGCGATCGTGGCCGGCTTCGTCGCGGCCCTGTTCGGGGGCAGCAACCTGCAGATCAGCGGCCCCACCGGGGCGATGACGGTCGTGCTGATCCCGATCGTGGCGACCTACGGCCGCGACGGCGTGTTCGTCGTGGGGCTGATGGCCGGCCTGATGCTGATCGCGATGAGCCTGGCCGGGCTCGGCGGCTACGTGCGCTTCATCCCGTTGCCGGTGATCGAGGGGTTCACCCTCGGCATCGCGGTCATCATCGCCCTCCAGCAGCTGCCTTCGGGCCTGGGCGTCCGCGCCGCCGGAGGTTCCGTCCTCGTGGGCGCCGGCTCCGCGATCCAGCTCTGGTGGGAGCAGCCGCAGTTCTGGGCGCCGGGGACCATGCTCTTCGTGATCGCGGTGATGTGGCTGACCGCCCGGATCCGCCCGGGTGTGCCCGGATCACTGGTGGCCGTCGTGCTCGCGACCGGAATCGCCGAGCTGCTCCACCTGGACCTCACCCGGATCGGCACGCTGCCCTCGCGCCTGCCCTCAGCGCACCTGCCCGAGGTCGCGTGGGCCCACCTGCACGAGCTCGCCCTGCCGGCCCTGGCAGTCGCGGTGCTGGCGGCCCTGGAGAGCCTGCTCTCGGCCAGCGTCGCCGACGCGATGAGCGTCTCCGAGCGCCACGACCCCGACCGCGAGCTCTTCGGCCAGGGGTTGGCCAACCTGGTCAGCCCGATCTTCGGGGGCATCCCCGCCACCGCGGCCATCGCCCGGACCGCGGTCAACGTCCGCAGCGGAGCCCGCTCCCGCCTCTCCGCCGTGGTGCACTCGGCGTTCCTGCTGACCGTGATCTTGCTGCTCGCGCCAACGGTCGGCCGGATCCCGCTCGCGGCGCTCGCCGGCATCCTGATCGCCACCGCGATCAGGATGGTCGAGGTGGGCTCGGTCCGCTCGCTGCTCCGGTCGGGTCGGGGTGACGCCGCGGTGCTGATCGGCACGGCGGCCGCCACGGTCGCGTTCGACCTGATCACTGCCGTGGTGATCGGGATCGCGGCCACGGGTTTCCTGGCGCTGCGACAGGTGGCCCGTTCCTCGGGACTCGCGCCGCACCCGATCGGCGCGGACACCCACCCCGATCACGACGACGAGGAGCACCGGCTGCTCGACGAGCACATCGTCGCCTACCGGCTGGAGGGCTCGCTGTTCTTCGCGGCCGCCCACCGGGCGTTGATCGAGCTCAGCACGCTCAGCGACATCCGGGTGGTGATCCTGCGGATGTCGCACGTCGCGACGATCGATGCCACGGGGGCCGGGGTGCTCCGCGACACGATCGAACAGCTGGAGCAGCGGGGCATCACGGTGCTGCTCTCCGGTGTGCGCGACCACCACCACACTGTTCTCGAGGCGCTCGGCGTCTACCGGACGCTGGCCCACGAGGGTCACCTGTTCGCCTCGACACCGGAGGCCATCCGGCACGCACGTGTGCACGTCCGCCGTACGCCGCACACTGCGAAGATCCCCACCTGAGGAGCTAGCGGGCGGCGTGCACCAGCGTCTCCTGGAGGTAGCCCAGCCAGTCGTAGATGTCGTGCACCTGGGAGCGAGGGTCGTCGTCGGGCAGCGAGTGCCAGTAGTCCTCGTCACCGTCCTCCACCTCGAGCCGGGTGGCGATCGCCAGCCGCATGTCGGTGAACGAGCGCATCCAGGACATCGCCGCGGCCTCGTCGAGCTCGACGTCGATGAAGAGTCCGTCCTGCGGCTCCGGAGGAAGGCCGGCCTCCTCCAGGGTGTCGATGATCAGCCCCGCCGCCCCGGCCTTGCCGTCGCGCAGGGCGCTCTCAGTGAAGCGACGGAAGTCTCCGGCCGCCTCCTCGTCGTCGGGGTACGCCGTGGGGAACAACCGGGCCAGCACCGGGTCCTCGGGCTCGGTCGTCGGGCCCGAGAAGTCCATCAGCTGCTCGAACGGGTCCTGGTCGAGTGGCGCGGTGGCCAGCTCGTTGCGCAGCAGCTCGATCAGCTGTGCTGCCAGCGACCGCAGGAGGTCGGCCTCGAAGGCGGTGAACGTCGCCACCGCGGCGCCGCTGCGCCGATGCCGCTTGAACCCGCTCACCTAGGCGTCCGCCTTCTGCATCGTGGCCCACAGCCCGTAGCCGTGCATCGCCTGGACGTCGCGCTCCATCTCCTCGCGGCTCCCGGTCGAGACCACCGAGCGCCCCTCCTCGTGGACCTCCATCATCAGCTTCTCGGCCTTCTTCTTGGAGTAGCCGAAGTACTTCTGGAACACGAAGGACACGTAGGACATCAAGTTGACGGGGTCGTTCCACACGATGGTCACCCAGGGCCGGGCGAGCTTGGTGATCTCGTCGACCTCGGGTTCCTCGAGCTCGACCGGTGACGTGGACACGTCCACATTGTGCACGTGCTCATTAGGGTGAGCGGGTGCCCACCCCCTTCACCGGCCGCTCCAGCGGCCCCTCGACGGCGCTGCTCACCGACCACTACGAGCTGACGATGCTGCAGGCCGCCCTCGGCTCCGGGACGGCCGGTCGCCGCTCGGTGTTCGAGCTGTTCGCGCGCAGGCTGCCCGAGGGTCGCCGCTACGGCGTGGTGGCCGGAGTCGGACGCGCCCTGGACGCCCTGGAGTCGTTCCGCTTCACCGAGGACGACGTGGACTTCCTGCGCTCGGAGGACCTGCTCGACCCCCGCACCCTGGACTGGCTGGCCGACTTCCGCTTCGGCGGTGACATCTGGGGCTACCCCGAGGGCGAGACCTACTTCCCGCACTCCCCGCTGCTCGTGGTCGAGGCCAGCTTCGCCGAAGCCGTCGTGCTCGAGACCCTGCTGCTCTCGATCTACAACCACGACTCCGCGATCGCCTCGGCCGCCTCGCGGATGACCTGGGCCGCGGGCGAGCGACCGTGCATCGAGATGGGGTCGCGGCGCACCCACGAGTGGGCAGCGGTGGCGTCGGCCCGTGCGGCGTACGTCGCCGGCTTCTCGGCCAGCTCCAACCTGCAGGCACGCCGCGAGTACGGCGTACCGACGACCGGGACGAGCGCGCACTCCTTCACCCTGCTCCACGACAGCGAGGCGGACGCCTTCCGCGCGCAGGTGACCAGCCTGGGTCGCGGGACCACCCTGCTCGTGGACACCTACGACATCGCCGAGGCGGTCCGGCTCGGTGTCGAGGTGGCGGGGACCGAGCTCGGCGCCGTGCGGATCGACTCCGGTGACCTCGGCGTGCTCGCACACCGGGTGCGGGCCCAGCTCGACGACCTGGGCGCCCGCGAGACCCGCATCATCGTGACCTCCGACCTCGACGAGTTCGCGATCGCCGGCCTGGCCTCCGCCCCGGTCGACGGCTACGGCGTGGGCACGGAGCTCGTCGGCGGCAGCGGGCACCCGACCTGCGGGTTCGTCTACAAGCTGGTCGCCCGCGAGGACAGCACCGGCGAGCTGGTCAGCGTGGCCAAGAAGAGCAAGGACAAGGCCTCCACGGGCGGCCGCAAGTACGCCCTGCGCCGGCTCTCCCCCCGGGGCGTCGCCGAGGCCGAGGTGATCGGGATCGGCAGCCCGGCCCACGACGACGGCGACGACCGCGACCTGCTGGTGCCGCTCGTGCGCGCCGGCGAGGTCGTCGGCCGCGAGTCCCTCGACTCCGCCCGCGAACGCCACCTGCGCTCCCGCGCCGAGCTCCCCCTCGCCGCCCGCCAGCTCTCCCGCGGCGAGCCGGTGCTCGAGACCGTCCACGAGGTCCGCTGACCCCACGGGGGCGTCCGGTAGGCGCCGGTCGGCCGTCCGCTCGCCGTACCGCCGCCGTACCGCCGCCGTACCGCTTGTAACGCGGGGTTCATGCTGCTTTGCGCGCCGCCGGCGGGGCAAAAGGCAGCGCGAACCCCGCGTTACAGCGGGGCGGCGGGCCCGCCCCCGGGAGTAGCCTCGAACCGTGAAGAGGGCACTGATCGTCGTCGACGTGCAGAACGACTTCTGCGAGGGAGGGTCGCTGCCGGTCGCCGGGGGCGCCCGCGTGGCGAGCGACATCTCGATCATCCTGCGCCACTGGACCCGTCAGGACCCGCAGGCGCCGCCGTACGACGTGGTGGTGGCCACCAAGGACCACCACATCGACCCGGGCGCGCACTGGTCGCAGACCCCGGACTACGCCGAGACCTGGCCGGTGCACTGCGAGGTCGGCACCGACGGCGAGGCGTTCCACCCCAACCTGGACCCCCAGCCCTTCGACGCGGTGTTCCTCAAGGGCGAGCACGCCGCGGCGTACTCCGGCTTCGAGGGCACCGAGGCCGGCGGCAGCTCGCTGGTCGACTGGTTGCGGGCGCACGAGGTGGCTCAGGTCGACGTGTGCGGCATCGCCACCGACCACTGCGTGCGGGCGACCGCGCTGGACGCGGCTCGCCACGGGTTCCAGACGCAGGTGCTGCTGCCGCTGTGCGCCGGGGTCGCGCCCGAGACCACCGAGGCGGCCGTCGCCGAGATGCGGCGAGCGGGGATCCTCGTCGGCTGACCCCCGCGCTCAGCGCCCCTGGAACTCCGGGCGCCGCTTGGCGACGAAGGCGCGCATCCCCTCGGCGACGTCCTCGGTCCTGAGCAGCAGCGACTGCCCGGCCCGCTCGCGCTCGAAGGCCTGCTCCAGCCCGCCGAGGGTGGCGGCGTTCACGGCCCGCTTCGTGGCGGCGAACGCCAGCGGCGGGCCCGAGGCGAGCCGGCGCACGATCTTGCCGAGCTGCTCGACGTACTCCCCATCGGCGAAGACGTGCGAGACCAGCCCCGCGTCGTAGGCCTCCTGCGCCGAGAGCAGGTCGCTCAGCAGCGCCAGCCGCATCGCCCGCGCGCGCCCCACGGCTGCCGCCACGGTCGCGGTCGCTCCCCCGTCGGGCATCAGCCCGATCCTGGTGAAGGCCAGCGTGAGCGCGGCCGACTCGGTGGCCACGACGAGATCGCAGGCCAGGGCCACCGACATGCCGACACCGGCGGCGATGCCGTTCAGGCCGCACACGACCGGCTTGTCGAGCCCGGTGATCGCGCTGACCACCTGGTTGGCCGCGTCCACCGACCCGGCGTCGTACTTCTCCTGCGGGTCCTCCCCGGTCAGGTCGGCCCCGGCCGAGAACGCACCCCCGGTGCCGGTGAGCACCACCACGCGTACGTCGTCCCGGGCGGTCGCCCCGCGAAGCTGTTCGATCGCCGTGACCACCATGTCGCCGGTGAGGGCGTTGAAGTGCTCGGGCCGGTTCAGCGTCAGCCACAGCGCACCGTCGTCGAGCCGCACGTCGAGGTCGGTCATGGGCTCATCCAAGACGTTGACAGATTTACTGTCAACGTCGCGCCCGGGGCGCCCGACCCGTATCGTCGAGCGGGTGGTGAACGTACTGGTGGTCGCGGACGAGGTCGCTCCGGAGCTCGACGCCCGGCGGCTGCGCCGGATCGCGCCCGAGCTGGTGCTCTCCGCTGGCGACCTGCCGTGGGACTACCTGGAGTTCATCGCCTGCGCCGTCGACGCCCCGCTGGTCTTCGTCCCCGGCAACCACGACCCCGCCCTCGCGCCACACAGTCACCGACGCGACCAACGCCCGCTGGGGGCCGTCAACGCCGACGTCACGGTCCTCGAGGCCGCCGGGCTGACGATCGCGGGACTCGGCGGGTGCGTGCGCTACCGCGACGAGTGCCCCCACCAGTACACCCAGCGGCAGTACGCCTGGCGGGTGCGCAGGCTGCTGTGGCGCGCGCGCTTCGCCGCTCCGGTCGACGTGCTGCTGACCCACGCTCCCCCACGGGGCCTCGGGGACGGCGAGGACCGGCCCCACGTCGGCATCGACGCCCTTCACCCCGCCCTGGCCCGGCTGCAGCCGACGTGGCACCTGCACGGTCACATCCACCCCTTCGGCCAGGAGATGCCCGACCGTCAGGTGGGGCCGACCACGGTGCGCAACGTGATCCCGTGGACCACGATGCAGATCGACCTCTCGCTCGCCGGTCCGCCAGCGACAACGCGCCTGAGGGAGGAGACTGGTCCCATGGTGCGGGAGACCGGTTCGCCACGGGCGGACGCCGAGAACGACTTCCTGCGCGCCCGGCGCCATCAGGTGCTCTCCACGCTGGCCAGCTGGGTGCGCCACGACACCCAGCTCGACAACGAGACCTTCTCCTTCAGCGAGGTGGTCGACGCGCTGGGGCGCAAGGGCGAGCGGTCGCTGGGGGTCCAGGAGATCCCGATGGACGCCATCGTCGGCTCGGTCGACAAGGTGCGCGACTTCGACCGGCGGTTCCGGCCCACCTCGAGCCGGAGCCGCGAGCGCTGGGAGCGGCTCGCGCGCAAGAGCCGCACCGGCGAGACCTTCCCGCCGATCGAGGTCTACCAGCTCGGTCACCTCTACTTCGTGCGCGACGGCCACCACCGGGTCTCGGTCGGACGCGCGCTCGGCGCCCTGACGATCGAGGCCGACGTCACCCAGATCGACACCGAGATCTCCACCGAGGGGGTGGGCAGGCGGAGCGACCTCGACGCCAAGAACTGGGGCCTGCGGTTCCTCAAGCGCGTACCGCTGGACGCCGAGCACCGCTCGGAGATCGAGTGCAGCGACCCCGGCAGCTATCACCGGCTCGCCGAGATGATCGAGGCCTGGACGTGCCGGCTGATGCACCATGAGCGCGCTTACATCGACAAGTCGGCCATGGGACGCCGTTGGTTCGACGAGGAGTTCACGCCGGTCGTGCGGATGATCGAGGAGGCCGGAGTGCGCGGTTCCGGCGAGACCCCAGCGGACGCCTACCTCCGGGTCGCCGCCGAGCGCTACCGGTTGATCCGCGAGCACGAGTGGAACAACGAGGTGCTGCGGATGATCGCCGAGCAGAAACCGTCGCGGCTACGGGGACGAGCTCAGGCTGAGCCCTGAGCCTGCGTCGAAGACCTGGACCCGCGCAGGGTCGATCCGCAGCCTGATCCGGCTCCCGACCCGCTCGGAGACCGCTCCGCCGACCAGCGCGGTCGCCGGCGTGCCCACCACCGGGACCGCGAACCCGGGAGGCAGGGCCCGAGGCGGGGGCGCACCGGGCTCGGGCACGGTGAAGTGGATCGCCGTCTGCGACCCGGCCGTCACGAGGTCGTCGATCTGCACGCTCACCACGTGGTCGTGGTCCTCGGAGCCGGCGAGCTCGATGTCCTCAGGACGGATGCCCAGGACCACCTCGGTGCCGTCGCTGCGCTCCGCGGCACGGCGTACGGCGGGCGGCAGCACGAAGCTGCCGAGCCCGCTCACCACGTGCTCCCCCGCCAGCGTGGCGGGCAGGAGGACCATCGCCGAGCTCCCGACCAGCTCGGCGACGAACAGGTTGCGCGGCGCGGCGTGCAGCTCCGTCGGCGTGCCCACCTGCTGCACGACACCGTCGCGCATCACCACCACCCGGTCGCTGAGCGCCAGGGCGTCGCCCTGGTCGTGGGTCACGTAGATCGTGGTGTTGCCCAAGCGGCGGTGCAGGTCGGCGATCAGGGCGCGCATCTGGCCACGGAGACGGGCGTCGAGGTTGACCACCGGCTCGTCCATCAGCACCACCTTCGGGCGGCGCACCATCGCCTTCGCGATCGCCACCCGCTGGCGCTGACCGGCCGCGAGCGTGCCCGGCAGTCGTTCCAGGTGCGCGCTGACGCCGAGCAGATCGGCGGTCTCCCGGACCCGGGTCGCGACCTCTGCCCGCCCGACGCCAGCCAGGCGCAGCGAGAACCCGAGGTTCTCCGCGACGCTCAGGTGCGGGTAGAGCGCCGGGGTCTGGAAGACCACGGCCACGTCGCGCTCCCACGGCGGGGTCTCGGTGACCACCTCTCCGTCGAAGCGGAGCTCACCGCGAGTGATGTCCTCCAGCCCGGCCACCATCTCCAGGACTGCGGTCTTGCCGCTGCCCGAGGGCCCGAGCAGGGCCACGAACTCGCCGTCGGCCACGTCCAGCGACAGGTCGACCACGGCGCGCCGCCCGCTCGCGTAGCGCTTGACCAGGTGGTCCAGCTCGATCCTCGCCACGGCGCCCCTCCTCCGTCCGGGGCCTCAGCCCCGGACCGCCCCAGCAGTCAGGCCGGTCACGATACGGCGCTGGAAGACCAGTACCACCGCGAGGATCGGCACCGTGATCACCACAGCTGCGGCAGCGATCGCCGCGGTCGGTCGCTCGAAGGTGGTGGCGCCGGTGAAGTAGGCAAGGGCCGCCGGGACGGTCCGCGCCTGCTCGCTCGAGGTCAGCGAGATCGCGAAGACGAAGTCGTTCCAGCAGGCGACGAACACCAGGATCGCGGTGGTGAAGATGCCGGGCTTCGCCAGTGGGACGAAGACCTTGCGGAAGACCTGGTAGGGCGTCGCCCCGTCCATCATCGCGGCCCGCTCGAGTCCTCGCGGGATCTCGTTGAAGAACGCCGCGAGGGTGTAGATCGTCAGTGGCAGCGCGAAGGTGATGTAGGGCAGCACCAGCCCCAGCCAGGTGTCGAAGATGCCCAGCTGGATCTCGAGCCGGAACAGCGGGGTCACCAGCGCGATCTGCGGGAACGTCGCCACGAGGGCGGCCAGCCCGATGATCAGCCGCTTGCCCGGGAACCGCAGCCGGGAGATCGCGTAGGCCGACATCGTGCCGAGCAGCAGCGCCACGACGGTGGAGATCAGGCAGATGCCGAGCGAGTTCAGCAGCGGTCGGAGGAAGTCGGCGTCGGCGAGGGTCCGGTAGTTCTCCAGGCTCGGGTCCCGCGGGAGGAAGGACTGGTCACCCAGGGTGCCGACGCCCTTGAGCGAGAGCGAGAGCAGCCACAGCAGCGGCGCGAGCGCGTAGACCAGGACGAGGACGTCGGCGCCCACCCAGCCCAGCCGGGGCAGCAGCCCGCGTGCCGGCCTCACTCGTCCTCCTCCGGCCCCGGCAGCAGGGCCCCTACGCCCTTGAGCACGACCAGTGCGAGGACCGCCGCCGTGAGCAGGATCAGCACCGCCATCGTTGACCCGATGCCGAGGTTGAGTCCACGGATCAGGTTGTCGTAGGCCAACAGCGAGACCGACGAGGTGCCGTTCACCCCGTCGGTCAGCACGAAGATGCTGTCGAAGATCCGGAACGCGTCGAGCACCCGGAAGACCAGCACGACGGTGATCGCCGGCTTGATCATCGGGACGGTGATCTGCCAGAACCGCTGCCACGCGGTGGCACCGTCGATCGCGGCGGCGCGGGTCAGCTCCTGCGGCACCAGGGTCAGCGCCGCCATCAGCACCAGGGCGACGAACGGCACCGACTTCCAGACCTCGGCCAGCACGATCACCCCGATGGCGGGCCAGCGCTGCGCCAGCGGCGAGGAGTCGCCGGCGAGCCAGCCCACCCCGGGAGTGAACGCGAAGCGCCACGAGAAGGCGGCCACCACCGAGACCACCGCGTAGGGCAGGAGTACGGCGGTGCGCACCACCCCGCGTCCCACCAGCGTCCGGTGCATCACCACGGCCAGCAGGGTGCCCAGCGCCATCTCCAGGGTGGCGCCCACCACGGTGACGAACATCGTCAGCCCGAACGCCTGCCACCAGATCGGGCTGCCGAGCACGGTCAGGTAGTTCTCCAGCCCGACGAACTCGTTGGCGCCCGGGGTGCGCAGGTCGGCACGGAACAACGAGAGGTAGCCCGCGTAGAAGAGCGGGTAGGCCACCACGAGGAGCATCACCGTCGCGGCGGGGGCACACAGCAGCATGCCCAGCCGCCGCTCGGCCCGCTTGCGTGCGCCCTCCCGGGTGCGCGCGATCTCCAGACTCGACGGGGGGCTCGTCGGGGGGCTCGTCGGGGGGCTGGTCGGGGGGTTCTCCGGGTCTCCCACGGATGGGTTCACGGCAGGATCCCCCTGCCGTCCATCACACGCTGGATCGCCTCGGCCAGCTCGGCCGCCGTCTGCTCGGGCCGGATCGAGGCCGGCGGCGAGATCGCGCTCGCCACCACCGAGGAGAGGTTCTGGTAGAGCGGGGTGACCGGGCGGGGAACCGCCGTGGCGAGCGAGTCGAGCAGCACGTCGTACGTCGGGTAGCCCTGCTGGAACTCCGGGTCCTCGTACAGGCTCCGGGCGACGGGCGGGTCCCCTCCGGCGAGCGCGGCCGCGCTCTGGTGCTCGGGCGAGCGCAGGCACAATGCTGCCTCGAAGGTCTCCTCCGGGTGCCGGCTGAAGCTGCTCACCGCGTAGTTCATGCCGCCCAGGGTCACCCGCGACAGCCTGCCCTGCTCGAAGGCAGGCAGGCGCGCGTAGCCGAGGTCGTCGGCCACCTCGGGCGCCGCGGTGCGCATGGCCGACAGGACGTAGGGCCAGGTCATCGCGAAGGCCGCCCGACCGGACTCCAGCTGGCGGAAGACCTCAGGCTCCTGGCTGCTGGCCAGGGCGCCGCTGGAGTAGCCCTGCGAGGCCAGCTGCTTGAGGATCGCCAGCGCCCGCACGGTGGTGTCGTCGACCGTCGGGCTGGTGCCGGACTCATCGATCAGGCGGCCGCCGAGCGAGGACAGGATCGTGTTGAAGGCGACCACGACGCCTTCGTACTGCGCGCCGGTGAGGGCGATCGCGAACGGATCGCCCTGCAGCTTGAGCCGCGCGCTCTCCGCGAGCACGCCGTCCCAGGTCTCGGGCACCCTCGGCACCAGGGACTTGCGGTACCAGAGCAGCTGCACGTTGGTGTGCTTGGGGATCGCGTAGAGCTGGCGCTTCCAGAGCGCGGTCGTCACCGTGCTCGCCAAGGTGTCGCGCGTGGCCACCGCACGCTGCTCGGGCGTCAGTCGACGGATCCAGCCGGCCTCGGCGAACTCGGCGGTCCAGGTGACGTCCATCCCGAGCAGGTCCAGACCGTCGTCCTTCGCGACCAGCCGCCGCACCAGCTGGTCGCGCTGGCTGTCGGCGTCGCTCGGCAGCAGGTTGCCGACGATCCGGTAGCGGTCCCCGGCCTGTGTGTTGCAGTCCGCGATGATCTGCTCGAAACCGGGAGCGGACGCACCGCCGTAGAGGTTCACGACCGGCACGTCCGCACCCGTGGGCCCGCAGGCCGCGAGCGCGCTCATCAGGGCAGCGAGCCCCACGAGGACGCCTGCTCGCTGCTGCCTGCGGCGCATGGGTGGCCTCCGGCCCTAGGGCTGGCGCAACCAGACTGCGACGTCCGTGGGAAGGGCACCGTCCTGGTCCAGCTCCGCGCTGGCCACCAGCACCCTGGCCTCCCTCGGCAGCGCCAGCGGCGACTCTCCGAGGTTGGCGATCACCCGCACCGTGGCGTCGTCGGAGACGATGTCGAAGGCGAGCACGTCCGGGCCCAGGTCGTCCCAGACCAGCCGCCCGTGCCCCAGACCGAGCTCGTGACGCTGGGCGAGCAGGCTGCGGTAGAGCTCGAGCGTCGAGCCCGGTACGCCGACCTGACGGTCGACCGCCAGCTCGCCGTACGCCTCGGGCTGCGGCAGCCAGCTGGACCCGGTCTCGGAGAAGCCGTAGGCCTGCGCGTCGCCCTCCCACGGGATCGGCACCCGGCACCCGTCGCGTCCGCGCGACGTCCGGCCCGACTTCTCCCAGGTCGGGTCCTGGCGGACCTCGTCCGGGAGCTCGGTGGCCTCGGGGAGGCCGAGCTCCTCACCCTGGTAGAGGTACGCCGAGCCGGGCAGCGCCAGCATCACCGTGGTCGCCGCACGGGCTCGTCGCAGGCCCACCTCGGCGTCGGGCTGCGGGTCGCCGATGCCGATGCCGGCGACGTGCACCGGACCGGGCTTCGGGTCGAAGCCGAGCCGCGAGGCGTGCCGGACGACGTCGTGGTTGGACAGCACCCAGGTCTGCGGCGCCCCCACCTCGGCGACGACGTCCAGCGACTCGGTGATGTTGCGCTGCAGCTCCTCGGCGATCCACGAGCTCATCAGGAAGCCGAAGTTGAAGGCCTGGTGCAGCTCGTCGGGACGCACGTAGCGAGCCATCGCCTCGGCCGGACGGACCCAGGCCTCGGCGCACAGGATCCGGTCGGCGTCCTCACCGTCGCGGGCGTAGGAGTCGGTGATCTTGCGCCAACGCCGGTAGATGTCGTGCACCCCCGGCTGGTCCCACATCGGCAGGTCGCCGGTGTGCTCGACGCTCATCTCGTGTCCCCCGAAGCTGTCGGGGAGGCCCTCGGCCTTGACCAGGGAGTGCGCCACGTCGATCCGGAACCCGTCGGCGCCCCGGTCGAGCCAGAAGCGGATCACCGACTCCATCTCGTCGCCGACCTCGGGGTTGGTCCAGTCGAAGTCGGGCTGGGTGACGTCGAAGAGGTGGAGGTACCACTGCCCCGGCGTGCCGTCCGCCTCGGTGACCCGGGTCCACCCCGGGCCGCCGAAGACGCTGCGCCAGTCGTTGGGCGCCTCCTCGCCCTGCGGGCCCTTGCCGTCGCGGAAGACGTAGCGCGCCCGCTCCGGCGATCCGGGCCCGGCCGCCAGCGCTGCCTGGAACCACGGGTGCTCGCTGGAGGAGTGGTTCGGGACGAGGTCGACGATCACCCGCAGGCCGAGCTCGTGCGCCCGCGCGATCAGGTCGTCGGCGTCGGCGAGGGTGCCGAACAGGGGGTCGACGTCGCGGTAGTCCGCCACGTCGTAGCCGGCGTCGTTCTGCGGCGAGGTGTAGAACGGCGAGAGCCACACGGCGTCGACACCGAGCTCGGCCAGGTAGGGCAGCCTGGCGGTGATGCCTGGGAGGTCACCGAGCCCGTCGCCGTTGCCGTCCGCCCACGACCGCGGGTAGATCTGGTAGATGACGGCTTCGCGCCACCATTCGCGGCCTGTGGCAGAGATGGTCATGGGCTCCACTTCTCGACGAGTTTGCTGATCACGGTCAGGCTACGGGTGGTGGCGACCCCGGCGTGACGCTCCACCTCCGCGTTGCCGGTCGAGGACTCGTGGAACGGCTTGTCCAGCAGCAGGTGCACGACCCGGCGACCCACCCGGACCACCTCGCCCTCGCCCTCCTTCGAGCGCGCCTCCAGCGCGGCGGTCGCGGCGGCACTCGGCGGCGCGGCGAGCAGGGCGAGGTAGTGGCCGGCAGGCTCCCTGCCCTGCCACAGCTCCTTCGAGACCGCCTGGGAGACCTGCTGCGCCTCGGCGTACACCTCGGCGAGCTCGGACGGCGTCAGGAGCACCACCGGTACATCGAAGCCGCGATCCGTCAGCATCGCCTCCTGCAGCGCGGCCGTCACCTTCGACCGCGCGCGCAGGGTCGTGCTCACCCGCACGTTGCCGGTCTGGATGTGCGTCTCCACGTCGGTGAATCCGGCTGCGGTGAGGGCTTCGCGCAGCTCTGCCATCGGGTAGGCGCGCTTGCCCACGTTGACCGCTCGGAGGAACGCGACAAAGGTCGGCACCGGCTCAGCCGGGCCCTCGACCGGCCCAGGTCCAGGCGTACGCCGGGTCCTCGACCGCGCGACCGGCCTCGCCCAGCTCGAGCGGCCGGAAGGTGTCCACCATCACGGCGAGCTCGTCGAAGTACTCCACCCCGATCGAGGCCTCGATCGCGCTGGGTTGCGGGCCGTGCGCGTGGCCGCCGGGATGCAGCGAGATCGAGCCGATGTCGATCCCGGAGCCCTTGCGGGCCTCGTAGTCGCCCCCGACGTAGAACATCACCTCGTCGGAGTCGACGTTGGAGTGGTAGTACGGCACCGGGATCGACTCGGGGTGGTAGTCGACCTTGCGCGGGCAGAAGTTGCAGATCACGAAGTTCTGGCCCTCGAAGACCTGGTGCACAGGCGGGGGCTGGTGGACCTTGCCGGTGATCGGCATGAAGTCCTCGACGTTGAAGGTGTAGGGGTAGAGGCAGCCGTCCCAGCCGACCACGTCGAACGGGTGGGTGGCGTAGGTCAGCCGGCTGCCGACCAGGCCTCCCTGCGACGCGGCGCCACCGCCGCGGTGCTTGACCAGCACGTCGACGTCGGTGCCCTCCTGGACGAACGGCTCGGCGGGGCCGTGCAGGTCGCGCTCGCAGTAGGGCGCGTGCTCGAGGAACTGGCCGAACTTGGAGAGGTAGCGCCTCGGCGGCGCGATGTGGCTGTTGGCCTCGATGGCGTAGAGGCGGCTGACGTCGCCGTCGATGTCGCTGGGGACCCAGCGGTGCGTGGTCGCCCTGGGGATCACGACGTAGTCACCGGTGCGGTAGGACAGCACCCCGAAGACCGTCTCCACGGTCCCGCTGCCGGACTCGACGTAGACGCACTCGTCACCCACGGCGTTGCGGTAGTACGGCGAGGGCGTGTCGGTGACGACGTAGCTGATCCGCACGTCGGCGTTGCCCATCACCAGCCGGCGTCCGGTGACGGCATCCCCTCCCGCAGGCAGGTCGTGCAGCCTGAGGTGGCGGGGCTTGAGCGGGTGGTTGGGCTCGGTGCCGAGGTCGCCGAGCTCCCAGACCTGGCTGTCCACGATCGCGGAGGGCACCCCGGAGTGGTAGAGCAGCGAGGAGTCCGAGGAGAAGCCCTCCTCCCCCATCAGCTCCTCGTAGCGCAGGTTTCCGTCGTCGTCTCGGAACGCGGTGTGCCGGGTTGGCGGCACGGCGCCCACAGATCGGTAGTAAGCCACGTCGCAACCTTCTCGCGCGGTCCTCTAGCGTGGCAACCATGACGGCTCCAGCCTTCCTGAACCGCTTCGTCGACGACGCTGCGATCTTCCCGCCGGGCAACCTCCCACTGGCCGAGGCCGTCGCCCAGCACCACGCGTTGCGCGGCGGCCCGTACGCCGACCTCGTCGGTGGGTTCGTCGTCAGCGACCTCAAGGTCCCCGACCTCCCTGCCTCGGGACCACCCCTCGAGCTCAACGTCGTGATCTCCGGCGGGGCCGGCGCCATCGAGCCGGTGGTGACGTGGGTGCAGCGCTCGGAGGGGCTCATCCTGAAGGCGGTGGAGTTCACGCTGCGCGACGAAGAGGACCTCGCGCACAACGCCCGGCGCCTGGTCACCGTGGTGCAGGGTCTCGGTGACGTGCTCGACGACGTCACGGTGTTCGCCGAACCCCCCATCCCCGCGGGCGATCCGACGCACGGCTGGTCCGCTGCACTCGACGAGCTCGCAGCGGCCGAGATCCCGTTGAAGTTCCGCACGGGCGGGATCACGGCCGACCTCTTCCCCTCCCCTGCACAGCTGGCGGTCTGCCTCGAGGCGGCGCTGGACCGGGAGCTGCCGTTCAAGTGCACCGCCGGCCTGCACCACGCCGTGCGGCACCGTGACGAGCAGACCGGCATCGACCACCACGGCTTCCTCAACGTCCTGCTCGCGACGCGGGTCTCGTTGGACGGCGGCGGCGCCGGCGAGGTCGCACACTCGCTGCTGGACACCGACGGCGCGGCGATCGCGACGCGGCTGGCCGATGACCCCGACCTGTTCGCGCGCACCCGGCGCTGGTTCACCTCGTTCGGCTCGTGCAGCGTGCGCGAGGCCTACGACGACCTGGTCGACCTCGGCCTGATGGGAGACGCACGATGAGCAGCTGGGTCGACGGAGCGAGCGGGTCGGCGTACGACGTGGACAACCTGCCGTACGGCGTCTTCTCGACCCCAGGCTCCGCGCCACGGGTGGGTGTGCGGATCGGCGACTTCGTGCTGGACGCCTCGGCAGTGGCAGCTCTCGGCGGCGATCCCGGAGACGGCCCCCACCTCGCCGACGTGTGGGCACGGCCGACGCTGAACGCCTTCCTCGCGCTGGGCAGTCCCGCCTGGCAGATCGCGCGCGACTGGTTGGTCGAGGTCCTCAGCGACGACGTCCACCTTGAGCGCGTCCGACCGCTGCTGGTGCCGATCGACGAGGTCACGATGCACCTGCCGTTCGAGGTGGCCGACTACGTCGACTTCTACTGCTCGCTGCAGCACGCCACCAACGTCGGGCGGATGTTCCGGCCCGACGGTGAGGCGCTGCTGCCGAACTGGCGACACCTGCCGGTCGGCTACCACGGCCGTGCCGGGACCGTGGTCGTCTCCGGCACCGACGTGCTGCGTCCCTCGGGGCAGCGGATGCCACCCGGCGCCGACGCCCCCGTGCACGGCCCGACCCGCCGGCTCGACATCGAGGCCGAGCTCGGCTTCGTCGTCGGCACCCCCACCCGGCTCGGGCGGTCGGTGCCTCCCTCGGGCTTTCCCGAGCACGTCTTCGGGGTGACGCCGCTCAACGACTGGTCGGCGCGCGACATCCAGGCCTGGGAGTACGTGCCGCTCGGCCCGTTCCTCGGCAAGTCCTTCGCCACCTCGATCAGCGCGTGGATCACCCCGCTCGCGGCACTCGAGGCAGCGCGGGTGCCGCTGCCCGGCCAGGACCCGCCCCCGATGGACTACCTCCGCGTCGAGGACCCGGCCGGCTTCGACATCGACTTCGAGGTGGTGCTCAACGGAGAGGTGGTCAGCAGACCGCCGTACGCCTCGATGTACTGGTCTCCCGCGCAGATGCTCGCCCACCTGACCACCAACGGCGCGTCCCTGCGCACCGGCGACCTCTACGCCAGCGGCACGATCAGCGGCGACGAGCGCGAGCAGCGCGGCTCGTTCCTGGAGCTCAGCTGGGGCGGCAAGGAGCCGTTCGGCGACGGCCGCACCTTCCTCGAGGACGGCGACACCGTCACCCTGCGCGCCACCGCCCCCGGCGCCCTCGGCGGCCGGATCGCCCTCGGGGAGGTGACCGGGACGGTGCTGCCGGGTTTTCAGGAGACCTTGTGAAGAACCGACGGCCTCACCCGAGCAGCAGGGAGGCGCGCCACACCCGCTCCTGGCTCTTCGGGAGCAGGTCGTTGGCGCGGAGGAAGGCGAGCGGCTTCTCGCCCATCCACTGCATCGTCTCGCGGTAGCTCGGGTTGCCCAGCGCCGCGCGACGGCCCTCGGCGGGATCGATGCCGACGGCGCGGTAGATCTCCGGGTTCACCAGGGCGCGGGCGACCATGAAGCACACCTGCGCGGTGATCCCCTGGTGTACGACGAGCCGGGCCCTGCTCAGACCGGGCATGGCGCGCTGCACCTCGTCGCGGGCGAAGGTCATGTGCCGGGCCTCCTCGAGGACGTGGATCCGCGAGACCATCCGCGTGACCGGCTGCACCCGTTCGTCCTTCATCAGCTCACGCTGCCAGGTGTCGAGCATCTCCTCCGCCACCAGGATCGAGGCATAGGCGCTGGGCCCGCGCACCACGGTGTTGAACAGCCGGCCGAGCTGGTGGATCCGCTTCTGGGGGCCGTACGCCGGCACGCCCATCTGCGCGATGGCCTTGCCGAACATCGTCGAGTGGCGGCACTCGTCGGCCACCTCGGTCAGGGCGTAGTGCATGTGCGCACCGGTCGGGTCGTCGTGGTAGACGTCGCGCAGCATCAGCTGCATCAGCAGGATCTCGAACCACAGGCCGACGCTGGCCAGCGACGCGCTCTCGTGCAGCGAGAGCACCCGTTGCTGCTCCTCGCTGAGCCCGGCCCACAGCTCGGTCCCGTGGAGCGACATCCGCTCCGGCTGCATCCCCCACTTGTCGTCCGGCACCGGCGCCGACCAGTCGATGTCGACCTCGGGGTCGTAGGAGTGGCGCGCCGAGGACTTCAGCAGTCGCTCGGCGAGAGCAGCGGACTCGGGGCGGAGCGTCGCGGTCATCAGTTCCTCCTGATCGGCGGTAACTGTTACTTCCAGTAACGGTTATCGGCTACTGTCGAGCACATGTCGCCCATCGTCAAGGACCCCGACGGCAGGAACTCCCGGTGGGACGTCCATCGCGAGAGCCGCCGTACCGAGCTGGTCGAGGCGGCCGTCCTCGCCATCGACACCCATGGCCCGTCGGCGAGCATCGCCGAGATCGCCGCGAGCGCCGGGGTCAGCAAGCCGGTGCTCTACCGCTACTTCACCGACAAGGACGACCTCTACCGCGCCGTCGGGGCATGGGGCGCGGACGCCGTGCTCGACGGGCTGCTCCCGGTCCTCACCGCGAGCACTCCCCTGCGCGACCGGGTCGAGCAGGGCTGCGACGTCTTCCTGGAGCTGATCTCCCAGCACCCGCACGTGTTCTTCCTGCTCGTCGAGCACCCCACCAACGAGGACCCGCTGGCCGACGGCAAGGAGATGGTCGCCGCGACGATCTCGCGCCTCCTCGGGGACACCCTGCGCGACCTTGGCGTGGACGCGGCCGGAGCGGAGCCCTGGGCGCACGGCCTGGTCGGGCTCGGCCTCTCCACGGGCGAATGGTGGCTGCGGCGCAACACGATGAGCCGCCAGGCCGTGACCCGCTACCTGAGCTCGTTCATCTGGAACGCCCTGGAGGGAGTGGCCCGCGAGAACGGCGTACGCATCGACAGCCGGGGGCGCCTGGGCCTGGTCGAGGGAGGGAAGCCGTGACGGAGCCGACCCACGAGCCGCAGGAGCAGTACGACGGCCCCGCCCGGATCGAGGACACCGAGGTGGACGTGCGGCTGCGCGGGCAGTTCCAGCCGATCGACGGTCTCTTCCACTGGTGGGGTCGGATCGCGCACGACCCCACGCTCGAGCAGCAGCACCGGTCCGGGGCGACGATCACCCTGCACACCCCGCACGGCTCGGCGAGCGGGCGCCTCACCGACGTGGATCCCTGGGGCCGGTTCCGGGTCAGCGGCACCGGACGCCCGCCCTTCTGACCCGAGTGGCATTGCATAGGCTGCCTATGTAAAGTGGTGGACGTGAGCAACCAGTCCGTCACCCAGCTGAGCAACGAGCTCGTGGTGCTCAGCGCCCGCCTGGTCCGGGAGGTACGCCGGCACGCCGCCGACGTCCCCGCCGCCAGCATCCGGCTGCTGAGCCTGCTCGACGAGCTCGGGCCCAGCACCGTCGGCGCGCTGGCCGGTGCCGACCGGTGCAGCCAGCCGACGATGACCGGACTGGTCAACGGCCTGGTCGAGAAGGGCTGGCTGCGCCGCGACCCGCACCCCGACGACGCGCGCGCCAGCCTGGTCTCGATGACCGCCGAGGGCCGACGCAGGCTCACCGACATCCGAGACCGCAACGCCACCCTCGTGGCCGAGCGGGTCATGGCCTCCGGCCACTCCACCGACGAGCTCGCCGCCGCGGTGGCGATCCTCACCGCGGTGCTCGAGCAGCACTGAGCACACCCTCCCGAGAACAGGACCCCACATGTTGAAGCAACCACGCGCCGTCTGGGCGGTCGCGTTCGCCAGCGTCATCGCCTTCATGGGCATCGGCCTGGTCGACCCGATCCTCAAGCCGATCGCCGAGCAGCTCGACGCCTCCCCCAGCCAGGTCTCGTTGCTGTTCACCAGCTACATGGCGGTGATGGGCGTGGCGATGCTGATCACCGGCTTCGTCTCGACCCGGATCGGCGCCAAGCGCACGCTGCTGCTCGGCCTGGTCCTGATCACGCTCTTCGCGGCGCTCGCCGGGGCCTCGGACTCGGTCGGTGCGATCGTCGGCTTCCGCGCCGGCTGGGGCCTGGGCAACGCGCTGTTCATCGCCACCGCGCTCTCCACGATCGTGGTCTCCTCGCGGGGCTCGGTCGCCCAGGCCGTGATCCTCTTCGAGGCCGCGCTGGGTCTCGGGATCGCCATGGGCCCACTGGTCGGCGGCCAGCTCGGCGCGATCTCGTGGCGGGCGCCGTTCTTCGGGGTGGCTGCGCTGATGCTCGTCGGCCTGGCGGCCACGGTCCTCCTGCTCCCGGCGACACCTCCGACAGGACGGCGCACGTCGCTCGCGGAGCCGTTCCGCGCCCTGCGCTTCCCCGCGCTGCGAACCCTGGCGCTGACGGCGCTGTTCTACAACGTCGGGTTCTTCACGCTGCTCGCGTTCACGCCGTTCCCGCTCGACCTCGGCGCCGTCCAGGTCGGCTGGGTCTTCTTCGGCTGGGGGTTGCTGCTCGCGATCACCTCGGTCTGGGTCGCCCCGATGCTCCAGCGACGGATCGGCGCGGTCCCCACGGTGCTGCTCTCGCTCTCGCTGTTCGGCGTGGACCTGGCGATGATGGCGCTGCTGACCGACTCCAAGCCGGCGCTGATCGTCGGCGTCGTCGCGGCAGGAGCCTTCCTCGGGGTGAACAACACCGTGATCACCGAGGCGGTGATGGGCTCCGCCCCGGTCGAGCGCCCGGTCGCGTCGGCGGCCTACAGCTTCGTGCGGTTCGCAGGCGGTGCGGTGGCGCCGTACGCCGCGGGCAGGCTCGGCGAGGACGTCTCCGTGCACGCGCCGTTCTGGATGGCCGCGGTCGCAGTGTTCATCGGGGTGGCGATCCTCGCCTCCGGGCGCAGGCACATCGAGGCCACCACGACCCCGGTCGCCGTGCACGGCGTCGACGAGGGCGAGCTCGTGGCGGTCGGGGACGCCGGCTGACCCTCCGGCGGAGAAGGGTCAGCCGACGAGTCTGGGTCAGCCGACCTTGACGGTGATCTTGGCGATCCCGACCAGCAGGCCCGGCTTCACGGCCTTGGTGCCGAAGGTCTTGTTCAGCAGCGGAGCGGCGACCGGCGAGATCTCGACCTTGGTCCCCTCGAGGATCGCGTTCTTGCCCTTGGTCTGCAGCGGGTTCAGCGTGCGACCGTCGAGCGTGAACAGGTAGGCGTTGGTGACGGCGGTCTTGCCGTTCACCGCGACGTCGCCGTAGACCCGCGAGACGCCCGGGTCGACGTTGAAGTTGCTCAGCCGCACCTTGGTCCCGCCGGAGGCCAGCGTCAGACCGGAGTTCTCGTGCTGGATCTGGCCGATCACGTAGGGCGAGACCTCACCGGGGGTGAAGACGCTGACGTTGCCACCGGTGATCGGGAAGATCAGCGAACCGTCGACCAGCTTGGCCTTGCCCACGACACCGGGGGTGAGCTTGAGCGAGCCGAGCGCGTCCACGAAGCCCTGGTCGAGCTTGATGGCGGTCGAGGTGCCACTGAGGTTCTCGACCACGGCCACCGCCTGGGGCGGACCGTCGTCGCCTCCGAGGACGCTGCACCCGGTCAGGGGTACGGCGAGCGCGGCGGCGACCACGAGAGCGGTCAGGGGCTTGCGGGCGGCGAAACGTCGCATCAGGGGGCTCCGATCAGGCTGGGAGGGATCCGGGTCGATCCCGGTCCCAGCGACCGTTGTTCGTCACCCCTGCGTGACCGGATTGGTCAGGGATTCAGGCCCAGAAGGCGTCGTCCCCCTTTTCGTCCTCCGCGAAGTCGTCGAGGTCGACGGCCCTGCCGTCGAGCACCGTGAAGACCAGCGAGTGCCGGGTGTCCAGCGACTTCCCTTCGCGTTCGCCGGTCTCGCGGAACACGGTGACCACCTGGTCGCCCTTGGCGAAGACGCGCTCAAGGTCGACCCGGATGGTCCCGGAGGTCAGCTCGGCCAGCTGGCCGTACATGGTCAGGATCGCGTCGCGACCCTTGTGGTCACCAGAGAGCTGGTGGTTGCCCGGCACGTGCTGGACGGCGTCGGGCGCGAGGATCTCGGTCAGCGTGGCCATGTCGCCCTCGCTGAAGGCGGCGAATCCACGGCGTACCAAGGTGGCATTGGCGTTCTCGGTCATGAGGTTCTCCCCAGAGGTGCACGACGCGCGGGCTGGAGGCGACGGTGTGCGCGTCGAGAGGCACCGACACCGGTGCGAGCCGGCTCAGGCGCCGGGAGGGGCGCCCCCACCGGGCGCGTTTTCCAGTATGCATCCGCCCGTGATCGAGGTTCCAGTGCTCAAAACCGCTGATACTTCGCCGGTTGCGAACCGGACCTGCTCAGAGGTTCCCGCGGGCGTCCTGCTCGCGTTCGATGGCCTCGAAGAGCGCCTTGAAGTTGCCCTTGCCGAAGCCCAGCGAACCGTGCCGCTCGATGAACTCGAAGAACACGGTCGGCCGGTCGCCCATCGGCTTGGTGAAGATCTGCAGCAGGTAGCCGTCCTCGTCGCGGTCGACGAGGATCTTGCGCTTCTTCAGCTCCTCGATCGGCACCCGCACCTTGCCGATGCGCTCGCGCAGCTCCGGGTCGTCGTAGTAGGAGTCGGGGGTGTCGAGGAACTGGATCCCGTTGGCGCGCAGGATGTCGACCGAACGCAGGATGTCGTTGGTGGCCAGCGCGATGTGCTGGCAGCCGGCGCCGTCGTAGAACTCGAGGTATTCGTCGATCTGCGACTTCTTCTTCGCGATGGCGGGCTCGTTGAGCGGGAACTTCACCCGGTGGTTGCCGCTCGCGACGACCTTCGACATCAGCGCCGAGTAGTCGGTGGCGATGTCGTCGCCGATGAACTCCGCCATGTTGGTGAAGCCCATGACCTTGTTGTAGAACGTCACCCACTCGTCCATGTGGCCGATCTCGACGTTGCCGACGCAGTGGTCGACCGCCTGGAAGAGCCGCTTGGGGTGGCCCTCGCGGCGGGTCACCGTGGTCGAGCGGGCGACGAAGCCCGGCAGGTAGGGGCCGGTGTAGCGGCTGCGGTCGATCAACGTGTGCCTGGTCTCGCCGTACGTCGCGATGGCAGCCATCCGCACGGTCCCGTGCTCGTCGGAGATCTCGTAGGGCTCGTCGAGGATGGTGGCCCCGGTGGAGCGGGCGTGCTCGATGCACCGGTCGACGTCGGGGACCTCGAGGGCCAGGTCGACCACCCCGTCGCCGTGCTTGCGATGGTGCTCGAGCAGCGGGCTGTCGGGGGTGACGCCGCCAGAGACGACGAAGCGGGCACTGCCCGAGCGGAGCACGAAGACCTTCGCGTCGCGCAGACCGTTCTCCGGCCCGCGGTAGGCCTCCAGCTCCATGCCGAAGGCGAGCTGGTAGAAGTTCGCGGTCTGGGTGGCGTTGCCCACCACGAAGCAGATCGCGTCCATGGCGGTGACCGGGAACGGGTCGCTGCTGGCGTCGTACTCCACCAGTCCGACCAGCTGCTTGAGCTGGTCCAGGGTCAGGTCGGCTCGGATTTCCTCAGGGGTCAGCGCAGTCATGCGCCAAGGATCACCGGATTCGACAATCTGTGCAACACTCCGAGTCTCCACTGGACAGATTGCACACAACGAGGAGCCCAGATGGACGATCTTGATGCCACATTGATCCGTCTGTTCGCCGACGAGCCCCGCGTGGGCGTGCTCGAGGCGTCCCGGCGGCTCGGCGTCGCGCGCGGCACCGTCCAGGCCCGGCTCACCCGGCTCGCCGAGTCGGGCGTGGTCACCGGATGGGGCCCGGACCTCGCGCCCGAGGCGCTCGGCTACCCGGTGACCGCCTTCCTCACCCTGGAGATCCGCCAGGGGCCGACCACCGGGAGCGGCCACGACGCGGTCGGGGCCCACCTCGCGATGATCCCCGAGCTGCTGGAGGCCTGCACGATCACCGGACCCGGGGACCTGTGGTGCCGGGTGGTCGCACGTTCCAACACCGACCTGCAGCGGGTGATCGACCGGGTGCTCTCGCACGAGGCGATCGTCCGCTGCGCGACCGTGATCGCGCTGGCGACCCAGGTCCCCTACCGCGTGCTGCCGCTGCTGGGGACCGTCGCCGCCGAGGGCTGATCACCCAGAGGTCGAAGGTGTCCGGCCCGCTGCTGAGCGGCGCGTTCCTCAACCTCCGGGACGCAGACGAACCCGGAAGACCAACCGGGCGCCCGGCCGGTTGTCCTGCGCCTCGACACTGCCACCGTGTGCCACAGCGACATCCGCCACGATGGCCAGCCCAAGTCCCACGCCGCCGGTGTCCCGGCCACGGGCATCGTCGAGACGCGTGAACCGCTCGAAGACCTGCTCGCGCTGCTCCGCGGGAATGCCCGGGCCGTCGTCCGAGACCACCAGCGTGGCGCATCCGCGGTCCGACTCCAGCTCCACGGTGACCGACCCGGTCGCGTGCCGGGCAGCGTTGTCCATCAGGTTGCGTACGGCGCGGGTCAGCAAGGATTGGTCTCCCTCAACACGTACGGCGCGCACCCTTGAGACGTCCACACGCAGACCTGGGAGGGCACTCAACCGAGTCGACTCGGCGAAGACGATGTCGTCGAGGTCCAGGGGGCGCAGCCTCAACTCCGGCTGGGCGTCGAGCCGGGCCAGTGCCAGCAGGTCATCCACCAGCGTCGAGAGCCGTGCGGTCTCCTCACGCAGGTGAGGGCCGCCATCGGTCGGTTCCTCGGCCCCGGGGTGTGGGGCCTCCACCTGGGCCCGGATCGCCGCGACCGGACTGCGCAGCTCGTGGGCGGCATCAGCGACGAACTGCCGCTGGCGTTCCAGCGACCTGTCGAGCCGTCCCAGGAGGGCGTCGACGGGTCGCAACGCCCGTCCGACGTACCACCAGGCGAGCAGCGCGAGCAGCGCGAGCACCACGGGCAGCATCAGGGCCAGGCTGGTCGCCAGAGCCGCCGCGCTCCGGCCCACCTCGGTGGTGGGCAGCCCGAGGTACACCGTCAGGCCGGATGGGCCGGGCACCGCAACGCCCGCCACCCGGAACTCCGCGTCGTCGACCTGGCTCAGCCGCACCGTGCGCAGAGGTGGCACCACGCTGGCGCCGCTGGGCCGAAAGTCGTAGAGCCGGGGCTCCCCCTCGATCTGAGCTGAGGCCGCCACCACCTCCCCCTCGGCGTCCACCACCTGGCCGATGCCACTCGGCGTCGCGGCGACCGGGAACGCGGAAGCAGTGGGGTCGTCGGCCACCGCCGCTGCGGCACTGAGCGCCTGCTGCCGCACCGAGTCGTCGATCTCGGTCCTGAGTCCGTGCTGGACCCGCCACACCACGAAGACGGCACCGAGGACGAGGACCACGGTCATCGCTGCGGTCGAGACCGCCACCAACCGCAGTCTGACGCGCCAGCCGCTGCTCATCCGCCGTTGCCGTTCAGCCGGTAGCCCGCACCGCGAACGGTGGTGATGGCACGACGACCGAACGGCAGGTCGATCTTGCGCCGCAGATAGCCGATGTAGACCTCGACGATGTTCAGGTCCCCGGCGAAGTTCTCGTCCCACACCTGCGCCACCAGCTCAGTCTTGGTGAGCACCTCGTCGAGGTGACTCATCAGGCAGTGCAGGAGCCCGAACTCACGGGCCGTCAGCTCGACCGACACCCCGCCGCGGGAGCAGGTCCGCGCCCTGGGGTCGAGCGCGAGGTCACCCGCGACCAGCTGTAGCGGGCGCGGGCTGGCGCCGCGCCGGCTGAGCGCACGGACCCGCGCAAGCAGCACCCCGAAGCTGAACGGCTTGGTGAGGTAGTCGTCCGCGCCCAGGTCGAGCGCCTCGACGATGTCCACATCACCGTCCTTGGCGGTCAGCATCAGCACTGGGGACCAGACCTCCGCCGCGCGCATCCTGCGGAGCACCTCCTGCCCGGTGAGGCCGGGCAGCATGACGTCAAGGAGCACCACGTCGTACTCGACGCTCGTCGCCTTCCACAGCCCGTCGACACCGTCGACGGCCACGTCCACGGCGAAGCCCTCCGCCAGCAGGCCGCGGCGTACGGCGTCGGCGATGCTGGGTTCGTCCTCAACGATGAGCGCACGCACCTCCGCGTCACCCCCTCTCTCGCTCAGCGTAGGGAGTCGGCGCTGAGACCAGCCTGAGAGCTGGGGGCCTTGCTTCTCAGGAGCTCTCAGCGAGGTCACAGCAGCCGGCGGACACAGTGGACCTCACAGCGGAACCACCGCTCAACACGACCTCTGGAGGTCCCATGAAGATCAACCGTTCCCTCACCATCGCCGGTGGCGTCCTGGCCATCAGCGCGCTCGGTCTGGGAGGCGCCGCCGTCGCCAGCGGACCTGCCTCGACCGCAGAGACCAGCTCCTCGAGCACCGAGACCGCAGCCGACCAGGCCGCCCAGGACGCCGCCTGCAAGGCAGCCGGCGTCGACCCGGCCGCGTCCAACATCCAGTACGACGACGCGACCGGTGTCTGCTCGCTCGACGGCGGCGGCGGACAGGGTGCCGACGACGAGTGACCCGCTCGCACCGGCTGACCGGGGTCCTGCACCCCGGTCAGCCGGCGTTGCGGGTGGCCCAGTCGCGGAGCAGATCGATCCGTTTGGTCAGCTGCGCCGCCGTCGCCGCGGCGGCGGCCGGGCCGCCGCACTCCTTGCGCAGCGCCGCGTGGGTGACGCCGTGGGGCTGGCCGGTGCGGTGGTACCACGCCGCGACCAGTCCGTTGAGCTCTCGTCGCATCACCGCGAGCTGCTCGTGGGTGGAGACCTCGCGCACGTCCTCCTCCGCCGCTGCCGCCGAGGCCGGACGTCGCCGGGCTCGCTCGCTCTGCCGGTGCTGGAGCAGGTTGCGCACCTGGTCCGCCTCGAGCAGCCCGGGAATGCCGAGGAAGTCCATCTCCTCCTCCGAGCCGACGTGCACCTCCCCCGCGTGACCGAACTCTGCTCCGTCGTAGAGCACCCGGTCGAAGGTGGCCTGCGACCCGAGTGCCTCCCACGGCATCAGCGCCTCCTCCCCCGAGGCGCCCTCGGCCTGCTGGGCCTGCTGCATCAGCGCGTCCTCGGCGGCGAAGATGTCACCGTCGTCGCTGATCTTGCGCTGGAGCACGTGGTCGCGCTCGACCTCCATCTCGGCGGCGTGGGTGAGCAGCACCGGCACCGAGGGCACGAAGATCGAGGCGGTCTCGCCACGCTTGCGGGCACGCACGAACCGCCCGACGGCTTGGGCGAAGAACAGCGGGGTGGAGATCGTGGTGGCGTAGACGCCGACCGCCAGCCGCGGCACGTCGACCCCTTCGGAGACCATCCGGACCGCGACCATCCAGCGCGACTCGTCCTCGGCGAACTTCGTGATCTTCTTCGACGCGGCCTTCTCGTCGGAGAGCACCACGGCCGGCTTCTCGCCGCAGATCTGCGCGAGCACCCGCGCGTAGGCGCGGGCGGAGTCCTGGTCGGTCGCGATCACCAGACCGCCGGCGTCGGGCACGTGCCGGCGCACCTCGGAGAGCCGCCGGTCCGCCGCCTCGAGCACCGACGGGATCCAGGCCCCGTTGGGGTCCAGCGCCGTCCGCAGCGCGTGCGCCGTCATGTCCTTGGTCAGCGGCTCGCCCAGGCGCGCCGCGACCTCGTCACCGGCTCGGGTGCGCCACTGCATCTCCCCGCTGTAGGCCATGAACAGCACGGGGCGTACGACGTGGTCGGCGAGCGCGTGCGCATAGCCGTAGGTGTAGTCGGCCAGCGACCGCATCACGCCGTCGTCGCCGGGCGCGTAGGTGACGAACGGGATCGGGTTGATGTCGGAGCGGAACGGCGTACCGGTCAGCGCCAGCCGACGTCGGGCGGGCTCGAAGGCCTCGCGCACCGCCTCGCCCCAGCTCAACGCGTCACCGGCGTGGTGGACCTCGTCGAGGATCACCATGGTGTTGAACCGCTCGGTGCGGATCCGGTGGGCCAACGGGTTCGCCGCGACACCGGCGTAGGTCAGCGCGACGCCGACGTAGTCACCGCTGGTGCGGCCCTTGCGCCCGGAGTACTCCGGGTCCAGCGGGATCCCCACCTTGGCCGCGGCCTCGGCCCACTGGGTCTTGAGGTGCTCGGTGGGCGCGACCACGGTGATCCGGTCGATCACCCGGCGGGCGAGCAGCTCGGCGGCCACCGTCAACGCGAAGGTGGTCTTGCCGGCACCCGGGGTCGCCACGGCGAGGAAGTCGCGCGGGTTGCGGTCGAAGTAGGCGTCCAGCGCAGCCGACTGCCAGGCACGCAGGCTCCCGGCCGTGCCCCAGGCGGCACGTGCGGGATAGGCGGGTGGCAGGTCGAGCGGGACAGGAACAGGGCGTCCGTCGCTCACATGGCCCTCTCGCCGGAGTCCGTGGACCGCACTACTTGCGCCACCTCACGAAGGCGGCGTCCATCCGGCCCACCTGTCCTTCGGTGAACCGGTTCATGCAGGAGTCCAGCGAGTAGTCCATGAAGTTGTTCACCGGGTCGAGACCGGGTGACTCCGGGCAGGAGTCGCGGGTGGTCTCGCAGTAGAAGCTGGGCTCGCCCTCGGCCGGGGTGTCGGCCACCTGGTCGTTGGACTCCGAGCAACCGCCCTGGAAGGTGTGCAGGAGACCCATCCAGTGACCGGTCTCGTGGATCACGGTGTCGCCGAGGTTGTAACCGCGGGCCCTACCACCGGGGAGGCCGGCGACGTTCACGCTGACCCCGTCGAGCTTGGGCGCGCGGTCGTACTGCCACGGGAACCGGGCCCAGCCGAGGATCGGCTCGTCGGTGCGGCCGCCGCCGTTGATGTAGAGGTTCAGGGTCCGGGACCCGCCGCGGTGCAGCTTGCGCTTCATCTTGCGGTCGCGGGGCCCGTTGAGGAACGCGTGGTACCAGCTGTCGTTCCGGGTCCAGTCGATCTTCCGCAGCTTGAACTGGTACCGCGTGCCGACCCCGAGCGCGCTCTGCTCGGCACTGAAGCCGCCGTTGAGGATGGAGATCACGCGACGGACCTTCCGCGGCCCCGCGGTGTGCCCTTCGCGGCGGTGCTTGCCCTTGATCACGTGCACGTAGACCGGGATCGTCACGGTGGAGGCCAGCCGTGGGGCGACCTCGCGGGCGATGGTGCGGCGGCTGGTGTCCTGGGCTGGGAGCGCGGCGAGATCAGCGGCGGTCACCGGCGAGGTGTCCGCGCCGCGGCGCCAGTACGGCGTCGCGGCCTCGGTGCCCGCCTGGTTCAGACTCGTCTGGTGCAAGCAGGGCACCACCGTGGCGGCGGAGGCGGAGCTCGGAGACACCACCGTGGGCAGCCCGGCCAGCGCGAGAGCGGCAACGGCCACTCCCACTCGATGCCCACAACTCATTCGGAACCCTCTCGCATGCTTTCCCAGATGTCCTTGCACTCGGGGCAGACCGGGTATCGCTCAGGGTCCCGGCTCGGGATCCACACCTTGCCACACAGAGCCACAACGGGCGTGCCGTTGATCATCCCCTCCATGAGCTTGTCCTTGGGGACGTAGTGCGAGAGCCGCTCGTGGTCACCGTCGTCGGTGGGACGGGTCCGCTCATCGAGGCTGGTGTCCTCCAGGACATCCACGGACCCGAACCCCGCTGTCTGTCGCTTGCTCATCGCCGGATCATATCCGGGAATGACGAACCCCAGACCACCTGGGAGGGAGGATGCGGCGGGGGAACCGCACGGTGGCCCGGGGCTGGTCAGTTCAGGGGTCAGGCGGCGAGAACCGCCTTGAGCCGGCGTACGAAGGACTCGTTGGCCTCGCGCGTGTCGGCGGCGCTCAGGAGGTGATCGTCGACCGGGACGGGCAGCGAGAGCGCGGCTCGCGCCGCCTGCTCGATGCGCCGTCCGGCGCCCGCTGCCTCGCTGGTGGCGTGGTTGGCCGTCCCGGCGGCCATGGCCAGCCGGACCCACTCACGCTGCTGCGCCCGGCTCACCATGGAGGCGATCTCGGTGTGGTCGTGGTGCCCGGCGCGGTCGAGGATCAACCGCACTCCGGGCATCTGCTCGGCGGTCTGCCGCCACGCAGTGGCGACGGCCTGCTCGAGGCCCGTCGGTTCGTGCATCAAGATCCGCTCGACGTTGCCCGCGAGCCGGGTGTGCCACTTGAGCAGGAGCGCCGAGACCAGATCGGTCTCGGTCGGAAAGTTCTCGGGAAGGCCGTCAAGATCGGTGGGCAGGTTCCCATCGAGGCGGCGATCAGCGGTGTCCACTACCGCGCGAAGGATCTCCTCGCGTCGGGCGAAGGTGTTCCAGGTCATCGGTCCCACCTTTCTAGAAGTTTCACATACCGTAGGTACGTACCCAGAGTATGTCGGGGTTAGTCCGATTTCCCAGAGCGGCGAGCGTGACCTGACCCACAACGCCCGTCCTAGACTGCGCGAATGGCACGCACACCGAAGGAGAAGCTGCTGCCCAGCCTCCCCAAGGTGGCCGGGAGCGGGCGGCGAACCTCCTTCTCCTCCTCCACCAAGCGAGCCCTGATCGAGGTGGCGACCGAGCAGTTCACCGCGCACGGGTACGGCGGCACCAGCCTGGATGCGATCGTTGCCGGGGCGCGGGTCACCAAGGGCGCGCTCTACCACCACTTCAGCGGCAAGCAAGCGCTCTTCGAGGCCGTCTTCGCCAAGGTGGAGGACGACGCGGCCCGCGAGATCCGGGCCTCCCTGCGCGGCTCGCGCGATCCGTGGGAGAAGGCCCTGGCCGGCCTACGGGCCTTCCTCGAGGTCGTGCAGGACCCGACCTACCAGCGTGTGGTGATCCAGGACGGCCCGGCGATCCTTGGCTACGAGCGCTTCCGGGAGCAGGAGGAGCGCTCCAGCTACGGCATCGTGCAGGACATCGTGGGCTCGGTGCTCGAGGCCTCGACCTACGAGCTCGACGAGCCGATGCGGCAGACCTTCAGCCGGATCTTCTTCGGCGCGCTGTCGGCGGCCGGAGAGAGCGTCACCACCTCGGAGGACCCCCGCAGGGCCGTGGCCAGGATCGAGGTCGCCATCGGCTTCATCCTGGACGGCCTGCGCTCAGTGGCCGACCAAGGCGTCACCCTCACCGACCCCGAGCCCTCCTAGCGCCGGAAGGCGACCTGTCCGCCGTCCTTGTCGGTGGGCACCAGCTCCACCCAGACATGGCCCGCCGGGACCTTCAGCGGTCCGGCCTTGGTGCTCAGCTGCACCGGCGTCTGCTTGGTCGACTTCTTCCAGGTGCCGCTCACGACCTCCCCCTTGTGGAAGAGCATCATCGAGCCCTTGCCCGAGTAGATCGTCTCCGGGACCGGGTTGCCGGCCGGGTCGAGGTAACCGGCATCGCCCTGCCGCACCCGGATCACCAGCACGCTGTCGGGCTGGAACTGCGAACCGGCCTCCGCGAAGGAGTTCAAGTTCTCGTACTTCCCGCCCTTGTAGCGCCACGCGGTGGTGTGCGAGCGACTGAAGACCGCATCGATCTCCTTCGCCGCTCGGCCACCGGCGAAGTCGCTCTCCTCCCCCCAGGGCAGGTAGCTCGCCGGGACGATCGCCTTCTTCGCCACGGTCTTGGCCAGCTGCGGCAGGTTCACCATCAGGTTGTACGGCGACCTGCGGCTGCCGTCGCGGAAGTAGCCCGGACCGCCCTCGGTGAAGTAGGTGACCTTGGCCGCCTTCAGCCGGCCGATGGTCGGCGGCGCCGCACCGCTGGCCACGATCACCGCATGGGCCGGCTTGACGATGCCGATGTCCGAGGCTCGCATCGACCGGACCGGCCCGACGACGCCGGGGATCTGGCTGTAGAAGAACACCGCCAGCCGGGTCATCCCGCCCTCGACGAGCTCCTCGGTGATCAGGTCGGCCTTCTTCAGCCCCACCTGGGGGCGACTGCTGGACGTGTTGTCGATCTTGGTGACCAGCACCGGCCGGTCAGGGGTGCTGCCCGTGACCGGGAGCCCGGTCAGCGGCCACAGTGCGGCCAGCTTGGTCCCGCCCTCGAGCGGCTGGGAGTCCGGCTTGGCGGTCTCGGCCTCCTTGCCACCACCACAGGCGGCCAGCACGAGAGACAGGACGAGCGCGACGAGGAAACCCGCTCTGCGGAAGGGGAGGGTCATGGCGTCATGATGACAAAGCGGGCCCCGCGCGCAGCGCAGGGCCCGCCAGAATCAGGCAACAATCGCAGGTGTTGCTAGATCTTCGCGCCACCGTCGACGTAGAGCGTCTGGCCGGTGATGTAGGACGCCTCGTCGCTGCACAGGAAGGCAGCGGCCGCAGCGATGTCCTCGGGGTAGCCCACCCGCTTGACCGGGTTGGCCTCGGCGTTCATCTTGCGGAACTCCTCGACGTCGAGCTTGAGCCGACGCGCGGTGTCGTCGGTCATCTCGGTGGCGATGAAGCCCGGGGCGATCGCGTTCACGTTCACACCGAAGGCACCCAGCTCCAGGGCGAGGGTCCGGGTGAACCCCTGCACGCCGGCCTTGGCCGCGGAGTAGTTCGCCTGCCCACGGTTGCCGTTGGCCGAGACGCTGGAGAGGTTCAGGATCTTGCCGTACTTCTGCGCCACGAAGGTCTTCTGCGCGGCCTTGCTCATCAAGAACGCGCCCTTGAGGTGCACGTTCATCACCGAGTCCCAGTCCTCCTCGGTGAGCTTGAACAACAGGTTGTCCCGGGTGATGCCGGCGTTGTTGACCAGCACGTGCAGCCCGCCGAGCTCCTCCAGGACGCGGGCCACGGCCGCGTCGACCGAGGCGCTGTCCGAGACGTTGCAGGCGACCCCGATCGCCTTGGCGTCGCCGCCGAGGGCGTCGGCCGCCTCCTGCGCCTGCCCCTCGTCGAGGTCCAGGATGGCGACCGAGGCGCCCTCCTCGGCGAAACGCTTGGCGGTCCCGGCACCGATGCCGCGCGCGGCCCCGGTGACGATGGCGACCCTTCCGTCGTAACGACCCATCAGGTGTGTCCTCTCGAAAAGTGGCTGAAATCCGTCGGTCACTGTAGTGCGGCGCCGATCCGAGCCGCCCACGCGTCCCGTTCAGCGATGTCGGCGTACTTCGTGCGCGGCCAGAAGAAGCCCCGCAGACCGTCGCCCTTCGTGCGGGGTACGACGTGGCAGTGCAGGTGCGGCACCGACTGGGAGACGGTGTTGTTCATCGCCACGAAGGAGCCCTGCGCCCCGAGCCCGTCCACCATGGCGGTGGCCAACCGCTGGGCGGCGGCCAGGAAGGGTCCACCGAGGTGGGCCGGGAGGTCGGGCAGCGTGACGACGTGCAGCTTCGGAACGAGCAGGACGTGGCCCTTGAACAGCGGGCGGACGTCGAGGAACGCCGCGAAGTCCTCGTCGCTCCACACCAGGGAGGCCTCTGCCTCCCCTGTGGCGATCGTGCAGAACAGGCAGGCGGTGGTCACCCGCCGGTCAGCTCAGCTGCTCAGGCTCGACGTCGGACTTGTGCCCGGTGTCGGACCCGACCGGCTTGCCGGAGTCCTCGGCGCTCGCCGCACCACCGGTGGCGCGCTCGAGGCGGATGATCACCGACTTCGACGTCGGGCAGTTGCTTCCCGTCGCCGTGGAGTCGAGCGGGATCAGCGGGTTGACCTCGGGGTAGTAGGCGGCCGCGCAACCACGCGGGGTGTCGTACTCCACGATCCGGAACGACGGCACCGTGCGCGTGGTGCCGTCCTCCCACTCACTGACCAGGTCGACGACGTCACCGTTGGCGAACCCGTGCGCCGTGATGTCGTCCGCGTGCAGGAACACCACCCGGCGTCCGCCGGAGACCCCGCGGTAACGGTCGTCGAGGCCGTAGATCGTGGTGTTGTACTGGTCGTGGCTGCGCAGGCTCTGCAGCAGCAGCCTGCCCTCGGGCACGTTGACGACGTCCATCGGGCTCGCGGAGAACACCCCCTTGCCGGACTCGGTGGGGAAGGTGCGGCTGTCCCGCGGCGGGTGGGGCAGCACGAAGCCCCCGGGCTGGTTCACCTTCTCGTCGTACGCCGCGCAGCCGGGCACCACGTGCGAGATCGCCTCGCGGATCTTCGCGTAGTCGGCGCGGTACTCCGACCACGGCACCGGTCCGTCACTCCCGAGCGTGGCCTCCGCGATGCCGCAGATGATGTCGACCTCGGACTTGACGTGCTTGCTGGCCGGCTTCAGCGGCCCCCGCGAGGCGTGCACCGCCGACATCGAGTCCTCGACCGTGACCCGCTGGTCACGCCCGCCGGTCTGGTCGCGCTCGCTGCGGCCCATGGCCGGCAGGATCAGCGCGGTCCGACCGCAGCGCACGTGCGAGCGGTTCAGCTTGGTGGAGACCTGCACGGTGAGCTCGGCCTGCTCCATCGCCTCCTCGGTCACGACCGTGTCGGGGGCGGCGGAGACGAAGTTGCCGCCCATGCCGACGAAGACCGAGGCCTTGCCGTCCCGTAGCGCGCGGATCGCGTCGACGGTGTCGAGACCGTGCTCGCGGGGCGGCTCGAAGCCGTACTCGTCGCGCAGGGCGTCGAGGAAGTGGTCCGGCACCTTCTCCCAGATGCCCATGGTCCGGTCGCCCTGGACGTTGGAGTGGCCGCGCACCGGGCACAGCCCGGCGCCCGGCTTGCCGATGTTGCCCTGCAGGAAGGCGACGTTGACGAACTCCTTGATCGTGGCGACCGCGTTGCGGTGCTGGGTGATCCCCATCGCCCAGCAGTGCACGGTGGCCTTCGAGGCGAGCATCATGTCGGCGGCCTCGCCGATCTGAGCCCGGGTCAGGCCCGTGGCCTGCTCGACCGCCGCCCAGTCCAGGGTCTTGATCTCACGGACCCAGTCCTCGAAGCCGGTCGTGTGCCGTTCGATGAAGTCGCGGTCGATCACGCTGCCGTCGTTGCCGGCGGCCTCCTCCGCCTCCAGGATCAGCGCACCGATCCCCTGCCACAGCGCGAGGTCGCCGTTGATCCGGATCGGCAGGTGCAGGTCGGAGAGGCCGGTGCCGGGACCGACGACGCCACGCGCGTTCTGCGGGTTCTTGAACCGCATCAGCCCGGCCTCGGGCAGCGGGTTGATCGAGAGGATCTTGGCGCCGTTGCGCTTGGCGATCTCCAGCGCGGAGAGCATCCGCGGGTGGTTGGTGCCGGGGTTCTGGCCGCTGATCACGATCAGCTCGGACTCGTGGACGTCCTGGAGGCTGACCGACCCCTTGCCGATCCCGATCGTCTCGGCGAGCGCCACCGAGGTGGACTCGTGGCACATGTTCGAGCAGTCGGGCAGGTTGTTGGTCCCGAACGCGCGGGCGAACAGCTGGTAGCTGAACGCCGCCTCGTTGGAGGTCTTGCCGGAGGTGTAGAAGATCGCCTCGTCGGGGCTGGCGAGCCCGCGGAGCGTCTGGCCGATCAGCTCGAAGGCCTCCTCCCACGAGATCGGCTCGTAGTGGGTCGCGTCGCGCCGGCGTACGACGGGGTGCACCAGCCGTCCCTGGTGGCCCAGCCAGTAGTCGGTGTGCCCACGCAGGTCCGCGAGGCTGTTCTCCCTGAAGAACGACGGCTGCACGTGCTTGGTGGTGGCCTCCTCGGCGACCGCCTTGGCGCCGTTCTCGCAGAACTCGGCCGTGTGCCGGTGGGACGGGTCAGGATCCGGCCAGGCGCAGCCCTGGCAGTCGAACCCGTCCACCTGGTTGAGCCGGAGCAGGGTCCGCGCCGTACGGGTGAGACCCATCTGCTGGATGGAGCGCTTCATCGTGACCGCCACGGCGGTGACCCCGGCTGCCGCCCGCTTGGGGTCGCTCACCTCGACGTCGTTCTCGTCGATGTCGGCCAGGGGCGAGGTACGTCGAGTGGGCATGACACCTGAGTACCCGGTCGGACCCCTCACATTCAACTGGTCGCTACCTGGCTCCGAGTGAAGCGCTGTGGTCCGGCACGTAGGTCTGGTCCCGCGGCGGACGTTGATAGCCGGTCGGCGCTGGTCGTGCCGGCAGCTCCAGCACCGGGGATCCCATGTCGGTGTAGGGGATCGTGGAGAGCAGGTGGGCCATCATGTTGAGGCGGGCGCGCTTCTTCTCGTCGCTCTCGACGACGAACCACGGCGCCTCGGGGATGTCGGTGTGCACCATCATCTCGTCCTTGGCCCGCGAGTAGTCCTCCCAGCGGGTGATCGACTCGAGGTCCATCGGGGAGAGCTTCCACTGCCGCATCGGGTCCTTGAGCCGCGACCTGAAGCGCCGCTGCTGCTCACGGTCGCTGACCGAGAACCAGTACTTGCGCAGCAAGATGCCGTCCTCGACCAGCATCCGCTCGAAGATCGGGCCCTGGTGCAGGAACCGGCTGTACTCGGCCCGGGTGCAGAAGCCCATCACCCTCTCCACTCCTGCGCGGTTGTACCAGCTGCGGTCGAAGAGCACGATCTCGCCCGAGGACGGCAGGTGCTCGACGTAGCGCTGGAAGTACCACTGCCCGCGTTCGCGCTCGGTCGGCGCCGGGAGAGCGGCGATGCGTGCGACTCGCGGGCTGAGGTACTGGGTGATCCGCTTGATCGTGCCGCCCTTGCCGGCCGCGTCCCGCCCCTCGAAGACCACCACGACCCGCTCGCCCCGTGCTCGGACCCACTCCTGGACCTTGACCAGCTCGCCCTGCAGGCGGAGCAGCTCGGCCTCGTAGACCGCGTTCGACAGCCGTCCTTCTCCCATGCGTCGAGGCTAGCCGTTGCTCAGTTCACCTCTTGACTCGAACATCTGTTCGTGCGACAATAGAACCATGCTCCTCGCCACGACCGCTCGCACCGAGTCGGTGCTGACGCGTGCCGAGGCCAACCTCGAGCATTCGCGACGTCTGGACTTCGAGCGGCTCGACCTGGCACGGGAGTGGGCGCTGCTGCACCTCCTCGACCAGGATGCCTCCGAGGACCCTCGCTGCCGGCCCACACCACTGGGTGCCAGCCAGCTGCCCGTGGAGGAGTACGCCGCGGCCGAGCTGGCCGTCTCGCTACGGGTGCACCCGCTGGCCGCCCAGCGACTGATGGCGGACGCCGTCGACATCGAGGCGCGACTCCCCCACCTCTGGCAGGCGCTCGCCGAAGGCCGGCTGGAGCTGTGGGTAGCGCGCAAGATCGCGGCCGCCACCGGCGATCTCGCCCGGGACCGCGCCGAGTGGGTGGACGCCGCGATCGCCGACCTGCTCGGCACCTTGCCACCAGGCAGGCTGCTGACCGTGGTGCGGGCCCGCGTGGTCGAGGCCGACCAGGCGCTGGCCGACCGGTTGGCCGACGAAGCAGCCTCTCGTCGCGAGGTCTGGCTCGGCCGGGAGAACGACCACGGCACCCGCACCTTGGTCGCACGCGGTGACAGCGCCGAGCTGCACCGACTGTTCGCGACCACCGACCATCTGGCCCACCTGCTGCGCGAGCACGGCTCGGCCGACCTGGCCTGCGAGTCGATCGACCAGCTCCGGGCCCGCGCGCTCGGGTTGCTGGCCAACCCGTTGCTCGCGCTCCAGCTCCTCGTCGGCGCCGACGAGGCCGAAGTCCCCGAGGTGATCGCGGCCGCGATCCGGGACGCCAGCCCGGCGCACACCCGTCCGCGTGCGGTGGTCTACCTCCACCTCAGCGAACGGGCGCTGGGCGGCCACGGCGTGACCCGCGCCGAGGAGATCGGGACGCTGACCAGGCGCCAGCTGATCGACCTGCTGGGTCACCACCACGTCACGCTGCGGCCGGTGATCGACCTCAACGAGAACCTCGCCGCCGACTGCTACGAGGTTCCGGCCGCGATCGCCGAGCAGCTGCGCCTGGCGCGCCCCGCCGACGCCTTCCCCTACGCCGAGTCACTCAGCCGCAGGCAGGACCGGGACCACACCATCCCCTACGACCCGCACGGGCCACCTGGCCAGACCACTCTGGCCAACCTCGGTCACCTGGTCCGCCGCCACCACCGGGTCAAGACCCATGCGTCTGGATGGCGGGTGAGTCAGGACGGTGGTCGGTTCACCTGGACCACCCCGCACGGCCGGGTCCTGGTCACCGACGGCCGCGGCACCCATCACCGCCACGTCGCCAGTCCCATGGAGCAACAGCTGCGACTCCTCGCCCATGCGGCGTGAGCCTGCTCAGCTGTCATGCAGCTTGGGCAGGATCCTCTCGCCGTAGAAGGCGATCATCTCCAGGGCGTGCGGGCCCATGTTGGCAATGTAGAGCTCGTCGTAGCCCGCATCGGCGTACGTCTGCACCTGCTCGAGGTGGTCGGCAGGTTCGTTGCCGGCGACCACGGCCTCGCGGGTCATCTCCTCGGTGACCAGCTGGCTGGCCTGCTCGAAGTGCTCCGGGGTCGGCAGGATCTGCGCCATCTCGCCGGGCAGACCGGCATTGGGCCACAACCGGTGTGCGTGCCCCCAGCCCTCCTCCCGGGTGGGCGCGAAGGCGACCTTGGCACCGGCCTGCGCGGGCTTGCCGCCGGAGGCCTGCTTGAACCGCTCGAGCAGGTCGCCGTCCGGAGAGGTGTTGATGTAGCCGTCGCCGATCCGTGCCGCCAGGTCGGTCGCCTTGGGTCCGAAGCCCGAGACGTAGATCTCCGGAGGAGACTCGGGCAGGTTGTAGATGCGGGCGTGGTCCACCTTGTAGTGCTTGCCCTCGGTCGTGACCACCTTCCCGGTCCACAGCTCGCGGATCAGCGCCACCGCCTCCTCCAGCATCTCCAGACGGACGTCGGCCGAGGGCCACACGTCGCCGAGGATGTGCTCGTTGAGCGCCTCTCCCGACCCCACTCCGAGGATGAACCGACCCTCCAGCATCTCGGCGCAGGTAGCCGCAGCCTGGGCGATGATGGCGGGGTGGGTCCGGACCGTGGGGCAGGTGACCGCTGTGGTGACCGGCAGGTCACAGACCTGGCTGATCGCCCCGATCACGCTCCAGACGAACGGGCTGTTGCCCTGCTCGTCGTTCCACGGATGGAAGTGGTCGCTGATCCACAGTGCCTCGAACCCGGCGTCCGCGGCAGCCTTGGCCTGGGCGACGAGCTGGGCCGGTGAGTACTCCTCGGTGGACAGGAAGTAACCGATGCGCATGGGTCTCTCCTCGTGTCTGGACGCCAGGTTTCTGCGTCGTCGTACCCACTTGCACCGATCCACCACGCCTGATCGACCCTAGGCTGGGCCGATGGCCGGGACCGAAGGGTCGCGCGGCGAGGTACGCCCGCCGCCGCAAGCGACGCATGGACTCCGTCGAGCACGACCTCAGCGACGCCCAGTGGACCGCCCTGAAGGAGGCCTGGGGTGGCTGCGCCTACTGCGGCGCGACCGACCAGCCGCTGCAGCGTGACTGTGTCCAGGCGCTCTCGCGGGGCGGTCGCTACACCCTGGACAACATCGCTCCGGCGTGCGGCTCGTGCAACGCCAGCAAGTGCAACGACGAGGTGACGGCGTGGATGCGTCGCAAGCGTCTCGACGAGCGCGCCTTCCTCACCCGGCACGTCGAGATCCAGGCAGCTCTAGTCGGGAAGCACCAGCTCGAGGTCGAGCCAACCGGCCAGGTCGCGGATCTCCCGGTGGACGGCGGCGGTGATCGCCTTGGTGAACGGCACGTCCTGGTGGATCGCGGCGACCCGGAGCTCGCCCTCCTTGCGGTCGGCGGTGGCGTCGAGCTTCCCGACCAGCCGGTCGCCGTAGAGGATCGGCAAGGCGTAGTAACCCCAGATCCGCGCCGCCGCGGGCTTGTACATCTCCAGGATGTAGTCGAAGTCGAACAGCTCGCTGACCCGGCGGCGGTCGGCCAGCAGCCGGTCGAAGGGTGAGAGCAGGGCGGCGCGACCGGAGAACGGCTGGCCGAGCTGGCTGGGGTCCACCCGCCACCTGCCCTTGACGCCCTCGACGACGGCCGGCTCCCCCGCCTCGTTCACGTCCACGGGCTCTACCGGGAGCTTCGTGGTCTTCGCCCGGGCGATCCCGAGAGCGGTCAACCGGCGCTGGTCGCGCAGTCGTTGCGCCTCCTCGACCGAGGGCACCGGGTCGTCGGGGTAGACGCGACTCGCGAGGTCCCAGAGCCGGTCGCGGCCGCTCCCGCCGGCCGCGGCGACCTCGCCCCGCTCCACCAGGCGATCGAGCATCATCCGCAGGTTGCGGTTGTCGTTCCAGCCGCTCGAGGCCCACGGCACCACGCAGGTGTCCGGCAGCTCGCTGGACGGCAGCGGACCGTCGGCGCGCAGCCGCTCGAGGATGTCGCGCCGGCAGTCGTTGTTGGCCCTGACCCACGCCTCCGCGCGCGGGGGGAGCTCGCCCATCTCGGCCCGGAGCAGTGCGATGTCCTCGGGGACCCGCACGGTCTGCTTCAGCTCGATCAGCCGCTGCTCGGCGAGCGCGTCGGAAAGGTCCTGCGGGTCGAAGCCCGACCCCAGCCGGCTCCACAGCACCAGCTCGGCGCTCGGCGCGACCGCCTTGGTCGGCTCGAGCTGCAGCATCCAGACCTGCCTGACCGTCTCGACCAGGTCGGTCGGGCGGGGCTTGGTCAGCCACTGGGCGCGTACGGCGATCCGGCGGGCGTCCGCGCGACTCAGCTGGTGCACGCCCGCCATCGTGGCCGTCACTCCCCTGCGTCCGCCACCACGATCACGTGCAGCTGGCGGGGACCGTGCACGCCCTCGACCCGGTCGAGCTCGATGTCACTGGTGGCCGAGGGGCCGCTGATCCAGGTGAGCGCGCGGGTCGGGTCCAGCCGGGCGACGGCGTCGGGGACCCCCGCCACCACCTGCTCGTCGCCCACGATGCACACGTGCCTGTCCGGCACGAGGGTGAGCGCACGTCGCCCCTGACCGGCACCGTGGTCGAGCACGATCGTGCCGGTCTCGGCGATCCCGACGGTCGCCTCGGTGACGACCGCGTCGATGCCGTCGAGCTCGGCGGCCGAGAGCGCGTCATCGGTGCGGGCACCCTCGACGGAGACCCGCAACCCGTCGGGGACCACGACCGAGCAACCGGCGACTGCCGCAGCGACGCGGTCGGCCAGCTCCTCGGGGGTGCACCGCTCGACGACCGCGCGGTAGTCCGCGACCCGCTCGACGAAGAGGTCGACCGACCCGGCACCCACCTGGGTGCGCGGCGCCGGGACGTCCGGGGTCACCGCCCCGGCCGTCGCCGAGCGCACCCGGGCCAGGATCTCCTCGCGCGCGTTCATGATCGTCCTCCGTCGGTGCGTCGCCACCAGGCGCGGAACGACTCCCGCGGCGCGGTGGGCAGGTCGCGGGCGCCGGTCCAGGCCGAGGCGACCGGCAGCCGCCTGGCCACGCCGGTGCCGAGCTTGGCGAGCCGTTCGGCCAGAGCCAGTCGTCTGGCCGAGCCGAAGGTGGCGGCGACGCCCTTCATCGCCAAGGACTCCGGCTTCGGGGTGTCACCGCGGTGCGCGTCGACCACCTGCGCACGCAGGTCGACCAGCACCGAGGGGATGTCGATCTTGACGGGGCAGACCTCGTAGCAGGCGCCGCACAGCGAGGACGCGTAGGGCAGCGAGTCGGTCTGCGGGTCCTCCCCCACCCCCTTCATCAACGGGTTCAGGATCGCCCCGATCGGACCGGGGTAGACCGAGCCGTAGGCGTGACCGCCGACGCGCTCGTAGACCGGACAGACGTTGAGGCACGCCGAGCAGCGGATGCAGCGCAGCGCCTGGCGTCCGACCTCGTCGGCCAGCGCGCGGGTGCGGCCGTTGTCGAGCAGCACCACGTGCACCTCCTGCGGCCCGTCACCGGGGGTGACGCCGGTCCACATCGAGGTGTAGGGGTTCATCCGCTCCCCCGTCGAGGAACGCGGCAGCAGCTGGAGGAACACGTCGAGGTCGGCGAAGGTCGGCACCACCTTCTCGATGCCGACCACCGAGACCAGCACCTCGGGCAGGGTCAGGCACATCCGGCCGTTGCCCTCGGACTCCACCACGACCAGGGTCCCGGTCTCGGCGACCGCGAAGTTGGCACCGGAGACGGCGACCTTGGCGCGCAGGAACTTCTCGCGCAGGTGCAGCCGCGCCGCGCCGGCGAGCTCGGCGGGGTCGTCGGTCAGGTCCGTCGGGGCCGGTCGCCCGGCCGCGGCCATCCGCTCCAGGAAGATCTCGCGGATCTCGGCGCGGTTGCGGTGGATCGCCGGCACCAGGATGTGCGAGGGCAGGTCGTCCCCGAGCTGCACGATCAGCTCGGCGAGGTCGGTCTCCCAGGCGGCGATCCCCTCGGCCTCGAGCGCTTCGTTGAGACCGATCTCCTGGGTGGCCATCGACTTGACCTTGACGACCTCGTCGGCGCCGTGGGAGCGCGCCACCTCGGCGACGATCCGGTTGGCCTCGTCGGCGTCGCGGGCCCAGTGCACGATCGCCCCCTGGGCGACCAGCTGCTCCTCCAGCCGCACCAGGTGCCCCTCGAGATCGGCGAGGACGGCGTCCTTGATCGCCGCGCCCGCCGTACGCAGGTCCTCCCAGTCGGGCACCTCGCCCACGACGCGGGCCCGCTTGTCCCGGATGGTGTGGGTGGCGTGCGCCAGGTTGTGCCGCATCTGGGTGTCGCCCAGCGCCGCGCGTGCCGCCGCGGGGAAGGCCGGCATCCCGACGAACGTGCCACCCATCAGGCGATCCCTTCCGTGGAGGCCAGCACCTCGGCCAGGTGCATGGTGCGTACGCCGGCCCGCTGACGCGTGAGCAGTCCGCCGATGTGCATCAGGCAGGAGCTGTCACCGGCGATCAGCACCTCGGCGCCGGTCTCGCGCACGTGCCGGGCCTTGTCGGACCCCATCGCCACCGAGGTGTCGGCGTTCTTCATCGCGAACGTGCCACCGAAGCCGCAGCACTCCTCCGCCACCGGCAGGTCGACCAGCCGCAACCCGCGGACCTCCTCGAGCAGCCTGCGGGGCCGGTCCCCGACCCCGAGCATCCGCAGCGAGTGGCACGTCGGGTGATAGGTGACCCGGTGCGGGAACGACGCCCCCACGTCGGTCACCCCGAGCACGTCGACGAGGAACTCCGTGAGCTCGTAGACCCGCGGAGCCGTGCGCCCGACCGCGTCCACGAGCGCCTGGTCACCCGAGCGCTGGGCGACGATCTGGTGCTGGTGCCGGGCCGACCCGGCGCACGAGCCCGAGGGAGTGACGATCGCGTCGTAGCCGTCGAAGGCGGAGACGAAGGAGCGCAGGGCCGGCACCGCCTCGTCGAGGTAGCCGGTGTTGACCATCGGCTGGCCGCAGCAGGTCTGCGCCTCGGGGAACTCCACGTCGACGCCGAGGCGCCGCAGCAGCGTCACCACGGCCTGCCCGACGTCGGGGAACAGCGCATCGTTGATGCAGGTCACCTGCAGGGCCACTCTCATCGACCGCTCACCTCCCGAGTGTTTCCCGCCGACCCTACCCAGCCCGGCTCAACCGAAGTACCGCGCCAGGAAGTCGTTGCCGAACTTCCGCGTCGGGTCCGCCTCGTCCCGCAGCGCCACGAAGTCGTCCAGGCGTGGGAACAGCTCGCGCAGCTCGGCTGCCTCGAGGGTGAAGCACTTGCCCCAGTGCGGCCGGGCACCGAAGGGTCGGAGCGCCGCCTCGAGGACCGGCAGCACGGCGTACACCCCGTCGGGGTCGAGGAGCCAGGTGAAGTGGAAGGCGACAGTGTCGGTCCCGTAGGCGCCGCTCAGCCACAGGTCGTCGGCCGCGATGCTGCGGACCTCGCTGACCTGCAGCACGTGCGCCAGCTGGGCGCCGACCTCGTGCAGCGCGGCGATGGCGGCTGCGACGTGACGGCGGGCACGAAGTACTCGCTCTGCAGCTCCGCACCCCGGCTCGGGGTGAACTCCATCCGGAAGTGCGGCAGGCGTTCGTGCCACGGGCCGGGCTCCCCGAGCTGAGCGGTCAACGCCTCCTCGGGGGCGCCGCGCAGCATGTGGGTGGTCGCGACCGCCGAAGAGACCCCCGCCAGACCCAGGGCGGCGAACCGGTCCACGAACGGCTCGTCCCCCTCCGGCAGCCGCGACTTCACCCATACCTGGTTGGTCTCCGCGTGCACCCAGTCGGTGAAGACGCTGACGCTGTAGCCGCAACCGGTGATCGCGTCGTACCTCCCGGCGAGGTCCTCCCAGCCCAGACCGAGGTGCACGTCCTGGCGCACCTCGTAGGTCGGCTCGATGTCGAGGGTGAGGTGGGTGACCACTCCCAGCGCACCCAGCGAGACCACGTGGCCCTCGAAGCCCGGCTCGCCCCGCCGAACCGTGCGTGATCCCCCGTCGGCACCGATCAGCTCGACGGCGCTGACCGAGCTGGACAGCGACCCGACGCTGTCCCCGGAGCCGTGGGTGCCGGTCGCCACCGCGCCGGCCACGGTGATGTGGGGCAGCGAGGCCATCCCCCCGACGGCCCAGCCCGCCTGCGTGCAACGACGCCGCCAGGTGGGCGTAGGTGACTCCGGCGGCGACGCGTACGGCGCTCCGCTCGCTGTCGATCTCGACGTCGGCCGGCAGGGCCGCGAGCGAGACCAGGGAGCCGGAGGTGTCCGCAAGGTCGGTGAAGGAGTGTCGCGAGCCCAGCGCGCGGAGGTGGTCCTCCTCCGCCACCATCGTGCGCAGCTCCTCGAGGCTCTGCGGGAGCAGGAGGCGCCGCGCGCGGTACTCGTAGTTGCCCGACCAGTTCGTCTCTCGCACAGGGTGAGCCTAGGCGCGCACCGGCGATTCCCCCCCGATATCGGGTGTGACCTTGGTCACAATTCCCGTGGAGACTGGATCGGCCCACCCGAAATCTCTGCGTACGGTCGTTGGCAGTCTTGCCCCCGATCGTCTGGACGTGTCTTGACCAAGTTCTCCCGCCGTACCGCAGCTGCTGTCCTGGCCCTAGCGGTGAGCATCGCTCCCGCCAGCGCCGGCGCCGCCACCTCCTCCCCCACCAGCGACGCGAAGGTGCCGTCGACGAGCACCGACGCCGCGAGGCGCACCGACTCCTTCAACGTCGCCACCTTCAACATGCTCGGCAACAGCCACACCAACGGTCGCGGCGGCTTCCGCTCCGGTGCGTCGCGGATGAAGGGTGCGAGGGCCTACCTGAAGAAGCACGGCGTCGCGCTGGCCGGTGTGCAGGAGCTCGAGCGCAAGCAGGCAGCCGCCTTCCTGAAGCAGACCCGCGGCAAGTGGGGCATGGTCGGCGCACCCTCGCGCAGCGGCAAGAGCACCGACACCCGCAACTCGGTGATCTACCTGAAGTCCCGGTTCACGGTCGTGAAGTCGTCCTCCGTCCCGATCAAGTACTTCCACGGCAAACGGGTCAATGTCCCGCTCGTGAAGCTGAAGTCCAAGACCAGCCGCAAGACCTTCTGGGTGCTCAACACCCACAACCCGGCCGACATGCGCGGTTCCAACCGCAAGTACCGCGCGGTGTCGGTGTCACGCCAGCTCAAGCGCATCCACCGGCTGGAGTCGCGCGGCGCGACCGTGCTCTACACCGGTGACATGAACGCCAAGCAGGAGTTCTTCTGCCGGGCGACCAAGTCCGGCATGCTGAAGTCCGCCTCGGGCGGCTCCAGCGGGAAGCGCTGCCGCTACCCCAAGGCCAACGGCATCGACTGGGTGCTCGGCACCAAGGACGTGCAGTTCCGCAAGTGGCGCTCGGACAAGTCCACGCGCTCCCAGGGCGTCTCGGACCACCCGATCGTCGTCGCTGAGGCCACGATCCGGCGCTGAGGTCGGTTCACCGGATCCGGATGGGACCTGCGACCGCGCTGTTGCCGGTGTTGCCGGTCAGGTCGCTCTGCGTCGCTCGGGCGTAGAGGGTGGCCGTGGTGCCGAGAACGGGCGAGGTCACGTCCCAGGCGCCGGTCCCGGCGTCGACCGGAACCCCGGTGAGGGTGGCCTTGGTGGTCGGCGCCAGGCAGGGGAACACGTCGACGGTGCACAGCACCACGGTGACTGAGAGCGTGTCGCCCGGGCCGAAGCCGCCCGTGCCGGTCACGGTTGCTGCGCCGGCGCCGTCGTCGCCGAACCGGGTGATCGCCACCTCCGGCGCGACGTTGTCGGTGTAGGTCACGGTCCGGTCGGTGTAGGTGGCGACCGAGGACAGGTTTCCAGCCAGGTCACGTGCGGCGCTGGCTGCCAGGGCGGGGATCACTGTCCCGGTCTTGGTCATCCCGGACACCGCCACGTTGTAGGGACCGGTTCCCGAGATGGCGTACGCCGACGGCAGCGCCGTACCGCCGAGGGTCAGTCCGGGGCCGGTGAAGCCGTAGACGGCCTGGCTGAAGGTCACCGTGAAGTTGATCGTCGAGCCCGTCGTCGGGTCGGCCTGCCCGACGGCCTGGTTCAAGGTGACGGTCGGCGCGATGGTGTCGATGGTCACCGCTGTGCCCGTTGATGACGGGCTCAGGTTGAGCGAGGGGTCGGTGGCGGTTGCGGTCATCGTGTAGCTGCCGTTGGTGAACGCGGTGACCGTCGTGTAGGAGTAGATCCCCGACGCGGGAACGACCACGGTGCCGATCAGGGTCACGTCGCGGTAGATCTTGACGGTCGAGCCGACCTCGGCGGTGCCGGTGAACACCGGCTTGGTGTTGTTGGTGATGCCGTCGGAGTTGGAGAAGCCAGCGTCGGTCGCTGCCGTGATCACCGGTGCCGACGGCGCTGCCGGCGCGACGACGTCGTTGTAGGTCACGGTGTTGTCGGTGGCCGTCGAGACGGTGTTGGCGTTGCCTGCGACGTCGGTGACCTTCGAGGCCGCGACAGTGGCGATGACGGTGCCCGACTTGGTCATGCCGGTCGCGACGACGCCGTACGTCGGGCCGGTGCCGCTCAGTGCCGCGGTGGTGGGGAGCGCCAGCCCGGTGAGAGTGACGTCGGTGTTGACGAACCCGTCCACCTGCTCGCTGAAGACCACCGTGTAGGCGATCGACGGTGTCGTGGTCGGGTCCGCCTGGCCGGCCGCCTGGTTGACGGTCACCGTCGGGGCGGTGAGGTCGACGACGACGGAAGTGCTCCCGGAGGCCACCGAGACGTTTCCGGCCACGTCGGTCGCCTTGGCCGTGATGGTGTGCGTCCCTCCGGTCAGCACGGAGGTCGCGCCTGAGTAGACGCCCGCGGCGACGGTGGACCCCGGTGACGTGCCGGTGGCCACGCCCGCGTCGAAGAGGCGGACGTAGGCGACCTCCTCACCGGCGCCGGTGAACGTCAGCGTCGTGGTCTTCGTGATCCTGTCCGAGTTCGAGACGCCGCTGTCGGAAGCCGCAGCCAGGACCGGGTCAGAGGGGGCGTCGGGTGGTGTGGTGTCGATGAGGATGCTGGTCGTGGGTGACGACGGGCCCGCGTTGCCGGCCACGTCCTCCGAGGTGACCGAGAGCGTGTGGGTGCCGGGAGCAAGAGAGGTCGAGGGGACCGAGTAGGACGTGGTGGTCGTGGTCACCTGACCGACCTGGGTCGCGGAGTCGAAGAGGGTGACGATGGCCTTGGAGTCGTTGGTGCCTGTGACGACCGGCGTGGTGTTGTTCGTGATCCGGTCCGTAGCGGACCGCCCCGTGTCCGAAGTGGTGGCGACCAGCAGCGGAGCTGAGGCGGCGGGAGGGGCGATCGTGTCGATCACGACGGTGATCGAGGTGGAGACGGGGCTCAGGTTCCCGGCCGCGTCAGCTGCCTTGGTCGTGATCACGTGGGATGCGTCGGCGAGGGTGGAGGAGACCATGGAGAACGTCGTGCTGGCGGCGTAGAAGCTGCCGACGACGGTGGTCCCGGTGTAGAGGTAGACAGTGGTCGCCGCCGTCGTGGTCCCGGTGATGGTCGGCGTGGCGATGAACGTGTTCTTGTCCGAGCTCGACCGACCCGAGTCGCTGGCTGCGGGCAGGACCGGCGTGCCGGTCTTGGCCGGTGCGACCGTGTCGATGGTCACCACGACGGAGGCCGAGGAGGCCGAGATGTTGCCGGCCACGTCGGTGGCCTTGATCGTGATCGTCTTCGAGCCGTCCGTCAGTGTGCTGGAGGTGACGTTGTAGGTGCCGGTGCCGGAGGCGGTCGCGGTTCCGACGGCAGTGGTCGAGTTGTACAAGGTGATGGTGGCGTTGGCCTCCGCCGATCCGGAGAACGTGGGTGTCTTCACGTTCGTGATCCGGTCGGAGTCGGAGATCCCTGAGTCCGAGGCCGCGGTGAGCACCGGAGCGGGCGGGGCGGCCGGCGCGGTCGTGTCGATGGTGACGGCGGTGCCGGCCGAGGCGACACTCATGTTCGCTGCCGGGTCCGTGGCCTTCGCGGTCATCGTGTGCACGCCTGCGGCCAGGGTGCTCGAGGTGACCGAGTAGGTCCCGGTTCCCGTGGCGAGGGCCGTCCCCACGAACGCGGCACCGTCGAAGAGGCTGACGGTCGATCCGGGCTCGGCAGTGCCGCTCAGGGTCGGAGCGGTCACCTTGGTGATGCCGTCGGTCGAGGAGACCCCGGAGTCGCTGGCGGCGATGAGCACCGGCGCCGACGGCGCCGACGGGGCGACGGTGTCGATGCGGACCAGCACGGTCGAGGTGGCGGAGATCGAGCCGCGCTCGTCCTCGGCGAAGAACCGCAGCGTGTGGATGGCATCGCCGCTGATCGAGACCGTGGTGCTCGACGCGTACACCTTGATCGTCGGGCCGCCGTCGAGGGTGTAGCTGATCGAGTCGACACCGAAGCCTGCACGGGCGGTGAGGGTCACCGTCACCGGGGAGGAGTTGTTCCAGCCGTTCCCGTTCGGCACCGGTGAGAAGTTGGTGGCGTTCACGGTCGGCAGCGAGTTGTCGTTGATCACCTCGACACTGGGGCTGTTGGCGCTCTGCGCCGTCCAGGAGCCGATCATTCCGGTGACCACGTAGTGGTAGTCGCCGTCGACGACATCGAGGTCGTTGCACGAGAGCCCCGTGGTCGGCGCCACGAGACTGGTACCGCATGCCGGGTTTGTCTCACCGTCGCTGTCCTGCACCCGTACGACGTAGTACCCGGTGGCGGGCTGCCCTGTGGTCAGCGCCGCGGCGTTCCAGGTCACTGCCACCGTCGTGGAGTTGACCGGCGCATTGGCCACGACGTTCCCCGGAGCCACAAGGGTCCCGGTCGGTGCGGACGCATCTCCTTCGCCGTCCTCGGTCCAGAACGCCCATGCGGCCGCGCCACCGATGCCCAACAACGCCAGGGTTGCGACCAGTGTCACCAACGCACGACGCCCCATCGCCCCGGTTGCCGCAGCCTCGCGCCCAAGGGGGCGCGTGAACCGGGTGGGGGCCATGAGGCACCGTTCATCTTCCGAGGAGTGGGCTGACACATCCACTGACGCGGGGAGCGACTGGGCTCCCCGCGTCAGTGCACGGTGGTCAGTTGCTGGCGTAGGCGATGCTCACAACGGCGGTCTTGCACGCGTCCTGGTTCACACCGGCCTTGTTGTTGAACTGGATGGTCAGGCCCGACCAGGAGCCCTTGCCGGTGCCCACGGGGACCTCGGCGGCGACCGTGGCGGTGCCCGCGATGGTGTAGTCGGCGGCGGTGCAGCCGGTCTTGTCGGTGCCGGTCACGGTGGCTGTCACACCGGCGACGTAGACGGGGCCGGCGTTGAGGTTGTCGAAGGTGCCGGACAGCGCCTGGGCGGCGACGCCGGGCGCCATCGCGGTCACGGTGCTGGTCTGGTTGACGACGATGGGCTGGTTGGTGCCGGTGGCGGCTGATCCGGTGCCGGCGCCGGTGTTGGTCCAGTAGGCGAACGCCGCTCCGGCCCCGACGAGGACGACGGTGATGCCGGCGATGAGGGCGAGGGGCTTCTTGCCGAGGAGCGACATGGTGGATCTCTCTGTTCAGGGTCGACAGGAGATCCGGGTGGCGCTCCTGCAGTGCACGTGAGCGCGTGCCCGAGATTCCTCCCCGCGGTCGCTACCTGGTCGAAACCTATGGGAATCCCCCATATGCGACATAACGAAGAACGCAATGGTGAATTCGCGGTCTAGTCCGCCCGGACATATAACCGCATAACCGCCCCAACTGATGCCAGAGCAGTTTCGTGTTCCTCAGCGACGACCTCGGCGGTCAGGACTGCAGCAGTCCGACGACCTTCTGGGCGGCCTCGGTGCTGGACGCCGGGTTCTGGCCGGTCACCAGCTTGTCGTCGACGACGACGAACGGCGCCCACGGCTCGCCCGAGGAGAAGTTCGCCCCGGCCTCGCGCAGGCGGGACTCCAGCAGCCAGGGCGCCTTGTCGGCCAGCCCTGCCTGCTCCTCCTCGGCGTCGGTGAAGGCAGTCAGGTCGCGCCCGGCGAACAGCCAGGAGCCGTCGGCGCGCTTGGCCGGCAGCAGACCGGCAGGGCCGTGGCAGACCGAGGAGACCACCTTGCCGCCGTCGAGCATGGTCACCAGGATGCGGCCCAGGTCCTCGTTGACGGCGAGGTCCTCCATCGGGCCGTGGCCGCCGGGAACGAAGACGGCGTCGTAGCGGTCGAGGTCGACGTCGGCGAGGACGAGAGTCGTCTCCAGCCGGCCCTGGAGGGCGTCGAGGGCCTCACGCTGCCGTGCCGACTCCTCCTCGCCGATGGTGTCCGGGGAGAGGCTGCCCTCGTCGACCACCGGCGTCTTGCCCTCGGGACTGGCGAGATCCACGTCGATCCCGGCGTCGGCGAACACCTGCAACGGGGACAGCAGCTCCTCGGCCCAGAAGCCGGTCGGGTGCAAGGTTCCGTCGCTGAGGGTCCAGTGGTCGGCGGCGGTCATGGCGAACAGGATCTTGGGCACGTGAGCACTCCTCGTGTGTGGGCGGGTCGCCGGGCGGCGCCCTTTTCCGACGCTACCGCGACGGCGGTGGCGTCGAGACGGCGCTGCAAACCGGCTGCCCCACGGCGGGAGCGCACCGGAGCCGCTCCCACAGAGGTGGGAGCGGCTCTGGTTCAAGAGGGCGTTCTTGGTGGAGCTGGCGGGAATCGAACCCGCGTCCTGTGGCGCCGTACCAGGTCTTCTCCGGGTGCAGTTCGTGATGGCGATTTTCTCGGCCCCGGCACTCCCACGAACAGGTTGCCGACAGGCCCAGTCAGGATTGAGTCCCGATCAACCCTCCTGACAGGAGTTGATCAGCAAGTCCCCTAAATGAGGCCAGGGTCCGGGACGGAGACGGATGCCCGGTCTGACCCTTCGATCACTGCTCAGGCAGCGAGAGCGAAGTCAGTGCGCTTAGAGTCGGCACTTATAGTTTCCAACGGACGTTTACGAGATGACGTTGGCTTCTCGACCCGCTTCTCCTGGGACTAACGTCCCCAGTCGAAACCAATCAGCCCCTCTTGAGTTGTGCTTCGCCCAGTCTAACCGTCCCGTGCCGGAGTGCATTCCCAGCGGTCAGCTGAGACCGAACAGCTCGGCCCCGTTGTGCCAGCACACACGGCGCAACCAGTCCTCACCGAGCTCGGAGTGCCGGTCACCGAGACGACGCAGGCCCTCGAGCTGCTCGAGGTAGGGATAGGGGATCGTCGGGAAGTCGCTGCCGAGCAGCACCCGGTCACCGAGGTCCGCCAGGCGCGGCAGCAGGGCGTCGGGGTAGACCCCACCGGCGTCGAAGAAGTCGGTGAACACCATCGTGGTGTCCAACCGGGTGTGCTCGTAGGTCTCCACGAGGTCCAAGAACTCGGCGTACTCCGGAGCCCCCATGTGCGCGACCACCACCGGGAGCCGGGGGTGCCGCCGCAGCAGCCGCTCGAGGTGGGCCGGCCCGGTGAACTCGTTGCCGACCGGGCCGGAGCCCACGTGGATCACCGTGGGGATCCCGGCGTCCTCGATCAGGCCGAACGCCTCGTCCATCAGCGGGTCGTCGAGGAGGAACTCCCCCACCTGGGTGTGCAGCTTGAAGACCTGGACACCGGCGTCGATCAGCTCACTGACGTAGGCCGCGGAGTCCGGCTCGGGGTAGAAGGTCGCCGACCAGAGGCACTCGGGCACGTCGGCGGCGAAGTCACGCGCCCAGCCGTTGAGGTAGGTGGCGATGCCGGGGCGGTGGGCGTAGGGCAGCGCCGAGAAGCGGCGTACGCCGAGCCGGCGCAGCAGCTCGACCCGCTCCTCGTGGCTCTCGCGGTAGCGGATCGGCCACTCGCGGCCGATCTTGGGCCCGGCCTGGTCGAACTGCGCGTAGACCTTGGCCTGCACGTTCGGAGGCAGGAAGTGCACGTGCACGTCGAAGAGGCCCGGCAGCCCGAGGTCCTCCCAGAACGCCCGGGTGGCCGCGACCGGCTCGGGCGACCCGACCGGCTCGGGCGACGAGGACTGCTCAGCCAACGTCGCCCTTGAGCCGTCGTCCCAGCGCCTGCTGCTTCTCGCGGTTGGCCTGCCGCTCGGCGAGCGCGTGCCGCTTGTCGTAGGTCTTCTTGCCGCGCGCAAGCCCGAGCTCGACCTTGGCGCGGCCGTCGAGGAAGTACAACGAGAGCGGGATCAGGGTGAAGCCCTTCTCCTTGATCTTGCCCTCGATCTTGTCGATCTCGTGCCGGTTGAGCAGCATCTTGCGCACCCGGCGTGGCTCGTGGTTGGTCCAGGTCCCCTGGGTGTACTCCGGGATGTGCACCCCGTGCAGGAACGCCTCGCCCTCGTGGATCTCCGCGAAGCCGTCGACGAGGGTCGCGCGACCGGCGCGCAGCGACTTCACCTCGGTGCCGACGAGCACGAGGCCGGCCTCGAAGGTGTCGTCGACGTGGTAGTCATGGCGCGCCTTGCGGTTCTGCGCAATCAGCTTGCGCCCCACTTCCTTGGCCATGGGCGCATCCTCTCAGGAGGAGTCACATGTACTTCATCGGGTCGACCGGGTTGCCGTTGACCAGCACCGTGAAGTGCAGGTGGCAGGCGGTCGACCAGCCCGTGGTCCCCGAGGAGCCCAGCACCTGACCGCGCGAGACCCGCGCCCCCACGCCGACGCTGTAGCTGGTGGCGTGGTTGTAGACGGCCGTCATGTTGCGACCGTTGACGCGACCGAGGTCGAGGTAGAGCCGGTTGCCGTAGACGTCGGACCACTGCCGCGCAATGACGGTCCCGGAGGCGACCGCGCGCATCGGCGTACCGCAGGCGGCGCGGAAGTCGGTGCCGTCGTGCAGCCCGTAGTAGCCGTAGATCGGGTGCACCCTCCAGCCGTACGGCGAGGTCACCACGCCGGGAACCGGTCGGGACAGGAAGCCACCAGAGCTCCCGGAGTAGCCGCCGCCGCTCTTCTTCTGGGCGCGGGCGCGCTTGAGGATCAGCTGCTTGATCTTGTCCTCCTGCGCCTTGAGCTGGCGCAGCTTGACCGCGTCGGCCGCCCGGGCCCGGGAGGCGGCGGCACGGGCCGCCCGGTTGTCGGCGACGGCCGAGGCGACCTGCGCGCGGACCTTGGCCGCAGCCTGCTCCAGGGCGCGGGTGCGCACCAGGTTCACGGCCGCGGCCTTGCGCTGCACGGCCACGGAGGCGGTCATCTGCTCGACCTTGACCTCACGTTCGGCGAGTCGAACCCGGGCCGCGGTCAGTCGTTCGAGGGTCCCGCTCTGGCGGTCCATCAGCGAGTCCACGGTGTTCATCTGGCTGGTCAGCTCGCCGACGTCCTGGGAGTTCAGGATCACCGAGAGCCCCATCAGCGCGGGGTCACCGTTGGCGTAGTTGCTCGCGGCGAGCTCACCGATCTGGCGGCGCTGCTCGACCATCTGGGCCTTGGCGGCCTTGAGCTTGGCCCGCGCCACGGCCAGGTCGTGCTCGGCGGCCTGGAGCTTGGCCTGCATCTCGGCGTCCCTGCGGGCGGCCGCGTCCACCTTGCCCTGGGCAGCGGCGAGCTTCTTCTGCGCGGCCTGCAGCCGGGTCTGCGAGCGTTGCAGCTGGCGGGCAGCCTGCTCGAGCTCCTTGCTGGACTCCTGGAGATCACCCTGGGCGTGGCTGATCTCGCCGCGCACCTTGTGCTGACGATCGCGAAGGTCAGCGTGCGCAGCGGAGGCCAACGCCGTGACAGAGACCATCAGCAGTGCGGCGAGAGCTGCTGCTGCCTTGGTCCTGTTGCGGCGGAGGGTAGTTCGGGGGAAGGAACGGACCACCGTGTTGCCTGTTCATTGGGGGAAGTGAACGAACCGCTCGACCGTAACCGAGAAGGATCAGACTTTGAGGTATTTGCGGGTCATCACGAGTGTCGGCACCAGGGTGAGCACCACCCCGAGCGCCGAGATGCCGCCCAGGGCGTAGAGCGCGTCCTGCCAGTCGACCCACTCCACGATGTTGGAGCCGGGGCGCAGCTTGCCGTAGATCACGAAGTACATGAACGCCATCAAGGTGGCCCCGGAGAGCGCCACCCCGATCAGCGCCGCGACCAGGGTCTCCATCAGGAACGGCAGCGAGATGTAGAGGTTGGAGGCGCCCACCAGGCGCATGATCCCGATCTCCTTGCGGCGCGCGAAGGCTGCCAGCCGGATGGTGTTGCCCACCTGCAGGATGGCGGCCACCAGCAGGAACGACGCGATCGAGATCGCGCCCCACTTCATCACCGTGATCCAGAAGTAGATCGGCTTGAGGACCTGTCTCAGGTCACGTACGGCGGTGACACCGTCCATGCCGGCGAGCGCCGACTCGATGCCGCGGTACTTGTTGGGGTCCTTCAGCTGGATCCAGTAGGACTCCTGCATGTCGGAGGCCTTCACCGTGGAGTAGATCTCCTGCTCCGACTTGTCCTTGGAGATGTAGACCCGCTTCCAGGTCTGGTAGGCCTGCTCCTTGCTCTGGCGGTAGTAGGAGGCGACCTCCGGGTGCTCGGAGATCACGTCCTGGATCGCCGCCCGCTGCGCGGGGTCGACCTCCCCGCCGGTGCAGTTGGGGGTGCGGCTGTTGGCGTTGCACATGAACACCGTGATCTGCAGCTTGCTGCCCCAGAACTTCTCGGCCTTGTCGGCCTGGGAGTTCAGCAGCAGGCCCATCCCGACCAGGGTCAGGGAGACGAAGATCGTGACGATCAGCGCCACCGACATCGAGACGTTGCGCTTGAGGCCGTTGCCGGCCTCGGAGAAGACGTACCTCAGCTGCATGGGTGGGTCTCAGTCCTATCAGTGCTGGTAGCCGTAGACACCGCGGGACTGGTCCCGTACGACGTGTCCGTCGGCGAGCTCGATGACGCGCTTGCGCATCTGGTCGACGATGCCGGAGTCGTGGGTGGCCATCACCACGGTGGTCCCGGTGCGGTTGATCCGGTCGAGCAGCTTCATGATCCCGACGCTGGTGTTGGGGTCGAGGTTGCCGGTGGGCTCGTCGCAGATCAGGATCTTGGGGCGGTTGACGAATGCCCGTGCGATCGCGACCCGCTGCTGCTCACCACCGGAGAGCTCGTCGGGCATCCGCTGCCCCTTGCCCTCGAGACCCACCAGCTCGAGGGTCTCGGGCACCACCTTGTTGATGTGCGCCCGCGGCTTGCCGATCACCTGCAGGGCGAAGGCGACGTTCTCGGCCACGGTCTTGTTCGAGAGCAACCGGAAGTCCTGGAAGACGGTGCCGATCTGGCGGCGCAGCGCGGGCACCTTCCAGCTGGCGAGGCGGTTGACCTCCTTGCCGGCGACGTAGACCCGTCCCTCGGTGGCCCGGGTCTCGCGCAGCACCAGGCGCAGGAAGGTCGACTTGCCCGAGCCGGACTCACCGACGAGGAAGACGAACTCCCCGCGGTCGATGTCGGCGGTGACATCGGTCAGGGCAGGCTTGGTGTGCCCGACGTAGGTCGCGGACACGTTCTCGAATCTGATCATCGCCAGTGGAGTCTAGGTGACTGCCCTTAGCGTTGCCCGCATGCGCCTCCCGACGGCCCGGCGGTCCCATCTCGCCACGGCACCCCTCCTGATCGGTGCCCTCCTGCTCGTCGGCTGCGCGTCGGAGGCCCCGAAGTCGGCGCCCTCCCCCGAGCCCTCGCCGACCACGATCGTCAACCTGAACACCGCCGGGATGCAGGTGGCCCGGATCGACTTCTGCAAGCTGGTCCCGACCGAGGCGGTCTCCGCCGCCGTCGGTGGCAAGACCTCCGACGCAGCGGCGTACGGCAACGGGGACGTGGAGCCGCTCAGCGGCATCGCCAAGCAGGTGCTGCACGAGATCGGCTGCGTCTGGCAGGGCGAGGGCGAGGTGACCGCCCGCGCCTGGCTCTTCGCCCGCCCGGTCGAGGCTGGGTTCGCCCGCCGGGTGGTGGCGGAGGCCCGGAGGACGAAGGGCTGCACGGTGGTGGACGGCCCTGGCTTCGGGCAGCCCTCCTACACCCAGGAGTGCACCCGGGCAGCCGGGCAGCAGCGGGTGCGTCATGCTGGACTCTTCGGCCAGAGCTGGCTGAGCTGCGAGATCGCCGCTCCGTCCGGAGCCGAGATCCCCGACCTCCGCAGCCGCACCGACGCCTGGTGCGTCGAGGTCGCGAACGCCCTGAACACCGCACGCTGAGCCGTGCACCGACGCACCACCCCAGGAGCACCAGATGACCACGAGCACCCAGGTCCGCCTTGCCCGTCGCCCGGAGGGCGAGCCCGACGACGCGACCTACGACTTCGTCGAGCACGAGCTGCCCGCGATCCAGGACGGCCAGCTGCTGCTGCGGGTCGTCTACCTCTCCCTGGACCCCTACATGCGCGGCCGGATGAGCGACGCCAAGTCCTACGCCGAGCCCGTCCAGATCGGTGAGCTCCTCGGCGGGGGCACCGTGTGCGTGGTCGAGGAGTCCCAGCACCCCGACTTCGAGGTCGGCCAGGTGGTGCTCTCCTTCAGCGGTTGGCAGACCCACCAGGTCAGCGACGGCTCCGGCCTGCGCAAGCTGGACCCGTCGCTCGCCCCGGTCTCGACCGCCCTCGGCGTGCTGGGCATGCCCGGCTTCACGGCGTACGCCGGACTGCTGGAGATCGGCAGGCCGCAGGCCGGCGAGACCGTCGTCGTGGCGGCCGCCACCGGTCCGGTCGGCTCGGCCGTGGGTCAGATCGCGAAGGTGAAGGGTGCCCGTGCGGTCGGGATCGCCGGCGGAGAGCAGAAGTGCAAGGCCCTGGTGGAGGAGTTCGGCTTCGACGTCGCGCTGGACCACCGCTCCCCCACGTTCGCCGACGACCTGGCTGCCGCCGTGCCCGACGGCATCGACGTCTACTTCGAGAACGTCGGCGGGCACGTCGCCCGTGAGGTCTTCCGCCGGATGAACCGCTACGGCCGGGTCCCGGTGTGCGGCCTGGTCGCCGACTACAACGCGACCACCTCGCCGGAGGGACCGGACCGGCTGCCGGGCTTCATGCGGCTGATGCTGACCCGGAGCCTGACCGTCCGCGGGTTCATCCAGGACGAGTTCACCCGCTCGCACGGTCGCGACTTCGCGCGCGAGATGCCGCAGTGGATCGCCAGCGGCCAGGTGCGCTACCGCGAGGACGTCGTCGAGGGTCTGGAGGCGGCGCCCGAGGCGTTCCGCGGGCTCCTCGCCGGCCGCAACTTCGGCAAGCTTCTCGTCCGCGTCTCCGCCGACCCGACCCTGGGTGTGGACCCTCGATGAGCCAGACCCAGCACTCCGGCCCGGTGACGGTCTCGATCGTGCGGCACATCGCCCCGGAGCACGCCGGTCAGATGGTGGCGTGGGTGCGTGCCGGCTCGCTGCTCGCCGAGCGGTTCCCGGGCTTTCTGGGCACCGGCTGGGTGCGGCCTGCCGCCGACTCCGACGAGTGGCACATGCTCTACCGCTTCGTCGACCACGACGCGCTCGACGCGTGGCAGTCCTCGCCGCAGCGGGAGTGGTGGCTCGGCGCCGCCCAGGGCCTGGTCGGCGAGTCGCGACTGGAGCGGCGTACGGGCATCGAGGGTTGGTTCGACGAGCCCGAGACCCGCGACGTCGAGGACCTCCGCCCGGCAGCCGCGGCTCCCCCGCGGTGGAAGCAGGCGATCGTGATCTGGCTGACGTTCTTCCCGCTCAGCCTGACGCTCGGCGCGCTGATCGGTCTCTCCGGCCTCGACCTCAACCTGCTCCTGCGCACCCTCTTGCTGACAGCGGTGGCAACGCCGATCATGACCTACGGGCTGCTGCCCTGGATGACCAAACGGTTCGAGTGGTGGCTCAAGCCGAGCCCGTGACACGAAGGAGGCTGCGATGCCGAAGGCATGGAGCGCCAAGCGTGAGCGACAGTACGAGCACATCAAGGAGGGTCTCGAGGACCGCGGCCGCGACGAGGACACCGCCGAGGAGATCGCGGCCCGCACGGTGAACAAGGAGCGCGCCCGCTCCGGGGAGTCCGAGGAGTCGAGCAAGACCTCCACCGACGACATCTCCTCGGGCCGCCGCGGCGGGCTCCGCTCCCACCGGGGCTCCGGCGGGCGCACCAAGGCCCAGCTCTACGAAGAGGCGAAGAGGAAGAACATCGAGGGGCGCTCCTCGATGAACAAGGCCGAGCTCGAGAAGGCCGTCGGTCGCTAGGACGTCTGCCGGTCAGGCGCTGCGAGCCAGGCGCAGGGCCCAGAACGGGAATGCGAACCACACCAGCACCGCCGGCAGCGATCCGAGCACCCAGGCGGTCCAGCCGAGTCCGAGCACGGTGGCCACACCGACGCTGAGCAGCAGCACGGCGATGCCGGCCGGCAGGCCGATGCCGAGCATCCGGGCGAACCGCGCCAGGCCCGCCGGGACGACCCCTGCGCTCGCGGCACGCGCGGACACCGCACCCGTGGCCCACACCGCTGTGACCGCGCACGGCGCCAGCAACACGACCTGCACCGCGAACGGGAGCACCCCGGCGACCAGCAGCCCCTGGAGGACGACGACGAGCAGTGCTGCCGCGACTCCCGTCGTCACCCAGGCCTCCGAGCCCGCCACCGTCGGCTGCCGCAGGCCCGCCAGCACCACCGCCAGCGCGGCGAACTGCGCGAGCACGAGCACGTCGTTGAGCGGACCCAGCCACGCGTAGGCCTCGCCGGGCTGCCACGGGGTCGCCACGGCGTAGAAAAGCACCAGGGCCAGGTTGCCGGCGATGCCGGTGACCCCGCTGACCAGGGCCCACGTCCGCACGGGGCCGCTGAGGGGGATCCGGGTCGGCATGGCCCGCTCGGTCTCAGACGGTGGCGTCCGCCCCGCGACGCCAGCGGATGCCGGCCTCGAGGAAGGCGTCGATCTCGCCGTCCAGCACCGCCTGCGGGTTGCCGGACTCGTACTCGGTGCGCAGGTCCTTGACCATCTGGTAGGGATTCAGCACGTAGTTGCGCATCTGGTCACCCCAGCTGGCCTGCACGTCACCGCGCATCTCGTCGAGGTGTGCCTTCTCCTCGGCCTTCTTCCGGGCGAGCAGCTTGGCCTTGAGCACGACCATGGCGCTGGCCTTGTTCTGCAGCTGGCTCTTCTCGTTCTGGCAGGAGACCACCGTGCCGGTCGGCAGGTGCGTCAGGCGTACGGCGGAGTCGGTGGTGTTGACCGACTGACCACCCGGGCCACCGGAGCGGTAGACGTCGACGCGGATCTCCTCGTCGGCGATCTCGATCTCGTCGGTCTGCTCGAGCACCGGCACCACCTCGACCGCGGCGAAGCTGGTCTGGCGGCGGCCCTGGTTGTCGAAGGGGCTGATGCGCACCAGCCGGTGGGTCCCCGCCTCGACGCTGAGCGTGCCGTAGGCGTAGGGCGCGTGCACCGCGAAGGTGGCCGACTTCAGACCGGCCTCCTCGGCGTAGGAGGTGTCGTAGACCTCGACGGGGTAGTTGTTGCGCTCGGCCCAGCGGGTGTACATCCGCATCAGCATCTCAGCGAAGTCGGCCGCGTCCACGCCACCGGCGCCGGAGCGGATCGAGATGATCGCCTCGCGGGCGTCGTACTCCCCCGACAGCAGCGTGCGCACCTCGAGCTGCTCCACCTGCTTCTTGAGCCGCAGCAGCTCCGCCTCGGTCTCCGCGGCGGCGGCCTCGTCGTCCTCCTCGGCGGCCATCTCGACCATCAGGCTGAGGTCCTCGAGGCGGGACTCGTACTCCTCGAAGCGATCGAGGTCGTGCTGCAGGATCGAGAGCCGGCCGGTCACGCGCTGGGCGTTGGCCTGGTCGTCCCACAGGTCGGGGACGGCGACCTGCTCGCCGAGGTCGGCGATCTCGCGTCGCATCTCGTCGAGGTCCAGCACGGACCCGATGGTCTTCATCGTCGCCTGGAGCTGCTTGATCTCACTGTCGAAGTCGGTGGCCACAAGGAGTCAGGTTACGCGTCGAGGACGTAGTCTGGAGCAGGGGTCGACGACCGGGCATCGACCAAGCAGAGGGAGCCCTGGTGATCGGAGCCTACCGAGAATATCTGGACCCGCACGTCCCGCCGGAGGTCGCGGAGATCGTGCGGCTCGCCCCCGAGCCCGTGCGGGCGTGGCTGGGTCGGCCCGCCGAGGGTGAGATCACCTGGCGGATGTTCCTCGAGGGGTCCCTGAGCACCACCGACCTCGAGGGCACCTTCGGCGAGCTGGTCGAGCGGGCCCGCGCGGCGGGAGTCGACGAGTTCCACGTGTGGTCGCCCAAGCTGGCCACCTACGCGCAGTTCAGCACCGTCACTGTGCGCATTCCCGACTGAGGGGGGAACGCACCAGCACCCGGAAGCCCCACGCAGACAAGGTCAGGCCGGTCTCGGGGGTGACCGTGACGGGCGAGCCGTCGAAGACGTCGAGGTAGTCCCCCAAGTGCGGCCCGGCGCCGAGGTCGACGCTCCGCTCACCGGCGGAGAGGTTGAAGGCCGCGAGCACCGCGTGCCCGTCCCGGATCCGCGCGAAGGTGAGCACGGAGCTCTCGTCGGTGTTCGGCACCCGCACCATCGGAGCGCCCCAGGGCGCGTTCCACAGCGCCGGGCAGGACTTCTTCAACGCCAGGAGCTGCCGGTAGAGCACCTCCTGGTGGGGGTCGAGCGACTCGACCTCGTCCTTGTCGAACAACGGCAGCCGTCTGCGGTTGCCCAGCTCCTGGCCGGTGTAGACGAGCGGGATCCCCTCGCCGATCACCGAGAGCACCGTGGCGAGCTCGAGGGCGTCCCCGAAGCGTTCATACTCCGTGCCGTCGGCGAAGTTGTGGTCGTGGTTGGAGACGAACGTCATCCGCATCGCGTCGTCGGGCCACGCGCGGTCGTTCCAGGCGTAGTAGACGCGCAGCGCGTCGAGGCTGGACTTGCCGGCTGCGATCGCGTGGAGCGCCTCGTTCCAGCTCCAGGCGTAGGAGGCGTCGAAGGCCTGGTCGTGCAGGTCGCGGGTCTCCCACTCGGCGAGCATGAACACCGGCTTGATCGCCTCGAGGCGCATCCGCACCTCGCGCCAGAACTCCATCGGCACGAAACCGGCCACGTCGCAGCGATAACCGTCGACGTCGCACTCGCGGACCCAGAACTCCATGGCCTCGGCCATGTAGTCCGCGACACCGGGGTGGCCGTAGTCGAGGTCGATGATGTCGTCCCAGTCCCACCAGGGAGTGGGCCGGAAGCTCCCGGCCCAGTCACGGGCGTAGAACTCCGGGTGCGCGTCCACGAGCACGTGGTCCCACGCGGTGTGGTTGCCCACCCAGTCCAGGATCACCCGCATGCCGAGGTCGTGCGCGGTGGCGACGAAGTGCTTCAGGTCCTCGACCGTCCCGAAGTCGGGGTTCACCGCGAGGTGGTCCTGCACGGCGTACGGGCTGCCCAGCGTGCCCTTGCGGTTGACCTTCCCGATCGGGTGCACCGGCATCAGCCAGACGATGTCGGTGCCGAGGTCCTTGATCCGGGGCAGGTGTGCCTCCGCGGCACGGAACGTGCCCTCGGCCGTCAGCTGACGCTGGTTGAGCTGGTAGAGGGCGGCATCGCGGGACCACTCGGGGTGGGTGGTCGGACGAGGGTGGGTCATCGTGCTCCTGGGGTCGAAAGTGGTCACGTGGACGGCGCGGCGGCGGTGGAGCCGCGCACGACGAGCTCGGGAGGGAACAGCAGGTCGCCGACCACGGGAGGGAGCCCGCTGATCTGGTCGATGAGGTGCCGGCAGACGGCCTCGGCCAGGGCCGCGACCGGCTGCCGGATGGTGGTCAGGGGCGGGTCGGTGAACTCGATCAGCATGCTGTCGTCGCTGCCCACGACCGAGAGGTCGGCGGGCACCCGGAGTCCTGCTGCGCGAGCCGCCCGGACCACTCCCAGCGCCATCACGTCCGATCCGCACACGATCGCGGTCACGCGCTGCTCGAGGAGCCGCTGAGCGGCGAGCATCCCGCCCTCCACGTTGTACGTCGTGCACTGGATCCGGCTCGCAAGGTCCGCCTCGGTGAGCTCAGGGTCCCTCTCACGTGCCGCCGCACGGAACGCCGCCACCCGGCGGATCACTGGGGTGTAGCGCTCCTGGCCGATCGCCAGACCGATCCGCTGATGCCCCATGTTGTGCAGGTGCGTCATCGCCAGCGTCACGGCGGCGGCGTCGTCGGTGGACAGGAAGGGCGCGGCGACGTCGGGCAGGAAGCCGTTGACCAGGGCGATCGGCAGTCCCATCTCGACCAACCGGGTGTAGCGCTCGGGTGCGGTGTCGGCGATGGCGTGCGCCCCGGAGACGAAGATGATCCCGGAGACCCCGTGGTCGAGCAGCACCTGCACGTAGTCGTCCTCGTGCACCCCGCCCAGGCTCTGGGTGCACAGCACCGGGGTGTAGCCGAAGCCGGCCAGGGCGATCTCGACCGCCTGGGCGAACCTGGGGAAGAACGGGTTCTCCACCTCCGGCACGATCAGCCCGACCAGTCCGGCGGGGCGCGGGCGCAACCGGTAGGGGCGGTCGTAGCCGAGCACGTCCAGAGCGGTGAGCACCTGTCGGCGGGTGTGCTGGTTGACGCCGGGCTTCTCGTTCAGCACCCGGCTGACCGTGCTCACGCTGACTCCCGCGCGGGCGGCGATGTCGGCGAGGCGGACGTCTGGCATGGCGCCACCCTACGGTGACCTGGGCCACACTTTGCAAGTTCTTGCAGCCGGATTCCAATTCTGCAAAACGGTTGCTAGGTTGTGGCCTGCCTCACACCAGTAACCCCCTAGGAGCCCCGCACCATGATGAAGTTCGCCAGGAAACTCGCGCCGGCACTGATCGTCGTCGCGCTGACCGCCGCCTGCGGCAGCAGCGGTGACGCCCCGTCCTCGAAGGGCTCGGACTCCCCGAGCAGCAAGCCCTCCGCCTCCGCCTCCGACGAGGCCCCCACCCGCGGCGACGCCGACCTGGTGATCTGGACCGACGCCCTCAAGATCGACGGGGTCAAGGCGGTGGCCGACAAGTTCGCTGCCGACAACGGGATCAGCGTCGAGGTGCAGGCGGTCTCCTCCGACCTCCAGACCAACTTCGTCACCGCCAACTCCGCCGGCAACGGGCCGGACGTGGTCGTCGGCGCGCACGACTGGATCGGCAACCTGGTCCAGAACGGCTCCATCGACCCGCTGCAGCTCACCGCCGACCAGCTGACCGGCTACTCCCCCAAGGCGGTCGACGCCACGACGTACAACGGCAAGCTCTACGGCGTGCCCTACGGCATCGAGGCCCTGGCGCTCTACCGCAACACCGCAGTGGTGCCTCAGGAGCCCAAGACGCTCAGCGACGCGATCGACGCCGGACAGGCCGCGGTGAAGGCCAAGAAGGTCGAGTCCGCGCTCAACCTCCCCGTCGGCGAGAACGGCGACGCCTACCACATGGAGCCGGTCCTGACCTCGATGGGCGGCTACATCTTCGGGCAGGACGCCTCCGGCGCCTACAAGCCCACCGACGTCGGGATCGGCAAGGCCGGCTCCATCGCCGCGGCCAAGAAGATCTCTGAGCTGGCCAAGGCCAAGGTGCTGCGCACCTCGATCAGCGGCGACAACTCGATCGCGCTCTTCACCGAGGGCAAGGCCGCCTTCCTGGTCTCGGGCCCGTGGGCCCTGAGCGACGTCAAGAAGAGCAAGATGAAGTACGCCGTGCAGCCGCTTCCCGGGTTCTCCGGTGAGGACAAGGCTTCGCCGTTCATGGGCGCGCAGGCGTTCATGGTGGCCGGCAACGCCAAGAACAAGGCGTTCGCCCAGGAGTTCGTGAGCAACGGCGTCAACAACGAAGAGGCCATGACCACGCTCTTCGAGACCACCCAGCTGCCCCCGGCGATGCTCGCCGTGCAGAAGGGCCTGAACGACGAGGACATCAAGGTCTTCGCCGACGCCGCCAACGCAGCCTCCCCGATGCCGGCACTGCCGGCGATGGCCTCGGTCTGGGAGCCGCTGGGCAAGGCCTACGCCGCGATCGTCGGCGGTGCCGACCCGACCAAGACGATCCAGTCGGCCGGCAAGACCATCAGCAAGGCAGTCGCCGCGGGCTGAGTGCCCCTCCGACCGGCCGGTGGGCGGGCCTCGTGCCCGCCCACCGGTCCACCACCCACGAGCTCCGGAGACTGTCGTGACCAGTGCAGATCGACCCAGGCGCATGCCGTTCACCCAGCCGGGCAGGCACGGGATCGTCCCCCTGCTGATCAAGGTGCTGTTCCTCGGCACCGTGATCGGCACCGCGATCGCGCTGACACCGGTGCTCGTCGGAGGTGACCGCTGGTTCTTCCTCGCCGCGATCTGGGTGATCGCCCTGATCCTCACCGCGACCTACTCCACCGGCCGGGCCCTGCCCGCGAAGTACCTCGTCCCCGGGGTCCTGCTCCTCACGCTGTTCGTGGTCTACCCGATCATCCTGACGGCGAAGACCTCCCTGACCAACTACGGCGACGGCACGCGTTCGAGCAAGGACGTCACGGTCGCCCAGATCGTCGCGTCCTCGGTGGTGCAGACCCCGGACGCACCTCGCTACAACCTCAGCGTCGGCACCAAGGGGTCCCCCACCACCGGCCCGTTCACGTTCTTCCTGGTCAACCAGGACGACAGGACGGCGTACGCCGGAACCCCCGAGGACGGCCTCCAGGAGCTGGACAGCGGCGCCGCGACCATCGAGAACGACCGGGTCACGGCTGCGGACGGCTACACGATCCTCGACGCCAAGCAGATCAACGGCGCGCAGGAGGCGCTCAAGGACTTCGTCGTCCCCACCGACAACGGCGCGATCCGCCAGCTCGGGATCACCACCGCCTTCGAGGGCACCACGACCCTGAGGTACGACGAGTCGGCCGACACCATCACCGACACCAGGAACGGCACCGTCTACTCGGTGAAGAAGCGCGGCGACCGCGAGTACTTCGTCGACCAGGCCGGCAAGCGCGTCTCGGACCGCTCGTGGACCGCCAACGTCGGACTGGACAACTACAAGAAGGTCTTCACCGACAGCCGGATCAGCGCCGACTTCTTCAAGATCTTCGTCTGGACCGTGGTCTTCGCGACCGGCTCGGTGGTGTCCACGTTCCTGCTCGGGCTGTTCTTCGCGACCACGCTCAACGACCCGCGTGTGCGGGGACAGAAGATCTACCGGGCTCTGCTGATCCTCCCCTACGCGATCCCGGGGTTCATCTCGCTGCTGCTGTGGTCGAGCTTCTTCAACACCGACTTCGGCCTGATCAACGACCTGACCGGGTTGCACGTCAGCTGGTTCCGCGGCGAGACGACCGCGAAGATCGCGGTGCTGCTCACGAACATGTGGATGGGCTTCCCCTACATGTTCCTGGTGTGCACGGGCGCTCTCCAGGCCATCCCCGGTGAGCTCAAGGAAGCGGCCACCATCGACGGTGCGAGCGGGTGGGCCGGCTTCCGCCGGATCACCTTCCCGCTGCTGCTGGTGACGGTGGCACCGCTGCTGGTCGCGACCTTCGCCTTCAACTTCAACAACTTCAACGCGATCCAGCTGCTGACCGAGGGCGGGCCGTTCAGCCCGGACAACCCGACGGCCGGTGGCACCGACATCCTGATCAGCTACACGATCCGTCTGGCCTTCGGCGCCGGCGGTGCGCAGATCGGTTTCGCCTCGGCGATCTCGGTGCTGCTGTTCATCATCACCGGCCTGATCGCCGCGATCCAGTTCCGCTACACCCGGGCACTCGAGGACGTGAACTGACATGGCCAAGCGCACGAAGGTCCCCACTCCCCCGCGGTCGAAGATGGGCTTCGGCCGCTGGTTCACCGAGGTCGGCTGGCGTCACGTGGTCGGCGTGCTCGCCTGCCTCTACGCGCTGTTCCCGATCTCCTACATCGTCTCGGCGTCGCTGAACCCGCTCGGCAACGTGGTCTCCACCTCGATGATCCCGAGCTCGTTCAGCCTGGTGAACTTCCAGGCGCTGTTCAACACGCCCTCGCTGCCCTTCACCCGCTGGGCGCTGAACACGATCCTGGTGTGCGCCACGGTGGTCTTCGTGCAGCTGCTGTTCAGCGCCATGGCGGCGTACGCCTTCTCGCGGTTCCGGTTCACGGGACGCCGCGGCGGCCTGCTGTCGCTGCTGCTGATCCAGCTGTTCCCGCAGTTCCTCGCCGCCGTCGCGCTGTTCACCATGGTCACCGAGATCGGGAAGGTGATCCCCCAGCTCGGCCTGAACACCCTGCCCGGCTACATCCTGGTGCTCACCGGTGGCGCGCTCGGGCAGGTCTGGCTGATCAAGGGCTTCTTCGACGCCCTGCCGCGCTCGCTCGACGAGGCCGCGATGATCGACGGCGCCAGCCACGCCCAGATCTTCTTCAAGATCATCCTGCCGCTGGTCACCCCGATCCTGGCGGTGAGCGGTCTGCTGGTCTTCGTCGGCACGATCGGTGAGTTCCTGCTGGCCTCGATCTTCCTCACCGACACCAACAACAAGACCCTCGCCACCGGCCTCTACGGTCTGATCGACGGTGACCGGTCCAACAACCTCGGCGTCTTCGCCGCGGGCGCCCTGCTCACCGCGATCCCGGTGATGGTGCTGTTCCTCTACCTCCAGCGGTTCATCGTCGGTGGCATCACCGCTGGTGGGGTGAAGGGATGACCGCGCCGATCGACCCGCGCAACCCCCACCACGACGGGTCCCCCCTCTACACCGAGCTGGTCCGGCCCGGGCTGGGTGGCACGGTGCGACTCCGGGTGCACGTGCCGCTCGGCGAGGACGGCTCCCCCGGCGCGAGCCGGGTGGTACTGCGCTGGGTGCGTGACGGTGAGCCGTCGATCCGGGCGGCCGCCCCCGAGGGAGACGACGGCGAGTGGTGGAGCGTCGAGCTCGACCTCACCAACCCGCTGACCTCCTACCGGTTCCTGGTCTCGCGCGGTCCCGACGACTTCCGCTGGCTGACCGCGACCGGCGTACACGCCCGCGACGTCACCGACGCCGGTGACTTCAAGCTCAGCGTCGACCACCTGCTCCCCGACTGGGTGGGCGACCAGGTCGGCTACCAGGTCTTCCCCGACCGGTTCGCGCGCACGGAGACCGGCGCACCGCTGCCGGACTGGGCGCAACCGGCCGACTGGGACGCCCCGGTCGTCCACCAGGGCCCCGACGTCGCCTTTCAGCTGTACGGCGGCACGCTGGACGGCGTCGTCGAGCACCTCGACCACCTCACCGACCTGGGTGCGACCCTGCTCTACCTGACCCCGTTCTTCGCGGCCCGGTCCAACCACCGCTACGACGCGGCCAGCTTCGACGAGGTCGATCCCGTGCTCGGTGGCGACGCCGCGCTGGAGAGGCTGCTCGACGCCGCCCACGGCACCGGGCTGCGGGTGATGGGCGACCTGACCACCAACCACACAGGCGACCTGCACCCCTGGTTCCGCACGGCCGTGAGCGACCCCGGCAGCGTGGAGCGGAGCTTCTACCGCTTCGACGGCGAGCGCTACGAGAGCTGGTTCGGCGTGCCCAGCCTGCCCAAGCTCGACCACGCGTCGCGCGAGCTCGCGGAGCGGCTCTACGCCGGGCCGGGCTCGGTGGTGGCCCGCTGGTTGGAGCGCGGGCTCGACGGGTGGCGCATCGACGTGGCCAACATGACCGGCCGGATGGGTGCCGACGACCTCACCCGCGACGTCGCGCGTGAGATCCGGCGCACGATCGCCGCGACCCGGCCCGACGGGTGGCTGCTGGCCGAGCACGGCCACGACGCCTCGCTCGACCTCGCCGGCGACGGCTGGCACGGCACGATGGACTACGCCGGCTTCACCCGGCCGGTCTGGTGCTGGCTCAACGGTGGTGCCCCCGGTGGCCCCGGGGTCGCCCACGGGTTGGACTACCTGGGCCTGCCCGTCGACATCCCGGTGCTGCCCGGTGACGCCGCGGCCGCCACGATGCGCGAGGTGCACGGCGCGATGCCGTGGAGCTCGTGGACCAGCTCCACGATGCACCTGGACTCCCACGACACCCCGCGCTTCCGCACGGTCGCCGGCGGCGGCGTCGAGGGGAACGTCGACGCCACCGGCCTCGGCCGCGACCTGCACCTGGTCGGCCTGGGCCTGCAGATGACCATGCCCGGCGTACCGGTGGTGTTCATGGGTGACGAGCTCGGCCTGACCGCGGTGGACGGGGAGCACGCCCGCACCCCGATGCCGTGGACCGAGCCGGAGAGCTGGGACTTCCCGACGACGGACGCCTACCGGCAGTGGATCGGCCTGCGCCGCGAGCACGTGGCCCTGCGCCGCGGCGGCATGCGCTGGCTGGACGCGCGCGCCGACTCGCTGACCTACCTGCGCGAGCACCCCGACGAGACGCTGCTGGTGCACGCCTCCCGGGCCGCCGGGTCGGTGGAGCTCCCTGCCGCGGCGCTCTCCTCGGCCGGGCTGTCGCTGGAGTGCCTGGCCGGTTCGGCTGCCGAGGTTGCGGACGGCTCCGTGCGTCTGGCTGCGGATGGTCCCGGCGTGAGCGTGCACCGCGTCAGTCGCTGACCACGACCGGCCCAGTCCGCCGTACCCCCCGATCTGGCGGTCTAGCCGGAGCAGATGTCGACGATGGACAGGCGCTGGTCCCAGGCGCAGCGTGGTTGCCAGCAGTTGCGGGGACGGTGGACCCGTCGAGCCCACGACCCGCCGAGTCCTTTGGAGGGATCATGAAGCAAGTTGCTGCCCGCACAACCTTCGCCGCAGCCGGCGCGGTCGTCGCCCTGGGGGTGGGTGTCACCGCGGTCTACGCGGCGACGACCGACCCGGTCATCACAGGGTGTTTCCACAAGACCAACGGGAACTTCCGCATCGTCAGCAGCACCGGCGACTGCAAGTCCCAGGAGACCGCCCTGCAGTGGAACAAGCAGGGCCTGCAAGGGAACCCCGGGCCGCAGGGTCCGGTCGGTGACCCTGGGGCCAAGGGCGACCCCGGACCCCAGGGTGAGCCCGGCCCGAGGGGTGACCCCGGCCCCGCGGGCGCGCCCGGGCCGGTGGGTCCACGCGGACCAGCGGGCGCCTCCGACCAACAGATCGTGTCGAGCACCGCCACGGTCGCGCCCCAGGCGACTCTGGCCGCGAGCGTCGGCTGCCCCGCAGGGAAAGTGGTCACCGGCGGCGGTGTGAACGTCGCCGGGAGCGATCTTCGGGTGGTGGGCTCATTTCCCGCCTCACCCACCACCTGGCAGGCACGGGTCTTCAACCCTGCGTTGATCACACCCAACACGATGACGGTCTACGCCGTCTGCGTGGCGGTGTCCTAGGCACCCGCCCGGCCTCAGTCGCTGACGACGACCTGGTGACCGTTGCGACGGCCCCGCGAGTGACGCCTGCGCCTGGTGTCCAGGTTGCCGGTCATGGTCTTGAGGACGGCGGGGAGCTCAACGATCCTGGCGCGTTTGTCGGACGGGGCGGGTGAGCGGCGGAGGCCGGAGGCCGGAGGCTTCGAGCTTGCGGGTCATCGCCGTGACCCCGGGTGGCTCGCACCCGAGTGTGCCGCTGAGCCGAGCCTGGACCATCGGACCCGTCGTGGGGAGCTTGAACAGCAGCACCTCCTGTCCGAGGTCCAGGCCGAGCGGGGCCAACTACGCCCCGGCCGGGCGTTCGTGGGAGGCGCCCTCGCCACCTGCCTGTCGTGGCGGTGGGTCTCCCTGATCAACGTGCCCGTCGGCGCCGCACTGATCGCCTCATTTTCCGCGGGGGTCGGCGTTCTGCTGACGCCACGCCAGCGCGCCTGACAGGCGGCGACACGGTCAGTGCCTCAGTCGCTGACCACGACCACCGACGCCGCCGTACCGGTGACTGGCACGTCGGTGCCCACACCGGGAACTCGGAAGGGCAGGTCGAGCGGGGTGGAGACCCGGACCACGACGGCGTTCTGCGTGGTGGTCACGGCGTAGTCCAGGCCGCGGTAGCGCCCTGCAGTGCCGCTGGCGGCGAAGTAGTCGGCGACGTAGCGGCGGGCAGCTGCCGGGTCGATCGCCGCCCGATCGCCCAGCCCCTTTGTGTAGACCTGCTCCCCCTGCACCCCGTCGGTGGCGGCCAGCGCCGCCGCGTCGGCCAAGGAGTTCAGCGACTGGCGCCGCAGGTAGGCAGCGCTTGCGTCGACCACCGCACCGACGAGCAGCGCGACCACCACCGCGAAGCCGATGATCAGCGGCGTCACCGACCCGGTCTCGTCGCGCCTCACGGACGGGCCTCGCGGAAGGTGCCGTATGGCGCCTCGTGCACCGAGTCGACCCCGATGCTCGGGGTGTTGGACCCCAGGGCTGCCGGCATCAGCGGCAGCGCCACCGAGGAGTGCACCCGCGCGACCACGACGGAACCGGGGGTGAGGCACTGCCGCGGGTCGGGGCGGCACGAGATCCGCAGCTCGGGCGCCCGGTCGAGACGCTGGTCGGCGAACGCCAGCCTCGCCGCGGCTCGGGCACGGACGTAGGCGCTCTGCTGATCGGGGGCGGTGACGAACGCCCTTCCTGCCGAGCGCGCCGCGGCGGAGGCGGCGTAGGCCGTGCGCTGGGTCTCGAAGGCACCGAGCACCACATAACCCAGCGGCACCAGCAGGAGCACGGCCAGCCAGACGAACTCGATCACGGCGCTGCCGGACTCGTCGCGCCTGCTCATGGCGCGGCCTCCTGCACGCCGTGGCCGGTGACCGAGAGGCGGACGCCGGGACCCCACAGCCCGAGCGGGGGTACGACGGCCCGCACCGTGACGGTCACCGTCGGCACGCCGCCGACCGTGGCCGTCGAGGCGGAGACGTCCTCGGCGAACCGGTCGGCGACCGCTCCGCGCACCTGCTCGCGGGTGCGGGCAGCCGCGTCTGCCGGGCCGCGGTCCACGGTCGCGCCGTAACGTGCGCCCTCGGTGGCGGCAGCCGCAAGCGTGTTGCGCACGTGCATCACGAGCCCGACCTGCAGCAGGCCGAGCACGAGCGGCACGAGCACCAGGCTGACCAGGACGAAGTCGACGACGGCCGATCCCGTCTCGTCACGCTGCCGTCGCCGGCGTCGCTCAGCCGGAGACCGAGGCGAGCGCTTCACGCAGCATCGCGCCGAGCTGGGACCCGGCCACGGCCCACAGGCCGGCCACGAGTCCCGCGGTCATCACCGTGATCAGCACCCACCCGGGCACGTCACCTCGTTCGTCGCGGCGACGACGCCGCATCAGGTTTCTCATCATCTTCCTCCTCTAGGAGACCACCAGGCGCAGGCCGACCAGGCCCGGCCAGAAAGCGAAGACCACCACCGTGGGCAGCACCAGGAACACGACCGGGACCATCATCAGCACCTCGCGACGGGCCCCGGTCTCGATCAGCGCGCGCCGTCCGGCCTCGCGGACGTCACCGGCCTGGGCGTGCAGGACGTCGGCCAGCGGGGTGCCGCGCTCGATCGCGATCGCGATGCCCTCGGCGAAGCGTGAGACCACCGCCAGACCGGAGCGGGCGGCCAGGTCGTCGAAGGCACGGGCGATCGGAGTCCCTGTCCGGACCTGGGCGAGCACGTGCCCGAGCTCAACGGAGAGCTCGCCGTGGGTACGGCGTACGACCCGGTCGAGCGCAGCGACCGGGCTCTCCCCTGCCGCCACGGCGAGGGCCAGCAGCTCGGCGACGGTGGGGAACTCCTCGAGGATCAGCTGCTCGCGGCGGGTCACCTGCGCGGTGAGCCGGTTCTCGCGGAGCAGCACGCCCATGGCGAAGGCGACCAGGCAGAAGATCAGCAGCGGGACTGCCCTCTGGGGTGAGGCGGCGCTGATCATCGCGGAGGGCACCGCGACGACCACGAAGGCGGTCAGTCCCCAGACGACCTGCTCCACGCGGAACTGCCCGACGTCGGGCTCGAGGCCGGCACGCACCAGCCGCCGCCGCACCGAGTGCGCCCCGCCGAGCACCCGCTCGACGCCGCGCCCAGCGACTCGGAGCCACGGACCAAAGACGCCGGCGAACGCGCCGGTGCTCGCCGGACCCGCAGGGAGATTCTCCGGGCGCGGCAGGTCGCGCAGGTAGGGCAGCACCCGCAGCTCGATCGGCGTACGTCGGGCCGCGACCACGCCCGCCGCAACCAGCAGCAGGCCGAGGCCGAACATCGCACCGAGCAGCCCGCCGACCGTGATGCTCACGACAGGATCCGTCGCTCGGTGGGCAAACGGCCGATCCGGACCATCATCCGGTAGGCGAGCACGCACATCGCCCCGCCACCGGCGAGCACCACCACGCCGGCCGGTGTCGAGTAGCGCCGGATCACCTCGGGCTGGAAGCAGAGCAGGAGCAGCACCAGCCAGGGTGCGGCCACGGCCAGGCGGGCGCCGTTCACGGTCCAGGCCTGGCGCGACTGCAGCTCTGACCGGGTGCGGGCGTCCTCGCGCAGGTAGCCCGAGAGTCCACGCAGCAACCGGCCGAGGTCGCCGCCGCCGACCTCGCGCGCCACGCGCAGGCTCTCCACGACACGGTCGCCGACCGGGTCGGCGAGACCGTCCTTGAGCCGGTCGAGCGATTCGGAGAACCGACCGCTGACCTGGTAGTCGAGCGCGAAGGCGGCGAAGGCGCCGCGCAGCGGTTGGGGCCCGCGCTGCGCCAGCGCGGCGAGCGCCTCGGGCAGCGCCATCCCCGCACGCACGGCCGAAGCGAGGTTGTCCACGGCCTCGGGCCAGACCTCGGCGAACTCACGTTGGCGTCGACGTGCGCGGCCCTTGACCGCGGCCACCGGCAGGTAGCCACCCACCAGTCCGAAGACCAGCGCCACCGGCGGCGTCCGCGAGGCCACCAGCACGAGCAGCGTCGCGACCATCCCACTGACCACACACAGCGTCACGAAACCGGCCGGCCGGACGTCACCGAGCCCGGCGCGCTGCAGCATCGGGCGCAGCCGCGGTGGCCGGGGCCGGCGTGGTGCGGTCGGTGTCCAGAACGAGGACCAGACCATCAGCAGACCGAGACCGGCCACCAACCCGAGAAGCGCCCCCATCAGCCGGCCTCACGCAACAGCCGGTGAACGTCGATCCCAGCACGCTCGAAGGCCTCCACCCGCGTCGGCATGCCGCCGGCCCGGACGAGGTCACCTTCGCGGCGCACGAAGATCGCCTCGGTCTCGACGATGTCGTTCTCGACCCGTCCCGGCACGGCCACGATCTCGTTGACCCGGCGTACGCCCCCGTTGTCGACGCCCAGGTGGACCACCAGGTCAACCGAGCTGGCCACGGTCGGGACCACGAACCGCGACGAGATGTTCTCCCCCGCCAGCAGAGGCAGGGTGCAGAGCTTGACCAACGCCTCCCGGGCGCTGTTCGCGTGCAGCGTGGCCATCCCCGGAAGCCCGGAGTTCAGGGCGAGTAGCAGGTCGAGGCACTCGGCCGAGCGGACCTCCCCGACGATGATTCGCGTGGGCCGCATCCGCAGCGTCTCGCGGACCAGCTCCCGCAGCGTCACCTCACCGGTGCCCTCCAACCCGGCCTGCCTGGTCTGCATCGCCACCCAGTCGGGGTGGGAGAAGCGCAGCTCGAAGACCTCCTCGGCACTGATGATCCGGTCACCGCCGGGCACCGCGGCCGCCAAGCAGTTCAACATCGTGGTCTTCCCGGCCTGCGTCCCTCCGGCGACGACGATGTTCTGGCCGGAGAGGACTGCGGCCTCCAGGAACTTCGCCGCGGCCGCCGGCAGCGAGCCGAGGCGGACCAGGTCGTGGAGCCGGGCCGCCTTGAGCACGAACTTGCGGATGTTGACGGCGGCGAAGTCGCGACTGATCCCCTCGAGGACGACATGCAGCCGGTGACCCTGCGGGAGCATCGCGTCGACGAACGGCTGGGAGAGGTCGATCCGGCGCCCGCTGGACTTCAGCATGCGCTCGACCAGCTCCTGGACCTCGGCTCGGCTCAGGATCACGGTGGTCAGCTCGTGGCGGCCGTTGCGGGCGATGAACACCCGGCTCGGGTCGTTGATCCACACCTCCTCGACCTCGGGGTCGTCGAGGAAGCGCTGCAGCGGGCCGAACCCCGCGACCCGGGCGACCAGCTCGGTGACCACCGACGCCGAGCCCGGCACCGGCGCGACCACGCCGGTCAGGCTGCGCTCGTCGTGGTCGCGGACCACCTGCTCGGCGATGCGTCGAACGCGTGCGGTGTCGTGCTGCGGGTCGACGCCCTCACGGCGCACGACGGCGCGCACCTGCTCATCGAGTGCACCGATCAAGTCAGGCGACGGGGTCTCCGAGACGTCCACCGACATGGGGCGTTCCTACCCGTTGAGCGCCGATCTGAAAACCGGGCGGCCGGCAGCCTGTGGACAACCGCTCCACGGAGCCCTCAGGGCCCGTTGACCGACGTCACGTCCGCGCGCATGCTGAGAAGCGGGGGTGCAGATGTCTGAGGTCTCCTGGACGGGTGGCGTGCTGGCCGGGGTCGGCGGCACGCCGATGATCGAGCTGACCCGGGTGGTGCCGTCCTCTGGCTGTCGGCTGCTGCTCAAGCTCGAGGCGGCCAACCCCACGGGCTCGATGAAGGACCGGATGGCCGTCGAGGTGCTCAAGGGCGCGGCCACCAGCGGTCGGTTGTCACCGGGCGGGACGGTGGTGGAGTACACCGCCGGGACGACCGGCATCTCGCTGGCGTTCGTGTGCGCGGCGCTGGGCTACCGGCTGCACGTGGTGTTCTCCGACGCCTTCAGCGAGGAGAAGCGCAAGACGATGCGGGCGCTGGGCGCCGAGATCACCGACGAGCCCAGCGACGCCGGCAAGATCACCGCCGACCTGATCAAGCGGATGATCGCGCGGGCCGGTGAGATCAGCGAGCAGCCCGGTCACTGGTGGGCCGACCAGCTGAACAACCACGACGCGATGCGCGGCTACGCCCCCCTCGGGGAGGAGATCTGGGAGCAGTCGCACGGACGCGTGGACGCATTCGTGCACACGGTCGGCACGGCGCACTCGATCCACGGGGCGGCCGAGGTCCTGCGCCGTCACCACCCGGGGATCCACGTGGTCGCGGTCGAGCCGGCCGAGTCGGCGGTCCTCTCCGGGCAACCAACGGGAGCGCACCGGATCGAGGGCATCGGGATCGGCTTCCTGCCACCTCTGTGGGATCCCAGCCAGGTGGACGCGATCGACCAGGTCCCGAGCCTGGAGGCCCAGGAGATGGCCCGTCGACTGGCCCGGGAGGAGGGGCTCTTCGCCGGCACCTCGACCGGGGCGAACGTGGTGGCAGCCCTACGCGTTGCGGAAGGCCTGGACGCGGACTCGACGGTGGTGTCGATCGCGGTGGACTCCGGCCTGCGCTACCTCAGCACGGTCCCCTACGGCTGAGGCGCGGTCGGGCCCGCCCTTGCTGAGGGATTCCTGTGGGCAAACCCGTCCTGACCGGACGCATCCCCTTGCCGGGGCAGGACATCGGGCGCACTATGCGAGAGCGGCTCGGGATCCGCCGGGGCGCATCGTGCAGTTGCCGCTCGTCGCGGGGAGAAGTCATGCGAAGTCCACGAATCCTGGTCGCCGCCGTCGCGGTCGCCGTCGTCACCACCTTGTCGGCGGGAGCCACCGCCGCGTCGCTGACACCAGGCGGGTCCACCGAGGTGACGGTGGGCAGCAACGACAACGTGTTCTCGCAGAACAAGCAGAACGAGCCGGGACTGGCGGTCGACCCGGTCTCGACCAACGTGTTGGTGGCGGGCGCCAACGACAACATCGACCTGGAAGCGTGCAACGCCGGGGACGACCGCACCTGCCCGTTCACACCGGGTGTCGGTCTGTCCGGTGTGCAGTTCTCCACCGACTCGGGTCGGACCTGGACCCAGCCGACGTACACCGGTCTCTCCGCCCGGACCGCTCCCAGCTGTCTGGGTCAGCCCGACCCGCAGCCGGGCCAGCCGCCAGCCACCGACACCGGCTGCGTGCCGGCGAAGAACGGCCCGATCGGGACGCTGCCGCGCTACTACGAGAACGGGCTGGTCTCCAACGGTGACCCCGAGCTGGCCTTCGGCCCGGTCCGTGGCGCCAACGGCAAGTTCTCCTGGAACAACGGTCACCGCCTCTACTACGCCAACATCGCCACCAAGGTGCCGGGCAGCAACGCGTTCAAGGGTGACGCGGCGATCGCGGTCTCACGCACCGACGACATCGCCGGCGCGATGGCCGGCCGGAACTCGGCCTGGAAGGCGCCGGTCATCGTGACCAAGCAGAACGGCGCACTGTTCAGCGACAAGGAGCAGATCTGGGCCGACAACGCGTCCAGCAGCCCACACTTCGGCAACGTCTACGTCTGCAACGTGGGCTTCCGGGGCCAGGGCGGGTCCGAGCCGGTGCTGCTGGCCCGCTCGACCGACGGTGGCGACACCTGGCGGGCCCGGCAGCTGAGCCCGGCCACCAACAACGGTCAGACCGGCGGACGACAGGGCTGTGCGATCCGCACCGACAGCACCGGCGTGGTCTACGTGGTGTGGTCGGGCTACGACCAGCAGACCGACCGCGGGGTGTTCTACCAGACCCGATCCTTCGACGGCGGCGCGAACTTCGAGCGCCCCCGGATCGTGGTCACCCCGGTCGGGGAGGTCGGGCAGCTCGACCCCTCCCAGGGCCGCTACACCGTCGACGGCGTCGCCGGCGCGCGGACCTCGGTGTTCCCGAGCATCGACATCGCCAACGGCGCCCCGACCGGCTCCGATGCCACCAACCGGATCATCATCGGCTGGTCCGACGACCGGGCGGGACAGAACAACGAGAAGGCGTACGTCGTCAGCTCCACCAACGGCGGCGGCAGCTACTCCGCCCCGGTCGTGGCCAGCGAGGGTGCGGACCGGGCGAACCTCCCCGCCGTGGCGATCTCGCCGGACGGAGCCGAGGCCTGGCTGGTCTACAACGCGTGGCTCACCCCCTGGCAGTCGACCACCTCCGCCGCCCGGACGATGCAGGGCGTGGTCCGGCACGCGGACGTCACCGGAGGTGGGATCGGCACCTGGAGCACGGAGCACCGCGGCGGTGTCGGTGACGGGCGTGGCTCGAGCGCCAACGGCCTGACTGCCGAGTTCCTCGGTGACTACAACTACGCGGTCGCCACCCGGACCTACGGATCGGCGGTGTGGAACGACGTCCGCAACGCCGCGGACTGCCCGGCCATAGACGCCTACCGCCAGGCCTACCTCGAGGACGTGACCAGCGGCGGCGCCTCCCCGATCGTGGCCGACGAGGCCGAGGACCGCGAGCAGGCCTCCGAGCTTCCTGCCTCGCACTCGACGTCGCTGCGGCCCGGGCCCAACAACGAGTGCCCGCCGACCTTCGGCAACTCCGACATCTACGGGGGCACGTACAGCAACCCGTGAGCCACGATGGCGACCGCATGCCCGGATTGCGGCGACCCGCACCGTTAGTCTCTGGGCACCATGAGCCTGCGAATCGACCCCGCGCACGTCAAGCGCTACCGCCAGATCGCCATGCTGCTGCTCCGTCACGGCCGGGGGGACCTCGTGCGCTCCTCGGGCATGGACGCGGTGCTCGACGAGGACAGCGTCGAGGGCGACCCCGAGGCGGCGGTGCGGCTGGCCGACGACCTCGAGGCGATGGGCCCGACCTTCATCAAGCTGGGCCAGCTGCTGTCCTCGAGGGTGGACCTGCTGAGCCCGCCGTACATCGAGGCGCTCTCGCGGCTCCAGGACGACGTCGCCCCGTTCTCCTTCGCGGAGGTCGAGGAGATCGTCGGCAACGAGCTCCAGGTGCGGCTCTCCAACGTCTTCCCCACCTTCGAGTCCACTCCCCTCGCCGCCGCGTCGCTGGGCCAGGTGCACCGGGCGACGCTGCGCGACGGTCGTGAGGTCGTGGTGAAGGTGCAGCGACCCGGGATCCGCGAGCAGGTGCGCGGCGACATGGAGGTGCTCGCCGACCTGGCGGAGTTCGTGGACAACCACACCGAGATCGGTCGGCGCTTCGGGCTCTCCCAGCTGCTGGAGGAGTTCCGCAAGGCGCTGGTCGACGAGCTGGACTACCGGCGCGAGGCCGACAACCTGTCCCGGATGCGAGACATGGTCTCCGAGCAGCCGCTGATCCTGGTGCCGGAGCCGTACGCCGACCTGACCACCAGCAAGGTCCTGACCATGGAGTTCGTGCCGGGCCGGAAGGTCACCGAGCTCGGTCCCCTGGCGACGCTCGAGCTGGACGGGGCACCGCTGGCCGACGCGCTCTTCGGCTCCTACCTCGACCAGGTCCTGGTGCACGGCATCTTCCACGCCGACCCGCACCCCGGCAACGTGCTGGTCACGCCCGAGGGGCGGCTGGTGCTCCTCGACATCGGGATGATCGCGCGGCTCGCCCCCGCCGCCCGCGACAAGCTCGTGAAGCTGTTCCTGGCCCTGGCGGACGCCCGGCCGGAGGAGGTGACCCGGATCGCGATCACCCTGGGCGAGAAGCTGCCCGACTTCGACGAGGTGGTCTTCGCTCGTGCGGTCGCCGACCTCGTGGGGCGCTCGGCCGACGCCTCGCTGGCTGACCTCGACATCGGCGCCCTGGTGCTGCAGCTGACCCGGAAGGCGGGTGAGGCCGGCCTGCGGATGGACCCCGAGCTGGTGATGCTGGGCAAGACGCTGCTCAACCTGGACCAGGTGGCGGCCACGCTGGACCCGCAGTTCGAGCCGCGCGAGGCGCTGCAGCGTCACGTCACCAGGTTGATGAAGAACTCGATGAACACCACCCCTGCCTCGATGATGGCCTCGCTGCTGGAGGCCAAGGAGTTCGTCGAGGAGCTGCCGGGGCGGGTCAACCGGGCCTTCGACGCGGTCGGTCAGGGCAACTTCGAGCTGAAGATCAAGGCCTTCGACGAGGACGAGTTCCTCCGCGGCCTGCACAAGCTCGCCAACGTGCTTGCGGCGGCCGTGGTCCTCGCCGCGATGATCCTGGCCTCGGCACTGCTGGCCAAGCCCTCGGGCGGTGACCAGGCATCGGCGGAGAACCACATCGCCCTCGCCGTCTTCATCCTCGCGGTGGTGGTGTCCCTGGCCATGCTCACCCGGATCGCCTTCAGCAGCCGCAAAGTCCGCACCGACCGAAGCCGCTGACCATGAGTGACGCCGGCGAGACCGACCAGGACCCAACGGGGCGCTGGTCGGCGCTGGCCCGGTTGGCGCTGGCGATGGTGCTGGCGATGTCCACGTGGTTCTCCGCCTCGGCCGTGCTCGGCCAGCTGCGGGTGGAGTGGTCGCTGAGCGTCAACCAGGGGGCGTGGCTGACGATCGCGGTGCAGCTCGGCTTCGTGGTCGGCGCGCTCGGCTCCGCAGCCCTGAACCTCGCCGACCTCGTGCCCGCCCGCCGGTTGATGCTGTACGGCGCGACCGGCGCGGCTCTTGCGAACGGCGCACTCGTCCTCGCCGACGGGCCCTGGCTGGCGATCGCGCTGCGCGGGCTCACCGGTGTCTTCCTCGCGGCCGTCTACCCCCCGGGCCTGAAGTCGATGGCCACCTGGTTCCGCCGCGGCCGCGGCACCGCGCTCGGGGTGATGGTGGGTGCCCTCACGCTGGGCGCGGCGATGCCCCACCTCGTCAACGGCTTCGGCGGCGTCGAGTGGCCCGCGGTGATCCTGGCGACCTCGGCGATGACCCTCGCAGGCGGCCTTCTGGCCGAGCTCGCCGGCCGCGACGGCCCGTTCCCGTTCCCGTCCGCGACCTTCCACCCCAGCCAGGCGGGGCGCGCGTTCGCCGACCGCGGCGTACGCCTGGCGACCGTCGGGTACTTCGGCCACATGTGGGAGCTCTACGCGATGTGGGGCTGGTTCGCGGTCTTCTACGCCGACCGGCTCGCGGCCGACAACGCGGCCGAGCCCGCACGTACGGCCGCCTTCGCCACCGCACTGGTGATCGGGCTCGGAGCGATCGGGTGCTGGGTGGGCGGGGTGCTCGGCGACCGCTGGGGCCGCACCCGCTCGACGATCCTGTCGATGGCGCTGAGCGGCTCGAGCGCGATCCTGATCGGGATCTTCCAGGACGCGCCGGCACTGGTGGTGCTGGGGATCGGCTGCGTGTGGGGCTTCTGGGTGATCGCCGACTCCGGGCAGTTCTCCACGATGGTGACCGAGCTGGCCGACCAGCGGTACGTCGGGACGGCCGTCACGCTCCAGCTCGCGGTCGGCTTCATCCTGACCGTGCTCACGATCTGGCTGGTGCCGCTGCTGCGCGACGCCTACTCGTGGGGCTGGGCGTTCGCGTTCCTGGCCCTGGGCCCCGCGCTCGGCATCGTGGCGATGGTGCGACTGATGCGCTCCCCCGACGCGCTCCGGGTGGCCGGCGGACGAGGCTGAGCCTCAGCGGCAGGGCAACCAGATCCGCAGACCGCCAGCGACCGGGTCGCCGGTGCAGCGGCCGCCGAGTGAGGCCACCGTGGTGCGCACGGCATGCATCCGGGAGCGGGCGAAGCGCACCCGGGCGTCGGGCTTGCCCGCACGCACGTGCACGTGCAGCTGGCCACCGGAGCCGGTGAGCTCCAGGCGCACCGTCTCCCGGCCGTAGCGCATCAGGTCGTCCCGGACGAGGTCGAGGACCTGCTCGACCGGCCCGGGCAGGAGCTGCTGGTCGAGGTCACCGTCCACGGAGGCCTTGATCACCAGGCCTCGCGCACCCAGCACGGTGGACCAGTTCGCGGCGGCATCGCGGGCCAACCGGTCCAACGAGATCTGCGAGTCGGCGAAGGTCCCGCGTGCCCGTGCCGCCTCGAAGACCCGGGCGGTCTGCTCCTCGACCCGGTCCAGCTGGCGCAGTCCTCGCTCCACCCCGTGGAGGGCATCCTCCGGGAGCGAGCCGAAGAGCTGGAGCTCCTCGAGCTCCAGGCGCAGGCCGGTCAGCGGGGTGCGCACGTCATGCGACGCCTGTTGCAGGAGCTCCTGCTCCCGGCGCAGCCCACGCTCGAGCTGGACCGCACTCGCCCGCAGCGACACCGCGATGTCGCGCACCTCGGGCACCCGCGAGTCCGGGAGGTCGAGGTCGAAGCGCCCGCGACCGAGGGCGGCGGCGGCACGCGTGAGCTGCTGGAAGGGCGCCGCGAAGGCACGGGCGGCCAGGTAGCCGATCACGCCGGCGACGATCACCAGCAGCGCGCCGAGCGCGAACAGCGACCGCAGCGCGGCCCCGACCGTCTGCTCCACCCCCGTGGACGACTTGAGCAGGGTCACCGAGTACGGCCCCTCGGCGGCGCGGGCGACCAGCGCGCTCGGGCCCATGGTCTTCTCGTCCGCGACGAAGTCCAGTCCTGCCGTCTTCACCGACTGGCCGCCTCGGACCAGGATCGTCGCCTGCACCGCACTGGGCACCAGGCCCATCACCGTCTCGCGCTGCAGTGGAGCGTCGTCGGGGATGAGTGCGTTGAGCGTGGCCACCAGCTCGCGCGCGTCCTGCTGCAGGTGATTGGACTCCTGGGTGCGCAGCAGGTCTCGCAGCGCGACCGCCCGCAGGCCGCCGAAGAGCGAGATGAGCAGGAAGGTGAGCAGGACGAACGCGGCGGTCAGCCGGCTACGCATCGACCTTGCCTCGATCGAGGCGGAAGCCGACCCCCCGCACCGTCACCACACAGTCGGGCACGCCTGCGAGCTCGAGCTTCTGCCGCAGGCGACCCACGGTCACGTCCAGGGTCTTGGTCGAGCCGAACCAGTGCTCGTCCCAGACCTCCGACATCATCGTCTCGCGCGAGACCACCGAGCCCGGGGACTCGGTGAGCATCGCGAGGACGTCGAACTCCTTCGTGGTCAACGAGATCTCGCCGCCCCGGAAGGTGACTCGCCGGGCGTTGCGGTCGATGGTGATCCCTGGCTCGGTCTCTGCAGCCACGGCCTGCGGCCGGGGCGCCGTACGCCGAAGCAGTGCGCGCACTCGCGCGTGCAGCTCAGCCAGCCCGAAGGGCTTGGCCAGGTAGTCGTCGGCGCCGTAGTCCAGTCCCACCACCCGGTCGAGCTCCTCACCGCGCGCGGTGCAGATCAAGATCCCGCCGGCATAGCCACGGGCTCGTGCAGAACGGCAGACCTCGAGCCCGTCGATGTCGGGCAAGCCGAGGTCGAGGATCGTGAGGTCGACCTCGGAGGCGGCCAGGTGGTCAAGGCCGGCGTTTCCGGTCTCAACCCAGGTCACGGCGTACCCCTCGCGTTCCAGGGTGCGCACCAGGGGCGCGGCGATGTCTTCGGAGTCCTCGACCACCAGGATGCGGAATGTCACAATTTAAGAGCATACGCATCTCAGAAGTCACTGTCTGCCGAACCGGTCTCGGCGACCGGAGTGGTGGAGCACGCCGCTCCCGCGAGCGAGCGGACCGTGGCCGTCGGCGCCCACTGCAAGGTCCCGGCCGTGGTGACCAGGCGGATCACCGAGGTGCTGCTGGGAGTGCCCAGGGTCACGGTGATCACGGTGACGTTCGTGCCACCGACGTTGGCCGTGGTCGCGACCATCGTCGACCCGGCGAAGGAGCTGGTGGCCGAGGCGGTGATCAGGTTGGCGCTGGTGGCGACCTGGCCGAGGCCGGAGCCGAGCTCGAAGCGGTCGAGCAGCCCCATGGTTCCGCCGGCGATCTTGGCATCTTTCAGGTCGACCGTGACCGCGGTGCTGGTGCCGTTCCAGCCGGCCTTGATCGTGGTCAGGTCCACCAGCGTGCTGTAGGTCAGCACCAGCCTGTCGTTGGCGTCGACCCGGCCCACGGTGCCGCCGTTGGCGCCCTGCACGTCGATGGCCTTGAGGGGGTTGTTGTCCACGGTCACGGCCACGGTGTTCGAGGTGACGGTGCCGCCGACACTCTGGGTCATCACTGCGCGCAGCTCGTAGGCCCCGGAGGTCCCGGTCACCCAGGGGCAGGAGTACGGCGCGGTGGTGTCGGTGCACACCGTGGTGAAGGTGCCACCGACCGGCCGCGAGTCGATCCGCACGGAGGTGATCCCACCGGGGAAGTTGGCGTCCGCGGTCACCGTGAACGTGCCGGCGATGACCCGGCCTGCGGTGGGACTGGTGATGCTCACCGTCCCGGCGGTGTTGTCCACCGTCCGGGTCTGGGTGGCGGTGGTGGTGGTGTTGCCCGCCAGGTCGGTGGCGATCGCCCGGAAGTCGTAGGAACCGACGAGCAGGCCGGAGGTGTTCAGGGAGCAGCTGTAGGGAGCCGTGGTAGCGGTCCCGCAGTTGAGCCAGGTCTGCGAGCCGGTGGCGCGGTACTGGAACTGGACGCCGTCCACGCCGGAGAGGTCGTCGCCGGCCGTGGCGGTCAGCGTCACGGTGCCGCGCAGGGTGCCGGCGGGCACGGTGAGCGCGACGCTGGGGGCGACGTTGTCGATGGTGACGTCGATGACGACGTCGTAGACGGTGCTGCCGAGGGCGGTCGCCACCGCGCGCAGGTCGTAGTTCTCGCTGCCCGAGGTGACCCAGGTGCAGGACCGGATGGTGGTGGCCGACAGGTTGCCGCACCCGGGGATGGCCGAGTAGTTGTTGGTGCCGCTCACGGCGTACTCGATCCGCATCGTGGCGGTGAGACCGGCAGCGCCCTGGAGCCGAGCCGTCAGCGGCACCGAGCCGCGCAGGTTGTCACCCGGGTCGGTGAGGACGACCGAGAACCGGTTGCTCACGCTGATCGTGACCACGGCGGAGGTGGCGGAGTTGGCGGAGTCGTCGGTGGCCACAGCCCGCAGCTGGTAGCTGCCGTCGACGACCTGGGTGGTGTCCCAGGTGCAGGAGTAGGGCGCGGCGCTGGCGGTGCACAGCGTGGTGAACGACTGGCTGCCGGTCACGGCGTACTGCAGCACGACCGAGGCGACGACCCCGCGCGCGTCGCTGGCCGAGGCGGTGATCGCGGCGGAGCCGAAGAGCACGGACCCGGCCGACGTGGTCACCGAGACCGATGGCGGGGTCCAGTCGTTGGCGGCGGTGACCGAGGCGTTGTAGCTCGAGATGCCGCTGTAGCTGGCCTGCGAGACCTGCGCTCCGCTGAACGCGATGCCCCCAAGGCACAGCGCGATCACCGGAGCGAGGAGACGCCGAAGCACTGTCAGCTCCCGACCCGCGTGGGACGACGGATCGGACGCGGGATGGTGGCGCGGCCGTGGTCGGCCTGGGCCTGGGCGGGGATCAGCATCGGCGCGGGGGAAGGCACCTCGGCGGGCTTGGCGTCGGCGGCGTCGGGTTGGGCACCGGTGCGCCGCCGGCGCAGGCCCATCAGGAGCTGGCCGAGGCTGTGCAGGGCGATCAGGCCGGAGGGGACGCCAACGAAGGCGATCCGGGTGGTCCGGTCCTGCAGCGCGAGGAAGGCGTAGCCGACCAGCGGGACGTGTGCGACCTCGCGGGCCTGGGTGCCCGAGGTGAGCTTGAACGTCCACGGGTCGATGTCGGGGTTGGCGTCACCCTTGGTGCGGAAGGTGTCCTGCCGGATCGAGTGGATCCGGTGGGTGACCAGGTTCGGGATGCTGGAGTCGGCGGGGGGCATGTAGGTGATCACGTCACCGACGCGCAGGTCCGAGACCGGCACGCTCTCCTCGAAGACGAGGGAGCCGCGAGGGATCGACCCGGTCATCGAGCCGCCGGCGATCACGTAGCGCTCGAGCCCGAACGCTGCCGGGACGATGAACAGCAGGGCGAGCACCGAGATCAGGACACAGAGCAGGTTGAGCAACAGGCTGCCGAGCTTCCGCGAGCGGGGGGGTGGCGAGGTGGTGATCTCCACGGTGGGCTCCTGGGCTCGGGTCGGAAGAGGCGGGTGGGCACTGCAGGAGGGGGGTCTCCGGCCGACGCCTTGTGGCGAGGCGTCGGCCGGAGGTACTCCCCCCAGGGAGCGGGACCCTCAGGTCCCGTGGATCACGGAAGCCAGGAGATGCTGCTGTTGTCCCCGGCCTGCGTCGTGACGTACTGGTAGCTGGCGCTCGCGGACTTGGCCTGGTTCTCGTTGCCGGCGGTGAGCGGCATCGAGATCTTGAAGGTCACGGTGGTCGAGTCACCGACGTTGAGCGCACCGAGGCTGACCTTGGTGCTGTTGTCCAGCGCACCGAAGTTGCCCGTGTACAGCGGCGTGGCGACGCCGGCCTGGGTGATCTCCAGCTTGAGGTCACCGGGGGTGAAGGTGCTGGAGTCGGCGGTCTCCTGCAGGGTCAGGGTGGAGTCGAGGGTGCCGTCGTTGGTGATCTTCAACGAGCCACTCTGGACGTCGCCGGGCTTGAGCTTGACCGCGGTGAGGGTCTGGGCGTTCTTGTCGTTGGCGTGCTTGAGGATTCCGGAGGTCACCGCGACGGCACTGGTCGACTGCGAGGTGAACGTGGCACCGGAACCGACGGCGACGGCGCCGGCGACGAGGACGGTGGCCAGGGGGATCAGGACCTTGCGGTTGGTGTTCATGAGGTTCGACATTTTTTCTCCTGGGGGGTGTCGGGCTGATGGCTCAACACTCCCAAGAAACGGACAACACGCCTGATACGGGCAAACCACAGAACTTCCACAACTCAGTAACAAACCCCTGTTTTCATCTGTTTTCTTCTCAACAGGGACTCAGGGGGCGCCACTGGCGCTGGGCGAGGCCGACTGCGACGCCGCCGACGAGCTGGTCGCGCCGGCGCTCGGCGAGGCCGACTTCGACGGCGAGCTCGAGCTGCTCGGCGAGGCCGATCCCGACGGGCTGCTGCTGGACGCGCCTGTGGGACTGGCGCTGCCGCTGACCCCGGCACTGGTCGTCGGGCTCCCCGTCGGGCTCCCGGTCGGTGACCCGGAGGGTGAGCTGCTGCCGGTCGGGGATCCTGACGGACCGGGGCTGCTGCCGGGGAGCTTGAGCACACCGTCCGCCTTGAGCACGGTGAGCACCTCGACCTCGAAGTCGTCCAGGGCCTGCTCGATCTCGGCGAAGGAGAGCTCAGTGATCCGCCCCTCCAGCGCCTTCAGCTCGACCCAGAGCTCCTGGATCCGGGTCAGGGCCTCCTCGCTGGGGACGGCGTCGATGGTGACGAGCAGCTGCTGTGCCAGCGCGACGGTCACGCAGGACAGACAGTTGTAGTTCACGGCCGCGGAGATGTTCTGCGGGATGATCACGTCGGACTGACCGACCACGAAGACCACCTGGAAGGCGACCGAGACGGTGGTGCACTCCTGGCAGGAGGCCAGCGCGTAGGCCTCGTTGGTGTTCAGCGCGTCCGCGCCGTCCTCGACCCACACCATCGCGAACGCGACGTCGTAGCGAGTGCCGCCGTCCTCGTAGTTGATCGCCATCGCCTGGTTGTCGCCCTCCCCGGGCTCCAGCGGACGGTTGAACGGGAACACCCAGGTCTGCTCGGTGGGCGCGTCGGAGGCCGGCGTACTGCCCGGCTTGGTGCCGCGCGGGATCAGCACCAGGGCGAGCTGGGGGCGCGCACGAGTGGGGCGGGACTGTCCCTCGGGCCAGTTCACCTGGGCCGAGCTGCGGTAGCCCACGCCGGGGTTGACGGGAGCGCGGAAGGAGGCCACGGGTGTGAAGTCCGCCAGCGTGCCCCGCTCCCACGGCTGCACCGGGGCGTAGCGGTCGGGGCGGGGCCACCAGGCGGCGACCAGCACCCCGATCAGCAGCAGCGCGACCGCGCCGGCGCCGGCCCGCTTGGCGGGCTTCCCCGACGTGCTCACCCAGGTCCGCTTGCCCACTCCCCAGGCCAGCCGACCCAGCATCAGGGCGATCGCCAGGACCGGGAAGCCGGTCGCCAACATCGCCACCACGCGTCCCAGGGCGTCGACGACCGCGCCGTCACCCACCGCGTCGGAGAAGGACTGAGCGTGCTGCTGCACCCGCTCCCACGCGGTGCCCGCCACGCGTGGGAGGGCGAAGACCAGGGCGAGCAGCGAGAACAGCAGCACCGGTACGACGACCAGCACCCACAGGGTCACCACCACCCGCACCCACGGCTTGAGGGCCGCGACCTCGGGGGACTTCCAGTACTTCGGCAGGAAGCTCAGCAGCACCGGCTTGATCCGCTGGAACAGGTCCGGGACCCCGGTGACGTCGCAGAGGATGTGGTAGCCGTCGAAGCGCACCAGAGGCGTCAGCTGTCGCACCATGCCCAGCACCTGGGCCGCGACCACCAGCAACCAGCCGTCCCAGCGGGTGGCGAACCAGACGCCGAAGACGGTGACCGCGACCATCGCGTCGAAGTAGAGCCCACCGAGGTCGGTGCGCAACCGCCCCACCCGGCCGAGGCGGTAGCTGTCGGTGACGTCGGTGTAGAACGCCGGCCAGACCAAGTAGACGCCGCCACCCATCGCCCCCGGTGTCGCCCCGCCACGACGGGTCGCGGCCGCGTGGCCGAACTCGTGGAACCCGGCGGAGGTGAGCATCACCGCGACGATGACCAGCAGCAGGCCGGGGTTGTCGAAGGCCTCGTAGGTCGCCGAGGCGAGCCCCTTGCGCAGCAGCACCCACCACGCGACAGCGACGAAGCCCGCGGTCACGGCAACTACCAGCAACGGGTTGAACAGCACCGCGAACGGCGCGGTCAGCCTCCGCGTGACCCTGGGATCGGTGATGGTGAACTTCCACCGGAGCCCCAGCAACGGGTTGCTCCGCTTGAGCTCGGGGTCGCTGCCGTCGGCACGCTTCAGCAGGCCCAACGGACGCAGCTGGGAGTCCACCAGGGTCTCCACGTTGTCCGCGGTGACCCTCCGGCCGAGGCGGGCCGAGACCCGCTCGGCCACCTCATCGGTGGAGCCACCCTCCGCGATCTCCTCCAGGACGGAGTAGAGCAGCGGTGTCAGCTGGACGGTCTGTCCATCTGCACGACGGACCAGCGCAGGTGGCTCCCGGTAGCCCGATCCCTGCATCTGGCCGATCAGCTCGAGGCCTTCGGCAGGGGCGATCGTCACTGCGTCACGTCGGCCTGCTGGTCAGTGGTGGCCGTGGCCTCACCCTCGATGGACTGGTTGATGATGGCGTCCTGCTGCGAGACCGCGATGGCGTCGGAGTCGACCGAGCCGATGTTGGCGGCCACCGAGGCGTCGATCGGTGCCGCCACGTTGGCGTTGGCCGCGACCGCACCACCGATCGGTGCGGAGATGTCGCCGTCGAGGTCGACGTTGACGTCCACGTTGAGCAGGTTGCCGTTGGAGAGGTCGAGGTTGTCGGTGACCCCGCCGACGGTGCCGCCCAGCCCGTCGGTCGCGCCGCCCACGGTGCCCGCGGCACCATCCACTGCGCCGCCCACGGTGCCCGCCGTGCCGTCGACGGTCCCGGTTGCGCCACCCACGGCGCCGCCGAGGTCCCCGACAGCCCCGCCGACAGCCCCGCCGGCGGCGCCGCCGACGGTGTCGCCGGCGGTGCCGGTCGTGTCGGTGACGGCGTCACCTGCCGGAGCGGTGGCACCGGTCGCAGCGTCGGTGAGGCCGCCGGTCAGGTCCTTGGTCGCGTCAGCGACACCACCCACCGCGCCCTGGACCGCGTCCACGGTGCCGCCGACCACACCACTGCCACCGGCAGCCGGTTCGGCGGTCGCGTCGGTGGGCGCGGTCACGGGGGCCGCGCCAGCGTCGATGACGTCGTTGCCCTGGTCCACCGAGGCGTCCTGGGCAGCCGTGGCGGTCGCGTCGGCGTTCAGGTCCTGGGTGATCGAGACGCCCTGGTCTGTCAGGGACTGGGCCGAGGAGCCCTCGGAGAGCACGTTGGCGCTGGCGGCCGCGTCGATCGGCGCTGCCACGTTGGCGTTGGCGGCCACCGCGAGGTCGATCGGGGCCGCGGCGTCCAGGGCGATGTTCACGTCGGCAGCCAGGTCGAGGATCGAGAACGCTTCCTTGTCAGGCAGGGCGCTCGCGCCCTCGCCGGCAAGCTCTTCGGGGGTGAGTCCTTGGTCCTGCATGGCAGCTGCCTCCAGATGTGAGCGTGAGCGGTCGGGAGGTCGAGTACCCCCCGTCGAGTCCCCGCAAACTCAACAATCTGGGCAGTCAGATCTCGGTCCGGCACTGGTCGGACAGGTCCGGGGACCGGGCGCGCCGCCGGCTTCGGGGTCGGTGTCCCTCGGCGCCGGACCTGCGGTCATCTTTCGACCCACCCGTCGCCCAGAAAAGTCATTGGATATGGCTCTTCAGCGCCTTTTACCCGCCGATTTTCGATCCTGCGCACACCCCTTCGTCTCGGTAATGTCGTTCACGGCAGCGCGTTCGCACCAGGGGGCTCGGAGGCATCGATGGCGACGACGGCCGGCCCCACCCCAACCTCTCGAGAACGCTGAGATGGCCCACTCCGCCAGACGGTTCCTCTCCGTCGTGCTGATGGCCGGCCTGCTCGGCATGGCACCGCCGGCGGTGCGACCCGAGCCGGCGGGTTGCGGGCCGCAGGGCGCGGATGCCACGTCCTCGGCGCACGGGATCGTGGCGAAGATCCGCCGTGCCGAGGGCGCCACGGTCCGCGACGTGACCGAGCGCTTCCCGGTCACGGTCCAGAGCCCGGTCCTGGCCGCGCGCGGGGTCTACCTGCTGCTGCCGACGGACCCGGCCGTCGCGACCGACGTACGCCGGACCGCGAAGCTGGCCACGCAGATCGGCCGCTTCGCCGCCGTCGAGTATGCGGAGCCCAACTACGCCACGGACCTCGCCGACCAGCGCCACCACAGCGGGGCGGACGAGGCACCCAGCGACGCGGGCACCGATGCCGTGTCGTGGTTGGACCAGCCGCTCGCGCACTCCATGCAGCTCAACGCCGTGCACCGATCTGCCACCGGCGCCGGGATGGTGGTGGCGGTGCTTGACACCGGGATCGACAGCGACCATCCCGCTCTGGGCAACCGGCTGGTCGCCGGCTACGACTACGTCGCGGACGACCCCGATCCCGCCGAGGAGCGGATGACTCATGACTGCAACGGCAACTCCGTCGTCGACGAGGCCTACGGACACGGGACCTTCGTGGCCGGCACGGTCCGGCTGGTGGCGCCCGACGCACGGATCCTGCCGATGCGCGTGCTCGAGAGCGACGGGACCGGCAACGCCTTCGCGGTCGCGGAGGCGATTACCGACGCCGTCGCGGCAGGCGCGAAGGTGATCAATCTGGGCCTGGGCACCTCGGCGAGACATGAGTCACGCCTGGTCTCCGACGTCCTCGCCCGGGCGCGCCGGCTGGGGGTCGTCACCGTGGCCGCCGCCGGCAACTCCGCCAGCGACACCCCTCAGCATCCCGCCAAGGACAAGCACGTCGTCGGTGTGACCTCGGTGAACGCCGCGATGGACGACCTCTCCGAGTTCGCGGCCTGGGGCGAGTGGGTGGACCTCGCGGCTCCCGCCGACCACGTCGTGGGGCCGGTCCCGGGGGGAGGCTTCGCCACCTGGTCCGGCACCTCGGTGGCGGCGCCCCAGATCAGTGGTCAGCTCGCGCTGATCGGCTCTCGTGCGGGAGACCTGAGCGCGGACAAGCTGGTCGAGGCGGTCGTGAAGTCTGCGCGCACGATCGGGACGAAGAACAAGAAGATCAAGTACGGCGCGATCGACATCGCGGAGAGCCTGCGTGGGCTCGGCCCTGGCTAGCCGAGGTCGAACAGGTCACCCTGGTCCTGCACCCGCTCCAGGACCTCCTCGAACCGCAGGTGCTCCAGCGCGAGCGGGTCCTCGGCGCCGGCCTCCACCTCCTCCCACGTCCGCGGCGCCGCCACGGTGGGCAGCTCCCGACCGCGCAGGGAGTACGGCGAGATGGTGGTCTTCGAGCCGGTGTTCTGCGACCAGTCGAGGAACACCTTGCCGCCGCGGCGTGCCTTGGTCATCTGCGAGACCACCAGCTTCGGGGACTGTGCCTCCAGCTCCTCGGCGATCTCCTTGGCGTAGTCGCGCACCTGCTCGTGGGTGCGCTTGGCGTCCAGGCCGGCGTAGAGGTGCAGGCCCTTGGAGCCGCTGGTCACCGGGACGCAGTCCAGGTCGTCGGCGGCCAGTCGCTCGCGCACTAGCAGCGCGACCTGTGCGCACTCCCCCAGCCCCGCGGGCTCTCCGGGGTCGAGGTCGATCACCAGCCGGTTGGGGTTGCGGGGCCGGCCGGTGCGGGTGACGGTCCACTGGTGCACGTGCAGCTCCAGAGCCGCCAGGTTGGCCAGCCAGGTCAGCGTGGCCAGCGAGTCGATCACCGGGAAGGTCAGCTCACCGTCCTCCCCCGTGCCGGTGCGCGAGCCCGTGGTCGGCACGGTGACGGTGCGCACCCACGACGGCGTGCCCGAGGGCACGTTCTTCTCGAAGAAAGACTTGTCACCGGTCCCGTGCGGCCAGCGGATCCGGGTGACCGCGCGGTCGGCGAGGTGCGGCAGCAGCACCGGCGCGACCTGGGCGTAGTAGTTGAGCACCTCGGCCTTGGTGGTCCCGGTCCGCGGGTACATCACCTTCTCCAGGTTGACCAGCGTCAGCACCCGGCCGTCGACCTCGACCGGGACCTCGGTGCGCTTGGCCGCCATCAGCCCTCCTCGTCGTCGGCCGGCTCGACCAGGTCCCCGGCGCCGAGGTCGGGACGCACGCCCCGGTAGGCCGGTTGCCGCAGCCGCCCGTCGCGGGTGAGCGCGAGGTACTGCACGTCGACCACCAGCCGGGGCTCCACCCACACCGTCCCCAACCGGTCCAGACGTGGCAGCTCGGTGTCGAAGGGCGAGGAGTCCACCACCAGCGGGTCGAGCAACCCGGTCAGCACGCGGCCGGCCTTGCCCGCGATGCCGCTGCCGACCCTGCCGAGGAACCGAAGCCCGGTCACGGTCGGCTGCCCGACCAGCACGGCGCCGATCCGGTGCTCGCTGCCGGTCTCGTGCCGGAAGCCGCCGACCACGAACGAGCCGCTGGGGCGGATCGGGAACTTCAGCCAGTCGCGGCTGCGCTGCCCGGAGCGGTACGGCGAGGCCAGCCGCTTGCTGACGATGCCCTCGAGGCCCTGCTGCTCCGCAGCGGTGAGCAGCATCGCCCCGTCGTCGTACGTCGGCGGCACCTGCCAGGCGACGTCGTCGAGCCCGAGTCCCTCGAGCATCGCGCGCCGCTCGCGCAACGGGCGGGCGCGCAGGTCCTCGCCGTCGAGGCGCAGCAGGTCGAAGGCGATCAGGGTCACCGGGTTGGAGGCCGCCAGTCGCGCCGCGCGGTTGGCGTCGCGCACGTGCATCCGGTCGGCGAGCGCACCGAAGGACGGAACTCCCTCACCCAGCGCCACCACCTCCCCGTCGAGCAGGAAGTCGCGACCGGTCGCCGCCAGCCCGCCCAGCTCGGGAAAGGACACGGTGACGTCGTTCTCGTTGCGCGACCAGATCCGCAGCCCGGCGGCGTCCCGGTCGACGAGCACCCGCATGCCGTCCCACTTGACCTCGTGCGCCCAGCCCTCGCCCGGCACGTGGTCCCCGGTGGTGGCGAGCATGGGCAGCACGGAGGCCATCCTAGGAGAAACACCGTGACCCGGCTCCGGACCCGCGCGGGTGGCGCCGCAGGCGGCCCAGAGTGCATCCTGATCACATGCGTGCAATCTGGAAGGGCAGCGTCTCCTTCGGCCTGGTCAGCGTGCCGGTGAAGCTCTACTCCGCCACCGAGAGCAAGGACATCTCGTTCCGGCAGGTCCATGCCAAGGACGGTGGCCGGATCCGCTACCAGCGGGTGTGCAGCATCGACGGCGAGGAGGTCGAGTACGCCGACATCGCCAAGGGCTACGAGACCGAGGACGGCGAGATGGTCATCCTCACCGACGAGGACATGGCCGACCTGCCGGCGAGCAGCAGCCGGGAGATCAGCGTCGAGAAGTTCGTGCCCAGCGACCAGATCGACCCGATGCTGTTCGAGAAGAGCTACTACCTCGAGCCCGAGAAGACCGGAGCCAAGGCCTACGCGCTGCTGCGCGAGGCACTCGAGGCTGCCGACCGGATGGCCCTGGTGACGGTTGCGCTGCGCAACCGGATGTCGCTGGCCGTGCTCCGCGTGCGCGACGACGTGATCGTGATGCAGACGATGATGTGGCCCGACGAGATCCGCTCCCCCGACTTCGGCTCGGTCGACACCAGCGAGGCGAAGCCGGCCGAGGTGAAGATGGCCACGATGCTGGTCGACACCCTGGCCGGGGACTTCGACGCCTCCGAGTTCGAGGACGACTACCGCGGTGCCGTCGAGGCGATGGTCAAGGCCAAGATCGAGGGCGGCGAGGTCAAGCGCACGCCGGCCGCGAAGAAGTCCTCCGGCGAGGTGGTCGACCTGCTGGCTGCCCTGCAGCGCAGCGTCGACGCGGCCAAGACCGCGCGCGGGGACGAGACCTCCACAGACGCGTCGAGTGCCGGGGACAACGCCGGGAAGACAGCCGGAAGACCGGCCAAGAAGAGCGCCAAGAAGGCCCCCGCGAAGAAGACGGCCGCGAAGTCTGCGGCGAAGAAGTCCACGAAGACGCGGGCCAAGAAGGCCAGTTGACCGCACCACCCCCGCTGGATTTGCGGACAAATGGCGTATGAGTGTTCCACACTCGCGGCGTAACCAAACTCGGAAATCGTCGTTGGGCACTTCACGTCCGTCTGTCCGTCCGAGACTGCCCGTCTCGGATTCCTGGGGAGGAACCCTCGCGTGCACCGCTCATACCTGCGCATCGCAGCTGGCCTGGGGGCCTTGTCCCTCAGCGCCGTGGCCACGGCACCTGCTCTGGCCGCCGGGAACATCGCGGTGGCTGGAGCCAACGCACTCACGCTCTCCATCGCCGGGAACGGGAACGGGACCGGCACGGTCACCGCCACCCACGACGGCACCACCGAGACCGTGACCGGTCAGGCGAGCCCGCCGATCTCGCTGCTGAAGAACCAGAAGCTGCTCAACGTCGGGGTGCTGGCCCAGGAGGCCTCCGCCAAGAAGCAGGGCGACGCCGGCTACTCGGCTGCCTGCGCCGGTGTCGCCGGCAACGGTGGTTCGGTCGCCCAGGTCGGCGACTCGGGCTGCCTGACGCCCGGAGCCCCCGTGGGCCTGTTCGTCACCAACCTCGACCTGACCGACGCTGTCGTGATCGACCCCACCTCGGCGCTCGGTCCGCTGTCACCTGCCAACGAGGTGTTCAAGCCTGTCCTGGCCGGCCTCACCAAGCCGCTGGCCGACGGTTTCGCGGACAGCCCGCTGGCCGGCACCGGCCTGGGTGGCAGCTTCGGCGCCATCGAGTCCTTCTGCACCGCGCAGCGCGGGAGCGCCGACGGCGACGCCAACATCGTCGACACCAAGCTGGTCCTCAATGTCGCCGGCAACGAGGTCGTGCTGGCCAACCTCCCGGCCCACCCGGCGCCGAACACCGATGTGCTGATCGACCTCGACAAGGCGACCAAGGCGATCACCGACGCCCTCCAGACGCAGTTCAAGACGATGCTCTCCCCTCCCGGCGGCCCCGAGGGTCCGTTCGCCCCGTTCGCCGCGCTCCCCGAGGCTCTCCAGACGCAGGTGATCGACGCCCTCGTGGAGTCGACCCGCAAGCAGCTGCTGACCCCCCTGAGCGACAACGTCTTGAAGGTGGTCCTGAACAAGCAGATCCGCACGGGCCCGGACTCGATCAAGGTCCGCGCTGTCGACCTCCAGGTGCTCCCGGCCGCCAAGGAGCAGTTCGGCGCAGCCCCCGTCGCCCTGCAGATCGCCAACGTGGCCTGTGGTCCCAACGACCGGGTCTCCGGTCCGCCGACCTCCAAGCCCGAGCCCAAGCCGACCAAGAAGCCCGTCGCGCTGCCCACCAACGTCCCGGCCGGCTACGCCGGTCCCGCGGGGGGCGGCACCGGTGGTGAGGGTCCGGGCAACGAGATCGTGCTGGCTGCCTTCGCCATCATGTTCGTCGGTGGCACCGCGCTGGTCGGTCTCCGGCTCCGCGCCTGAGTCATGACCGGAGCCAAGCTCGACGCCAAGATCGCCGGCTTCACGACGTTCCTGCTGGTGCTGTGCTCGTTCATGATCGGCTTCGGCTTCGTGCTGCCCTCACCGAGGGTGGAGGAGCCGGTGCAGGGGTACCGCGCCATGGGTGCCCCCGCACCGCCGGTGCGGCTGGTGGTGCCGTCGCTGAAGGTGAAGGCACCGATCCTGCCGATCTCGGTCACCCCTGACCTGTCCCTGGACCCGCCGCGCAACCCGCGCGACGTGGGTTGGTGGAAGCTCAGTGCGAAGCCGGGCTCGTCCACGGGCCAGACGGTGCTGACCGGACACACGGTGCACACCGGCGGCGGGGCGCTGGACAACCTCGGCGACCTGCGCCGCGGCCAGATCGTCAAGGTGGTGACACCAAAGGGCACGATGGTCTACCGCACCACCAAGATCGTCGTCTACACCAAGGAGCAGCTGGCCAAGCGCTCGGTGGAGATCTTCGGCCAGGAGCGCCCTGGCGCCCGGTTGGTGCTGATCACCTGCAGCGGCTGGACCGGCAGCTACTACAAGCAGAACATCGTGGTGTACGCCGCTCCGCTCGGTGTGCCCGACCGCACCGCCTGAGAGTCGATCAGGCCTCGCGTGAACGGCGGGGCACGTGCCCCAGCGCCGCCTCGGAGTCGGGCACCCGCGCGGCCATGGTGGCGAGTGCGGCGTCCATCGCCCGCGGGGCCACGAGGTTGAGCACCTCACCCACCCGGCCGGCCACGGTCGAGATGGTCAGCGGCCGGTCCTCCAGCGCCCGCACCACCAGGGCGGCCGCCTGTTCCGGCGTACGGGCCGGGGCGCGGCGGTAGGCGTCGGTCGCCACGATCATCTCGGTGCGCACCAGCGAGAGCCGCACGTTGGTGAAGGTGACGTTGTCGAACCAGGTCTCGCGACCCGCGATCCGGGCGAAGGTGTCCAGCGCCGTCTTCGAGGCGATGTAGGCCGAGAACTTCGGCGCCTTGAGCTGCACGCCCCAGGTGACGATGTTGACCACGTGGCCGAACCGCTGCTCGCGCATCCGCGGCAGCAGCCCCAGCGTGAGCCGCACCGGCCCGAAGTAGTTGATCGCCATGGTCCGCTCGAAGTCGTGCATCCGGTCGTAGGAGAACTCCAGCGACCGGCGGATCGACCGGCCGGCGTTGTTGACCAGCATGTCCACCGCTCCGTGCTCCTCGAGCACCTGCTGCACCAGCGCGTCGGTCGCCTCCCCGTCGGTCAGGTCACAGGCGTAGCCGCGGGCCACTCCTCCTGCGTCCGCGATCTCGGCGACGACGCGGTCGAGCTGGGACTGGCGGCGCGCCACGCAGAGCACCACCGCACCACGGGCGGCGACCGCCTTGGCCGTGGCCTCCCCCACCCCGGAGGAGGCACCGGTGATCATCACCACGCGCCCGCGCAGCGGACTGGCCAGCAGCACTCCGCCGAGCCGAGCCGCCGGCGCGACCACGTGTCGTCGCAGCAGGGCAGCGGGGGTCACCAGCAGATTCATGCAGCGAAGGGTAGCGACGCGGCTGCGAGCACCCGGCCGCGCCAGCTCACAGCAGCGTGCGCACCACCCGGAGTGCCACAGAGAGGCGGGCAAGGTCGCTGTCGTCGTCGGCGCAGATCTCCTCCAGCGTCGTCACCGCCTTGGTGATGTCCTTCTCGACCGGCACGTTGCCCGCGAGCTCCTGCGCCGTCAGCTGGGCGTGCACGCTGTGCAGGTCGTCGCGCAACGCCGCCCGCGCCATCGTCTGCCACCGGTCGGTGCGCGGCAGGGCCAGGATGCGCGAGACCAGCAGCGGGAGCCGGAACCGCTCGCCGACCTCGAAGTGCTTGCGGGCCACGTCCATCGGGTCGAGCTCGTCCCGCGAGGCGGTCTCCACGATCCCCAGGATCATGTAGGCGGGCGGGGACACCGCCACCCGGGCCGCCAGCTCCTCCGGGACCCCCTTGCCGGTCAGGGAGTCGCGCCGGGACTCGAAGGCCGCCAGCTCGCGGCCGGTCATCAGCTGCGGCAGCGCGGCCATCACCTTCTCCACGACCACCTCGAAGCGGGTCACCACCGCCTCGGTGTCCTCGGTCAGGGTGCGGTTGTTCAGCAGCCAGCGCGACGCACGCTCCACGAGCGTGCGGACCTCGATGCGCATGTGCGTCTGCACCTTGGCGTCGACCTGGTTGTCGAAGGAGGCGATCTGCCGGTTGATCAGCGCGGCGCCGAAGATCTCCCTGGCCACGAAGTTCGCCCGGGTGAGCTCGGCGGTGGTCGCCGAGGTCTCACCGACGAGCCGGTGGAAGTAGGTGATGCCGGCGTTGTTCACCAGCTCGTTGACCAGCTGGGTGACCACGATCTCGCGGCGCAGCTGGTGCTGCTCCATGGGACCGCGGTACCCGTGGCGCATCTTGGCCGGGAAGTAGGAGAACAGCTCCGAGCGCAGGAACGGGTCGTCGGGCAGGTCGCTGCGCAGCAGGTCCTCGGCCAGGACGATCTTGGTGTAGGACATCAGCACCGCCAGCTCCGGACCGGTCAGTCCCTTCCTGCGCTCGAGCAGCCCGGCCACCTGCCGCCGGGACGGAAGCGCCTCGAGCTCCCGGTTGAGCAGCCCCCCGCGCTCCAGGGTGCGCATCCAGTCCTCGTGCACGTGCAGCAGCGCCGGCGCCAGCGCCTCGGCGTTGGCCAGCGCCAGGTTCTGTTGGTAGTTGTCGGCCAGCACCAGCTCGGCGACCTCGTCGGTCATCGACGCGAGCAGCTCGTTGCGCTGCTTCTGGGTCAGGTCACCGGCCAGCACCACCCGGTCGAGCAGGATCTTGATGTTGACCTCGTGGTCGGAGGTGTCCACACCGGCCGAGTTGTCGATGAAGTCGGTGTTCATCCGGCCACCCTTGGCGGCGTACTCGATCCGGCCGAGCTGGGTGAAGCCGAGGTTTCCGCCCTCACCGACGCACTTGGCCCGCAGCTCGCGACCGTCCACACGGATGGCGTCGTTGGCCTTGTCGCCGGCCTCGGTGTGGGCCTCGTTGCTGCTCTTGACGTAGGTGCCGATGCCGCCGTTCCAGAGCAGGTCGACCGGCGCGAGCAGGATCGCGCGCATCAGCTCTGCCGGCGTCATCCGGTTGGTCTTGGCCCCGGAGTCCTCGAGCCCCAGCGCCACCCGCATCTGCGGGCTGATCGGGATCGACTTCGCACTGCGCGGCCAGACGCCACCACCCTCGGAGATCAACGAGGTGTCGTAGTCCTGCCACGAGGAGCGCGGCAGGTCGAAGAGCCTCTTGCGCTCGGCGTACGACGCCGCCGCGTCCGGGTTCGGGTCGAAGAAGATGTCGCGGTGGTCGAAGGCGGCGACGAGCCGGATGTGCTCCGAGCAGAGCATGCCGTTGCCGAACACGTCACCGGACATGTCACCCACGCCGACGCAGGTGAAGGCCTGCTTCTGGCAGTCGACGCCCATCTCACGGAAGTGCCGGCGCACCGAGACCCAGGCGCCGCGCGCGGTGATGCCCATCGCCTTGTGGTCGTAGCCCACCGAGCCACCGGAGGCGAAGGCGTCCCCGAGCCAGAAGCCGTAGTCGCCGGCGACCCCGTTGGCGATGTCGCTGAAGGTGGCCGTGCCCTTGTCGGCCGCGACCACGAGGTAGGGGTCGTCGCCGTCGTGACGCACCACCGAGGTGGGCGGGACGACCTCACCCTCGACGAGGTTGTCGGTGATGTCGAGCAGGCCGGAGATGAAGGTCTTGTAGCAGGCGATCCCCTCGGCCATCCACGCGTCCCGGTCGTGCGAGTCCGGCAGCTGCTTGCAGAAGAACCCGCCCTTGGCGCCGACAGGCACGATCACGGTGTTCTTCACCATCTGCGCCTTGACCAGCCCCAGCACCTCGGTGCGGAAGTCGTCGCGTCGGTCCGACCAGCGCAGACCGCCACGGGCGACCGCCCCGAAGCGCAGGTGCACGCCTTCGACCCTCGGTGAGTAGACGAAGATCTCGTACTTCGGGCGCGGCTCGGGCAGCTCGGGGATCGCGGCCGGGTCGAACTTCAGCGCCAGCCGCTGCAGCGGCTCGCCGTCCTCGCCGGTCTGGAAGTAGTTGGTGCGCAGCGTGGCCTGGATGTTGGTCAGGTAGGACCGCAGGATCCGGTCGTGGTCGAGGCTGGTCACGTCGTCCAGCGCCCGGGAGATCCGCTCCTCGATGTCGGCGCACTTCGCCTGGCGCGCCTCGCTGTCGGCCGGGATGCCGCCCTTGCGACCCGGGTCGAAACGCACCTCGAAGAGCTGCACGAGGTAGCCGGTGATGTCGACGTTGTTGCGCAGCGCGTCCTCGATGTAGTCCTGCGCGAAGGGGGTGCCGCCCTGTCGCATGTACTTCGCGTAGGCGCGCAGCAGGGTCGCCTGCCGCCAGGTCAGGCCCGCGGCCAGGACCAGCGCGTTGAAGCCGTCGCTCTCGTTGTAGCCGTCCCAGACCGCGTTCACCGTGTCCTGGAAGAGCACCCGGGAGTCGTCCGGCAGCGCCTTGGGGTAGCGCAGCCCGAAGTCGTAGATGTAGGACTCGCGGTCCAGGCCCTCGAGCTGGTAGGGCCGCTCGTCGACGACCTCCACCCCGGTGGTGGACAGGATCGGCAGCACCTCGGAGAGCGAGAGCGGCGGCCCGATCCGGTAGACCTTCAGCCGGGCCTCACCGGCCGCGGCACCGATCTCCTCGTAGAGCGAGAGCGCCATCCCGGCCTCCCCCTGGATCTGCTCGAGGCGACCCAGGTCCACCGCCCCCGTCTGCGGCGGATAGTCCTCCTTGTAGGCCTCGGGGAAGCAGGCTGCGTAGGTGCGGACCAGTCGGCTGCCCGCCTCCTCGCCGTACGCCGTGATGACAGCACTGGCGAAGTCGTCGCGCCACGAGCGGGCGGCCTCCGCGCAGCGGCGCTCGAGGTCGGCGACGTCCGGGTCGCCGATCTGCTCGCCCTTGGCCGGACGCACCACGAAGTGCAGCCGGGCGGCGTAGGACTCCCCGACGTGGGCGGTGTACTCGATGCTGTCGCCACCCAGCTGCTGCTTGAGGATCGCGGCGATCCGTTCGCGCACGGTGGTGTTGTAGCGGTCCCGCGGCAGGTAGACCAGGCAGGACAGGAAGCGCCCGTAGATGTCGCGGCGCACGAACAGCTTGAGCTGACGCCGCTCCCGGGTGTACATCACCTGCGAGGCGATCGGGACGAGGTCCTCGACCGGGGTCTGGAAGAGCTCGTCGCGCGGGTAGGTCTCCAGCACGTCCATCAGGGCCTTGCCGGCGTGGCTCATCGCGTCCAGCCCGACGATGTCGATCACCTTGGCTGCCTTCTCGCGCAGCACCGGGATCCGGCGTACGGACTCGGTGTAGGCGGCCGAGGAGAACAGCCCCAGGAAGCGGCGCTCGCCGACGACCTCGCCGGCCTCGTCGAACTTCTTCACCCCCACGTAGTCGAGGTAGACCGGCCGGTGCACGGTCGCCTTGGAGTTGGCCTTGGCGAGCACCAGCAGCTTCTTCTCGCGGGCGCGCGCAGCCACCGCCGGAGGGAGCACGCCGTGCGCCAGCGGGTCGGCCCGCAGGATCCCGAACCCGGTGCCGGGCACGGCGATCAGCACCTCGTCGTCACCCTCGCGCTCCAGCCGGTACTCGCGGTAGCCGAGGAAGGTGAAGTGGTTGTCGCTCAGCCAGCGCAGCAGGGCGATGCCCTGCTCGAGCTCGTCGTCGGGGACCGGCGGCGGGTGCTCCTCGAGGTCCGCGACCACGAGATCCACCTGGGCATGCATGCGCTGCCAGTCCTCGACCGCCTCGCGCACGTCGGTGAGCACCTTGAACAGCCGGTCCTGGACCGAGGCCACCTCCTCCGAGCCGATCCGGTCGATCTCCAGGTGCATCCAGGACTCGCGGGAGACGTCGTGCGGGTCGGTCTCCGCCTGCTCGTCGAGGATCTGCTGGAGCGCACCGGCCACGTCCCGGCGTACGACGAACTGCGGGTGCACGACCAGGTGGATCTCGTGGTCGGCATCGGCCAGCGCCATCGTCACCGAGTCCACGAGGAACGGCATGTCGTCGGTGACGATCTCCACGACCGTGTGCCCCTCCGCCGACCAGCCGTTGACCGGCACCGTCGGGGTGAACACCTTGATGCTCGCCTTGCCCTGGGGGCGATCCTCGGCGAGTCGGAGCTGCGCCATCACGGCCCCGAACAGGTCCTCGGTCGAGCGCTCGAGCAGATCTTCCGGCGCGACGTGGCGGTAGAAGGTGCCCAGCACCACCTCGAGGTCGATCCCGGGGGGCGTCCTGCCCGCCCTGGAACGCGCGTAGTCGCACAGGTTGGTGAGAAGTTCAGACTTGCTCTGCTCCAGGGCCGTCACCATCCGAGGCTATGGCTGTGACCCACGCCTCACAACTCCGGAGGCGCGGACACGCCCCGGTGATGCGCAGACGTGACCTCACAATGCCGAGCGCAGCTCCCACAGCAGCGGGTAGTACTTCAGCTCCAGCCGGCTGCGGAGGTACGCCGAACCGGTCGATCCTCCGGTCCCGGTGCGCGAGCCGATCATCCGCTCCACCATCACCACGTGGCGGGCGCGCCAGGCGGCCGCGAGCTCGTCGTGCAGGATCAGCGCCTCGGCCATCGCCCACAGGTCCCCGTGCGTGCTCCGGTCGTAGGCGATGGTGCGCAGCGACGCGGTGACCTCCTCGTCGCTCGAGGCACTCAGCCCGCGGGCCGTGAGCAGCGCAAGGAACGCATCCCACAGCGAGGGCTCCTCCAACCGCCGGCGCAGGTGCTCGTGCTCGGCCGCGGTGAGCCCGCGGAACCGGTCGAGGTACCCCGAGTCCTTGGCGCCGGAGACGAACTCCAGCTCACGGAACTGCACCGACTGGAACCCGCTCGCGGGTGCGAGCCGCTGCCGGAACTCCAGGAAGTCCTGCGGGGTCATCGTCTCGAGCACGTCGACCTGCTGGACCAGCACCCGCGCGATCACGTGCACCCGGTTCATCAGGTGCCGGGCGCGCCACAGCTGGTCCCCCCGCTGCTCACCGGCTGGCGAATCAGAGGACGTGCTGGCAGCGACGGCGAGCATCGTGTCGCGGACCGCCCCGACCTCGTGGAGCAGCTGCTGGAACCACAGCTCGTAGACCTGGTGGATGGTGATGAACAGCAGCTCGTCGTGCGCCGGCGGGTCCGACTCGAGGTGCTGGGCGTCCAACAGCTGCGGCAGTCGCAGGTAGCTGCCGTAGGTCAGCTGGGCGACCTCCCCGGCTGCGTCCTCCCCGAACGACACGAAGTTCTCTCCATCCATGGGGGTCAACCTATGCGGACCCCACCGCATGCAGGATGATGCGGGCATGCAACTGCGACATGAGGTCACCTACGACGCCCCGCTCGCGGAGGTCTTCGCGATGCTCTCCGACCCGGCCTTCCGGCAGGCTGCGGCCGAGGCGATGGGAGTGATCTCCGCGGACGTCTCGATCACCCCCCAGGGCGACGGGATCAGCGTCCGCATCGACCAGGTGCAGGCCACTGAGGGGATCCCGGGGTTCGCGAAGCGGTTCGCCGGTGACACCACGCGCGCCGTACAGGTCGAGGACTGGTCCTCCCGCACCGGCGGCACGATCTCGATCGAGACCCCGGGCAAGCCGACCTCGATCAAGGGCACGCTGACCCTCGCCGAGTCCGGCGGTCGCACCACGGAGACCCTCGAGGCGGAGGTCAAGGTCAAGGTGCCGCTGATCGGCGGCAAGCTGGAGTCGCTGATGGGCGACCTCGTCGTCAAGGGCATGGACAAGGAGCACGCCACGGGCGTCGCCTGGCTGGCAGGAGGAGCACGATGAAGAAGGTCAGCGAGGAGCTGCGCTACGACGGCGCCACCATCGAGCAGGTGCACGAGATGCTCGCCGACCCGGCGTTCCGCGAGAAGGTCTGCGACTACCAGGGAGTCCGCGGTCGCACCGTCACCATCGACAGCCAGGGGAGCGGCATGACCGTGGTCGTCGACCAGGTGCAGGCCGCCGACGGGATCCCGTCCTTCGCCAGGAAGTTCGTCGGCGAGGAGATCAACATCGTGCAGAGCGAGGACTGGACCTCACCCGAGAAGGGCAACATCCACGTCAGCATCCCCGGCAAGCCCGGCGAGATGTCCGGCACCGCCCTGCTCACCGAGGACCCCGACGGCACCACCGAGACCGTGAACCTCACCGTGAAGGTCAACATCCCCCTGGTCGGCGGCAAGATCGAGGGCCTCGTCGCCAACCTGCTCAGCAAGGCCCTGCGCGCCGAGCACAAGGTCGGCCGCGACTGGCTCGCCGGGAGCCGCTGAGTTTCGTCTCCGCAACGCCGCTCAGGGCTTGAACACCACCTTGAACGTCCCGTCCTGCTTGCTCTGGAACTGCTTGTACGCCGCCGGGGCGTCATCGAGCGCGACCTGATGGGTGGCGAACTGCTCGGTGCCCAAGGGGTCGGAGTCGTCCACCAGCAGCGGCATGATGTCGTCGACCCAGCGCTTGACGTTGGCCTGCCCCATCCGGAGCTGGATCTGCTTGTCGAACATCGTCATGATCGGCATCGGGTCGGTCTGGCCGCCGTACACCCCGATCAGTGACACCGTGCCCCCACGCCGTACGGCGTCGATGGCGGTGTAGATCGCCGACATCCGGTCGAGCCCTACCTTGCTCATCAGCGGAGCAGCGATCCGCTTCGGCAGTGCGCTGAACAGACGCTGGCCGACCTCGGCGACCGGGGACCCGTGAGCCTCCATGCCGACCGCGTCGATCACTGCGTCGGCTCCTCGACCACCGGTGAGCGACCGCACTTCCTCGCCGACGTCGTCGACGTCGTCGAGGTTGATCACTTCCGCCCCGCGAGCCCGGACCCGCGCGACCCGCTCCGGCACCCGGTCGACGCCGATCACCCGACGGCCCTGGTGCAGCGCGATCCGGGCAGCCATGTCCCCGATCGGGCCGAGCCCCAGGATCAGCACGGTCCCGTCCTCGGGGACGTCGGCGTAGGCGACGGACTGCCATGCGGTCGGCAGCACGTCGGAGAGGTACAGGAAGCGCTCGTCGGCCGGCCCCTCGGGCACCTTGATCGGCATGAACTGTGCCTGCGGCACGCGGAGGTACTCCGCCTGGCCTCCCGGCACCTCGCCGTAGAGCTTGCTGAAGCCGAAGAGCGCCGCACCCATTCCTTGGTCACGGACCTGCGTCGTCTCGCACTGGGTGTGCAGGCCCTGTGCGCACATCCAGCAGTGTCCGCAACAGATCTGGAAGGGGATCACGACCCGGTCACCGACGGCGAGACCTCCGGTATCAGGCCCGACCTCCTCGACGATGCCCATCGGCTCGTGGCCCAGGATGTCGCCCTCGCCCATGAACGCGCCGAGCGTCTCGTAGAGGTGCAGGTCCGAGCCGCACAGTCCACTCGAGGTGATCTTCACGATCGCGTCGGTGGACTCCTTGATGATCGGGTCGGGTACCTCCTCGACGCGTACGTCGCGACGGCCGTGCCAGGTGACTGCCTTCATCGGTGATCTGCTCCTCGGTGGGGGTCGACGGGCTCTTCATCGGCGTACCCACGGAGTTCTCTGGCGTCACATGTTTTTCATGTTCTCCTGTGAAAAACCGCGAGCCCCAACGTCACTCCCCCGTCTGCCCGTCCACCGCCTCGCGGAGCAGGTCGGCGTGACCGTTGTGGCGGGCGTACTCCTCGATCATGTGCACCACGATCCAGCGCAGGTCGAAGGGGCGGTCGGGGTCTCGGCGGTTGGGCATCGCTGCGTACGCCGACAGGCCGTCCGGCGCTGCCAGGGCCTCGGAGAGGATCCGCTCGGAGGCCGCGATGGCGGCGTCGAGCAGCGACCGGAGCTGCTCGGGAGTGTCACCGGCGGCACTGTGCCACTCCCAGTCCGCGTCAGCCGACCAGTCGGCACCAGCCCAGGGCTCGGGCGCCGGGTTGCCGGCGAAGACCTGGTTGAACCACCAGTCCTCGACGTAGGCGAGGTGCTTGAGCATCCCGCCGAGGGTCATCTCCGAGGGCGGCAACCGCTGCCCCAGCTGGGCGGCGTCGAGCCTCTCGGTCTTGAGCCGCAGCGTGTCGCGGTGCCAGGCGAGGAAGCCGAGGAGGATCTCGGTCTCCGTCCCACTGCTCGGTGGGTCGGTGCGCTGTGTGGGCTCGGAGCTCATGCGGCCCGACCCTAGAGGTCGCGCGGCTCAGCTTCGGTCCCGCGACGCCGGCGCTTGCTCAGCGCGATCGCCACCACGAGCAGCAGCAGCGGCCCGAAGGCGAGCGCGTAGACCAGCACCTGCTCGCCCTGGTGGAGCGGACCGAGGTGCAGGGCGACCAGACCGAGAGCCAGCAACGCGAGCATCAGCCCATGTGCGGGTAGCGGTGGTCCTTCGGCGGCACGAACGTCTCCTTGATCGAGCGCGGCGAGGTCCAACGCATCAGGTTGGCGGGCGAGCCCGCCTTGTCGTTGGTGCCCGACGCACGAGCGCCACCGAACGGCTGCTGCCCCACGACCGCACCGGTCGGCTTGTCGTTGACGTAGAAGTTCCCGGCCGCGAACCGCAGCCGCTCGCTCGCCCAGGCCACGGCCCCGCGGTCCTGAGCGATCACCGCACCGGTCAGGGCGTACGGCGCGAACGACTCCATCTGGTCCACCACGGACTCGAAGCGGGCGTCGTCGTAGACGTGCACGGCGAGGATCGGGCCGAAGTACTCGTCCTTGAACATCGCGTCGGTGGGGTCACCGGACTCCACGATCGTCGGCCGCACGAAGTAACCGGTCGAGTCGTCGACCTGACCGCCCGCGACGATCTCCAGCTTCTGCGACCGCTTCGCCCGCGCGATCGCCTTCTTGTGCTTTGCGAACGCCCGGTCGTCGATCACCGCACCCATGAAGTTGGACAGGTCGGTGGTCGGGCCCATCGTCAGGTTGTCGGTCTCTGCGACCAGCTGGTCCTTGAGCTGCTTCCACACCGAGCGCGGCACGTAGGCACGCGAGGCCGCCGAGCACTTCTGCCCCTGGAACTCGAAGGCACCCCGCATCATCGCCACCCGCAGCACGTCGGGGTCGGCCGAGGGGTGCGCGACGATGAAGTCCTTGCCACCGGTCTCGCCCACGATCCGCGGGTAGGAGCGGTAGCCCGCCAGGTTGCCACCGACCGCGCCCCAGAGCTTGTGGAAGGTCGGGGTCGAGCCGGTGAAGTGGATGCCGGCGAGGTCGGGGTGGTTCAGCAGCACCTCGGAGACCTCGAGCCCGTCGCCCGGGAGCATGTTGATCACCCCCGGCGGCATTCCGGCCTCCTCGAGCAGCTCCATCGTCAGGTGCGCCGCGAGCTGCTGGGTCGGCGACGGCTTCCAGATCACGGTGTTGCCCATCAACGCCGGCGCGGTCGGCAGGTTGCCGGCGATCGCGGTGAAGTTGAACGGCGTGATCGCGTAGACGAAGCCCTCGAGCGGCCGGTGGTCGGTGCGGTTCCAGATGCCGGCGCTGTTCGCGATCGGCTGCTCGGCGAGGATCTGCCGGGCGAAGTGCACGTTGAAGCGCCAGAAGTCGATCAGCTCGCAGGCAGCGTCGATCTCGGCCTGCCACACCGTCTTGGACTGCCCCAGCATGGTGGCGGCGTTCAGCCGCGCGCGCCACGGACCGGAGAGCAGGTCGGCCGCCTTGAGCAGGATCGCCGCCCGGTCGTCGAAACTCATCGCGCGCCAGCCGGGGGCGGCGTCGGCAGCGGCCTTCACCGCGGCCTGCGCGTCCTTCTTCGTGGAGTTCTTCAGGACACCGAGCACCTCGGCGTGCGCGTGCGGCTGGACCACCTCGATCTCGACACCCCCGCCCATCACCTTGCGGCCACCGATCGTGGCGGTCAGGTCGAGCGGCCGGGCGGCGAGGTGCGCGAGCTCGGCCTCGATCGTCACCCGCTCGGGGCTACCGGGGGCGTAGTCGCGGGTGGGCTCGTTGACGGGAGCCGGAGGTGAGGTGATGGCGTCCATGACGCGATGCTGCCAGAGACGGACGCGCCGAACCAATTCAGACGACCCGCTGCTCAGCCGATCAGGTCGTGGATCTCCTGCACCGCGAACCACCCGAGATCGCCGGGATCGACCTCCGCGGGGTCGAGGTCCTCGGTGTCGGCGTGCACCGCCAGCAGGAGGCGCAGCGGTACGGCGGAGTCGAGCACCACCGCCGTGGACTCACGGTCCTCGGTGAGCCCCTCCACCTCGGCGACGAGCACCACCCGGCGCGGTCGTACGTCGCCCCCGAGCCAGGCGCGCGAGTCGTCGGCGGCTGCCATCAGCACGGCGTACTCCCACTCGTCCTCGGAGCCCTCGGGCCACTGCTCGCGCAGCCAGTGCGTGACCGCGTGACCGTGCAGCGGCGAGGGACCGACGCCGCCGTCGGCCACGTGGCGGGTGAGGGCGTCCAGGCTGGTGGGGAGGTAGACGCGCACGCTCAGCCCTTCGGCTTCCCGGTGCTGGCCCGCCCGCGCGGTGCACGCGGACGGGTGTCGCTGGCGCTGTCGACGAGCTCGTCGAGCGCCTCGCGCACGCACTGACCGAGGACCTCGATGTCGGGCAGCGCGTCCCGGTCGGCGGTGATGCCGTAGTAGACGCCACCGTCGTAGGACGTCACCCCGACGGCGAGGGAGAAGCCGGCGTGGAGCGGCGGCACCGGGTAGGTCTGCAGCATCTCCGCACCGGCGAGGTACATCGGGAACTGCGGTCCCGGCACGTTGGTGACCACCAGGTTGACGTTGCCACGCGCCTCCTGGTGCGCCACCCGTGAGCCGAGGGCGTGGAAGGTGGTGGGCGCGAAGCCGGCGACACCGGCGATCCGGTCGGCGGCGACCGCCTTGCCGGTCTCGCTGTGCGCGCGCAGGGCGTAGGACACCTGGTGGAGCCGGACGACCGGCGAGCCCTCGCCGATCGGCAGGTCGACCAGGTGGCCGATCACCTGCGAGCCCAGGGAGGTCGGCTCGAGCTCCTCGTCGATGACGCTCATCGGCACCAGCGCCCGGAGCCGGCGCCCCGAGCCCACGGTCTCGGCGCGGGTCATCAACCAGGTGCGGACCGCGCCGGCCAGCGTGGCCAGGATGACGTCGTTGACGGTGCCACCGTGCACCCGGCGCACCTTGCGGTAGTCCTTGAGCGAGGTGCGCACCAGCACCACCCGGCGCTGGGAGGAGGGCTCGATGTTGAACGGCGTCTCTGCCGACGTACGCCGACCCGACAGTGCGCCGCCGAGCGTGCCCAGGCGCGAGGCTGCCGCGCCGACCGAGCGCGTCAGTGCCGCGACGTTGCTGCGAGCGGTGACCGCGGCCACCTTGGGATTGCGTGCCGACTCGACCAGGGCAGTCAGCGCGAGGCCGGCAGGCGTCGGCTGCGTGCGCGCGACCCACCCGTCGTGCACCCGTTGGCGCGGGTCGGGGTCCACGTCGAGGAGCACCTGGCCCAGGTCGACCGTCGAGATGCCGTCGACCAGGATCTGGTGCGACTTCGAGAGCAGCGCCACCCGGCCACCCTCGAGGCCCTCGACGAAGTAGATCTCCCACAGCGGACGATCGGGGTCGAGGCGACGCGACATGATCCGCGCCGTCAGCTCACGCAGCTGGTCCAGGCTCCCCGGGCGCGGCAGGGCCGAGCGTCGCACGTGGTAGGCGAGATCGAAGTCCACGTCGTCGATCCAGATCGGATTTCCGAGTCGGCCGGGCACGTGGCGCAACCGCTGGCGGTAGCGCGGGACGAAGGCGATCCGGTCGTCGATGTGCGCCAGCAGCCGGTCGTAGTCCAGACCGGAGTCACCGGGATCGAAGATCTCCAGCGTCGCGTTGTGCAGCGGCGTCTGCGGCGTCTCGTCCGCCAGCAGGGCGAGGTCGCTGGTGCGCAACCGGTCGCTCATCGCGGCGTCTCCCGTTCTCTTGCGTGCCTCATCAGCCACAGTCCCCCGTGCGGGCCCCGTGGGCCTCCATGGGATTGTGTCAGAGCACGCCACCGTCCCGAGTTGCCGTCCCACCCTGGAGGAACCGTGTTCTCGCCCGTACGACCGCTCAGCCGTTTCGTCGCCGCCACCGGGGCGGTGCTGATCATCAGTGCGACCGGTGCGGGTTGCGGGGCTGAGTCCGACCCCGGAACGGCTACGGCGCCCTCCAGCGCGAGCGCCAGCGCCACCGAGAGCCCCACCGAGAGCGCCAGTGCGGCCACGACCATCGACATCACGATCACCGCGACCGACGTAGACCCGAGCGGTGAGCAGCTCGAGGTCCAGGCGGGGATGCCGATCACGCTGCGGATCACTGCCGAGTCCGCCGGCGAGCTGCACGTGCACAGCTCCCCCGAGCAGGAGATCGAGTACGCCGCGGGAACCACGGAGCAGACCCTGATGCTCGAGCGGCCCGGGATCGTCGACGTCGAGGACCACGGGCTCGACAAGCTCATCGTCAAGCTCGAGGTGCGCTGAGTGCTCGGAACCGGGCCCCTGCCGGGGCTGGTGCCGACGCACGGTCTCGGCGGCCAGCAGGACCTGCCGATTCCGCTCCCGCTCGCCGTGGCGGCCGCGGTCGCGGCCCTGGTGGTCTCATTCAGCGTGCTGATCCTCGCGTGGCGCGAGCCGCGCTACCAGGCGGCTCCCGCGGGACGCGTGCTGCCGTCGCGCCTCGCGCGCCTCGTGGACGGTGCCGGGTTCGCCTGGGCCCTGCGCGTCCTCGGGCTCCTCGCAGCGGCCTACCTGACCTGGGCCCTGGTGGCCGGCCCGGACCTGGTCGTCAACCCCGCTCTCGGGGTGTTCTACGTGCTGGTCTGGGTGGGGCTGGTACCCGCCTCCCTCGTGCTGGGGCCGGTGGTGCGCGCGCTCAGCCCGGTGCGCACGCTCAACCTCCTGCTCGCCAGGGCCACGGGCGGCGATCCGACGGCCGGCATGCTGCAGTACCCCGAGCGCCTCGGCTACTGGCCCGCGGCCCTCGGACTCTTCGGCTTCGTCTGGCAGGAGCTGGTGAACCCGCGAAGCACCTATCTGGACACCGTGCGCGTGTGGCTGGCGGTCTACGTCGCTGTGATGCTGGTCGGGTCGGCGGTCTTCGGTGACGTCTGGTTGCGGCGTGCCGACCCGTTCGAGGTCTACTCGTCCCTGCTGGCCAGGCTCTCTGTCTGGGGTCGCGACCTCAGCGGCCGCCTGGTGATGCGGAGCCCGTTGGCCAACCTCGCGACCGTGGTCCCGCGGCCGGGCCTGGTCGCGGTCGTCGCGGTGCTCTTCGGGTCGACCGCCTACGACAGCTTCGGGGACACCCTGACCTGGCTGCGCCTGGTGGAGCGGATCGGGGGCAACGAGGTCCTGGTCAACTCCGTCGCGCTGCTCGTGTTCTGCGTCGCCGTCGCGCTGAGCTTCACGGCGGCGGCGATGTCCACCGGTGTCGACACCGGCGGACACCGGCGGGGACACCGCCGGGGACACCGCCGGGGACACCGACCGGCACACCGACCGGGCCGCCGTACGCCGCGGTGAGCTGCCCCGCCTCCTTGCCCACTCGGTGCTGCCGATCATCGTCGGCTACATGACCGCGCACTACCTCAGCTATCTCATCGAGCAGGGTCAGCGCACGATGATCCAGCTCAGTGACCCCATGGTCCGCGGCGACAACTACCTCGGTACGGCGAACTGGTCGGTGAACTACTGGCTGTCCTTCCACCCCTCCCTGCTGGCCTCGTTGAAGGTGCTGGCGGTGGTCACCGGGCACGTCGTCGGTGTGATCGCGGCGCACGACCGGGCGCTGAAGGTCCTGGCGCCGCGGCACCAGGCGGTCGGGCAGCTCGGGATGCTGACCGTGATGGTGGCCTACACGGTCACCGGCCTCTACCTGCTGATGGGCGCTGCGTGAGCTGACCCGACCAGACTGGTCGGCGCACCGGCGAAGACCGCCTCGTGCAGCTCGCCGAGGGCCCGGCGCAGCGCGGAGTCACCGAGCTCGACCACCGACCTGCCGGTGACCAGCGCCCGGTCGGTCGTCGGCCGGTCCTCGGGCAGGTAGTGCACCCCCAGCGGCCGGGAGTAGCCCTCCACCATCGCGGTGATGTCCTTTCGGCTCCAGCCCAGGGAGTCGCGCATCCGGTTCACCACGACCCGGACCGGGGCGTCGGTGGCGTCGCGGAGGTCGACCAGGGTCCGGGCGAGCCGAGCGAGCCCGGTCGGCTCCGCCGACCCGACCACCACGACCTCGTCCGCGGCTGCTACGGCGTCGAGCGTGAGCTGGTTGCGGCTCACACCACGGTCGAGGTCGGCATCGTCCTCGAGGCTGAAGCCCGTGTCGACCACGACGTCTCCGGTAGTGACGCTGCAGGTGAGCACCTCGTCGAGCACGCCGCTGCGCACCTCGACCCAGCGATCGGGGCGGGGCAGCCCGGTCAGCAGCTCCAGCCCGTCCACCACCTGCCGTCGGCAGCGGAGCAGCGCGGCGTCGTCCAGCGCGCCGGCGTTGACCAGCCGAGCGGCCGCCAGCAGCCCGGAGACCTCGTCGAGCACGCCGAGGTGCTGCGCCACGGCGCCGCCGTGCGGGTCCGCGTCGATCAGCACGCACCGGCCCGCCAGCCTGGCCCGCTCGGCGGCGAGACCGATCGCCACCGTCGTACGTCCCGGAGCACCAGCCGCACCGTGCACCGCGACCACACGGCCCGTTGCCCCTCGCGGCGCTGGTGGCGGGGACTCCTCGAGCTCGGCCACGTCCACGACCGCCGGGAGCCCGGCCGACCTCACGGTGGGTCCCAGCGCGCCGAGGTCCTCGGGCGCGATCACGGCGGTCACCCCGATCTGCCGCAGTCGCTCCCCCGGTCCCCCGATCGCCACGGTGCCGACCTCGGCACGAAGCAGCTGGCCCATCGCATCGACGTCGAGACCGACCAGGTCTCCGGAGACGACGGCGATCTCAGCCATCCCGGTGGCTGCGGTCGCCAACAGGTCCGGCAGGTCCACGCAGCGCTTGACCACGGCGAACCCGTCGACGGTGAGCGCACGCAGGGCCGCCGCCTCCCAGCTCGCTCCACCAGCCGCGAGCAGCACGGGTACGCGCGCCATCGCTCAACCGACCCTGGCGATGATGACCCGGCCGCCCGACATCGCTCCGAGGGCGGTCTCGAGCTCCCCGCCCCGCGCGGTGGGCAGGCCGACGATCACCTGGCGGGTGGTCTGCGGACCGATCCCCTGGCGCACCCGGGGCACGGCGACGACCTGGACCTCGCGCAGCACCCGCACGGCCTTGGGTCGGCGCTGGCTGACCGCGGAGACCCCCGGCGCCACCCAGACGTCGACGGTGGACCCCAGGCTCACGGTCGCGGGCAGGTCGTCGGTGGCCACGCTGACCGGGACCTCCACCAGGTCGGCGGCCTCCTCGGAGGCGAGCGCGGCTCGCGGCAGCAGCTCCCCCTGGGAGACCGCGCGGCTGAGCCGAGCGTCCTGCCCCGGGAGCTGTGAGGAGGACACATAGCTGTCGGCCGTGGCCGGATCGGGGAAACGCAGCCGCCGGACCTTCAGGTCGTCCGCGGTCACGGGTACGCCGGCCGGCAGGTCGCGTGCGAGCGCCCACACCCCGACGGTGTCGTCGGCGGCCGCCATCATCCGGGCCCCGAGCAGGACCGACCCGGCGACCAGCACCAGGCCCACGAGCAAGCGTGCGTTGCGCCACGACGGGGTGGCGGCACGCGAGGCCGGGGGCGCGGACTCTCGCTCGGTGGGTGTGCTCAGCAACGTCATCGTGGTGACCGACCTTTCCACAGGCAACCGGCCGCGTCTGGTCGCAAGCCGCTCCAACTGGTGGCACAGTGATCCGCATGGAACGGACCCCGCGCTTCCTGCAGCTTGCCGACGTGGCGGAGATCCTGAACATCTCCGGCGCCCAGGTCTACGCGCTCGTGCGGCGCAAGGACCTCAAGGCCGTGAAGATCGGGGGCCGCGGGCAGTGGCGGGTGGAGGTCAGCGAGCTCGAGGCCTACATCGAGCGGGCCTACGCCGACGCGGACCGCTTCATCGACGAGCACCCGTTCGTCGAGGCTCCCTCGCGCGACTGAGCCGGCGCGCCGCCCGGCGCACTCCGGGGCCATCTCAGCCCCGCTCCCGGAGCACGGCCACGCAGGTCAGCGGGACCACCTGCCGCGTGCGGTCGCGCCCGTCGCCGACGTGCAGCTCGAGGAAGTCGCGCCCGACCCGTCCGACCCGGCCCTCGATGCTCTGACCGTCGATGAACTGGACCGCGCAGTCGCATGCGCCGGCCGCCAGCCGGCGGAGCAGGGTTCGCAGGCTGAGCCGGTCGACGACGCCCCAGGTCTCCTCACTGGCCGCCCGGGCCGAGAGCCCGGACATCGCGACCACGGCTCGCCGGTCGATGATGTTCTCCGACCCTGCGTCGACCACCATCATCCAGTCCTCACCCGCTCGTGCCAGCCGACCGGCGATCACCAGACCGCCGATCAGGCGCACGCGCACCTCGCGACCGAGTGAGGCGTGCACCCGCGCTGCCATCGAGATCTGGGCGTACTCCGCGACCGTGAGCTCGGCGACCGAGGCGTCGCGCTGGGCCAGGGCCAGGCCCTCGGCCTGCTGCTCGAGGTCATCGAAGATCGCAAACATGGTCTCTTCCCAAGCCCCCATGCAATCTCCTGTGCCCGTGGGGTTGTCTCGGCAAACCCGGCTGTGGACGAACTGTTGACACTGACGTTTGTACGACGTTGTCTGATGCAAACGCAAGCAAACGCAAGGATCCGCCATGACCGAGTTCACTGAGCCCTTGACAGCACTCGCCGCCTGGACCCTCCTCGCCTGCCTGGCGTGGGGGGTCCTGCTGCTGGCAGCCCTGGCCTGCGAGGCCGGGACCGGGGGCCGGGTGCGCGCACTGCGCTGGGTCGGGTGCCCCCCCGCGCTGCGGCGAGCGCTGTTCCTGGCTCTCGGGGCGACCCTGGTGTGCGAGGTGCCGGTCGCGACGGCCGCGACGGCCGCCAGTTTCCCGACCACGGGCGCACGGCCCCCACCGACGCCGGGGTCACGACGTCGATCGCTGCGCCATCACGCGCGACCGGGGGTGTGGCAGGCAGTCTGCGGGCGCGGCCGGCGACCTCAGGAGTGCTCACCGTGCACCCCGGCGACAGTCTCTGGGCGATCGTGTCCGCCCGCGAGCGTGGCGACGTCCCCCCGGGCATCGCTCCACCGGCTGGCCTGGTCGCGCACCTGGTCGGGCAGGTGCACCACGACAACCGCTCGGTGATCGGACCCGACCCTGATCACATCGAGCCCGGACAGCGCCTGCAGGTGCCCTGGCCCACCCCGGAGACCACCCCGGAGGCCAATCCGGAGACCACCCCCGACCCGACCCACCCGCACTCCCCTCACCCCAGCAAGGAGCAGCCATGACCTCCCTCGTACAGCGCCACGACCTCACCCCGGTGCCGATGGCCAGCGTCCAGGGGACCCTCGCGCTGGAGTACGAGCCTCCCGTCCGCCATCGCCCTGCTGGACCCGACCTGCGCGTGGTGCCCGGGGGCCGGCTCGAGCTGGAGGCCTTCGCCCGCGGGTTCGCCCGCGTCGTGGTCGAGGTGGTCGGTGGCGATCGTGGCCCGAACCAGCTGCTGCGCTGGACCAGCGAACGGGTCTACCTCGAGGTGCAGGAGCGCGCCGCGTTGCTGCAGCGCGTCACCCCCGGGGACCGACGGCTACGCCGCCTGCGCAGCCGGGTCCGCAGCGTGCATGTGTTCTGTCCCTCACCCGACGCGGCCGAGCTCAGCGTGCACGTGCGTCAGGGAGAGCGGTCCCGCGCGATCGCCGCTCGGCTGGACCTGGTGGAGGGTCGCTGGATCTGCACGGCCCTGCAGTTCGGTTGAGTGCCGAGCGATCCAGCGGCCTCAGCCGTTGGCGCGCGCGGTCAACCCGGTGGGGCCACCCGGTGCGCCGTGGCAGCGCTTGTACTTCTTGCCCGACCCGCACGGGCAGTCGGCGTTGCGACTGATCCCAGCGTAGGGGTCGTCCGCGCGTGAGACCGGCTCGGCCTTCACCTCGACGTCCCCGTCCTCGGTGGGCGCGGAGTAGGTCAGGTTGCGCGGCGCCTTGGGCTCGTCGAGCCCCTTGGCGTGGATCACCGGGTGGTGCTCGTGCTCGTGCTCGTGCGCGTGGTCGTGCTCGTGGTCGTGGTCAACCTCCTCGAGCGGCGCCTCCTGCTCGACCTGGACCTCGAGGTTGAAGAGGTAACCCACGGTCTCCTCGCGGATACCTTCCTTCATGGCGTTGAACATGTCGAAGCCCTCGCGCTGGTACTCCACCAGCGGGTCGCGCTGGGAGTAGGCCCGCAACCCGATCCCCTCGCGCAGGTAGTCCATCTCGTAGAGGTGCTCGCGCCACTTGCGGTCGAGGACCGAGAGCAGCACCCGCCGCTCCAGCTCGCGCATCACCTCCGAGCCGACCTCGGCCTCACGGGCCGCGTAGGCCTTCTGGGCGTCGGTCTGCAGGTCGGCGAGCAGGGTGTCGCGGTCCATGTTGTCGCGGCCGCCGGCCTCACGCTCGAGGTCGGCGTGACGCAGCGAGATCGGGTAGAAGGTGCCCAGCGCGGTCCACAGCGCCGGCAGGTCCCACTGCTCGGGGAAGCTCTCGGTCGCGGCCATCACGTAGGTCGCCACTGCCTCGTCGATCATCTGGTGGATCTGGTCGGTGAGGTCCTTGCCCTCCAACACCTCGCGGCGCTCGGCGTAGATCACCTCACGCTGCCGGCTCATCACGTCGTCGTACTTGAGGACGTTCTTGCGCGACTCGAAGTTCATCGACTCGACCTGCGCCTGGGCGGAGGCGATCGACCGGGTCACGGACTTGTTCTCGATCGGGACGTCGTCGGGCACCTTCAGCGCGAGCAGGACCCGCTCGACCCAGTCGGACTTGAACAGGCGCATCAGGTCGTCGCCCAGCGAGAGGTAGAACCGGGACTCGCCCGGGTCGCCCTGCCGACCGGACCGGCCACGCAGCTGGTTGTCGATCCGGCGCGACTCGTGCCGCTCGGTGCCCAGCACGTAGAGCCCGCCGAGCTCCTTGACCTCGTCGTGCTCGGCCTTGACCTGGGCGGTGACCCGCTCGAGGGTCGCGGGCCACTCGGCGTTGTACTCGTCGGCATCCTCGACCGGGTCGAGGCCACGGGCCCGCAGCTCCTGGTCGGCGAGGAACTCCACGGATCCACCGAGCATGATGTCGGTGCCTCGGCCGGCCATGTTGGTGGCGACCGTGACGGCGCCCTTGTGACCGGCCATCGCGACGACCTTCGCCTCGTCGGCGTGCTGCTTGGCGTTGAGGACCGAGTGCGGGACGCGCTTGTCGCGGAGCAGCCCGGAGAGCAGCTCGGACTTCTCCACCGAGGTGGTGCCCACCAGGACCGGCTGGCCCTTGCGGCTGCGCTCGGCGATGTCGTCGACGACGGCGGCGAACTTCGCCTCCTCGGTGCGGTAGACCAGGTCCTTCTCGTCGTTGCGGGCCATCGGCCGGTTGGTCGGGATCGGGGTCACGCCGAGCTTGTAGATCTTGCTGAACTCCGAGGCCTCGGTCATCGCCGTACCGGTCATCCCGGAGAGCTTCTCGTAGAGCCGGAAGTAGTTCTGCAGCGTGATCGTGGCGAGGGTCTGGTACTCCTCACGGACGGTCACACCCTCCTTGGCCTCGATCGCCTGGTGCAGGCCGTCGTTGTAGCGGCGCCCGGACAGGATCCGGCCGGTGTGCTCGTCGACGATCAGGACCTCGCCGTCCAGGACGACGTACTCCTTGTCGTTGCGGAACAGCTCCTTGGCCTTGATGGAGTTGTTCAGGAACGAGATCAGAGGAGTGTTCGCCGACTCGTAGAGGTTCTCGATGCCGAGGTAGTCCTCGACCTTGGTGATGCCCGGCTCGAGGATCGAGATGGTGCGCTTCTTCTCGTCGACCTCGTAGTCGACGTCCTTGGTCAGGCGGCTGGCGACCTTGGAGAACTCGCCGTACCAGGCCACCTCGTCCTGGGTTGGCCCGGAGATGATCAGCGGGGTCCTGGCCTCGTCGATCAGGATCGAGTCGACCTCGTCGACGATCGCGAAGTGCGGCGGTCGCTGGACGCACTCCTCCAGGGAGTTGGCCATGTTGTCGCGCAGGTAGTCGAAGCCGAGCTCGTTGTTGGTCGCGTAGGTGATGTCCGCGAGGTAGGCGGCGCGACGCTCGTCGGGACGCATGTCGGGGAGGATCACACCGACGCTGAGGCCCAGGAACTGGTGCACGCGACCCATCCACTCCGCGTGGTAGCGCGCGAGGTAGTCGTTGACCGTGACCACGTGGACGCCCTTGCCGGTGATGGCGTTGAGGTACGCCGGGAGCGTGGAGACCAGGGTCTTGCCCTCACCGGTCTTCATCTCGGCGATGTTGCCGAGGTGCAGGGCGGCACCGCCCTGGAGCTGGACGTCGAAGTGCCGCTGGCCCAGGACCCGCTTGGCCGCCTCACGCACGGTGGCGAAGGCCTCCGGCATCATCGCGTCCAGGTCCTCGCCATCGAGGTAGCGCTGCTTGAAGTCCTCGGTCTGCGCACGGAGCTCGTCGTCCGACATCGCCACGAAGTCGTCCTCGATGGCGTTGACGGCCTTGCTGATCGCTTCGAGCTGGCGCAGGATCTTGCCCTCGCCGATACGCAGGACCTTGTCGATGAGCGACACGCGGAGTACTCCCAGAGCTGGACGAAGTGTGTAGGGGGGCCCGGGGGTGGCGCATGCGAGCCCGTCGACATCGTAACGGGCGAGGAAGCGGCAACGTGCCCGATGTGGGTTTGTGGGGCTCAGCGGGTCGTCTCGGTGACGTGACGGCGGTCGTGCAGGGTGGCGTTCAGCGGCTGGTGGCCCGGCGGTACTGCGCGGTGGCCAGCGGGATGAACACCGCGAGGATGACCGCCGACCACAGCAGCGTGTAGAGCTCGGGGTGCTGCAGGGACCAGGCCGTCGACGACGGACCGGGGACGGGGTCGGTGTTGCCGAACAGGTCACGGGCGGCCGCAGTGACGGCCGAGACCGGGTTCCACTCCGCGAACACGCGCAGCGGGCCGGGCAGGGTGGACAGAGGCACGAACGTGTTGGCCACGAAGGTCAGCGGGAAGATCACGATGAACGATGCGTTGTTCACCACCTCGGGCGAGGGCACCAGCATCCCGATCCAGGCCATGATCCAGGAGATCGCGTAGGCGAAGACCAGCAGCAGCACGTAGCCCCACAGCGCCTCCAGCGCACTCCCGCGGATCCGCCAGCCGACCAGCAGCCCGGTCAGGCTCATCACCACGAGCACGATCACGTTGTTGACCACGTCGGAGAGGGTGCGGCCCGCCAGCACGGCGGACGGCGACATCGGCAGCGAGCGGAACCGGTCGATGATTCCCTTCTTGACGTCCTCGGCCAGGCCGGCCCCGGTGATCGTCGAGCCGAAGACCACGGTCTGGGCGAAGATCCCGGCGATCAGGAACTCCCGGTAGCCCGCTCCCCCGCCTGTGGGGTCGATCGCTCCGCCGAAGACGTAGGCGAAGAGCAGGATGAACATGATCGGCGACATCGTGGTGAACACGAGCAGGTCCGGGACCCGTTTGACCTTGATCAGGTTCCGCCGCGCGACGGTGTAGGCGTCGGTCAGGCTGGTTGTGGGGTTCATCGGGTCTCCTGCGGCAGCTCGGCGTCCTCGGTGACGTGACCGGTGAGGGAGAGGAAGACGTCGTCGAGGGTGGGCCGGCGCAGGCCCACGTCGTCCACGCCGACCGCTGCGGCGTCGAGCCGGCGCAGTGCGTCGGCGAGCACGGCCGCGCCACCGGTCACGGGCACCAGGATCGAACGGCGCTGCTCGTCCACGGTGGCCTCGCCGATGCCGAGCGGGGTGACCAGCTCGGCAGCCGTACGGATCTGGCCGAGGTCGCTGACCGTGATCTCCAGACGCTCGCCGCCGACCTGCGACTTCAGCCCGTCGGCCGTGCCCTCGGCGATGATCCGGCCCTTGTCGATGACGATGATGTTGTCGGCGAGCAGGTCGGCCTCCTCGAGGTACTGCGTGGTGAGCAGCAGGCTGGTGCCGCCGGCGACCAGACCCTGCAGGATCTCCCACATCTCGGTGCGGCTGCGCGGGTCGAGGCCGGTCGTGGGCTCGTCGAGGAACAGCACGGGCGGGCGCGCGACCAGGGCCCCGGCGAGGTCGAGCCGCCGCCGCATGCCACCGGAGTAGGTCTTCGACATCCGGTCGCCGGCCTCGTCGAGGCGGAAGTCCACCAGCAGCTCCCGCGCCCGCGCCCCGCTCGCCTTGCGCCCGAGGTGGTAGAGCCGCCCGATCATGTCGAGGTTCTCGAAGCCGGTGAGGTACTCGTCGACCGCGGCGTACTGCCCCGAGACGCCGATGCGCCGACGCACCCCGCGCGGGTCCTGGCGTACGTCGATCCCGGCGACCTCGGCCCGACCGGCGTCCGCGTCGATGAGCGTGGTCAGGATCTTCACAGCCGTGGTCTTGCCCGCCCCGTTGGGACCCAGCACGGCCAGGACGCTGCCCTCGGGCACCCGGAAGCTCACCCCGTCGAGCGCAGTGACCTCCTTGTAGCGCTTGACCAGCCCCTCAGCGAGGATCGCGTCCGTCATCGCGCCACACCCACCAGCTCGGCGCGGCCCATGATCACCGGCGAGGCGGGACTGCGTGACCCCTCGGGGAACCGGAAGCGCTGCATCTCGGTGATCTCGAAGCCCGCGCCGGTGATGGCGCCGGCGGTGTCCCGGCCGCAGTGGCAGCCTCCGAACAGCCTCGGCCACACGGTCGCGTCGAGCGCGCTCTGCATCCGCCGCAGCGCACCGGGCTCCGCGGCCACGTGCTCGAGGAAGCGGATCTGACCTCCGGGACGCAGCACCCGGTGGGCCTCGGCGAGCGCGGCCCGCTGGTCACCCACGGAGCACAGCACCAACGAGAGCACGACGGCGTCGGCCTCCCCGTCCCCGAGCGGGAGCCGTTCGGCGGTGCCGTCGACCACCCGCACGCGTCCGTTGCTGCGCGCCGCCGCCTGCTCACGCAGGTAGGCCTCCGGCTCCACCGCCACGACCTGCGTCACCGCGTCGGGGTAGAAGGCGAAGTTGGCCCCCTCCCCCGCACCCACCTCCACCACGGTGCCGCTGAGGTCCTCGAGGTTGCGGCACCGCAACGCGTTCCCGCCGACCTTGGCCATGGTCGGCGCGACGAGCCGGGTGTAGAAGCGGGCGAAGAGTGGATGGTTCACCGAGGTTGAGCTCACCGGACGAGGGTGGCAGCCAGAGCCGGTGCCAGTCCACCCCGTTCGTGCACCACGATGCCGTCCAGCCCCAGCCAGCCGGCCAGGTCGCGCAGCTCCGACGCCAGCTCCTCGGGGGTCTCATCGGGGGCACCGGGCTCGGCGTACGCCGCCTTCACGAGCAGTACGCCGGCGGCCCGGTCGGCCTTCAGGTCGACCCGGCCCACGATCTGGTCACCGAGCAGGAACGGCAGCACGTAGTAGCCGAACTCACGCTTCGGCTCGGGCACGTAGATCTCGATCCGGTAGTGGAAGCCGAAGACCTGCTCGGTGCGCTCGCGCTCCCACACCAGCGGGTCGAACGGGCTGAGCAGGGCGCGCGCCTGGACCTTGCGGGGCAGCTGCGCGTCGCGGTGGACGTAGGCCGGCCGCTTCCAGCCCTCGATCCGGGCCGGGACCAGCTCTCCGTCCTCCACCAGCGAGGCCACGGCGGACGAGGTGTCGGCCACGGACATCCGGTAGTAGTCCCGCAGGCACTGCACGGTGCCGACGCCGTGGGACGCGGCCGCCCGGCGGACCAGCTCACGGTGGGCCTCGGCCCGGGTGGGCACGCGGGCGTCGAGGTGCTCGGTGGGGATCACGCGCTCGGGGAGGTCGTAGAGAGGCTCGAACTGCGCGTTGCGGCCCGCGATGGCCAGCTCTCCGGCCAGGAAGAGGTAGTTGAGCACCTCGCGCGTGTCGCTCCAGTTCCAGCCCCAGCTCTCGCGGGACTTCGGCAGCCCGTCGTCGAGGTGGCGCGCGGTCGAGGCGCCGAGCTCACGGATCTCTGCGAGCAGCGAGGTGGCCAGTCCTGGCTTCTCGCGCAGGACGCGCCAGTCGTCGCCCCGGGACCTCCAGGCGTCCATGCGGTGACGCATCACCGGCCACAGGTCGACCGGCATGAAGGCCTGCACGTGTGCCCAGTACTCCACCATCCGCCGCGGCCGCTGCTCCGACGCCCGGGTCAGCATCCCGGCGTCGTAGGGCCCCATCCGACTGAACAACGGCATGTAGTGGGCGCGCTGCAGCACGTTGACGGAGTCGACCTGCAGCACTCCGGTCCGGGCGAGGGTGCGCGAGAAGGTGCGCATGGTCGGCACGGTGTGCCGGGGATCGCGGAAGCCCTGCGCGACCAGGGCGATCCGGCGGGCCTGGGCCCGCGACAGCACCTGCTCCCCCGGCTGGGCACCGCCCGTCACGGGATGTCGAGGAGCTTCTCGCGTACGGCGTACATGACCGCTTCCATGCGCGAGTGCAGCTGGAGCTTCTCCAGGATGTTGCGGACGTGGTTCTTCACGGTGTTCTCGCTGATGTAGAGCTCCTTGGCCGCGTCGCGGTTGTTCAGCCCCCGCGCCACCAGCCGGAGCACCTCGAGCTCACGCTCGGTCAGTCGCGGGGTCAGCGCCTGCTCGCGGTCGGCGCGGGCCATCTCCTTGAACTCGTCGATCAGCTTGACCGCCATCGACGGACTGATCAGCGACTGTCCCTCGGCCACCACCCGCACTGCCTGGGCGACCTCGTCGATGGAGGAGTCCTTGAGCAGGTAGCCGCTCGCGCCGTTCTTGACCGACTCGTAGAGGTCACCCTCCTCGTCGCTCACCGTCAGCATGATGATCCGGACGCTCGGCGCCAGCTCCTTGATCCGCACACACGCCTGCAGACCGGACCCCTTGGGCATGCGTACGTCGAGCAGGACCACGTCGGGCATGGTGGCCGCGACGAGGTCACCGGCACTGATCCCGTCCCCGGCCTCACCGACGACCTCGATCCCCGGCTCCACACCCAGGAGCATCACCAGCCCACGACGGAACAGCTCCTGGTCATCGACGACGACGACGCGGATCTCCTCCGCCTGCGTCGTAGGTCGGTCTGCCGTGAGGCCCATGGCGCAACTATGGCAGAGGTGGAGCGTCCGTGGGGCGCGAAGGAACTACGTGTGGTGGTCACATCGAGTCAGCGTGACCACCACACGCATGGGCAGATCAGGTCAGGTCGAGCGAGATCACGCCGTAGTCGTAACCACGGCGGCGGTAGACCACCGAGGGCTTCTCGCTCTCCTTGTCCACGAACAGGTAGAAGTCGTGGCCGACCAGCTCCATCTCGTACAGCGCCTGCTCGAGGGTCATCTTGCTCGCGGGGTGGGTCTTCTCGCGCACCACGAGCGGGCCGTCCCCGGTCACCGTCACCGGGCCGACCTTGCGCTCGGCGGCCGCGGGCTCCTCGTCCTCCACCTCGGTGGGCGGCAGGCTGCGGGCCATCGCCTGCGCCACCGACTCGGGGGTGTGCTGCCCGCGATGGACCTTGCGACGGTCGGCGGCGCGGCGCATCTGCGAGGCCATCTTGTCCAGGGCGAGGTCGAGGGCTGCCATCTTGTCCTCGGCGGCCGACTCGGCGCGCACGATGGGTCCCTTGGAGTGCGCGGTGAGCTCCACGCGCACCGCGCGTTCGGGCTCTCGGGCTCGCACCTCCTTCTCGAGCAGCACCTCCACCCGGATGATTCGGTGATCGTGCTTCTCAAGACGCGCGAGCTTGTCCTCGACGTGCTGACGGAACCGCTCCGACACCTCACAGTGCCGGCTGCTGACCACGACATCCACCGCAGACCTCCAGTTTGTTCGACTGTTCCTGCAACTAACTGGCCGGAGACTCCCGTCCGGCCAGGCGGGACGGAGCACTTCTTGGGGCACCCCCGGGAAGGGAGGCTGCGGAAGAGAGGGCCACGACGTGGCGCTGCCCGACCGGCTCTTGCCTCCACCAGCCAGTTCGCTGCGTCCTGATCCGGACGCAGGCTCCTGTTCCCCGATGAAGTCGCGGAACAGGATGTACTCCATATACCGACGCTAGTGGGCCACACCCGAAAGCGGTAGGGCTCAGCGCAACGACCCGGTGCCGGTGCCCGCCCCCGGGTGCCTGCGCCGGGTCGCCGCGACCGTGGAGACCGCCGTCACCTGCACACCTGCGTGCTCGAGTGCGCGCTGCGCCTCCCGGGCCGTGGCACCGGTGGTGAGCACGTCGTCGCACACCACGACCGCCATCGGCACCCCGGAACGGGCCAGTACGGCGCGAGCGGCCGGACGGACCGCCATGGTGTCCTGCAGGTTCGCCGCCCGGGCCGCGGAACCCAGCCCGGACTGGTCCGCGACCACCGTGACCTCCCGCAGCGCCCGACTGAGCAGCACCGCGTGACCGCGTCCACGCAGGGTGCGGGCGGCGCAACGCGTCACCCGCAGCATCGGGTCGTGGCCGCGCCGCCGGACCACCTCCGGTCGCGACGGCACCGGCACCAGCACCAGCACCGGCGGCAGAGACCGGTCCTGGGAGACCAGCCCCAGCACCGGTTCGACGACGCCGGCCAGCACCCGGCCCAGCGGTCGGGCCAGGCTGAGCGCGGCGTGCTCCTTGTGTGCCAGCACCATGGCGCGCAGCAACCCGTCGTAGACCCCACCGGTGAAGCAGGACGCCAGGCCCGGCGGGCACGGCGTCGGGCGCACGGGCCGCACAGAGGTGGGCAGCTCAGCGGCGCACGCACGACACAGCGCCCGGCCCGGAGTCGCGCACCCGACGCAGCAGCCGCCGTGCACGAGGTCCAGCCACGCGTCGAGCACCCACCGATCCTCCCGCCGGTGCGAGGTTTCCACCGGGACGGCGCTGAGGCTGTGGACGGTGCCGAAGCGCAGCGCGGGTGTGCGCGAGTAGCGGCGCCCCGCGGGGTGCCGGCCCAGCGCTCAGCGGCCGTACGTCGCTGCCAGGAACCGTTCGCTCGACCGCACCCACTGGCCGCTGCCGGTGAGCTGGAAGAGCCGCTGGTCCGGCGTCACGATCAGCAACGGCAGGTCGGGGTCGGGCGCGACCACCAACGAGGTGGCCACCTCGCGGAAGAGTCCCGGCTCGACCAGCGCCTGCGAGGTCGGCGACCCGTCGAAGGAGACGAACGAGACCGCGCTCGTCTCGTTGCTGGGGCGGGTCAGCAGGGCCAGGGTCGCCGTGTCCCGCCAGCCGAGGTCGGCGATCCGGCCGGCATCTGCCAACCCGGTCGGGACCGACCGCACCTGCCCCACCCCGGAGACCGCGCCCTCGTCGTCGCGCAGGATGTCAACGACGCGCAGCGCCGGCGCCGGGTCTCCCGCGAGCCCGAAAGCGATCCGGCTCCCGTCCCGGGCGACCGAGAACGCCGCGACCTGGGCGCCGGTGACACCCGGCACCCGGAGCCGCTGCACCTTGCCGTCGTGCAGGACCCGCACCTTGGCTCCGGACCGTGCCCGGTCGACGAGCCACACGTCACCGAACATGTCGAAGGAGGGACGCAGCACGTCACGTCCTTGGAAGGCCCGGGTGGCGTCGGGGTCGTCGGTCGACCCGCCCGCCGGGGCCAGGAAGACGGTCGAGCCGTCCTCCGACACCGCCGCGACCTGCCGCGGGGCGCCACCCACCGCGAGGCTCCTCATCGAGTAGCCGCCACGCCCCAGGGGGCCCGACGTCGCGGTCCCCGCATCGGCGTCGGCCTGGACGACCTTGCCGCCACGCAGTCCCCACAGGCGAGCGCTGTCGGGCCCGGCCCCGGCGTCGTACTCCTCCCCGCTGGAGACCGAGACGTCGAGCTGTCCACCGGGGAGGGGCACCGGCGCGCCGTCCACCGTCAACCGGATCCGGCTGATCCCGGGAACCTGCCGCAGGGTCCACGCCAGCTGGTCCATCGCCCGTTCCAGCTCGGCCGCCGGCAGCTTGAGCACGTCGCGGGAGACCGGGACCTCGGCCACCCCGCTCACCGTGAGCACGACGGACAGGTCCAGCGTCGTCCGCGAGGGGAACGCCGATCGCGTCACCTGGGCGAGCCTGCTGCCGGGACCGGCCAGCAGGCCCCGGACCAGGTTGGTGGCGGTCTGCTCACCCCGCGGGATGAAGATCGGCTCGGGGAGCAGCACCTGACCGGTCTGGTCGTAGAAGTAGAGGCTGAAGCGGGCGAAGTTGCGCTGGAAGAACGAGGTGGGCACCACGAGGGCGTTCGGCGGGTTGTCGATCCGCCACTGGCCCTGCTCCGAGACCAACCTGAGGTCGAAGGTCTCGGCGCTCCCCGCCCGTCCGCCCAACCACCCGCCCCGTGGGTCGAGCCGTCTGGTGTCCGCGAGCCGGACCCGGGCGCCGGAGGCGGCGGTCTCGACGTTGGCGCCCTCGTAGATGAGCGTGCCCCGGTTGGGCTCCCATGTGCTCTGTGCGCGGGGGGTGAGGAAGGTGCGGGCCACCGACATGGTCAACGGGTTGGCCTGCATCGCCAGCAGGAACCCCGACACGATCGCCGCGGGCGTGCCGTCCTTCGCCGGACCGGGTGGGTTGAAGTACGGCGCATCCGGCTGCACCCCCGGCGGGTCGATCGCCTCGCGGTGCACCCCACCGGACTCGGGCAGGGTGGCACACCCGGCACCGGTGACCAGCACCACCGCGGCCAGGGCGAGGCGCAGGGAGCGGGAGACTCGCGCGAGCGTGCTCACGAGACCCCACCCGCCACGTCGACCGGACCCGAGCGTCGATGCCCCAGGTCCGCCGGGATCAGCGGCAACGGGCTGTGCGCGATGGCGTCCCCCGCGCGACGGGGCAGGGTGAGGCGGAACTGGGCACCGCCACCTGGAGTGCCCCAGGCCTGCAGCCAGCCACCGTGCAGCCGGGCGTCCTCCAACGCGATCGCGAGCCCGAGACCGGTACCGCCGGTGGTGCGTGCCCGGGCCTGGTCGGCCCGCCAGAACCGGTTGAACACCATGGCGGACTGGCCCGGCTGCAGCCCGACCCCGCGGTCCCGGACGGTCAGCGCGACCGCCGAACCCTCCGTCGCCAGCCGGATGCTGACCCGCGAGCCGTCGGCGTGGTCGATCGCGTTGGTGACCAGGTTGCGCAGGATCCGCTCCACCCGCCGTGGGTCGACCTCGGCGAGGAAGACGCCGTCGTCCTCGATCAGCACCTCGACGCCGCGCTGGCGCGCCATCGGCGAGGTGGCCGCGACCACCCGGTGGGCGATGTCGGCGAGGTTGGTGTCCTCGAGGTCCAGCACCGCCGCTCCCGCGTCGAAGCGACTGATCTCGAGCAGGTCGGCGAGCAGGTTCTCGAAGCGGTCGAGCTCGTTCTGCAAGAGCTCCGCGGAGCGCGCGGTCACCGGGTCGAAGCCTGCACGGGCGTCGAACAGCACGTCTCCGGCCATGCGGACGGTGGTGAGCGGCGTACGCAGCTCGTGGGAGACGTCGGAGACGAAGGTCCGCTGCACCCGGGACAGCTCCACCAGCTGGCGGATCTGGGACTGCAGCGCCTCGGCCATCTGGTTGAACGACGTTCCCAGCCGGGCGATGTCGTCCTCGCCCTTGACGTGCATCCGCTCCTCCAGGCGACCCGAGGCGATCCGCTCGGCCACCCGTCGCGCGAGCCGGACCGGGGTGATCACCTGACGGGTGACCAGCAGCGCCACCCCCGCGACGAGCAGCAGGAGGAGCACACCGGCGGTGAGCAGGACCCGGCGCAGCAGCAGCAGCGTCTGCTGCTCCTCCCCCATGGGGAACAGGTAGTAGAGCGCGTAGGTGCCGCCGTCGGAGGGCAGCACCACCGTGGAGCCGACCGCCACGCCCGGTTCGCCACCGCGGGCATCGAGGTAGCGGATCCGCGTGAAGGCCCAGGTCAGGACGTCGTCGCCCTGCTCCGTCGTGGCCCGCATCGCCTGCGGGACGCTGCTCGAGTCCACCGCTGGGGTGGTGCGCACACCGCCGGAGGTGGTTCCCTCCCCGACCGGCCCGAGGACGATCACCTCGAAGCCCTTCACCTCGCCGCGCGCCACCAGGCTCTCGACGAGCAGGCGCAGCTGGGTCTCGGGGTCGAAGTCGTTGCCGCCCGCGGACCCGAGGCGCTCCCGGGCGGTGGCGGTCTCGCTGCGCGCCTCGGCCAGGGAGGTGGTGACCCGGCTCTTCACCAGCCCGTCGGTGATCTGCCGGATGACCAGCACCCCCACCGAGCCCACGACGAGGGCGCAGAGCACCACGATCGCGCCGACCACGCGGGTCCGCAGCGAGCGCCTCCAGAAGCTCAGCGCACTTCGCGGAGCTCGGCGGAGCATCGCGACGCCGTCAGCCAGTCGCCACTGACTCATCGGCCGTGCCCGCCTTGTAGCCCACGCCGCGCACGGTCACCACGAGCGTCGGGTTCTCCGGGTCGGCCTCGATCTTGGCCCGCAGCCGCTGCACGTGCACGTTGACCAGGCGGGTGTCGGCGGCGTGCCGGTAGCCCCACACCTGCTCCAGCAGGACCTCGCGGGTGAACACCTTGCGCGGGTTCTGGGCCAGGCAGACCAGGAGGTCGAACTCCAGCGGGGTGAGCCCGATCGGGCTCCCCTCGCGGGTCACGGCGTGCCCCACGACGTCGATGGTCAGGTCGCCGAGGTGCAGGTCTTCAGGGGTGGGGACCTCGAAGCGGCGTACCCGCGCGCGGATACGGGCGACCAGCTCCTTGGGCTTGAAGGGCTTGGCGACGTAGTCGTCGGCCCCTGACTCCAGACCCACGACCACGTCGATGGTGTCGCTGCGCGCAGTCAGCATCACGATGGGTACGCCGGACTCGGCGCGGATCTCCCGGCAGATCTCGATCCCGTCCTTGCCGGGAAGCATCAGGTCGAGCAGCACGACGTCGGGACGGAACGTGCGGAACGCCGCCATCGCGGCGTCCCCACGCGTCACGATCTCACTGGCGAAGCCCTCCTGGCGCAGCACGAGCGTGAGCATCTCGGCCAGGGCCGCGTCGTCATCGACGACAAGGACCCTGGGCCGGTCAGCCACGTCAGGTTGTGCCACGCCAGGAAGCTCCGGTTCCGTCTCAGTACCGGTACTGCTCGGACTTGTACGGGCCCTCGGCCGGGATCCCCAGGTAGGAGGCCTGCTCGTCGGTGAGGGTGGTGAGGTTGACGCCCAGGGCCGGGAGGTGCAGCCGGGCGACCTCCTCGTCGAGGTGCTTGGGCAGCACGTAGACGCCCACGGGGTACTCCTCGGTCTTGGTGAAGATCTCGATCTGCGCCAGGACCTGGTTGGTGAAGGAGTTCGACATCACGAAGGACGGGTGACCGGTCGCGTTGCCGAGGTTCATCAGACGACCCTCGGAGAGCACGATGATCGCCTTGCCCGAGGGGAAGGTCCACAGGTCGACCTGGGGCTTGACGGTCTTGCGCTCCGCCACGCCGTCGGCCTCGAGGCCGGCCATGTCGATCTCGTTGTCGAAGTGACCGATGTTGGCGACGATCGCGTTGTGCTTCATCGACCGCATGTGGTCGACGGTGACGACGTCCTTGTTGCCGGTCGAGGTGATGATGATGTCGGCCGAGGCCAGCGAGTTCTCCAAGGTGTCGACCTGGTAGCCGTCCATGGCCGCCTGCAGCGCGCAGATCGGGTCGATCTCGGTGACGATGACGCGCGCACCCTGGCCACGCAGCGAGTCCGCGCAGCCCTTGCCGACGTCGCCGTAGCCGCACACGACCGCGACCTTGCCGCCGATCAGCACGTCGGTGGCCCGGTTGAGGCCGTCGATCAGGGAGTGCCGGCAGCCGTACTTGTTGTCGAACTTGGACTTGGTGACCGAGTCGTTGACGTTGATCGCCGGGAAGAGCAGCGTGCCCTCGCGCATCATCTCGTAGAGACGGTGCACGCCGGTGGTGGTCTCCTCGGTGACGCCCTTGACGGAGTTGGCGATCGGGGTCCAGTGGGTCGAGCTCTTGGCGAGCTGGGCCTGGAGGACCTCGAAGACGATCCGCTGCTCGGTGCTGCCGGCGGTGGCCGGGTCGGGCGCCTCGCCGGTCTTCTCGGCCTGGACGCCGAGGTGCAGCAGCATCGTGGCGTCACCGCCGTCGTCGAGGATCATGTTGGGCGTGCCGTCGGCCCAGTCCAGGATCTGCTGGGTGCACCACCAGTACTCCTCGAGGCTCTCGCCCTTCCAGGCGAAGACCGGCACACCCTGGGGGTTCTCGGGAGTGCCTCCGTTCTCAGGGCGGCCGACGACGACCGCGGCGGCGGCGTGGTCCTGGGTGGAGAAGATGTTGCACGAGGCCCAACGGACCTCGGCGCCGAGGTCGACGAGGGTCTCGATGAGCACGGCGGTCTGGATGGTCATGTGCAGCGAGCCGGCGATGCGGGCCCCGGCCAGGGGCTTGTCGGCGCCGTAGCGCTCGCGCATCGCCATCAGGCCGGGCATCTCGTGCTCGGCCAGGGCGATCTCGGTGCGGCCGAAATCGGCCAGGGAAAGGTCTGCGACCTTGAAGTCCATGAGGATGTCCTTGTGTGCGTGGGGTCGAATGGTCAGCGCACGGCGAAGCGTGCGGCTGCGTCTGACCACGATCTCGTGCGAAAGGCGCGCGCGGTCATCCTACTCAACCCACCCACCCTCCCCAACCCGCGCCGGGAAGGCGCCGGCCGGCGCCGAGGGCATCTGGTCAGCGCCTGAGGTCGGGCTCGAGGTAGATCACCGTGGCGACAGCCTCGGCCTGGCGGATCGCGACCTCCGCGGCGTCGATGGCACGGGCCACGTCGGCGGCCGTGGTGGAGCCGGGAACGGCGATCTTCGCGGCGACGAGCAGCTCCTCGGGACCGAGGTGCATCGTCTTCATGTGGATCACTCCCTCGATGCCCTCGGTGCCGGCGAGCGCGTCGTGGATGCGCCGGCGCACCTCGGGGGTGGCGGACTCCCCCAGCAGCAGGCTCTTGGTCTCGATCGCGAGCAGGATCGCCACGATCACCAGGAGCACACCGATCAGACCGGTGCCGAGCACGTCGAAGATCGGGTTGCGGGTGATCAGGGTCAGGCCGACGCCGAACAGCGCGAAGGTCAGGCCGGTCAGGGCGGCGAAGTCCTCCAGCAGGATCACCGGCAGCTCGGGTGCCTTGGCACGGCGTACGAACTGCACCCAGGAGGTCTTGCCGCGGACCTTGTTGCCCTCGACGATGGCGGTCCGGAAGCTGAAGCCCTCCATCAGGATGGCCGCACCCAGGACCACCAGCGGGACCCACCACCAGCGACCGTCCAGCTGACCGAGGTCGCCGGGGTTCGCGTGCACCTCGTGCCACTTGTGGTAGGCCTCGTAGAGCGCGAACAGGCCACCGACGCTGAACAGCACGATCGCGACGATGAACGAGTAGATGTAGCGCTCGCGCCCGAAGCCGAACGGGTGCTCCGGGGTGGCGTCCTTGCGGGCGCTGCGGCCGCCGAGCAGCAGCAGACCCTGGTTGCCGGCGTCGGCCACCGAGTGGATCGCCTCGGCCAGCATCGAGGAGGACTGGGTCAGCGCGAACGCCACGAACTTGGTCACTGCGATGCCGGTGTTCGCGAGCAGGGCTGCGATCACCGCCCTGGTACCGCCATCAGTCGACATGGGCGCGAGAGTACCGGTCAGCGACCCTGGCCGAGCTGGAGGTAGGCCGCGGCGTAGGTGCCGGTCAGCAGCATCGCGGCGTAGCGGGCCACGTCACCCTCCGCTTCGGAACCGATCCGCTCGACCCGGACGCCCTGGCGACGAGCGGTCTCCTCCAGACGGTCGCGGGTCTCCAGGACCGACTCGTCCTGCGAACCGTCGTCGAGGACCACCAGCGCCGGACGAGTCTGGGCACCGCCGTCGGCGAACGGGTCGGCGAAGACGTCCGCGGGTGCCGCGGCCTCGAGCACGGGGATCAGGTGCTCGGCGTCCGCGGTGAGCGCGGTGCGTCCCGTGGCCCGGCGGATCGACTCCGCGATCCGGCGACCGGCACGGGCTGAGAGCACGGTGCCTCCCCAGATCACCGGGTCGCAGTCGGCGATCCCGATGGCCAGGATCTTGGCCGGGTTGATGGCGATGTCCTTGTGCGGCCCGCAGGCCAGCGCCACCTCGTCGAGGGCGTCGGCCACCACGCCGGGGTCGGTGCGCGGACCGAGGTGCAGCCGGTCCAGGAGCTCCAGGACCACGACCGCCACCGCGAGCTGGTCGACGGTCTGGGTCGGCAGCAGGGTGACGTAGCGACCTTGTGCGTGCTCGGCCACCAGCGAGCCGGCGGGGGCGGCGACGACGAGCTGGCAGCCACGGCGTACGGCCTCCGCGACGGCGCCTGCGGTGGCGTGGTCACGCCCGTCCGGGGCGAGCACCACCGCCAGATCGAGGCTGCCTGCCCAGCCCGGGAGCCCGGGGCCGGGCCAGGCGACGAACGGCACCGGGCAGACCGGCTCGAGCACCGCGCGCAGCAGGCGGGAGTCGGGACCGGCGGCGAGCACCGCGCGCGGGGGGCTGTCGCTGAGCCGCTGCACGGCCTCGCTCACCCCCTCGGAGGACGCGACCCCCTCACGACGGACACGGGAACCGCTCTCGGCCAGGTAGCGCAGGCGTACGTCGGCCCGGCCGAGCGCCACCTCGTCGTCGAGCAGCCCGTCGTCGAAGGTCATCCGCGGTCAGGCCGGCTTACGGGCCTCGTCGACCAGCAGGACCGGGATGTCGTCGCGCACCGGGTAGGCCAGCCCGCAACCCACGCAGACCAGCTCCTCGGCGGCCTCGTCGACGGCCAGGGACTGGTGGCACGCCGGGCAGACCACGAGGTCGAGCAGCAAGCTGTCGAGGTTCATCGATCGCTCCTTCTGATCACGGCCAGGGTCTCGTCACGCACCCGGACCATGGTGGCTTCGTCCGCGCCCTCCGCGTTGAGGCGGAGCAGCGGCTCGGTGTTGGACGCTCGGACATTGAACCACCAGTCGGCGTGGGTGACGCTGAGGCCGTCGAGATGGTCCACGACCACGTCGTCGCGACCCGACCACCGCTCCTCGAGGACGGCGATGACGGACGCCTGGTCCTCCACCTCGGAGTTGATCTCGCCGCTGGCCACGTGCCGCACGAACGGCGCGAGCAGCGCGGAGAGCGCCTGCTCCGACTCCGCGAGCGCCGCGAGCGCGTGCAGGGCCGCGAGCATGCCGGAGTCGGCACGCCAGAAGTCGCGGAAGTAGAAGTGTCCGGAGTGCTCCCCTCCGAAGACCGCCCCGGTGCGGGCCATCTCGGCCTTGATGAACGAGTGCCCCACTCGGGTGCGCACCGGGATGCCGCCCTCCTCGAGCACGACCTCGGGGACTCCCCGGGAGGTGATCAGGTTGTGGATGATGGTGTCGCCCGGCGACTTGGCCAGCTCGCGCTTGGCGATCAGGGCGGTCAGCACGCTGGGGCTGACCAGCTCGCCGCGCTCGTCGACGAGGAAGCAGCGGTCGGCGTCGCCGTCGAAGGCCAGGCCGATGTCGGCGCCGTTCTCCCGCACCCGGGCCTGCAGGTCGACGAGGTTGGCCGGGTCGATCGGGTTCGCCTCGTGGTTGGGGAAGGTGCCGTCGAGCTCGTAGAAGAGCTCGTCGACCTCGACGTCGACCTGCCCGAGCACGGCCGGGGCGGTCAGCCCGGCCATCCCGTTGCCCGCGTCGACGACCACCTTCAGGCGTCGGCCCGCGACCGGGGCCAGGGAGAGCAGGTGCGTGGCGTAGTCGGCGAGCAGGTCCTGCTCCTCGATCCGGCCCTCGTGCTCGGACCGGAGCAGCTCACCGGCGGCGACGTGGTCACGGATCTCGGCCAGCCCGGTCTCCATGCCGATGGGCGCTGCGAAGGCGCGACACATCTTGATCCCGTTGTAGCGCGCGGGATTGTGGCTGGCGGTGAACATCGCCCCGGGGCGTTCGAGCCGGCCGGAGGCGAAGTAGAGCTGGTCGGTGCTGGCCAGCCCGATCACCGTGACGTCGGCACCGGCGAGGGCCGCGCCCTCCGCGAAGGCCCGGGCCATGCCCGGCGAGGAGGGGCGCATGTCGTAGCCGACGACCACGCTGCCGGCGCCGGTCACCGCGACGAAGGCGTTGCCCACCCGGTGCGCGAGGTCGTCGTCGATCTGGTCAGGAACGGTGCCCCGCACGTCGTAGGCCTTGAAGGTCTTGCTGAGGCTCGTGGGGTCACTCGTCGACATGGTCGGACTATAACGGCCGGGCCGGACCTGGGACCGGGGCTAGTCCGAGCGCAGCGACCGGAGGTGACCGCGGCGTACGCCCTCCGCGGGCGCGGGGCCGTGGAGCGGCACCGCCACCTCGACCGGACGCGGCTGCGCGGCTTCGCGTACGGCGTCGGCCAGGGCGAGCAGGTCGTCGGAGGTGGGACCCTGCTCGTGCTCGCGGGAGAGCCGGAGCACCTCCCACCCGCGAGGCGCCGAGAGCCGCTCGCTGTGCGGGTCGCACAGGTCGTAGGCGTGCGGCTCCGCGTAGGTCGCGAGCGGGCCGACGACGGCCGTCTGGTCGGCGTAGACGTAGGTGAGCGTGGTCGTGGCCGGGCGCCCGCAGGCGGTACGCGAACAACGACGGAGGAGACCCACGAGCAGGACGCTACAACCTCACGGGTCGGTGCACCCTTAGGCTCGCGGCGTGAGCTCCTCGACACCCCACCCCGCATCCCGTCGAGCGACCGGTCACCGCGATCGGCGCGGCCGTGGCATGCGCGGCCCCGCCTTCCGGGAGGGGGCCCTCGGTGGCCGGGTCCCGGCCGACCTGACCAGCCGTGAGCGCTTCGACCGGATCGCGGTCGAGGTGATGAGCGAGGTCGAGGAGCTGTGGGCCGACGAGCTGGCCCTCGTGGAGCTGGCGGTCGAGGACATCCCGGTGCTCCCGGGGACCTGGGTGGCCCCGCGGGTGCCGCTGGCCTCGTTCGTGGCGGCGACCGCGACCACGCCACCGCGGCTGGTGCTGTTCCGCCGCCCGATCGAGCACCGCGCGCAGACCCAGACGGACCTGGCTGCGCTGGTGCTGACCGTGGTCGCCGAGCAGCTCGCCGACCACCTCGGGGTGCCGCCGGAGGACGTCCACCCCGACTACGAGGACTGAGCCAGGCTCATTCGCGCCGGACCTCGGGGGTGCGAGCGGCCCGGGCGGCGGCCTCGAAGACGGCCGACCCCACCCCCTTGCCCTTCCCGGTGCTCGTGACGACCAGGCCGGCGACCAGGCCGGCCGCGGCCGATCGGAGCACCACGTGCCGGGTGTCCTCCGGCAGTGCGTACCCGCCCGTGGTGGCCGACTTCACCGAGACCCGCTCGGTGGCGAGGCGCTTTCCGGCACGGTCGAAGGACAGCACCTGCACGACCCCCGCCGCACCGGTCGCCGCGGTGGCGGAGACCCGCAGCTCGGCCCTGACGCCGTCGGGCACACCGAGTGCGGAGCCGTCGGCGACCGGACCGGCGGCACCGGCGTAGGTCTCGTCACCGGCGACGGTCGAGCGCACCGTGGCGGAGACCGGTCGCGGGGAGGTGATCCGCAGTGCCAGCGGTCGGCCGTCGAAGACCGTGGTCACCGGGACCGCGAGCACCGCACCCGGAGGCACCCGCACGGTGTCGTTGTCCTGCGGCGTGAAGGTGCCCTCGGAACCCACGACCTCGAGCTGGACCAAGGCCTCCACCTCGCCGGGGTTGGCCACGAGCAGCGTCGCCCGCGCGGGCTTGTCCGGCAGACCGGTGAGCAGCAGGCTGCGTGCGGCGGCGGGCTGGGGAGCGACCCACTCGCGCACCGGCGTCGCGACCAGGTCGGGTGCGTAGGTGTCGGCGGCGACGACGGCGACCAGTCCGCGAGCGGTGGTCACGTGGACGGCGAGGTCACCGACCGCGGGGGCGACCTCGTCGAGGGCGAGGGTCCGGGTGGTCCCGGCAGGCACGAACAGGCCGCGCAGTCCCGGCGTCTCCACCAGCCCCTTGGGTCCGTAGACCTCCACGTCGATGACCGCGTCCCCGTCGCGTGGGTTGGCGATCTGCAGCGTCGAGGAGTGCGACTCGCTGCCACCCACGCCCACGAACCACCAGTCGGCCCGCGCCTCCGGGCAGGTGGCCAGCGCCAGCCAGCGCGCGCTGCGTGCCACCTGTGAGGCGAAGACCCCGTCGGCCTCCTCCGGGGGTACGACGACCTCGCTCGCCTCGTCCCCCGGGGCGGGCAGCTCGTCCACCGTGACCCGACCACCCCGGGCGGCGTCGAGGGCCGAGCGGCCGGACTCCACGGTGGCACCGGGCAGGCCCCCCGGGCAGACCAGCGTGCGACCCACCTGCTGCGGCGCACCTGCTCCGGGGGCCACCCGGGCAGGTAGACCCGCCTGCCCGGCCAGGACCAGCGCACCGGCGGTGACGAGGACGGCAAGCAGCGCGGGCCAGGAGCGTCCTGTGCCCGGAGTCGGCTCGGAAAGGCTCATCGGCGTCTCCTGCCGGGAAGGGCGAGCACGACGGCCGCGAGCACCGCGACCAGCTGGACCACCAGCGCGAGCAGGTGCGGCAGGTTCGACGTCGTCCCCACCGCGGTGAGGGTGGCCGGTCCCTCGAGCCGCCAGGCCCGCGAGTCCGGTGCGGGTGCACTGGCACCGGTGAAGCCGTCGGCCGCGTCGAACGCGCCGGCGACGGCCGCACTGACCCGCGGCGGGGCGTAGACGTAGGCGATCCCGAACGACGAGAGCTCCTGGCTGACACCGGGGTCGGAGCCCGCGAGCAGGCTTCCGAGCGCCGTGGTCAGGTCGGTCCGCTCGGGGGTGAGCGCCAGTACCCCGTCGTCCCCGACCCGCAGGGTGTCCTCACGCAGCACCCGGTAGCGCACGTCCGTGCCGCGCGAGCCGCCGCGCAGCACCAGGACGGCGTTGGAGTTCGTGGTGGCCGACAGCTCGGTCATGTACGTCGGCAGGCTCGCCGCAGCACCCCGGTTGAGCGGGCCGGTCTCGCCCGAGGTGAACCACCACGCGCCGCCCAGCACCGGGGCGGCGATCGCACCGAGCGCGGCGAGCGCCCCCACGACCTGTCTCCACCCGAAGCTCGCCTCCGAGGCCACCCGGACCACCCCGGCGGCACCGATCCCGGCCGCGACGACGAGGCCGGCCTGCACCACCAGCAGCGGGAAACCGAGCCAGGGCCGCACGGCACCGACCACGCCGGGGAGCTCGACCTGGGCGAAGGAGACACCGAGGAGCACCAGCGCCGCGGCAGCCACCACCACCCAGGCGCGCGCCACCCGGTGCCGGGTGTCGGGCCGGACCAGAGCAGCGAGCGCGGCGACCGGCAGGCCGAGGGCCATCCACCACGGAGCGGACCCGGGCCCGCCGCTGCGGCCGAGCAGCAGCTCCCACCACGTCGGTCGCAGCTGGAGCACGTCGGCCCGCCCGGCCTCGAGCAGCCAGGCCCCGGGCACGCTCAGGGTTCCGATCGCCCACGGCAGCACCAGCAGCAGCGCCACCACCGGGATCATCAGCACCCGGCGCCAGTCGACACTCCACCCGACCTTGTGCCCGACCGTGGGCCCGACCTCGGGTCCGGCCCCAGGCCCGGCCTTGGTCCCGAGCAGGTAGGGCGCGAGCGCGAGGAGCAGCAGCACCAGCGCCAGCGCGACCGGCACGAACGCGACGAGCAGACCGACCCCGATCGCCGTACGCCACCGGGCGCGCTCGCGGCGCTCGGGATCCGCCGAGGCCATCCCCAGCGCGGAGGTCGCGGCCACCGGCAGCAGGATCGCGGCGGCCACGGTGCCCAGCCGGCCCTGCTGCACCGCACCGGAGAGCACCGGCACCAGCGCGTAGGCCACGGCGGCCCACAGCGGGGCCCAGCGACCCGGCATCACCCGGCGGGTGAACCGGTGCGCGGAGATCACCGAGAGCGGCACCACCATCACGAACAGCAGCCAGATCACCCACGACGTGGCGCCGAGCAGCAGGCTGCCGAGGACGGCGAGCACGAGGACGTAGGCCGGGGCCGGCTGCGAGGAGCCGGTGCCGAGCCAGTGCCAGCCGCTGGCCCACAGGCTCCACCAGTGGCCTGCGCCGTCGGGTGAGTTGAGCAGCGCACCGCCGTGCAGCGGGGTGCCGGAGAGCAGCTCCCGGTTGGCGAGGACCGATACCACCGCCAGCACCAGCGCCGCCCACAGGACCGGGCTGGTGAGCGTACGGCGGACCGGTGAGCGTCCGTGCGCGTCGCGCCGGGTCAGCCACTCCCGACCGAGGTCGAGCAGCAGGGCGGCCACGTCGCTGACGAAGTCCAGCCCGTGCCGGTAGGGCAACCAGGCGGGCGCGAGCAACGGGCGGACCTCGCGACGCTCGACCGTGACCTTCCCCCGGCGGGCGCGCCGACCGGCGAGGATCCGGCCCGGGCGCGCGTAGACCCAGAGCAGCGCCGCGAGCTCGTCGCGGGCCTCCGCGCTGGCCCGCACCAGCAGGAAGCCGAGCACCCGCAGCAGGCCGCCGAAGAACAGGCGCAGCACCCGCCACGGCAGCAGCGCGGCGGGACTGTTCAGCAGCAGCGTGCTGATCGCGGCGGCGCGCTCGGACTGGCGTGGGTGCCGGACCAGGGTGGTCTCGCGCTGCCCGCGGTGCGCGGCCTCGACGTGGTACATCACCGCCTGCGGCAGCACCACCGCCCGGTGCCCGGCGAGCGCTGCCCGCCAGCCGAAGTCGAGGTCGTTGCCCATGATCGGGAGCAGGTCGTCGAAACCGACCTGCTCCAGCACCTCGCGACGCACGAGCATCCCCGCGGTGTTCACCGCGAGCACCGGGTGGATCCGGTCGTGCTGGCCCTGGTCGTACTCCCCCGGCTCCAGGCCGGTCTCGCGCCGCCCGGTGCCGGAGATGGTCACCCCGACCTCCAGCAGCCGGCGCAACGAGGGCCACTCGCAGAGCTTGGGCCCGATCACGGCGTACTCCTCGCCCGCCTCCGCGGCGGCCGCGAGCAGCTCCTCCAGGCAGGTCGGAGCGGGGTTGGCGTCGTCGTGGAGCAGCCAGACCCACTCGTCGGGCTCAGCGGGTGGCTGCCCGGCCAGCCCGGCACGGACGGCGGCACCGAAACCGGTCTCCGGGGGCAAGGAGATCGGGTCGACGCCGAGGGCGGCGCGGACGAGGGCGGGGCTCTGGTCGACCGAGCCGGTGTCGACGGGGACGATCTCCGCCGGCAGCACCGTGGACTGCTCGAGACCGCCCAGCACCGCGGGGAGCCAACGGGCGCCGTTGTGGCTGATGAGCAGGGCGGTGACCTTCACGAGGGGTCACCCTACGAGGCGCCCGCCACGCCCCGGTCAGTGCGACCGGGGCGCTGTGGCGGGACTCTCAGACCGCGCGCTTCTTCAGCTTGCGGCGCTCCCTCTCGGAGAGACCACCCCAGATGCCGAAACGCTCGTCGTTCTCCAGCGCGTACTCCAGGCACTCCTGGCGCACGTCGCAGGTCAGGCAGACCTTCTTGGCCTCCCGGGTGGAACCGCCCTTCTCCGGAAAGAACGCTTCCGGATCGGTCTGAGCGCACAGTCCGCGCTCGGCCCAGGCGGGATCTTCGGGTTGGTCATCCAGCAGATACAGTTCGCGCACAGTGTTCGCCCCTCTTCGACCCTTCGATCCTGACGGACCGAGTTGCTCATCACACTGGTGTGATTACATGCCTGTCGTACCCGCTTCGTCAAGCCGAAGTCTGGTATTGGACGTCACTGGTACACAGTTTTGATCCGCGAACGCTTCGCCCCGTATCTCGTGATTTACCCGATCTGGACAGGACGCAGGCCATGACCGACCCGGTCCACCAGCGGATCACCGTGCTCTCCGGCGGCGTCGGCGGCGCCCGGTTCCTGCAGGGTCTGCTGCACCTGGTCGGCACCGCGACGCAGGTGACGGTGGTCGCGAACACCGCGGACGACATCTGGGTGCACGGCCTGAAGGTCTGTCCCGACCTCGACACCGTGATGTACACCCTCGGGGAGGGCATCGACCCCGTGCGCGGCTGGGGCCGGGTCGATGAGACCTGGCACGCCAAGGAGGAGCTCGCGGCGTACGGCGTGGAGCCCACCTGGTTCGGCCTCGGCGACCGTGACCTCGCCACGCACCTGGTCCGCACCCAGATGCTCGAGGCGGGCTACCCGCTCAGCGCCGTCACCGCAGCCCTGTGCCGGCGCTGGCAGCCCGGGGTGGAGCTGCTCCCCATGACCGACGACCGGGTCGAGACCCACGTCGTGATCGACGACCCCGAGACCGGTGAGCGCCGCGCGGTGCACTTCCAGGAGTACTGGATCAGGCACCGGGCCTCGGTCCCGGCCTCCGCCGTGGTCCCCGTCGGGTTGACCGAGTCCACGGCGGGTCCGGGCGTCCTCGAAGCGATCGCCGGGGCCGACCTGGTGCTGATCCCCCCGTCCAACCCGGTGGTCTCGGTGGGCACGATCCTGGGCGTCCCCGGCATCCGGGAGGCGCTGGGCGCCACCGCCGCACCGGTGGTGGGGGTCTCCGGCATCATCGGGGACGACCACGTCCACGGCATGGCCCGGCAGCTGCTCGAGGTGATCGGCGTCGAGGTCTCGGCGGCGGGCGTCGCCGAGCACTACGGAGCCCGCTCGGCCGGTGGCCTGCTCGACGGCTGGCTGGTGGACGCGGCCGACGAGGCGCTCGTGCCCCGCATCGAGGCCACCGGCATGCGCTGCCGGGCGGTCCCGCTGTGGATGAGCGATGCCGACGCCACCGCCGACATCGCCGCCGCGGCGCTCGACCTGGTGCGCTGAGGCTCGTGGAGACCCGCTTGCAGGCGTGGGCGGTCGACGGGATCGGTGAGGTCACCGCCGCGACCGACCTCGGGGAGCTGCTCTGCGGTCTCGACCTCGCCGACGGCGACGTGGTCGTGGTGACCAGCAAGGTGCTCAGCAAGGCCGAGGGCCGGGTGCGGGTCGGCGACCGCGACCAGGCGGTGCGCGAGGAGACCGTGCGCGTAGTGGCCCGGCGCGGCCCCACCTGGATCGTGGAGAACCACCTCGGCCTGGTGATGGCCGCGGCGGGGGTGGACGCCTCCAACGTGGCCGCCGGGAGCGTCGTACTGCTGCCCGAGGACCCAGACGCCTCCGCCCGGACCCTGCGCGCCCGGGTGTACGCCGGCACCGGCCGCAACGTGGCCGTCGTGGTCAGCGACACCGCCGGGCGGGCCTGGCGCACCGGGCAGACCGACCTGGCGATCGGGGTCGCGGGGATCGAGCCCCTGCAGGAGTTCGCCGGCACCACCGACGCCTACGGCAACGCCCTGGCCGTCACCGCCCCCGCGGTGGCCGACGAGCTCGCCGGCCTGGCCGAGCTGGTCACGGGCAAGCTGGGCGCGCGTCCGCTCACCGTCGTGCGGGGGCTGGGCGACCGGGTGCTCGCGCCGGGAGACCACGGCGCCGGGGCGCGGGCGCTGATCCGGCCGCGCGAGCAGGACATGTTCGCCCTGGGCGCTCGCGAGGCGGTGCTCGCGGCGGTGGCCGGCAGCAACCGCGACTGCTTCGGTGCGCCTGCCTCCCTGTCCGAGATGCTCGAGGCGCTCGCGCACTGCGGGCTCGAGGGCACCGAAAGGGGCGACTCAGTGGTCGTCCGGTTGGACGGCGAGGTCGGCGACCAGCTGGTGCGCGTCGAGCGGGCGCGGCTCGTCGCCCACGCCCTGGGGTGGATGCCGCACAGCGACGCCGCCGACGGCGCCGTCACCCTCTCACCTCCGGCTCCGTAGACTTCCCGGCAGCGATACCCCACACGAAGGCGGATGAGTGGCCAAGAGCAAGGCGCGCAGCAACGAGCGGCAAGCAGTTGTGGAGCAGCTGCGCAAGCAGCAGCAGCGCAAGGAGCGCCAGCGCGGAATGCTGATCCTGGGGGCGAGCATCGCGATCGTGGTCGGACTGCTGGCCGCCGCGATCATCCCCTACGTCAAGCAGAGCCGGGAGAACAGCCGGCTCGAGGGCACCCCCGTCTCCGACCTCGGCGTCTCCGCCTCGGCGGCCGGCTGTGACCCGGTCGCGAAACAGAAGGCGACCGGCAACAACCAGCACCTCACCCCGCCCCAGAAGATCGACTACCCCGACGCCCCTCCGGCCTCCGGGCCGCACTGGGGCAACTTCTTGCAGGGCTCGGAGATCCGGTCCTTCTACACCGTCCAGGACCGGCCCGAGCTCGAGCGGATGGTGCACAGCCTCGAGCACGGCCACACGATCCTCTGGTACGACGACTCCGTGAAGCCCGGCACCAAGGCCTACACCGACATCAAGGCCATGGCCGACAAGCTCGACAGCTACTTCATGGCAGCCCCCTGGCAGTCCTCCGACGGCGGGTCGTTCCCCTCGGGCAAGCACGTCGCCCTGACGCACTGGACCGGCCCGGAGGACCAGCAGGGGGTCACGCAGTACTGCGAGGCACCCAGCGGTGCCGTGGTGGACGACTTCATGCAGGCCTACCCGGCCTCCGACACCCCCGAGCCCGGGGCGCCGTAACCCCTCAGGTCAGGTCGGCCAGGCCGGCTCGCTTGAGCTCCTCGACCATGCCCTTGACGTCCTGGGCGCGGGCGTAGGTGGTCACCAGGAGCGCGTCGCCGGTGTCGACGACCACGACGTCGTCGAGCCCGACCACGACCACCTGACGTCCGCCGGAGGCGACCACCAACCCGCTCGCGTCCGAGGCGGTCACCAGCGACGGGTCGCCGACCACCCCCAGCTCGCCGGGGGCCGCGGTGAGGGCGCCGAGCGAGGCGAAGTCGCCGATGTCCTCCCAACCGAAGTTGCCGGGCACCGTCGCCACCCTTCCGGTCGCGGCCGCGGGCTCGGCGACGGCATGGTCGATCGCGATCTTGGTCAGCCCCGGCCAGCGCTCACCGAGGGTGTCCGGGTCTGCGGCGATCGCCCGCAGCCCGGCCGTGAGGTCCGGGTGCTCCTCGGCCAGCAGGTCGAGCAGGGTCGCCGCCCGGACCACGAACATTCCGCCGTTCCAGCGGTAGTTCCCCGAGGCGACGTAGGCACGCGCCCGCTCGGCATCCGGCTTCTCGACGAACTCGGTGACGGCCCGGGCCGTGGGGAAGCCCGCCAGCGCCTCGGCGCTGCGGATGTAGCCGAAGCCGGTCGCCGGACCGGTGGGCTCGATCCCGATGGTCACCAGCAGACCGGTGGCGGCCACGGCGGCGGCCTCGCGCACGCAGTCGGCGAAGCCGGACTGGTCGATGATCACGTGGTCGGCGGCGAAGGAGCCGATCAGGGCGTCCGGGTCCTCGAGCTCCAGCTGGGCGGCGGCGAGGCCGATCGCGGCCATCGAGTCGCGCGGGGAGGGTTCGGCGACCACCCGCACGGCCGTGCCGAGCTGGTCGCGCACGGCTGCCTCGTGGGCAGCTCCCGTGACGACCACCACCCGGTCCCCCACCAGCGGGGTCAGCCGGTCCACGGTGTCCTGGATCAGCGAGCGGCCGCTGCCAGAGAGGTCGTGCAGGAACTTGGGGGCGCCGGCCCGCGACAGGGGCCACAGCCGGGTGCCGGCACCGCCCGCCGGGACCACGGCCCAGAGCCGGTCGACGCCGTCGCTGCCACGGGTGCTGTCCATGGCGGGCATCCTGCCACTCCGGGCACGGCGCTAGCGTGCTGCGGGTGAACCCGCCACGCACCTTCCCCGACCTGCTCGACTCCCGGCTGCGCTCCGACCCAGGACAGCCCCTGGTGACGGCGTACGACGACAGCACCGGTGAGCGCACCGAGCTCTCGGTGACCACCTACGCCAACTGGGTCAGCAAGACCGCGAACCTGTTCACCGAGGAGCTCGACCTCGAGCCGGGTGACACCGTCCTGCTCGACCTGCCCCCGCACTGGCTGGTGCCGGTCTTCCTCGGGGCCGCATGGACCGCCGGACTGAGGGTGACCACGGACGGCGACTCCCCCTGCGAGCTGGTGGTCTGCGGTCCGGCATCGACGGCGCGTCACGCCGCGTCCGGGGAGCACGACCGCGTGCTCGCCTGCTCACTGCGTCCGTTCGCCACCCGTTTCACCGAGGCGCTGCCGCCCGACGTGGTCGACTACGGGCTCGCCTGGCCCGGGCAGAGCGACGTGTTCCTCGCCGTCGAGCCGGTCGGGGCCTCCACCCCGGCCTGGCGGGCCAGCACCGGGACCGCCACCCACGCCGACCTGCTCGAGCAGGCCGCGGAGGCCGGCTGTGCCGACGGCGTACGCCTGCTCACCGACGTGCACCCGGCCCAGAGCCGGGGCGTACCGGTGCTGCTGGCCCCGCTGGTGGCCGGAGGATCGCTGGTGCTGGTCTCCGGGGCAGCGGAGGACACCTGGTCCGCCCGCGCAGCGAGCGAACGTGCGACAGCGGTCCTGCGGGCCGGTCAGCCGCCGAGCGAGTAACCGCTGAAGCCCGAGGCCAGGTAGCGCGCGGCGCCGTACCCGGTGGAGGTCCCGGGAAGCAGCCACAGCGTGCCGGACTGGTCGCGGACGACGAGGTCGGCGACACCGTCCCCGTTGACGTCACCGGGCCCGATCACCCAGTCGTAGCCGGCCGGATCGCCCCCGTTGGCGCCCACGAACGGCACGAACCCGCCGTCGGAGGCCACGAACGCCGAGCCGGGCATGCTGCCCGGCTTCCAGACCCCGGAGCCGATCTGGTTGAAGGTCTTCAGCGTGTCCGGCGCCAGAGCCGGTGCGAGGAAGCCACGGACACCGTCGCCGGGGAAGATGGTCATCTTCCCGGTCCGGGTCTTGCCGACCAGGTCGGGGCGGCCGTCCCCGGTCACGTCTCCGACGGCGGCGAGGTTGGCGAACGGCGCCCAGCCGGTGCCCATCGACTGCCCCTTGCGGAAGTGGCCGTTGCCGAGACCGCGGCGCAGGACGAGCTTGTCGCCGGAGACCTGGCGGGTGATCACGTCGCCCTTGCCGTCACGGTCCCAGTCGCCGACGCTGAGCACCTGGGTGGCGTCGGAGGCCGAGAGGTTGGTGGCCAGCGGCGCGGACGCGTTGGTCAGCCCGTTGCTGGGCACCACGTAGAGACGGGTGCCGCCGGCGTTGGTGCCGACCACGTCGGGGTGGGAGCTGCCGGTCATCTGGGCGCTGGAGAGGTTCTTCAACCCGGCGGCACCGCTGAACTGACCGAGCACCGGACCCAGCTTGGCGTCCGTGCGGCCGGTGATGATCGAGAGCCCGCCGCCGGCGCGGGTGCGCACCACGACGTCGCCGGCGGAGTCACCGTTGAGGTCGGCGGCACCTCCCAGCAGTGCGTCGTAGGTGGTGCCCACGCGCCGCTGCCACACCCAGGTGCCCAGCGCACCCGAGGAGGTGTTGGGCACGAGATAGAGGACGCCCTCGTGGATGCCGACGATGTCGGGGCGCCCGTCGCCGGTGAGGTCGCCGGCCACCGCGGTGGCGGAGAAGCCCGACCAGTCCTTGCTCAGCAGCTTGCGGGGACCGAAGCCACCGCCACCGGTGCCGGGGACCAGGTAGAGCCAGCCGCTGCGCTTGGTGCGCATGATCACGTCGCGCTTGCCGTCGCGGTTCCAGTCGCCGGCGCCGATCACCATGTTCGCGCGACGGAAGGCCGTCGTGGGCTTGATCCCCGAGCGACGCACGTGCCCGGCGCCGTAGCCGCGGTAGACCCGGGTCACGCCCTTGCGGTCGACCCGGCCCAGCATGTCGCCGCGTCCGTCGCCGGTGAGGTCACCCACGGCGGCCATCAGGTTCATCCGGTACCAGCGGCCCTTGGTGCCCACCGGAGCCTTGAAGCCCGTCATCCCACCCAGGGGAAGCACCTTGACCTCACCGGTCGCGGTGGACCGCAGCACGAGGTCGGGGTACGCCGAGCCGGCGAGGTTGCGCCCCTTGGGGAAGGTCATCTGCGGCTGCTTGGTGGCCCGCCGCGGAGTCTGGGTCGGCGAGGTGAACTCCGAGTCGGCCGGAGCAGGCGTCGGGGCAGGCGTCGGGGTCGGCGTGGGGGTCGGCGTGGGGGTCGGCGTGGGCTTGGGAGCCGGCGTGCTGCCGGACTGGGCCGCGTTCTGCAGCTTCTGGGTCGCCGTGCGGATCGCGGGGATCTTGGCGTAGAGGTACTTGCCCGGGCACGCGGTCTGACCGGTGTCGCGGTGGCCGTTGATCGCCGCCAGGTAGCGGTCCTTCACGTAGAGCCGGGTGGCGTCGGCGCGGATGTTGTACATCGACAGCTTCCAGGCGAAGAGCCGGGCGTAGGCGTCGGCGACGACCTGCGGCGGGTTGGCCACGTCGAAGTTGCCGATGGCCGACATCGCGAAGGCCACCTCGTTGTAGCCGAGCGTGTGCGCCCCGACGACCGGACGGTCGACGCCACCCCAGCGGCCTTCCCAGATCCGGCCGAAGCGGTCGACGAGGAAGTTGTAGCCGACATCGCGCCACCCCTTGGACTGGGTGTGGTAGGCGTAGATGCCGCGCAGCAGCGAGGGCACCTGCGCGGAGGTGTAGTCGTTGGCGTTGACCGTGTGGTGGATGAAGCCGGCCTTGATCGTGCCGTAGGAAGGGTTGGACTGGTCGCGCATCTTCTCGTTGGCGCCCCACTGGGCCCGGGAGTAGATGTAGGGCTTCGGCGCGAGCTTCATCGCGGTCAGCGAGGCGTCGTCGGTGGTCGTGGGCGTCTCGGGCTCGGGAGCGTCCTCGGAGAAGGTGGCCGCCGAGAGTGACGCCTGGTCCTCCCCGTCGGTGCTCGTCCCCAGCTTGGCGGTGTCGATCGCGGGAGCCTCGGTCTCCAGCTTGCCGGTGCCGGGGTCGATCACGGCCAGCTCGAGGTCCTCGGGCACCGAGCCGTCCGCGGTGGACAGGCGCATCTGCACGCGGTCCACGTCGCCCACGATCAGCGCGTCGGTGCCCGGGCGCACGGTCCGACCGGTCCCGTCGGCGCCCTGGCCCGGACCCTCGTCCGGGTCGTAGGACGCCTCGGACCACTCGCTCCAGGCGCCGCCCTGCTCGGTGCGCAGCTCCACGGTGAGCTGGTCCTCGGCGTACGTCGTGCCGGGTGCCCAGGTGACGCCGACGGTGGCGTAGCCCTGCACGGGCTGCGGCTCGGTCTGCGCCACCAGGCGCATCGCCGGCGCGGCGGGGACGGCAGGCTCGGGAGTCGCGGGCTGGGCGGGGGTCTTCTGGGGTCTTCTGGTCGGGGGTCTTCTGGGCGGGGGCCGACTTGCGGGCCGAGGTCGCGGGGCGCTCCAGGGCGGCCACCTTGATCTCCTTGACCTTCGGCGTCACCGGGGCGACCTCCACCGGGGTCGAGCGGGGCTTGGGCCGGTGCGCGGTCAGGGGGGCCTGGGCCTGCGGAACCTCACCGGGCCGACCCGCCTGGCTCCCCGAGCGGCTCTGGGCCAGCTGCGAGGGCGTGGGCACGATGTCGAGGGTCTTGATGCCCGCAGCGGAGACCCCCACCGCGAGCACTGCGGCCGTCACCAGGGATTGCTGGCACAGCGTGACGTAACGAGCCCGACTGAATCGCATAGAAAAGCACTCACTGTGAGGGGGAAGTTATTCACACGAGTACCAAGTTTCACACCAGTTACATGGCTTTTGGCAAGTTATTGCCCTAATTACAAACCTGTAATTAGTGAATTACAAGGCTGTATTTAAATGAAGAACAACGATGTATTTTCGGGATCAGACGTCCGCACCGAGCTCGTCGTCCATCTCGGCCTCGTCGCTGTCGTCGTCGTTGTCGTCGTACTCGAGGTACTTGATCCCCGCGTCGACCTCGCCGTCGTAGTTCAGGTGGCCCGACTCCAGCACCAGGACGCGGTCGCACATGGCGCGCACCGACGCCGTGGCGTGGCTGACGTAGAAGATCGTGGTGCCCTCGGCACGGATCTCCTGCATCTTGGACATGCACTTCTTCTTGAACGGGCGGTCCCCCACCGCGAGCACCTCGTCGGCCAGGAAGATGTCGGCGTCGACGTGGATCGCGATCGAGAACCCCAGGCGCGCATACATCCCCGAGGAGTAGTGCGAGACCGGGGTGTCCAGGAAGCGTCCGAGGTTGGCGAACTCGACGATCTCGTCCAACTTGGACCGGGTCTCGGCGGCACTCATCCCGATGATCGCGGCGTTGAGGAAGAGGTTCTCCCTCCCGGTCATCTGCGGCTGGAACCCGGCGCCGGTGGCGATCAGGCCGGCGATCCGGCCACGGGTGCGGATGGTGCCGCTGTCGGGCCGCATCACCCCGTTGATCAGCTTGAGCAGGGTGCTCTTCCCGGAGCCGTTCAGGCCCATCAGCCCGACCGACTCCCCCTGGTTGACCGTGAAGGAGACGTCGCTGACGGCCTGGAACTGCTCCTGGAGCGGCAGCCGGCGAGCCGTGGCGACCGCCATCTGCTTGAGCGTGCGGTGGTACTGCATCGTGAACTGCTTGGTGACGTTCTGCACCTCGATCGAGACTGTCATCACAGACGCTCCGCGAACTTGCCCTCGACACGGGTGAAGAACTTCTGGGCCAGCCACAACAGCACCAGCGAGATGCCCAGGGTGATCAGGCCGCGCTGGAACAGGTCCGGCGGGAACTGCCGCGCCAGTCCCGAGGTGTCGTCGATGAGCGGGTACCAGAAGAACCGCTGCAGCAGCATCACCGCCTGCGCCACCGGGTTGGAGACGTAGAGCTGGTAGATCACCGGGTGGCTGTCGTGCGCCGCCCAGATGCGGTCGAAGGAATACATCATCGGCACCATGAAGTGCATGAACTGCAAGAAGGTCTGCACGATGTTCTGGAAATCGCGCGCAAACACGTTCACGGCCGAGAAGAACAAGGCCAGGGACATCGCGAACACGATCAGCAGCGCCATTCCGAGCAGGCCTGCCGCGAGCGCGGTCCAGGTGAGGTTCCAGCCGGTGAACAGGCAGAACACGATCAGCAGGAGCAGCTGCGGCACGGTGTGGTACGCCGCGACCAGCATCGCGGCCACCGGGAAGATCTCCCGCGGCATCCGCATCTTCTTGACCAGGCCCTTGTTCTGCCAGATCGAGCGGGTGCCGCCGTTCCAGGTCTCGCCGAAGTAGTGCACCACCACGATCCCGGTGAACAGGTGGATCGCGAAGTACGGCGTCCCCTGGTGCAGCTTGAGCACGAAGCCGAAGACGATGTAGTAGACGGTGAAGCGCATCGCGGGCTGCACGTAGGACCACATCAGGCCGAGCAGCGACGCGGCGTACTGCTGGGCGAGCTGCCGCGAGACGATCAACCGCAGCACGTAGGACTGCT
>CAWAJE010000039.1:0-14973 GCA_963782215.1 uncultured Actinomycetota bacterium | reverse complement strand
CAGCTGCACGGGTCGGCGCAACTCGGTCAGGTGTGCTGCCAGCGGGCCAGCGTCGCGGCGGCGCCGTCGGTGTGCAGGGCGTTGAGGGCTGCACGGTAGGCCTCGGTGAACCTGGGCTCGTCGATCAGGTTCCCGAAGAGGTCGCGGTCCTCCAGGAAGGCCAGTGGCTCGGCGTGCTGGCGCGCTGCCCGGGCCATCACCTGCTCCTTGCGGGAGTCGACGATCTCGATCGGCTGCCCGTCCTCGTCGACGGCCTCGGCGTAACGCGCCCAGGCGGCGACGACCAGGGCCGAGCGGGTGACCTCGCCACCGTGGTCGAGGTTGTGCCGGATCACCGGCACCAGCCACTTCGGGATCCGGTCGGAGCTCTCGGCGCACAACCTGGCCAGGGTGTCCTTGATCTCGGGGTTGGCGAAGCGCTCGATCAGCTGGTGCCGGTAGGCCGCGAGGTCCACTCCGGGGACCGGTTCCAACGTCGGGGTGCCCTCGCGCTCCATGTAGTCCAGGAGGAACTGCGCGAACAGCGGGTCCCCGGCGGCCTCGTGGGCATAGCGGTGACCGGCGAGGTAGCCCAGATAGCCCAGCGCCTGGTGGCCGGCGTTGAGCAGCCGGAGCTTCATCAGCTCGTAGGGCTCGACCTCCGAGACCACCTGGACGCCCACCTGCTCCACCGGGGGACGGCCCTGGGGGAAGTGGTCTTCCAGGGCCCACTGCGCGAACGACTCGCACACCACCGGCCAGCCGTCCTCCACCCCGAAGGTCTCGCTGAGGTGCTCACGGTCGGCGTCGGTGGTCACCGGCGTGATCCGGTCGACCATCGAGTTGGGGAAGGCCACGTTGTCCGCGATCCAGTCGCCCAGCTCCCTGTCGCGCAGCTGGGCGAACGCGGTGATCATCGCCGACGCGACGTCGCCGTTGCCCTGGATGTTGTCGCACGACATCACCGTGAACGGCGCGGTGCCAGCAGCCCGGCGCCGCGCCAGTGCCTCGGTGATGAACCCGAACGCGGTGACCGGGGTGCCGCCGGCCAGGTCCCGCTGGATCGCGGGGTCGCTGGCGTCGAAGGCTCCGGTGGCCTGGTTGACGTGGTAGCCCCCCTCGGTGACCGTCAGCGAGACGATCCGGGTCTCGGGTGCGCTCATCCGCACCAGCACCGCCTCCGGGTCGTCGGGGGCGAACAGGTAGTCGACCAACGAGCCGACCACGCGCGGGTGCAGCGTCCCGTCGGCCTCCTTGACCACCAGCGTGTAGAGGCAGTCCTGGGCGTGCATCACCTCGGCCATCCGCCGGTCGCTGGCGAGCAGGCCGACACCGGTGATGCCCCAGTCCAACGCCTCGCCGGACTGCATCAGCGCATCGACGTACATCGCCTCGTGCGCACGGTGGAAGCCGCCCACACCCAGGTGGACGATGCCGGTGCGCACCGCGCTCCGGTCGTACGCCGGCACGGGCAGCCGGGCGCCGACCTCGGCCAAGGTGCTGCTGCTGAGGCGGGTCACTTGACCGCACCGAGCGAGAGGCCGCGGACGAGCTTGTCCTGCGCGGCGAAACCGGCGATCAGCACCGGCAGCGAGACCAGGGTCGCGGCGGCACAGAGCTTGGCCAGGAACAGCCCCTGGCTGGAGATGAACCCGACCAGGAAGATCGGCGCCGTGGCCGACTGGATCGAGGTGAGGTTGACCGCGAACATGAACTCGTTCCAGCTGAAGATGAAGCAGATCAGGCTGGTCGCGGCGATGCCGGGACCGGCGATCGGTGCGACCACCGAGACCAGGATCCTCAGCAGGCCGGCCCCGTCGATGCGCGCCGCCTCGAGGATCGCCACCGGCACCTCGGCGAGGAAGGAGCGCATCATCCACACCGCGATCGGAAGGTTCATCGAGGTGTAGAGGATGACCAGCGTGAAGATGTTGTCGAGCATGCCGACCTTCTTCACGATCAGGTAGATCGGCAGCAGTGCGGCGATCGGCGGCAGGAACTTGGTGGAGAGGAAGAAGAACATCACGTCCGTCCACTTCTTCACCGGCCGGATCGAGAGCGCGTAGGCCGCCGGGATCGCGAGCAGCAGCACCAGCAGGGTGGAGACGACGCTCGCCGTGAACGAGTTGATCAGGTAGGGCAGCACATCGCGGTCGAAGAGCGCCCCGTAGTTCTCGAACGTGATCGGTGCGAACACCGAGGGCGGGTTGGTGGCGGCGTCGGCCTCGATGTGCAGGGAGGTGAGCGCCATCCAGGCCACCGGCAGGAAGAAGAGCAGGGTCGCGCTCCACGCGATCAGGGTCCACACCGGGCCCCCTGCAGTGGCGGAGTCGTCCTTGACCTTGCGCTTCCACAACCGTGAGAACGGAGAGGATGGCTGCGTCGCCCGGTGCGCGGCGTCGGTGTTCGACACGGTCCGGGTCTGGGTGTCGGTGCTCATCAGTGCATCTCCTCTTCGCTGAACAGCGACGAGATCACGCGAAGCGCGAACGTCGCGACGATGATCGTGCCGATCACGACCACGACGCCGGCGGCAGCCGCCTCGCCGTACTCGAACTTGCGGAACATGGTCAGGTAGATCTCGTAGGGCAGGTTGGTCGTCGCCGACCCCGGTCCGCCCTGGGTGATCGTGAAGATCGCGTCGAAGGTCTGGACCACGTAGACCGAGCCCAGCAGGGTGGCCAGCTCGATGTACTGGCGCAGGTGCGGCAGGGTGATGTGGCGGAAGATCTGCATCGGGCTCGCGCGGTCGATGGTCGCCGCCTCGAGGATGTCGCCGGACTGGGACTGCAGCCCGGCGAGGAGCAGCAGCATCATGAAAGGCGTCCACTGCCAGACCAGGGCGGCGACCACGGCGGGCATCGGCATCTCGGAGATGTAGCTGGTGGTCGGTCCCTCACCGCCGAAGAGCCCGGCGATCCAGTTCAGGATGCCGTTGAACAGGCCGTAGTCGGGGTTGTAGAGCGCGTGCTTCCACAGCAGTGCGCCGGCCACCGGCATCACCAGGAAGGGCGCGATCAGGAGTGTGCGGGCCAGCCCGCGCCCTGGGAACTTGCGGTCCAGCAGGATCGCCAGCGCCAAGCCGATCAGCAGGCTGATCACGACCACCGAGGCGGTGAGCACGACGGTGTTGATCACCGCCGCGCGCAAACGCGAGTCGGTGAACACGGTGGCGAAGTTGCTCAGCCCCGCGAACGAGGTGTAGTCGCCGAGACCGAGGAAGCTGCTGGTGCCCGGCCGCTGGATGTTCCAGTTGAGGGTGGAGATGCCGATCGTGATCAGGAACGGGATCTGGGTGATGATGATCGTGAAGATCAGGGCGGGGAGCAGCGGGCCGCGGCGCAGCCAGCCTTCCTTGCGCGACAGCTTCGCGGGAGGAGGCCCGGTCGGCCGTTCCTGCTGCGCGTCGCCTTCAGCGATGGTGGCGGTCATCGGGTGCCTCCGGAGGGTGCTGGATGGGTGGTGGGTCCGGACCGGGGATGGGCCGCTGCTCGTGGCGGCGGCCCACCCCGGTGTCGGTGGCTACTGGTAGTTCTTCGCCACGGCTTCAGCCAGCTTCTGGCCGTTGTCGAGGGCGTCCTTGACGGTGCCCCGGCCGGCGATGGCTGCGGCGATGTTCTGCGTGACCTTGGTGCCGAGGTCCTGGAACTCCGGGATCGCAACGAACTGGACGCCCACCGTGGGCCGCGGCTGTACGCCGGGGTTGGTCGGGTCGGCAGCCTCGATCGCGGAGAGGGTCTGGGGCCCGAAGGCGGCAGCCGCCTTCTTGTACTCCGGGATCTCGTAGGTCGACTGGCGCTTGCCAGCCGGGACCCGCGCCCAGCCGAGCTTCTCGCCGACCAGCTTCTCGTAGTCGCTGCTCGAGGCCCAGGTCATGAACTTCGCAGCCGAGTCGGCCTTGGTGGTGGTCTTGGGCATCGCCCACGCCCAGGCCCAGAGCCAGCCGGATGAGTCGGTCTCCTTGACCGGGGCAGCGACGTAGCCGACCTTGCCGGCGACCTTGCTCACGCTCGGGTCCTCCAGCGAGCCGGCGGCCGAGGTGGCGTCGTACCACATCGCGACCTTGCCCTGGCTCATCGCGTTCAGGCACTCGGTGAAGCCGGCCTGCGCTGCTCCGGGCTCGCCGTGCTTCTTGACCAGGTCGACGTAGAAGTTGACCGCGTCGCTGAACGGCTGGGCGTTGACCTCGGCCTGCCAGTCCTTGGTGAACCACGTGCCGCCGAAGGTGTTCACCACGGTGGTCAGCACCGCACCCTGCTCGCCCCACCCCGGGAGGCCACGCAGGCAGATCCCCTTCATGCCGGGCTCGGCGCCGTCGACCTTCGCCGCGATGTCCGCGACCTCAGCCCAGGTGGGATTGTCGGGCATGGTGAGCTTCTTCTTCGCCATGACGTCCTTGCGATACATCAGGAACGACGACTCGCCGTAGAACGGCATCGCGAACATGGTGCCGTCGCTGGAGAGCGACTCGACGATCGGCTCGAGGAAGTCGTCCTTGTTGAACCCCTCCGTGTCGGCGTACTCGTCCAGCGGCGTGAGCCAGTCGTTCTTGGCCCAGATCGGGACCTCGTAGGCGCCGATGGTGGCGACGTCGTACTGCCCGGCCTTGGTGGCGATGTCCTGGGTGACCTTGTCGCGCAGCTCGTTCTCCGGGAGGATCGTGAAGTTCACGTTGATCCCGGTGTCCTTGGTGAAGCTGTCCTTGGTGAGCTTCTCGATGTCGACCATCTGGGGGTTGCCCACCATCAGGACGTTGATCGACTTGGCGTCGCCGGAACCGCCTCCACTGCCGCCTGCTCCACAGGCGGTGAGGGCAAGGGTCAGGGCCGCCGTGGCGGCGAGCGCGATCCTGCGTGTGGTGGGCCTGGTGGTCATGGGTACCTCCGTTGTCGTGTGCTGATGTCTGGGCCGGGTCTGGGGCCGGTGTGCGGTTCGTGCCGGATGTGTCGGTGGGTCTCCTCCTGCCTAGGCGCGGATGACGTGCGGTCCTTGCACGCTGTAGCGGTGGGCGTCCGCGGCGCTGACCCCGGTGTCGGTGATGAGGGCCTCGAAGTCGGGGAGGTCGGCGAACCTGCAGAAGCTGGAGACACCGAACTTGGTGTGCACGCCGACGAAGATCCGGCGCCGGGCGCTGGCGACGACCTGCGACTTGACCGCCGCAACGGCAGGGTCGGGTGTGGTCAGTCCGTGCTCGCGGGAGATGCCGTTGGCCCCGAGATAGGCCAGGTCGATCACCAGCTCCTTGAGCATCCGGGTGGCCCAGTGGTCGACCGTGGCCATGGTCAGGCCACGCAACCGGCCACCGAGGAGCAGGACGGTGACTCGAGGGTCCTTGGAGAGCGGCCCGGCGGCCAGCAATGAGGAGGTGACCACCGTGATCCTGGCGTTCGCGGGAAGCTGGTGCAGGATCGCCTCGGCAACCAGCTGCGGGGTGACTCCCTCGTCGATGTAGACCGACTCGGCGCCTTCGAGTCGGCTCGCCGCGGCGGTCGCGATCCGGTGCTTCTCCCCGGTCATCGAGGTGGTCCGATGGGTCAGGTCGCTCTCGAACCCGACGCCCTCGACCGGGTGCGCCCCGCCGTGGGTGCGCTGGAGCATCCCGCGCTCCACGAGCTGGCGCAGGTCACGCCGTACGGTCTCCGGCGCCACGTTCAGGTCGCCGGCCAAGGTGGCCACCTCGACCTGCCCGTGCTGCCGGGCGCGGCTCAGGATCTCTCGTTGGCGCGCATCGGGCTCCATCTGGCTGGCCTCCCGTATCAGTTGCCAATGGGTCGGATGTGACCTGAGCCACATGCCCATCCTGCACCGGGAAGGCGTCGCGTCGTGAGCCCGACCGGGCATCGATTGATGCCCGCTTGGTGCCCGAGTCGAATGCTCACATCGGGCCTTTTCCTGCGACATAGGTGTCCGTGCAGGCGGCAACGGCCGCGTGATGGCGTGCCTGATTGCCGTCCAGACCGTGCCCGACCGGGCGCCGAACCGGTCAGGTGACTAGTGCGAGGGCTCCGGTGAATGATCCGGAACGGGCACTACCGCAGGCGCACCGGGACGAACCGCGCCGGGGGCTCCGCGATCAGGTCCTGGGCGGCGACGAGCTGGATCTCGCGGGTGCCCGCGGTGATCGTCCGCTCCAGGATGCCGAAGATCGTCGAGGTCACCCGCTGCAGCGCGACCTGGGCGGCGCCGGTGCGCAGCAGGTGGGCCAGGAACACCGCCGCGGTGACGTCGCCGCAGCCGTTGGGGCTGATCGGGAGCAATGGCGTGCGGCTCGACCAGGCGCCGTCGTCGGAGACCACGACCACGTCGACCGAGCCCTCGGGGGTCTCCTCGGTGAGCACGCTGGTGACCAGCACGGTCCGGGGTCCTTTCGCGCGGACGGACTCGATCGCGTCGAGCACCTCGGCGACGGTGCGGGTGGTGCGCCCAGCGAGGAAGTCGAGCTCGAAGTGGTTGGGGGTGATCACGTCGGCCGCGGGCACCACCCGGTCGCGCATGAACTCGGGGATCCCGGGGCGCACGAACATCCCACGGCCGACGTCGCCCATCACCGGGTCGCAGCAGTAGACCGCCCCCGGGGTGAGCTCCTTGACCCGCGCGACCGTGTCCAGGATGACCGCACCGACCTCCTCGGCTCCCTGGTAGCCGCTGAGGACGCCGGCCACGCGGTGCAGGGTCCCGCGCTCCTCGACGCCCTGGATCACCGCGCGCAGGTCGTCGGCGCTGAGCAGCGGCCCGCGCCACTCGCCGTACCCGGTGTGGTTGGAGAAGTGCACGGTGTTGACCGGCCACGCCTCGATCCCCAGCCGTTGCAGCGGGAAGACGGCGGCGCTGTTGCCGACGTGTCCGAAGGCGACCGAGGACTGGATCGAGAGCAGTTCCATGGGGACAGTGTCGTGACCGGCGACCGGTGGGGGCAAACCAGGGCAGGGGGGGAGTTGACGGTTTTCCAGGAGAACATGAAAAACCGACACCCCGCCGCACCGCCGTCGACGCACCCGCGGACGGGCCGACCTCACGACCCGTGGCGAAGGATCTCCCAGTTGGCCGAGGCCTCGGTGCCCAGCTGGGCGCGCAGGTCGGGGCGCTCGAGGTAGGCGAGGAGTACGAACGCCACGGTGTCGGCGTCCTCGCTGAGATACCTGGTCTGCACCCCCAGGACGCCGTCGGAGGCCTTGATCTCCGAGCGCCAGAAGGACGGCGCGGTGCGGCCGCGCTCGGGAGTGGCGCCGTCGCTGGTCACCACTGCCAGCGGCTCCTGCGGCACCACGCCCGCGATCTCCTCCCACCTGACCCGCCACCAGGTGCCGTCCTTGACCGAGAGCACGCCTTGCGGGGTCAGGTAGAGCCCGCCCGCCGGCACCCGACCGGCCGCCAGCGGCACGAGCAGCGACAGGAGCGCGGCGCCCAGCAGGAGCAGTACGACGGCGAGCGCACGCTGAGCGCCGGCGAAGGCCACCACGCCGCCCGCGACCAGGCAGCCACCGGTCGCGAGGAGGAACCCGGCATTGACCAGCGTCACCCAGCCGGCTCGGGGGAAGACGGTCGCCGGGGTGCCGTTCGGCGTCGTGCCGGTCAGCGCGCCGTGCGCGCCGCGGCCGTGGACGAGCTCCAGCACCGTAGCCAGCAGTGAGACCACAGCGACACCGAGGAGGAACAGTCCCAACACCACCCCGGCAGTGCTCGCCTCGCGCAGGGCGCCGGTGGCGATGCCGATCCCGACCAGCGCCACCAGCGCCTGCCCAACGACGTACAGCAGCAGCGTGCCGGCGCTGCGCCGACCGGTGCGCCTGGACCTGGGTGCGACGTTGCTCATGGGCGTCGCCTCAGGCCACTACCAGCGAGCGCTTGGACAGTCCCATCCAGTAGCCGTCGATCACCTGGTCGGCCGGGGCCGAGGGGTCGGTGGCCGCGCCGAGCGTGACGAACAGCGGGGTGTAGTGCTCCACGGTGGGGTGGGCGTAGGGCATCCCGGGTGCCGTCGTGCGGTACGCCGCCAGCTCGGCCACATCGCCCCGCGAGATCGCGTCGGCCGCCCACAGGTCGAAGTCGACCGACCAGCCGGGGGCCTCGGCCTCGATCCGGAACTCCTTGAGGAACGGCAGGCCGTGGGTCAGGAACCCGGAGCCGATGATCAGCACCCCCTCGTCACGCAGCTCGCGCAGCCGGGCGCCGAGGGCGAGAAGCCGGTCGGGGTCCTGGGTGGGCATGGACATCTGCAGGACCGGGATGTCGGCGTTCGGATACATGATCTTGAGCGGCACCCAGGCCCCGTGGTCGAGCCCGCGGCTCGGGTGCTGGTGCACCGGTTCGGTGTCCGGCATCATCGCGGCGATGCGCGTGGCCAGGTCGCCGGCGTCCGGCGTGGGGTAGGTCATCTTGTAGTAGCGCTCGGCGAACCCGCCGAAGTCGTAGACCAGGTCGACGCCCGGCCCGGACGCGCTCAGCGAGAGCGGGGCCGACTCCCAGTGCGCACTGACGATCAGGATCGCCGTAGGGCGGGGCAGGTCGGCGGCCAGGGAGCGCAGCTGCCCCGACCAGACCGGGTCGTCGAGCAGCGGGGGCGCGCCGTGTCCGATGTAGAGAGCCGGCATCCGGGTGTCGTTCATGTCCACCTCAACTGTTGAACTCTCAACTATATGCCGGCATCACGGGAGACGCCAGTCCACTGGCTCGGCTCCTTGGTCGACCAGCATCGCGTTCACCCGGCTGAAGGGGCGCGAGCCGAAGAAGCCACGGTGGGCCGACAACGGGCTGGGGTGGACCGACTCCACCCACGGGACCGGGGCGAGCTCCGGTTTGAGCGACTGGGCGTCCCGACCCCAGAGGATCGCCGTCAGCGGCGTACCCGCCTCGGAGCGAGCCGCCAGGGTGCGGATCGCCTGGTCGGTGACCGCCTCCCACCCTCGTCCTCGGTGCGAGGCGGACTCGCCGGGGCTCACGGTGAGGCACCGGTTGAGCAGCATCACGCCGTGGTCGGCCCACGGGGTCAGGTCGCCGGTGGTGGGAGGGGGTACGCCGAGATCGGCGACCAGCTCGCGATAGATGTTGACCAGGCTCTTCGGCGGCGGCACCCCGGGCGCGACCGAGAAGCTGAGCCCGATCGCGTGGCCGGGGGTGGGGTAGGGGTCCTGGCCGACGACCAGCACCTTCACCTGCGCCAGCGGCCGGCGGAAGGCCCGCAGGACGTGCTCGCCGGCAGGAAGGTACCCGCGCCCGGCAGCGAGCTCCGCGCGCAGGAACCGGCCCATCGCGGCGATCTGCTCCTCGACCGGGGCCAGCGCCTCCGCCCAGTCGGGGGCCACGAGCTCCTTCTCCACCAGGTCGGACAGCGTGCTCACGGGGTCACCCTAGGGGGAGGGGCTGGGTCTGCGGGCCAGCAGAGCGGAAGCAGCCCCGCGCGGGCTCAGGCCCCGTACGCCGGGCGCAGCAGCCGGTCGAGGAAGGCGGTGAGCAGGGCCTCGCGCAGGGCGGGAGCGGCGAGGTCGAGCAGGGCGTTGATCGGCGCCATCTGCTCCGGCAGCGCGAGCGAGGAACCGTCACCACCTGCACCGAGTCCCAGTCCGGCGAGCAGACCGTCGAAGTCGTCCTCGGTCAGCGTCGCGGGATCCAGCGCCCGGACCAGCTCGGCGATCTCGGGAGCCACGTGCACCGGACCGGCCTCGACCGCCCCGGCCACCGCCTTCTCCAGCTCCTGGAGGAACTCCTGCACGTGGTCGGCGGTGGCCGCGCTGACTGAGAGGTGGAAGGAGGGCGGCTGCCCGTTGTAAGACATCTGGGGCTGCACGTGCCAGCCGACCCGAGCCATCGCGTCGACGATCGTGAAGACGTCGCAGGTCTCGTCGGTGGCCACGGCGACCAGCGTGGACTCCGGGGGTACGACGACCCGCAGCGCGCCGATCCGTTCGACGCCAGCCACGATCTCGTCGAGCGCGCCGAGCGCCCGCTCGGTCAGGGCGAGGTAGCCCTCGTCGCCGATGCTGTTCACCACCGCCCACGCGCCGGCCAAGGGGCCACCGGACTTGGTCGACTGCGTCGTCGTGTTCAGCACCGTGTAGCCGGGCCAGCGCGCGCTCGCGAAGAACTGCGGCCGGCGCAGGGCGGCGGTGCGGTGCAGCAGCAGCGAGGTGCCCTTGGGGGCGTAGCCGTACTTGTGGAGGTCCACCGAGATGCTGGTGACCCCGTCCACGGCGAAGGTCCAGGACCGCACGGGGCGACCGAGCCGGGCGGCGTACGGCAGCACCCACCCGCCGATGCACGCGTCGACGTGGCAGCGCACTCCACGGGCGGCGGCTGCGGCGGCGATCTCGGCCACCGGGTCCACCACGCCGTGGGTGTACGACGGGGCGCTGACCGCGACCAGCACGGTCCGCTCGTCGATCGCAGCAGCCATCGCGTCGGGCCGGGCCCGGAACTCCTCGTCGACGTCGACCAGGACCATCTCGACCCCGAAGTAGTGCGCGGCCTTGTGGAAGGCCGGGTGCGCGGTGGTCGGCAGCACCATCCGCGGCCGGTCGATGTCGGGCCGGGAGTCCCGAGCGCCCTGCACCGCCAGCAGCACCGACTCGGTGCCGCCGCAGGTGACGGTGCCCACCGCCGAGTCCGGAGCGTCGAGCAGCCGCAGAGCGAGGCCGATCAGGTCGTTCTCCATCGCCAGCAGCGACGGGAACGCGGTGGGGTCGAGGCCGTTGGAGCCGGCGAACGCGGCCACGGCCTCGCGGCCGATCGCATCCACCTCCTCCAGACCGGAGTCGTAGACGTAGGCGAGGGTCCGCCCGCCACCGACGGGGACATCCGCCTCCTGAAGGTGCTTGAGACGGGCGAGGATGTCGGTCACGTGCTGATCTCCTGGGGATCGGGCGTCACGGCGGCGGAGTCGAGGGAGTAGCGGCTCAGCGGCACCAGGCTGGCCAGGATCAGGCAGGCGGGCACCAGGGAGAAGCCGAGGACGATCGCGGTGAGCGCGGAGTCGGGTTGGTACTGGGTCAACCAGTCCGCAGGCTGGTCGGTCGAAAGGTAACCACCTCCCGCCAACAGCAGTGCGTAGACCGCCGGTCCCAGCGCGAGACCGAGGGTCTCACCGGCCGTCCAGACGCCGGTGTAGACGCCCGCCCGGTTCTCGCCGGTACGCCGGGCGTCGATCGCGGCGGCGTCGGGGAGCATCGCCATCGGGAACACCTGCGCTCCGGCGTACCCCACGCCCACGAGCGCCGTGGCGGCGTAGACCCACCACGCGGGGCTGGACCGGGCACCCATCAGCAGCAGTGCCGCGAGGGCGAGGACCAGCGAGGAGGCGACGTAGCCTCGCTTCTTCCCGATCCGGCGTCCCAGCGCGGACCACGCCGGGGTGAGCAGGAGCGCCGGCCCGACGAAGCAGACGAACAGGATCGTGGTCGCGCCCTCGTCGATGAGCACCCACCGCGAGACGTAGGCGACCCCGGCGAGCATCATCCCGATGGCCAACGCCTGCACCACGAAGGTCGCGAGCAGCAGCCGGAAGTCGCGGGCACGCGCCACGATCACGAGTTGTTCGCGCAGCGTCCCGGGGCCCGACGCCACGGCACCGACCGGCGCGGCCCGGGTGCCGACGTAGGCACCGACCACACCGATCACCAGCAGCACCGCGACGGCCAGACCCATCACCCGGTAGCCCGCCCGGCCACCCACGAGATCGCGGATCAGGGGTGCCGTCGCACCGCTCAGCATGATCGCGAACGCCAGGATCGCCACCCGCCAGGTCATCAGCCGGGTGCGCTCGTCGTAGGAGTCGGTGATCTCGGCGGGCATCGCGACGTACGGCACCTGGAAGAAGGCGTACGCCGTCGCGCAGCCCACGAACACCACGAGCACCCAGATCGCGTCGAACAGGGTCGAGTCCAGGTCGGGAGCGGCGAAGAGCAGGGCGAAACCGAGCGCGAGCAGCAGGCCGGCACGCAGCAGGAAGGGCCGGCGGGGACCACGCGGGTCGGTGGACCGGTCGCTGATCCTGCCGGCGATCGGGTTCAGCACCACGTCCCAGGCCTTGGGCAGGAAGACGATCACGGCCGCGACGGCCGCGCCGATGCCGAGGGTGTCGGTCAGGTAGGGCAGCAGCATCAGCCCGGGAACCGTCCCGAAGGTGCCCGTCGCGACCGAACCGAGCCCGTAGCCGAGGCGCACGTGGGAGTTCAGTGGTTCGGCCATGGGAGGGAATGTAGTGCCGCCACCGCCGCCGCGAGGCAACTCGCGAGGAACTCGGTGGGAACTCGCGAGGAGACGCGTTGGGCACCGTCCGGCCCGGACGGATCACCCCGGCGGACGACTGAGCACCGAGACCAGCAGCCGCGCCAGCGCAGCCTGGCCGGCGGGCAGCGGATGCAGGGCGGCGCCGACCCGGCCGCTCCCGATGCGCCCCTGCACCCACGGGTGCCTGGAGCACACGTCGTGCCCGAGGGAGGCGGAGTAGAAGTCCACGAACTCCACGCCGGTCTCGCGGGCCGCGGCTCGCATCTCCTCGCGCAGGCGCAGGTTCACCGCGCGGAAGGTCTCGCGGTCCTGGGGCCGCATCCGGGGCAGCTTGCGGCAGTCGCCGCGCGCCGGCAGCACCCTGGGGTAGCCGATCAGCAGCACCCGCGCCTTCGGTGCGCGGTCGCGGACGAGGTTCAGGGACTCCACGAGTGCGGGGCGCAGCCGGTCGACGATCTGGGCGAAGGCGACGCGCTCGTCGTACAGCGGGCAGATCCGCTGGGACTTGCGGCACTGGCTGGCCATCCGTCCGTAGAGCCCGAAGTTGTTCACGCCGAGCCCCACGGTGACCAGGTCGGTGTCCTCGGTGAGGCCGTCGAGCTGCGGGGGGACCTGCTTCCCGGTGACCGTGGTCTGGGAGTCGCTCAGGGCACTCGTGCGGGCACCACTGCAGGAGCGGTCCTCGAGCACGTCGATGTGCATCGCGGCCGCGACGAGGTGGGGGTAGTTGTTGTCGGAGCGGTAGCAGCCGGCCGCCACCTCGGTGAACGGCACGAACGGCGCGGCCGTGTAGGAGTCGCCGAGCGCGAGGTAGCGGTGGTACGCCGGCACCTGCTCGTGCTCACCGGTGGCGGTGAGCAGGATCAGCACCATGCCGGAGGTGAGCAGGGCGACGAGCAGGCGCACGACGGGCGGCGAGACCGCTGCCCGGAGCCGGGTGAAGGTGGCTGGGATCAAGACTTCCGGGTGAGGTTGCGCGAGGACGCCGACGCGAAACGGCGCTCGGGGTTGGAGCCGATCGCCGACCGGTCAGGAGCCACGTCGAGCGGCGCCGGGTCGGGCGCGACGGCCGTGACCGGCTTCGGCGGCTTCTTCGCGCCGTTCTTCGCCCGGTTCTTTGCTGGGGTGCCGGCACGACTGCGTCGGGTGCTGGGCGTGCGACCACGCGCACCGCGGTCGTCGGGGGTGGAGTACTGCTCGATCCACTCGTCCATCGTCACCCAGGTGGAGTGCCGTGCCGCCCGGCCCGTGAGCATGCCGAGGTGCCCGCCCGGCACGATCTCGAAGCGCACCTCGTGGGCGTTGGGCAACAGGTCCACCAGGGCGCGCACAGCGTTGATCGGGGCGATCCCGTCGGTGTTGCCGGCGAAGATCAGCACCGGGAGCTTGATCTTGGTGACGTCGATCTCGTGGCCGCTGAGGTTGACCTTGCCGCCGAGCAGCTGGTTGGCCTTGAGCATCCGGTGGTAGAGCTGGCCGAAGGTGCGCCCCGGGTAGGCGATCATCCCTGCGGTGAACCGGTCGACGGCCTCGATCTGGGCCAACCACTCGGAGTCGTCGAGGTGCTGCAGGATCGCCAGCGGCTTGGTGATCAGCTTGGTGCCCGAGCTGAGCTTGAAGGCCGCTTTGACCAGAGGCTTGGGGGCACCACCCATGGCCCGGTAGACCTGCGTGACCACGCCACCGTCGGTGAGCTTGAGGATCGGGCGCAGCGGTGCCACGAGAGGCACCTGCTTGACGTCGAAGGGGGAGCCGACGATGGTCAGCGAGGCGATCGGCAGCCTGTCCTGGTCGGCCGCGGCGAGTACGGCGAAGATGCCGCCCAGGCTCCAGCCGATCACGTGCACCGGACGACCACCGGCGTGCTCGCTGGCCGCCTTGATCGCCTCCGGGATCACCTCGTCGACCCAGTGCTCCAGCCCCAGCCGGCGGTTCTTGAACGAGATCTCGCCATACTCCACGAGATAGGTGGGGCGGCCCTTCTGGACGAAGTGCTCCACCAGGGAGCAGCCACGGCGCAGGTCGAAGCAGGTCGCAGGTGCGGCCAGCGGGGTGACGAGCAGCACCGGGTCGCCGGTCTCGCGGGTCTTCTTCTGCGGCCGGTAGTGGTAGAGCTCGCGCAGCGGACCGTCGTCGATCAGCGTGCGCGGCATCGGGCGAAGGTCGGCCAGTCCGCCGTAGAAGAGCTTGTGGGCGACGTTGCCGGCGGCCGACACCACCTGGTCCGGCTTGGGGATCAGATCCATAACCGGCCAAACTACCGGCTGGCGAGGAGGGCGCCCACCGGCGGACCCGCTGAGTCCGGCGGCTGGACCTCCGACTAGAGGACCTGGTGGCCGTACATCTCGCCCAGCGGGTCGGCGATCAGCTCGATCCGGGCGCCGTCAGGATCGCGGAAGTAGACCGAGACACCGCTGTGCACCTCGTGCTCGACACCAGCCTCCTCCAGCCTTCGCACCAGCTGGTCCCACCGGTCGGGGTCCACGGAGATCGCGCAGTGGTGCAACCCGCCGAGCACCTCGGCGTACGGCCCGAGGTCGAGCCCGGGGAAGTCGAAGAACGCCAGCAGGTTGCCGTTGCCGATGTCGAAGAAGAAGTGTGACGAGCCCGGGTAGTCACGGTTGTCGATCAGCTCGGTCAGCGGGAAGCCGAGCACGCCCTGGTAGAAGTCGATGGTGGTCTCGACGTCGCTGCTGATCAGGGCGGTGTGGTGCAGTCCGCGAGCCGTGGAGGCCGGACGTTGAGAGGCCGGACGCAGGTGGGCATCCCGCA
>CAWAJE010000038.1:0-18490 GCA_963782215.1 uncultured Actinomycetota bacterium | reverse complement strand
CCGGGGCATCCCCCTGCGACCCACAGGTCTCTTCGGAGGCTCGGCGTCCACAGCGGAGCAACCGAGGCCTGATCGTACGTCGCGCCGGCGGGGACGCTTCCCCGCATGAACACCCTGACCGCCCTGCTCCTGGGAGTGCTGACCACGTTCCTCTCCCCGGCCCTCATCCCCGGTGTCGGCCCAGTTGTCGGCCCCGGTGTCGGCCCCGGCCCCGCGCCGGCGGGGCATGGCGAGTGGCCGCTGCTCCCGCGCCCGCGCGTGCTGGCGGGGTTCGACCCGCCCACCCATGCCTGGGGCGCCGGTCACCGGGGCGTGGACCTGCTCGGGCACCCCGGCCAGCGGGTGCGCACCTCCCTGTCCGGGGTGGTCACCTTCGCGGCGCCCCTGGCAGGTCGCGGCGTGGTCGTGGTCGAGCACGGGGACACCCGCACCACCTACGAGCCCGTGGCCGCCTCGGTGGAGGTCGGGCAGGTCGTCCTGGCCGGTGAGGCGATCGGCACGCTCGCCCGGGCACACAGCCACTGCGCCCCCGCCGCGTGCCTGCACTGGGGGCTGCTCCGTGGCAAGACCTACCTGGACCCGCTGACCCTGGTGGGGGCGGGCCCGGTGCGGCTGCTTCCTCCGCACGCGGTCGCGGTCGGCAGCGACCCGGGCTCAGCCCGCTGGTCGGGCGGTTCGTCCGTGATGCCTAACTCCCTCGGGATGCAGGGTCCTGGGGTTCGCACGGTGGTCGGCGCGCCGCGGGTTCGCTGAAGTCGGTCGTCCACCCGGCTCTGCGCAAAACTAGGGAGGGCGCCCATGCCGGGCGCCAACGCAGAGGGGTGCCCATGACCGACCACACCGCGACCGCCGTGGCCAGCGGCGTCGACGACAGCAGCCTGAGGAACCTCCGCACCTGGAACCTTGGCCTGACCGTCCTGCACGCGGCTCAGGCCCTGGTGGTGCTGCTGCTCGCGAGTGACTTCGCGATCACCGTCACCTCCTCCTTCCCTGAGGGCCCACCAGGGACCAAGGCTCCGGCTCCCGACTCGCTGTTCGACGTCCGGGTCGGCACCGCGATCGCGGTGTTCCTGGGCCTGGCCGCCCTGGACCACCTGCTGACCGCCACCGTGCTCCGCGACCGCTACGAGCAGGGCCTGCGGCAAGGCATCAACCGGTTCCGCTGGGTGGAGTACTCGGTCAGCGCGACGATCATGGTGCTGCTGATCTGCTTCTACAACGGCATCACCGGCCTGGAAGCGCTGATCCCGGTCATCGGTGCCAATGTCGCGATGATCCTCTTCGGTTGGCTCCAGGAGTCGATGAACCCACCGGGTCGCAGCACCACCACCATGCTGCCCTTCTGGTTCGGCTGTGTCGCGGGCGCGGCACCGTGGGTCGTCATCCTGATCAACCTGATCGGTTCTCAGACGGTGCCCGGGTTCGTCTACGGCATCGTGATCTCGCTGTTCGTCTTCTTCAACAGCTTCGCGCTCAACCAGTGGCTGCAGTACCGCGAGATCGGGCCGTGGCGCTCCTACGCGTTCGGCGAGAAGACCTACCTGGTGCTCAGCCTGGTGGCCAAGTCCCTGCTGGCGTGGCAGATCTTCGGCGGGTCGCTGGCCGGCTGAGGCCACCGTCGGCGGAGCGCGGTCAGGCCCGCGGGTGCGCCAGCCGGTAGGCCTGCCGCAGCCGGTCCGTGGTGACGTGGGTGTAGATCTGCGTGGTCCCCAGCGAGGCGTGCCCCAGCAGCTCCTGCACGGTGCGCAGGTCCGCTCCCCCCTCCAGCAGGTGCGTGGCCGCGGTGTGCCGCAGCCCGTGCGGGCCCATGTCGGGGGCGTCGGGCACGTCCGCGAGCCGTGCGTGCACCAGCGAGCGCACGGCGCGCTGGTCGATCCGGCCGCCGCGGGCCCCGAGGAACATCGCGGCGCCCGCTCCCGGGGTGAACAGCCGGGGCCGCCCCCGGTCGAGCCACTCCCCGATCGCTCGGTCCGCCGGCACGCCGTACGGCACGGTGCGCTCCTTGCGGCCCTTACCGAAGACCCGCACCACCCGGCGGGTCCGGTCGACGTCGTCGACGTCGAGTCCGCACAGCTCCCCCACCCGGATCCCCGTGGCGTAGAGCAGCTCCAGGATCGCGACGTCGCGCAGCCCCAGCGGTGTCCCGTCGTCGGCGCGAGTCGCCACCGCTTCCAGCAACGCTCTGGCCTCGGCGGCGGTGAGCGCGACCGGCAGCGGCTTGTGCGGCTTGGGTGATCCAAGCGAGGCGCCGGCGTCGGTCTCCGCGCGGCCGGTGCGCAGCGCCCAGGCGGTGAACACCCGCACGGCGGTGGCCCGCCTGGCCATGGTCGAGCGCGCCTTGCCCAAGGTCTGCTGCCGCGCCAGCCAGCTGCGCAGGGTCCGCAGGTCGAGGGTGCGCAGGTCGGTGTGGCCCAGGGCCGCGGCGTGCTCGAGCAGACCCTTCACGTCGCCGAGGTAGGCCCGCACCGAGTGCGGCGTGAGGTCGCGCTCGGCGACCAGGTGCCGCTCGTACGCCGCCAGCGCCGTCGCCAGCTCTTCGGGAAGATCCACCCGCCCAGACTACGAACGCAGGACGGTCCCCCGCGGCAGGCGCGGCCGCCCCGGGCCCTGCGGTTCAGCCGCCGGCGACCGGGCCGTCCGGGCCGTCCGGGCCGTCCGGGCCGTCCGGGCGACCGGGCCCCGCCGGGTGGTCGAGGCTGTCCAGGTTGTCGAGGGCGGGGGTGAGCCGCCAGCGTCCCAGGGAGTGCTCCACCAACCCGGTCCGGTGCAGCGCGAGCAGAGCCTCGCGAGTGCCGGTGACCGAGAGCCCTGCCGTGCGGGCAATCGCTCGCGCCTGGGCGGCGTGCACCACCGGTACGGCGTCGAGCACCTGCTGCTCTCGCCGCGCCAGGCGGTCGCGGGGGCGCTCGGGCTCGCGGGGGTCGACGAGCGTGAAGGTGCCGATCGGTCCGACCGCCTCGAGCACCTCCTCCCCGGAGGTGACCAGGAGCGCGTCGCGGGCACGGATCAGCTGGTGCACCCCGGCCGAGGGAGCGCTCGTCACGGGCCCCGGCACGCCCATCACGGCACGTCCCAGACCGGCCGCCCAGCTGGCGGTGTTCAGCGCCCCGCTGCGCACGGCTGCCTCGACCACCACGGTGCCCCGGGCGAGGGCGGCGATCAGCCGGTTGCGGGCCAGGAACCGGATCCTGGTCGGGGCGCAACCGGGCGCCGCCTCCGAGACCACGAGGCCGACGTCGGCGACGTAGTCGATCAGCGCGCGGTGGGCCGAGGGGTAGGCCCGATCCGCGCCGCAGGCGAGCACGGCCACGGTCGGGCCGCGTCGTGCCAGGGCACCCCGGTGCGCCGCCTGGTCGATCCCGAACGCGGCTCCGGACACCACGCTCCACCCGGCGCCGGCCAGCACGCCGCTGATGGCGGAGGCCACCTCCCCTCCGTAGGTGGTCGCCGAACGCGACCCCACCACGGCCACGGAGTCGGCTGCGATCTCGTCGAGCCGCGCCGGCCCCCGGCACCACAGGCCGACCGGGACGCCTCCCCGGTCGTGCAGGTGGGGGGCGCGTCCGAGGTCCTCGAGGCGCTCGGGCCACTCGGCGTCCCCCGGCACGACGAACCGGATGCCGCAGGCCGCGGCGGCCTCGAGCTCGCGCGCCGGGTCGACGGCGGTGAGCCGGGTCGCCAGATCCTCGCCCAGCTGCCGGTCGGCCGCCTGCTCGTGCAGGCTCTCCAGGACGGTGCGGGCACCGAGGTCGCTGACGAGGTCGGTGAGCCGGTGGTCGCCGGGCTCGCCGATCCGCGACAGCGCCACCCGGGCGAGCCGCTCGGTCTCGGCGGTGCTCATGCCGGCTCCTCCAGGGTGTCCATCTCCGCGGGGTCCGCGAGCTCGTCGAGGTGCGCGTCGTGGCCACGCCGCAGGCTGCGCAGCTCGAGCGGCTCGGCGTTGCGCAGTCGCAGTGCCACGTCCAGCTCGTCGAGACCCGGTCGGTCGACGCCGGCGAGGTCGGCGACCGTCCACGCGACCCGGTGCACGCGCACCGCTCCGCGACGGGTCAGCCGGCCGGCGTACACCTCGGCTTCCAGCCGCATCGCCGCCGGCTCGAGGAGTGCCCCGTGCTCACGCAGCCAGGGTCCGGGGGCGTGCACGTTGAGCCGCCACGGGAGGCCGAGGTAGCGCGCTCGCTGCCGGGCCCGGGCCGCGGTGACCCGTTGCCGGATCACCGCACTGCTCTCCGGACGGTCGAAGGGCAGGACCTGCTGCTGCTCGCCCACCGGCTCGACGAACCGGGTGATGTCGATCCGGTCGGCGATCGGTCCCGAGATCTTGCGGCGGTAGTCGCGGCGCTTGGTCTCCGAGCAGGTGCAGTCGTGGTCGCGGGAGTAGGGGTGATACCTCCCGCAGGGGCAGGGGTTGCAGGCGAAGACGAACATCGCCCTTGCCGGGTAGAGCGCGTCCTCCTCCCCCCGGGAGATCGAGATCTCGCCCGCCTCGAGCGGCTCCCGCAGCGCCTCGACGACGTCGCTGGGGAACAGCGGGAACTCGTCCATGAAGAGCACGCCGAGGTGCGCCTTGCTCACCTCTCCAGGACGTACCCGTCCCGTCCCGCCGCCGAGGATCCCCGCCCGGGACGCGGAGTGGTGCGGGGCCCGGAAGGGGGGCCGGATCAGGCAGGGTGTCCCCTCCGGCAGCACCCCGGCCAGCGAGTGCACGGCGGTGAGCTCGAGCGCCTCCTCCGGGTCGAGGTCGGGCATCAGGCCCGGCAGGCGCTCGGCCAGGGTGGTCTTGCCCGAGCCCTTGGGGCCGCTCAGCATCAGGTGGTGCCCGCCCGCGGCCGCCACCTCCACCGCGAACCGCGCGTCGGCCATGCCCATCACGTCGGCCATGTCGAGGTCGTCGAGGCGCTCGTCGCCCCGCCAGGTCAGCAGCGGTGAGCCGGAAGGCGGCTCCACGGCAGGGGCCTCCGGGATCACCTCGGCGTCCATGAGCACCGCCATCACCTGCTCCAGGGAGCGAACCCCGAAGACCCGGACCCCGGGAACCAGCGCCGCCTCCGCGGCCTGCGGCTCGGGGACGAAGACGGTGCTCAGCCCGCGGGCCGTCGCGGACATGGTCATCGGCAGGACACCGGGAACGCAGCGCAGCCGGCCGTCGAGGGTGAGCTCGCCGATCATCACCGAGGCTGCGAGCCGGTCACGGGGGACGTTCTTGTCGGAGGCCGCCAGCACCCCCACCGCGATCGCGAGGTCGAAGTGCGGCCCCCGCTTGGGCAGGTCGGCGGGCGAGAGCAGGATCGTGACCCGGCGCGTGGAGGGCCAGGTGAACCCGCTGTTCGTGACCGCGGCCTTGCAGCGGTCCTTCGCCTCGTTGATCGACGCGTCGGGGCGTCCCACGAGCGCGGTCGCGATCAGGCCGTTGGAGAGGTCGACCTGCACGTCCACGACGTGGCCGACCGCGCCTTGCAGCGAGACCGTCCTGGTCGTGGCGACCATCAGCCCACCCCCTCGAGGTGCTCGACCTCGGCGGCGCCCCGCGGACGCAGGAGTACGCCGACCAGGTCGATCCGCACGCCGGCCGGATGCACGTCGTGCGCCGCGAGCCAGCATGCGGCCAGCCGCCGCAACCGGGCCGCCTTGACCGGTGTGACGGCCTCGAGCGGGTGGCCGTAGCGCACGCTGCTGCGTGTCTTGACCTCACACACGACCAAGGTCTGGGCGTCGCGCAGCACCAGGTCGATCTCGCCGAGGTCGCAGCGCCAGTTGCGGTCGAGCACGACCATCCCGGCCTCGACCAGGCGCTGGGCGGCCACCCGCTCGCCGTACCCGCCCACTGTCCTGTTCCGCGCACCACTGCTCATGGGTCGAGCACAGCGTCAGCGAGCGGGACCCGGGGTGCAGCGCTGCTCAGGCTGTGGAACGCGGGGGCCGAACAGCGCCTGTGGACGCGAGCAGGCGGGGCTGGTGACCGTGGTCGATGGTCCCGCTCACGGGATGTAGGCCGCGGGGCACGGCAAGGAGGTCGCCGGCTTGTTCTCCACGCGGGCCGTCGCGGACTCGGTGACGATCCCCCCGTTGGGCATCGGGAACAGCCGCAGGTCCAGGGTCGGCATCTGCACGGTCACGGTGACCAGGGTCCGGACCGGGATCGGCGTGGCTGTGCTCCGGTTGATGGTCACCGTCGGAGCACCCCCCACGGCTGCGTCGCCTGCTCGGGCCCTGACCCAGGTCTGGGCACACGTCCACTGGGTGTTGACCGCCATCAGGCGGGCCCCCTCACGGGCCGCAGCCGAGGCGGTCTCCAGCGACCAGTAGAGGTAGCCGTACTGCAAAGTGCCGAACAGGAGCAGGAACACCACGGGAGCGAGCAACGCGAACTCGATCGCGCTGGCCCCGCGCTCACCGCGACGTGTCCAGCACCGGGTGCTCACCTGACCAGCCTGACCAGCTTGGGGCCCACGCCGAAGTAGTCCGAGACCGGCCCGTCATAGTCCGCCGGGACCGCCGGCAGTGCTGCCGGCTCGATGGTCAGGAAGCGCGCTGCAGCCACCTCGTCGCCCTTCATCACCAGTCCGTTGCGGTCGGTGCCGCCCTGGAGCAGCGCCCGCATCGCGGCGTCGACGGTGGAGAGGGTGTTGGCCACCAGCGGAGGCTGTGGGATGTTCGCGAGCCCGGAGGCCTGGGTGATGAAGACCGGCCGGAAGGTCAGGACCGGGTAGGAGCCCGCCGCGCTGTTGCCGGTCTGCGGGGTGGAGAGCACCGGCACCCACATGAACCGGTGCGAGGCATAGATCTGCGAGCTGAGGGCGGAGTTGGGAGTCACCACGGGGATGCCCGGGGTCAGGTAGGTGGAGGCGTTGAAGAACGTGCTGGAGGTGAGCAGGTTGCGGCGGGTGACGAAGTCGTCGAACGTGTCGTTGTTGATCTGCCGACCGCCGAGGAGGAATTGCCTCGTGCAGGGGCGGTCCGCCGAACAGGTCAAGCGTCCGGCGGGACCGATCAGGCCGTCGGTCCAGTCGTCGTCGATGTCACCGCTCATCAGCATCACCATGCAGTTGGGCACCTTGCCGGTCTGCAGGCTGCCGTTGGTGTCCTTGACGTCGAGACCGCTGTTGTTGCACCTGTTGATGCTGCTCAGGGTGCTCAGCAGTCCAGCCTCCGTGGTGGGTCCGCTGACCGAGATCAGGTTGGGGTACGTCGTGACGGGGTGGTCGAGGCCCTCGCTGGTGTTGAGCGCGAAGTTGCGTCCGGTGCCCTCCTGGTTGGCCCGCGGACTCTTCAGCAGTCGCCCGCAGGAGAGGTCGCCGGACAGGCTGATGCCGGCATTCACGGTGAACGACACGTCCTGGGAGGACCACAGCGTGGGCTGACCCACCAGGGGCCCGGTGGCGACCTTCACCGCCCAGGGACCGGGGGTGCTCCTGACCTCGGCCGGGAGAGCCACCGTCACGCTGCCGGTCGTGGCGGCCAGCGTCCCGAGCACCGGCCCGGTGGTCACCAGGGTCCGGCTCGCGCCTTCGCCCAGGGCGAAGGAGACCCAGACCTTCTTGGACGCCCCGTTGAGAACCGTGGGCCAGTCGTTCCCGTCACCCTGCACGGTCACGGTGGCGGCAGGGCTCGCGATGGTGGTGGTGGAGGGGGTGATCCCGGTGGCCTTGAGCTGGTTGCTGGTCGGCTGGACAGAGGTGTCGGGCCAGTCGGTCCGGTCGGGACCGTTGGCGACGTGCGGGGAGGAGAAGTAGCCGAACGGCAGGCCGGCACCGCCGAGGACGTTGGCGCCACCGTTGAGCAGGCAGTCCAGCGAGAGCGCCATCGGCTCCACCACCCCGGGTGAGCCGATCCGGGCGTTCGCGGTCTTGGTCTGCACGCTGTTGGTACGACGCCGTCCCTGCGAGTCGACCGCCGCGGGCGCGAAGCCGAAGTCGATCCGCGCCGGAGGCGTGGTCACCGAGACCTCGTTGGTGTCGGGGAAGGTGACTGCGCCGGTGCCGATCAGCTGCGCCGCATAGGCGTCCAGGGAGCTGGAGGTGGCGCTGTCCGGGCAGGTCGGGATCGAGCTGGTGAGCTCGCGTTGCCCCCGCACGGTGTGGCAGGCGAAGTAGAAGGCGGCCGCCTTGGCCACGCTCGTCCTGGCCGAGGCCGTGGTCGCAGGCAGGAAGTCGGCGGCGTACATGGCGGCGTAGTCGGCCTGGATCTGCAGCTGCCCGCGCCGCGCCCAGGTGTTGCCCAGGTCCACGGTCAGGGAGGCGATCGCGATCAGGAAGGCCGAGGTGCAGATCGCCACGATCACCGTCACGGCGCCGTGCTCGTCGCGTCGGCTCCGGAGTGGCCGCATGAAGCTCCGCCTGCTCATCGGCACACCGAGCCGGTCGTGAGGGTGACGTCGTTGAGCCGCTGGCTGAACTCGGTGGTGACCGCTCCGGTCCCCGGCAACGGGACCAGGCTGCCGAGGCCCGTCAGGATCGGCACCTGCACGCTGACGTTGACCACGACCCCGACCGTGGGCAGTGCCTCGGCCACCACGGTGATCGCGTCGAGCGGGATCGCCGTGACGGCACCCAGATCGTTGCCCAGGGTGACGACGCTGCTCTTGACCTGCGCCATCAGCTGCGTGCACGTGAGTGAGCCGGTGACGGTGCCCGACGGGATCCGCGGCGCGTAGCTCTGCACCCGCTGCGCCTGCCAGAAGTAGTTGCCGTACTGAAACAGGGCGAGCATGAACGGCACCATGAAGAAGCTCAGCACCAGGGCGGCCTCGACTGCCACGGCGCCGCGCTCGGTGCGGCCACGCGTGCCGCGGCCAGCCAGCCGCCTCAACGTGCGGACGAGCGAATCACAAGACATGAGTCCCGAGCCCAGCCCTGATCCCTCATCACGCCTCCCCCACGCAGACAAGGCCATACCCTCCTGGCTCCCCGCAGGGAGAGCCTCCTGAGTGGAAGGTTAGGTGGGATTTGTCGGGCTAAGACAGGATCCAGGAATCTTCTCCAACTGGCCTAGAACACTACAAACGAGACCACCATTCGCCCGAATTATCCGAAAAGCCGGTAAAGTTGTTAAATCCTGACAGGATCACGCCATGACCCGAACTCGGCGAACCGCACGCGCGCGCAGCGAGGCAGGCGCGGCCACCGTGGAGTTCGCCCTGGTCAGCACACTGCTGTTCACCGTCATGTTCGGCGTGATCCAGTACGGCCTGTTCTTCAACGACGCCCTCAGCACCAGCCAGGGCGTTCGCGAGGGGGCTCGACAGGGCGTGGTGCGGAACTTCGCTGCCTGCGGGGGCGCGACCAACGACATGGACAAGCTCAGGTGCACCACCAAGCAGCTGATCTCCGCGCCCACCGGAACGGCGTACGTCAAGATCATCAAGCCCGCGACCTGGGAGAGAGGCAAGGCCCTCGTCGTCTGCGCCATGGTGAAGTCCGAGGGCGGGGTCGGTCTGCTGCCGATGCCGCGGGGTGGCTGGATCAGCTCCAGCACCCAGATGTCGATCGAGCAGGACACCGCGCCGGTGCCTACCCCCGCGGGCACCACAAGCGCCGACACCCTGCCGTCGGGGGTGTCGTGGACGTGCTGAAGCGACCTTCCCGCCGTAGTGCGGCGTGTGACGAGCACGGCCTGGTCGCGGTGATCACCGCCCTGGCGATGGTGGTCCTGCTCCTGCTGGCCGCTCTCGTCGTCGACCTGGGCCTGGCACGCGACACCCGACGGCAGTCCCAGAACGGGGCGGATGCCTCGGCTCTGGCGGCGGCCAACGTCATGTACGCCACCACCACCCTGCCCAACTTCGTCGCCGCGGTTGCGGCCGCCAAGTCCTACGCCGCAGTCAACTTCAACGTGGGCCTGACCTCGTGGGTGGGGTGCCTCGACGACCAGCGTCTGACTTACACCCCCGACCCCGCCAACACGTGCATCTCCTTCGACTCCCTGACCACACCGTCGAAGGTGCGGGTGCGGCTGCCCACTCGCGTGGTCACCACCGCTTTCGGAGGGCTGACCGGCGTCGCGACCATCCCGATCTCGACCGCTGCCGGCGCCAACATCGCGCGGTCCGCCGGTCAGCCCTGCGGGATGTGCATCCTCGGTGGCGGAGTCCACAACTTCCAGAACGGCGACGTGACCGTCAGCGGTGCCGACATCTATCTCAACGGCAGCGCGGACGTGGCCAACAACGGGCTGGTCTCCACCAACGGTCAGATCTACGTCGAGAACTACGCGAGCGGGCCGTCGAGCAGCTACCAGCCGACACCGAACACCAACGCTCCCAAGCTGTCCGACCCCCTGGCCAGCATCGCCCTGCCGCCCGACGTGCTCTCCACCCTGGGTGCGAGGTCCGACCCGTGCATCGACGGTCCCGGCATCTATGCCACGAACCAGAGCTTCAACGGCAGGGTCTGCGTCCTGCAGCCGGGGCTCTACGTCATCCGCGCCGGCCTCTGGGACGGCTCGGGCAACAGCGCCGGGACGCTGCTGGGCACCGGAGTCACGCTCTACTTCACCTGCTCCAACGGCAACGTGGTGGCCGCGTGTGCCGCCGGTCAGCAGGGAGCCAGGCTGGACGCCTCCGGCAACTTCTCGATCCGCCTGCAGGCACCGGCGACGGGGACGCTGCAAGGTCTGTCGATCGTCTACGACAGGGAGAACGTGTCGGCCATGCGCCTGACCGGCAACGGTGATGCGTTCACCGGCACGATCTACGCCAAGTCGGCGACGCTGACGATCAACGGCAACGGCTGCTCTGGTGCCTACCAGTCGATGCTGGTGGTCTCCGACCTAGTCATGAGCGGCAACAACAGCTGCATCAGGGCGAGCTACCTCGCCCTCCAGAACCCGCCTCCCACACCGGGCGCGGTCAGCCTGTACCAGTAGTCTCGCCGACCGCTCAGTCCTCGGGCGGCTCGATGTCGGCGTGCGCGAGCTCCTCGACGTTGACGTCCTTGAAGGTCAGCACCTTGACGTTCTTGGCGAGTCGACGGGCGGGGCGGTACATGTCCCAGACCCACGCGTCGGTCAGGGTGACCTCGAAGAACACGTCACCGGCCTCGGTCCTGGCCTTCACGTCGACCTGGTTGCACAGGTAGAAGCGGCGGTCGGTCTCCACGACGTACTTGAAGATCCCGACGACGTCGCGGTACTCCCGGTAGAGGTTGAGCTCCATCTCGGTCTCGTACTTCTCGAGATCCTCGGTGCTCATGGTGTGACCTCCTGCAGGTGGGGCGCGGGGGTGGGCTCGGTCAGGTGCTCGGCGGCGAACAGCTCGAGCTGGGGTTCAAGACTGAGGGGTGCGGGGTCGATGACCCCTGCGGCACGCCGGACGTTGACGAACCGCCTCCGGTGGACCTCGCTCGGGCCGTGCTCCTCGAGCGCCGCGCTGTGCTCTGCGGTGATGTAGCCCTTGTGCGTGGCGAAGTCGTAGGCGGGGTACTGCTCGTGCAGCTCGCACATGATCCGGTCGCGGGTGACCTTCGCGATCACCGAGGCCGCGGAGATGCAGGCGGCGACCTGGTCGCCCTTCCACATCGCCAGGCCGGGAACCCCGAGTCCGTCGACGGGGAACCCGTCGGTGAGGACGTACGCCGGACGCTGACCCAGCCTTGCCAGCGAGCGGCGCAGCGCCTCGATGTTGGCGACGTGCATCCCGAGCCGGTCGCACTCGCCCGGCTCGACCACCACGACCGACCACGCCACGGCACGGCGCAGCACCTGGGCGTAGCAGCGCTCGCGGGCCTTCGCGGTCAGCAGCTTGGAGTCGGCGAGCTCGGGCACCAGCCCGGAGCGTCCCTCCGGCAGGATCACCGCCGCCGCGACCAACGGGCCCGCACACGCGCCTCGGCCCGCCTCGTCGACGCCGGCCACGGGGGTGAGGCCGGCCCGGCGCAGCGCACGCTCGTAGCCGTAGAGGCCGGCGTCACGGCGTACGGTCGAACCGCGGGGCAGGTCGCTCACCGGGTGCTCATCTCGCGTCGGGGACGTCCTCGAAGGTGGCGGGGCGGGTGATCACGTCGGCACGGTTCCACGGCCAGATCAGCCAGAACACCTTGCCCACGACCAGGTCCTGGTCGACGAAGCCGCCACCCGGCCCACCCATGTGCCCGCGGGAGTCGAAGGAGAAGCCGCGGTTGTCACCCATCATCCACAGATGGTCCTTGCGGGACCACCTTGTCGAACTTGATCAGCGACGGCGCGGTGCCCTTGGGCAGGTAGGAAGTCTCGTCGAGCGCCTTGCCGTTGACGGTCAGCCGCCCCTGCTTGTCGCAGCACACCACCCGGTCGCCGCCGATGCCGATCACCCGCTTCACCAGGTGTCCCCCGGTGGGGTAGAGCCCGACCTTCTCGAGCAGGTGCGTCACCGGCGAGCTGGCCGTGGTGGTCTCACCGGTGTCGAGCCAGCCACCGGGATCCTTGAAGACCACGATGTCGCCCCGGCTCGGCGAACCACCCCAGTAGGAGACCTTCTGCACGAGGATCCGGTCGTTCTTGACGAACTGCGGCTCCATCGAGGGCGAGGGGATGTAGAAGGCCTGGACGAACAGGCTCTTGATCACCAGCGCGAGGACGAGGGCGAGGCCCAGCAGCAGGATCGTCTCCTGCCACAGGGGCATCGGCTTCTTGCGTGCCTTGCCCGGACGGTCGCCGGACTCCCCTGGGGCCTGTACGGCGTCGTCCACGTTGGTCACTTCCCGAGCCTAACCGGCCATTGGACGCGGGCCGGCTCAGGCCTCGCGGCGCTCCTTGATCTTGGCTGCCTTGCCGCGCAGGTTGCGCAGGTAGTACAGCTTGGCGCGGCGCACGTCACCGCGGGTGACGATCTCGATGTTCTCGAAGATCGGGGAGTGCAGCGGGAAGGTGCGCTCGACGCCCACACCGAAGGAGACCTTGCGGACGGTGAAGGTGCGGCCGATGCCGGACCCCTGGACCTTGATCACGACGCCCTGGAAGACCTGGACACGCGAGCGGTTGCCCTCGACGACCTTCACGTGCACCTTGATGGTGTCACCGGCCCGGAAGGCGGGGACGTCGTCGCGCTTGATCGCGCCGGACAGCTCGTCGATGACGTTCGACATGGTGTGCTCCTCGTGAGTGCCACAGGTCAGCCACGGATCATGGTTGCTGGATCGGGGTGGTCAGCACATTGCCGTACGGCCGACCCCCTGTGGCAGGAGGACCGTGGACACCGTCCGGCACGAGGTCGGAGCGGCTGTCATGGCTAGCTGAGCCAAGGAGCGATTTTGCCACAGCCTGGCCCCCACCACGAAATCAGCGGCGGTGTCGGCCGAACCGGAAGGTCCCGGGCTCGGCGTCCGGGTACGCGTAGCGGTAGCCGGCCCTCCGGGCGATCTTGATGTTGCGCTCGCTGCCGGCCCCCGTGACCAGCTCGAAGTCGGCGACCTCCTCCGGTGCGGCCTGCTCGATCGCGGCCAGGAGCAGCCTGCCGATGCCGCGTCCCTGGAGGTCCGGGGCGACCATGATCCGGCCCACGTCCCAGGTCTCGGTCTCCCGGTCGGCCAGCCTGCGCCCGCGGGCGGCCCCGACCAGGCGTCCGCCGACCCGGAGCACCAGCGTCGTGGAGTCCTGCAGCCACGCCTCGACGTCGGCCAACTCCTCGTGGACGGCACCGAGGTGCAACCCGGGGTTGGCCCGTGACTCGCCGATCCAGCAGGCCCGCTGCAGGGTGAGCAGCTCCCCGGCGTCGGAGGGGACGGCGAGAGCGATCTGGTCCGCGAGGTCGGCCGCCTCGGCGGCGCTCGAGCGGTGGACCAGGTCGGGACGGCGTTCAGCGGTCCGGCGTACAGCCTCGGCGTGGCGCCAGCGGGCGATCCGTGCGTGGTCCCCGGACCGCAACGCCTCGGGGACGTCGAGTCCGCGCCAGGAAGCCGGCTTGGTGAACACGGGGTACTCGAGCAGGCCGTCGGTGTGCGACTCCTCGACCAGCGACTCGGCATTGCCCATGAACCCCGGCAGCAGGCGCACGACGGCCTCGGTGATCGCCAGCGCCCCGACCTCGCCGCCGTTGAGGACGTAGTCGCCCAGCGAGACCTCGCGCACCTCGAGCCGGGAGCCGGCGTCATCCATCACCCGCTGGTCGATGCCCTCGTAGCGCCCGCAGGCGAAGACCAGGTGCTCGCGGGTGGCCAGCTCGGCCGCGATCCGCTGGGTGAACCGCTCCCCCGACGGCGTGGGCACGACCAGCGTGGCCCCGTCCGGGGCGATCTTGTCCAGCGCCTCGCCCCACGGCTCGGGCTTCATCACCATGCCGGCGCCACCGCCGCTGGGCGGAGCGTCGACGGTGCGGTGCCGGTCGTGGGTGAAGTCGCGCAGGTCGTGGACGTGTACGTCGAGCAGGCCGGCCGTCTGCGCCTTGCCGGGCAGGGAGAGTCCCAGCGGGGCCAGGTAGTCGGGGAAGATCGAGATGATGTCGATGCGCATGGCGTCGCTCACAGCTCGGCGTCCAGGATGCCGGGCCGGTCGTCGATCAGGATCCGCCTGCCGGCCAGGTCCACCTCGGGGACGAGCTGGGTCACGAACGGGAAGAGCAGCTCGCGCTCCGGCGTACCGATGACGAGGAGGTCCTGCGCCGCACCGTGCTCCACACGGATCAGCTCGCCGACGACCTCGCCCTGGATGGTCTCCACGCGCAGCCCGACCAGCTGGTGGTCGTAGTACTCCTCAGGGTCATCGGGCCGCTCGTCGGGAGTCACCCGGCAGGAGAGCTCGGTCCCGCGGACCGACTCGGCGGCGTTGCGGTCGCCGACCTCGACGAACCTGACCACCAGGCGACCGGAGTGGTTGCGCGAGGACTCCACGGTGAGCGTGCCGTCCCCGGCGCGCAGCGTGACCCCTGCAGCGAACCGGCGCGCGGGCTCGTCGGTGCGGGGCTCGACCAGCACCTCACCCTTGAGCCCGTGGGCGCGCCCGATCCGGCCGACCACGACGTACTCCTCCGCCTGCTCCACACTCACTCCTGGTTCTGGGTTGCTGGGGTGGGTCCTGGTTTGGTCGGGGTGGGCTTGGGCTCCCGGGGTCGACTTCCCGGGTTGGGGTTCGGTTTCCCAGGTCAAGAACCGAAACTGCCTCTTCACACACCGTGCGTGGTGTGTGAAGAGGCAGACTGGGTTCTTGACCTGGGAAACCGACCGACCGACCGGACACCGAGACGTTACGCCTGACGGCAACCGCTCAGCGACCGCGGTCGACGTCAACGAAGTCGATGCGTGCGCCGCCACGACCGGCCAGGGAGTTGACCACCGTGCGGAACGCACTTGCGGTGCGACCTCCGCGACCGATGACCTTGCCCAGGTCGGAGGGGTGCACGCGGACCTCGAGGATCGACCCACGACGCATCTGCTTGTCGCGCACCGAGACGTCGTCGGGGTGTTCGACGATCCCGCGGACCAGGTGCTCCAGGGCGTCGGCGAGCACGGGGCTCAGGCCTCGGACTTCTCGGCGTCAGCGGCCTCGGGGGCAGCCTCGGCGGCAGGAGCCTCGTCGGCGGGCTTCTCGGCAGCAGGAGCCTCGGCGGGCTTCTCGGCAGCGGCCTCGGCCGGCGCCTCCTCAGCCTTGGCGTCAGCGGCCGGAGCGTCAGCCTTCTCGGCCTTCTCGGCCTTCTCGGGCGCGTCGGCCTTCTTCGAGGAAGCCTTCTTGGTCATTGCCTGGCCCTTGGGCTCGTTGGCAGCGTCCTTGAGCGCCTCGTTGAAGATCTCCTGCTTGTCCCGCTTCGGCTCGGCGACACGGAGGGTGCCCTCGGTGCCGGGGAGGCCCTTGAACTTCTGCCAGTCACCGGTGATCTTGAGCAGGGCTGCGACGGCCTCGGAGGGCTGTGCGCCGACGCCGAGCCAGTACTGCGCCCGGTCGGAGGTGACCTCGATGAACGAGGGCTCCTGCTTGGGGTGGTACTTGCCGATCTCCTCGATGACCCTGCCGTCCCGCTTCTTGCGGGCGTCGACGACGACCACGCGGTAGTGGGGCTGGCGGATCTTGCCCATGCGCTTCAGGCGAATCTTGACGGCCACGTCTGTGGTGTCTCCTTGAGAGTGTGTAGTGGTTGGCTCGTGCGCTGTCCGGTGGGGCCGGATGCGGTCAGAACCCGCGGGCGTGCGCAGGCCGGATGAGAGGGTCCGGACGGCGTACGACTCAGCGTGTCATTGTGCCAGACGACCACCGCAGGGCTGAAATCGCACGGACGACGGTCCCGTCGACGTCGTCGTCGCGCACCACCTCGGCCCGCAGACCGACCCGTTCGCACTCGCGGGCGGTCGCCGAGGCCTGGCCCACGCTGGTCTCGAGCAGCAGCACGCCACCGGGCGCGAGCCACACCGGCGCAGCGGCCGCCACCCGGCGGTGCAGGTCGAGGCCGTCGGGTCCCCCGTCCAGCGCCGCGTGCGGTTCGTGGAGCCGGGCCTCCGGGGGCATCCGCCCGATCTCGGCGGTGGGCACGTAGGGCGCGTTGACGGCGAGTACGTCGATCCGCCCGCGCAGCTCCTCGGGCAGGGCGTCGTAGAGGTCGCCGGCGTGGACCCGGGCCAGGTTGCGTCGGGCGCAGGCCACGGCCACCGGGTCGAGGTCGGCCGCGTGCACCTGCACGTCGGCCACCGCCTCGGTCACGACCCGACCCACGGCACCGGATCCGCAGCACAGGTCGACGACCACGGCTTCAGGGATCGCCTCGGCGGTCCCGACGGCGATCCGGGCCAGCAGCTCGGTCCGGCGGCGGGGGACGAACACGCCGACATCGACGGCGATCCGGATCCCGGCGAAGTCGGCCCAGCCCAGCAGGTGCTCCAGCGGCTCGCCCTTCCTCCGTCGCGCGACCCAGGCCTCCAGCTCGGCGGCGTCACCCGCCTCCCCGAGAAGCAGTGCGGCCTCCTGCTCGGCGAACACGCAGCCCGCCGTACGCAGGACGCCGACGAGGTTGTCGAGCCGGGTGGCTGCATCAGCCGACGACGACACCGCGCAGCACGATCCGCTCGGGCTTCTCGAGCACGCTCAGGTCCTCCAGCGGGTTGCGGGGGTAGACCACGAAGTCCGCGGTGGTCCCCTCCGAGAGGAGGCCGTCGAGGCCGAGCCACTCCCGCGCTCGCCAGGAGGCGGCCCCCAGGGCCTGCTCCGCGCTGAGTCCGAGGCCGCGCAGCGCCTGCACCTCCCCGGACAGGTTGCCGTGCCTGGCCAGACCGCCACCGTCGGAGCCCGCATAGATCGCGACCCCGGCCTCGTGAGCGGCCATGATCGTGTCGCGCCGGCGGCGGTGCAGCTCGGTCATGGTCACGGCGTAGTCGGGGAACTTCTTCGCCCCGGCCTCGGCGTACTCCGGGAACTTCTCCAGCTGCATGACCGTCGGCACCAGGGCCACCGAGCGGGCGACCATGCTCTCCACCAGGTCGGGGGTGAGCCCGGTGCCGTGCTCGATGCAGTCGATCCCGGCGTCGATCAGGCCGCTCAGGACCTCGCGACCGAAGCAGTGCGCAGTCACCCGGGCGCCGTGGTCGTGGGCGACGCGGATCGCCTCGGCGAAGGCCTCCGGCGGGAAGGAGGGCGCGAGGTCACCGGTGTCTCGTGAGATCCAGTCACCGACGAGCTTGACCCAGCCGTCGCCGCGCTGGGCCTCCTGGGCGACGTACGCCGAGAGCTCCTCGGGCTCGACCTCGTGGGCGTAGTTGCGGATGTAGCGCCGGGTGCGGGCGATGTGCCGGCCGGCGCGGATCAGCCGGGGCAGGTCGTCGCGGTCGTGGATCCACGAGGTGTCGGCTGCGGAGCCGCAGTCGCGGATCAGCAGCGCCCCGCCGTCGCGGTCGTCGATCGCCTGCTGCTCGGTGGCCTCGTCGCTGGTCGCGCCGTCGTCGTCGAGCCCGAGGTGGCAGTGCGCGTCGACGAGCCCCGGGACGATCCAGCCCTCGCTGACCGTCTCGGCCCCCGCCTGCGGCTCGTAGGTGACCAGCCCGTCGACGACGTACAGGTCGCGCGCCTCGCCGTCGGGCAGGACCGGACCCCGGAATCGCTGTGCAGCCATGGGGCGACGCTATCGCTTGTAACGCGGTGTTCGTGCTGCTGCTGCGGGTGCCGGCGGCGTATTCAGGTGCACGAACACCGCGTTACAAGCGGAAAGCGAGCAAGCACAACGGGGCCGCGGCCGCCCGAGCCGACCGCCTACTTCAGGTACTTCGACAGATCCGGCAGCTGGCTGGGGTCGAAGTCGTCGGGGAGGCCCTGCTCGTCGAGGCCGAAGGCGCTGCCGGAGGCGGCGGCGGGCTTCTCGGCCGATCCGAGCTGGGCGCGCTTGGCGGGGTTGCCGGAGACGCGCTTGCCCTTGCCCTTCTTCGGCTGCGCGGCCTGGCGACCCTTGGCCTTCTTGCCCAGGCCCATGCCCGGCATGCCCGGGAGCCCGGGAGCGCCGCCGCGGGCCATCTGCTGCATCATCTTGCGGGCCTCGAAGAACCGGTCCACGAGCTGGTTGACGTCGGAGACCGCGCGCCCCGAGCCCTTGGCGATGCGGGCGCGGCGC
>CAWAJE010000037.1:0-71866 GCA_963782215.1 uncultured Actinomycetota bacterium | reverse complement strand
CCGTCGCCGGCCTGCAGAAGAGCGACCTGATCATCAGCCTCGGCGCTCGCTTCGACGACCGGGTGACCGGCAACCTGGACTCCTTCGCCCCGGACGCCAAGGTGATCCACGCCGACATCGACCCTGCCGAGATCGGCAAGAACCGGGTCGCGGACGTGCCGATCGTGGGCGACGCTCGCGAGGTGATCGCCGACCTGGTGGTCGCGCTGCAGGCCGAGCAGGAGCAGGGCAACACCGGTGACTTCGAGGGCTGGGTGAAGTTCCTCGCCGGTGTCAAGGCGAAGTACCCCGTCGGGTACGACGCCCCGACCGACGGTGGGCTCGCCCCGCAATACGTCATCTCGCGGCTCAGCGCCATCGCCGGTCCCGAGGCGATCTACGCCTCCGGGGTGGGGCAGCACCAGATGTGGGCAACCCACTTCGTGAAGTTCGAGCACCCGAACACCTGGCTCAACTCCGGGGGCCTGGGCACCATGGGCTACGCCGTACCCGCCGCGATGGGTGCCAAGGTCGGCTGCCCGGACACCACCGTGTGGGCGATCGACGGTGACGGCTGCTTCCAGATGACCAACCAGGAGCTGGCCACCTGCACGATCGAGAACATCCCGATCAAGGTCGCGATCATCAACAACGAGTCGCTCGGCATGGTCCGGCAGTGGCAGACCCTGTTCTACGAGGGCCGCTACTCCAACACCGACCTGCAGTCCAAGCGGGTGCCGGACTTCGTGAAGCTCGCTGACGCCTACGGCGCGGTCGGCCTGTCGTGTGACAAGCCGGGCGACGTGGACTCCACCATCGCCAAGGCGATGGAGATCAACGACGTGCCGGTCGTGGTGGACTTCCGCGTCGAGCGGGACGCCATGGTGTGGCCGATGGTGGCCGCCGGCACCTCCAACAACGACATCAAGTACGCCCGGGACCTCGCGCCCGAGTTCGAGGAGGACGACATCTGATGAGCAAGCACACCCTGAGCGTGCTCGTCGAGAACAAGCCCGGTGTGCTCGCGCGCATCGCCGGCCTCTTCAGCCGGCGCGGCTTCAACATCGACTCCCTCGCGGTCGGTCCGACCGAGCACCCCGAGGTCTCCCGGATGACGATCGTGGTCAGCGTGGACGAGTCCCCGCTCGAGCAGGTCACCAAGCAGCTGAACAAGCTCGTGGAGGTGCTCAAGATCGTCGAGCTCGACGACCGCGACTCGGTCGAGCGTGAGCTCCTGCTGATCAAGGTCAAGGCCGACACCGAGACCCGGGGCCAGGTGCTCGACGCCGTGCAGCTCTTCCGCGCCAAGGTCGTCGACGTGGCTCCGGACGCGGTCACGATCGAGGTCACCGGCAACGCCGCCAAGCTGCGCGACTTCCTCGCGGTGCTCGAGCCCTTCGGCATCCGCGAGCTCGTCCAGTCCGGCATGGTCGCGATCGGGCGCGGCAGCCGCTCGATCACCGAGCGCACCCTGCGGCCCGTGCCGGTGCCGGTCGCGGCCGCCCACGTCATTCCCAGCTGACTTCACCGACGTACAACCAACCCATGAAGGAGAGCCCCTGTGGCTGACATGTTCTACGACGACGACGCCGACCTCGCCCTGATCCAGGGCAAGAACGTGGCCGTGATCGGCTACGGCAGCCAGGGGCACGCGCACGCACTGTCGCTGCGCGACTCCGGCGTCGACGTGCGCATCGGTCTGCAGGAGGGCTCCAAGAGCCGCGCCAAGGCCGAGGCCGAGGGCCTGCGCGTGCTCACCCCCGCCGAGGCGGTGGAGGAGGCTGACGTCGTGGTGATCCTCGCGCCCGACCAGGTGCAGCGCAAGGTCTACGCCGAGGAGATCGAGCCCAACCTGACCCCCGGGGACACCCTGGTCTTCGGGCACGGGTTCAACATCCGCTTCGGCTACATCACCCCGCCCGAGGGCGTCGACGTCTTCATGGTCGCGCCCAAGGGACCCGGTCACCTCGTGCGTCGCGAGTACGTCGACGGGCGCGGCGTACCCGTCCTCGTCGCCGTCGAGAAGGACGAGTCGGGCAAGGCCTGGGACCTGGCGCTCTCCTACGCCAAGGCGATCGGTGGCCTGCGTGCCGGCGGGATCAAGACCACCTTCACCGAGGAGACCGAGACCGACCTGTTCGGCGAGCAGGCCGTCCTGTGCGGCGGGGCCTCCCAGCTGGTGATGTACGGCTTCGAGGTGCTCACCGAGGCCGGCTACCAGCCCGAGGTCGCCTACTTCGAGTGCCTGCACGAGCTGAAGCTGATCGTCGACCTGATGTACGAGGGCGGCATCGCCAAGCAGCGCTGGTCGGTCTCCGACACGGCCGAGTACGGCGACTACGTCTCCGGCCCCCGGGTGATCACCCCCGAGGTGAAGCAGAACATGGTGGCCGTGCTCGAGGACATCAAGAACGGCAACTTCGCCAAGCGGTTCATCGACGACCAGGAGGCCGGGTCCCCGGAGTTCAACGAGCTCCGCGCCAAGGGTGAGGCCCACCCGATCGAGGGCACCGGCCGCGAGCTCCGCAAGCTGATGGCCTGGGTGAAGAGCCACGACTCGGACTACGTCGAGGGCACCGCGACTCGCTGACGGTTTTTCACGTTCTCCTGTGAAACCAGCACTTCTCTGCCGTTGCAACGGCAGAGAAGTGCTGGTTTTGGCGGGTAAGTGGCCCCGATGGGGGAGCGCGGCCCGCCGGTGACGCTGGGGAGCGGGCCCGCAGGTCTACCCCGCAAGGTGGCTCCCACGTCGTACGCCGAGCTACTTCACCTCGCTGCGGAGCACGAGCACCAGCCCGATGACGAGCGGCGCGACCAGCCAGATCAGGCCGGAGACTCCCAGCTGGCCCCACTGCTCGCCGGTCGGGGACCCGTTGAAGAGCGCCGACTGGCTGTAGTTGAAGTCGACCCAGCCCTGCAGGTCCCGGAACCACTCCTGGAAGGCGGCCAGCATCCCGAAGATGGTCGGCAGCACCAGCGAGTAGACGAAGTACGCGACGATGGCGCCGGCCGAGTTGCGGATGAGTACGCCGAGCATGAAGCCGACCAGGAGCCCGAGCACGTTGGCCAGGATGATCAGCGAGAAGTCGGCCACGCTGACGTTCCAGATGGTCTCGGTCCCGGTGATCGCCGTACCGACGATGTTGCCCAGGGCGCCGACGACGAGCGCGATCATCATCGAGCCGACGCCGACGGCCACCGAGCAGATCGCCTTCGCCCAGATGACCCGCCCACGGTGAGGCACCAGGGTGAACGTGGTCAGCCCGCTGCGCTGGCTCCACTCGCTGGTGACCGAGAGGATCGCGATCATCGGGAGGATCACGGCCATCGGGAACCCGATCGCGGTCGCGAAGGTCTCGAAGGTCAACTCTGACTCCGGCGCGAAGACGATCACCGCGCTGGTGGCCAGCAGGGCACTGACCCCGATGCTGATCATCAGCCAGAAGCCCGACCTGGTGTCGAACATCTTGGCGAGCTCCACGCCGACGATCCGGCGCAACGGGATCGGGCGTGGTCCGGCCGGTGTGGTCACCCGGTCCGTGGGCCGTTCCAGGGCGATCGTGCTCATGCTGCTGCTCCTTCCCGGTATGACTCTCGGTATGACTCCCGTTGTGAATCTGCGGTGAGCTCGAGGAACATCTCCTCGAGCCCGGCCCCGTCGCCGGAGCGGAGCTCGACCAGCGGAATCGCCGCGGCGAGCGCGACCCGTCCGACCGCGGCCGCGTCGGCGGTCGTGCGCACCGACCCGTCCTCGGCCAGGGTGCCGTCGAGACCTGCTGACTCCAGGGCCCGGGCGAGGTCGGCCGGCGCCGCACTGCGTACGACGGTCCCGGCGGCGCTCAGCAGCTCCGCCTTGGAGCCCTGCGCGACGATCCGGCCGTGACCGATCAGGACGAGGTCGTCGGCGATCACCTCGATCTCGTGGAGCAGGTGCGAGGAGAGCAGCACCGTGCCGCCGGCGTCGGCGTACCCGCGCAACAGGTCGCGCATCCAGCGGATCCCTGCGGGATCGAGGCCGTTGGCCGGCTCGTCGAGGATCAGCACCTCGGGGTCACCGATCAGGGCGGTGGCGATGCCCAGCCGTTGGCGCATCCCGAGGGAGTAGTTGCGCACCCGCCGGTCGGCCTCGTCCGTGGTCAGGCTGACCCGGTCGAGCATCTCGGCGACGCGGCCCTTCGGCAGCCCCATCGTGCGCTGGGCGATGGTCAGGATCTCGCGCCCGGTGCGGCCGGCGTGCTGCGCCGAGGCGTCGAGCAGGACCCCGACGGCCAGACCGGGGTTCGGCAGGTCGGCGAAGCGGCGCCCCGAGAAGCTGCTCCCTGAGATCGTCACCCCGCCCGCGGTGGGTGGCGTGAGCCCGACCATGACCCGCATGGTGGTGGACTTCCCGGCCCCGTTCGGACCGAGGAAGCCGGTCACCCGTCCCGGGCTGGCCGTGAAGCTGACGTCGTCGACGGCGGTGAAGCCGGCGTACTTCTTGGACAGTGATTCGACTGTGATCATGTCCAGGACTCTCGCCCGCTGGAGGGCGCCTGCGCATCGGGGAGGCTGCTGGCTCCGACCCTGAACCGACCCTGAGTCCTGCTCGGGGTCCCCCTGGGTCCCCACCACCCCACAAGGAACATTCGGGGCCAAGGTGTCGTTGTGCCGCACATGAGAATCGAGATCTGGTCCGACATCGCCTGCCCCTGGTGCTTCATCGGCAAGCGGCGCCTCGAGAGCGCCCTGAGCCGCACCGGCCACGCCGAGGAGATCGAGCTCGTCTACCGCTCCTTCCTGCTCGACCCGTCCTCGCCTCCCGTCCCGGACGGGCAGACCACGGCGGAGCACCTCGGCCACAAGTACGGCGGCGGCGTCGCGGCCGGCCAGCAGATGGTCGACCGCATGGAGGCGGTCGCGGCCGAGGAGGGCCTGCTCTTCCGCCTCGGCGAGGCACAGCGGGTCCGCACGGTCGACGCGCACCGGCTGCTGCACCTGGCCCTGGACCAGGGGGGCCCGGCCCTGCAGGGCGCGCTCAAGGAGGAGCTGCTCGCGGCCTACATGCTGCGCGCGGAGAACGTCGCCGACCACGACACGTTGCGGCGTACGGCGGACAAGGTCGGCCTCGACTCGGTCCGGGTCGAGGAGCTGCTCGCCGGGCAGGAGTACGCCGACGCCGTGGAGGCCGACATCCGGGAGGCCGCTTCGCTGGGCGCCACCGGGGTGCCGTTCTACGTGATCGACCGCAAGTACGGCGTCTCCGGTGCTCAACCCGCGGACACCTTCGTGCAGGTGATCGAGAAGGCCTGGGCCGAGCAGCAGCCGGTGCTCCAGCACGTGAGCGGCCAGGACGACGAGACCGCCTGTGGACCGGACGGCTGCGCGATCTGACGGACACCAAGTTGGTCCACAGACCCAGTTGTCCACGGACCACGTTGTCCACAGACCACGTTGTCCACAGAAACAGGGCCCGCTGCTTGTGGACGAGCAGGGTTTTCTGTGGACGAGTGACCCGCTTCTGTGGAGGACACGCCGAGGGCGAAAAATAGCCGCCGAGAAGGCTCTCCGACCTCTTGTGCCGGGGCCGTGCGCAGGCGTAGACATCTCTTACGCACTCCCTCCGGGGAGAGCGGGATCGTTCGAAACAAGGGTCCATACGGCGGGGCGACTCGTCGCGGTGTGCAGGTGAACGGCCACCGGGACCGGCGTGACGGACGACCGATCGGAAGGTCACCGTTCTCCGATCAACCAGAAGGGCCCAGCAACTCATACTTGCTGGGCCCTTCGCCTATTGGCGCCGCGGGCGGAGGACCTTCTCGGCTAGTCTGGCTGCCGCACAGCGTCGTGCAGCCGCCGCCACCCACCCCACGTCAGGACCGCTGTGACGCCTCCGCCCTCCCGTCCCGTAGTGCTCCTCGCCGAGGAGCTCAGCCCCGCGACGGTCGAGGCACTCGGCCCCGACTTCGAGATCCGCACCTGTGACGGCAGCGATCGCGCAGAGCTGCTGGCGGCCATCGTGGACGCCGACGCGCTCCTGGTCCGCTCGGCCACGCGCGTGGACGCCGAGGCGCTGGCAGCCGCCGGCCGCCTGAAGGTGATCGCCCGGGCCGGGGTGGGCCTGGACAACGTCGACGTCCGCACCGCGACGCAGAACGGCGTGATGGTGGTCAACGCCCCCACCTCCAACATCGTCAGTGCCGCCGAGCTCGCCGTCGCGCTGATGCTTGCCGCCGCACGCCACGTCAGCCCGGCACACGCGGCGTTGACGCAAGGGGAGTGGAAGCGCAGCAAGTTCACCGGGGTCGAGCTGTTCGAGAAGACCCTCGGCATCGCCGGTCTGGGTCGCATCGGGGTGCTGGTCGCCCAGCGGCTGGCCGCCTTCGGGATGGAGATCATCGCCTACGACCCCTACGTGCAGCCCGGGCGCGCGGCTCAGATGGGGGTGCGCATGGTGAGCCTTGAGGAGCTGATGACCGAGTCGGACTTCCTCAGCGTCCACCTGCCCAAGACCCCGGAGACGGTGGGACTGATCGGAGCCGCCGAGCTCGCGCTGGCCCGGCCGCACCTGGTCCTGGTCAACGCCGCCCGCGGCGGGATCGTCGACGAGGGCGCGCTGTACGACGCCCTCAAGACCGGTCGCATCGGCGCCGCCGGCCTCGACGTCTTCGCCCAGGAGCCCTGCACCGACTCGGCGCTGTTCACCCTGGAGAACGTCGTGGCCACGCCCCACCTCGGGGCCTCCACGGACGAGGCGCAGGAGAAGGCCGGGGTCGCCGTCGCCCGGTCGGTGCGGCTCGCGCTGGCCGGCGAGCTGGTCCCGGACGCGGTCAACGTGCAGGGCGGGGTGATCGCCGAGGACGTGCGCCCCGGGATCGCGCTGGTCGAGAAGCTCGGCCGGATCTTCACGGCGCTGGCGGGCGAGGTCGCCCAGCAGATCGACGTCGAGGTCCGCGGCGAGATCGCCGAGCACGACGTCAAGGTCCTCGAGCTGGCCTCGCTCAAGGGCGTGTTCGCCGACGTGGTGGAGGACCAGGTCTCCTACGTCAACGCCCCCCTGTACGCCGCCGAGCGCGGTCTCGCCGTACGCCTCGTCACCGACCCGGAGAGCCCTGACCACCGCAACCTGATCACCCTGCGGGGCACCCTGGGCGACGGCTCGCAGATCTCGGCCTCGGGCACCCTGATCGGGATCGCGCAGCGTGAGCGGCTGGTCGAGGTCAACGGCTTCGTCGTCGACCTCGAGCCCACCGAGCACCTCGCGTTCCTCACCTACGAGGACCGCCCCGGGATGGTCGGCACCGTCGGCAAGATCCTCGGGGACGCCGGTGTGAACATCGCCGGCATGCAGGTCTCGCGTGACGCCAAGGGTGGTCAGGCCCTGGTGGCGCTGTCGGTGGACTCGGCGATCCCCGCCGAGATCCTCGAGGAGATCAAGCAGCAGATCTCCGCCGACCTGGTCCGCGGGGTCGACCTCACCGAGTGACGACGCGCGCTCGCGGACGTCAGTGCGACTCCGCCTCGAGCGTGTCGCGGATCTTCTGAGCATCGGTGCGTGGCGCCGGCGCGGCACCCAGTGACGCGCCCACCGACAGCGGGGCGTCGCGCGTCTGTCGCATCCCGCGCACGCCGTCGTCGACCACGAAGCTCGCTCGCGTGAACACCGGGGCGTCCGGGGTGCTGACCGCGGTCACGCAGCGGTAGTCGGTGGTGAAGGAGTCCGGGGTCACGCGGCTGTTGAGGTAGCCCCGCAGGTTGGTCCAGAACCGCAGGTTCGGGTTGTACGCCGCCCACGGGTGCTGCCCGCTGGGCTCGTCGTACCCGTCCCCGCCCGAGGTGACCGAGGAGCACACGAACTCGGACCCGACCACGGGGGAGTCCGCGGCCTCGAAGTCGCTGAGCACGTCCGAGGCCCAGTGGGCGTGGACGTCGCCGGTGAGCACGATCGGGTTGCGCACCTGGGCCCTGGTCCATGCCCGCGTGACCCGGTCCCGGGAGGCGGGGTAGCCGTCCCAGGCGTCCATGGACACGGTGTTGTCCGGAGTGGCCGTGCGGTCGCGACGACCGTAGAAGACCTGCTGGCCCAGCACGTCCCACCGCGCACGTGAGTGGGCGAAGCCCTCGGCGAGCCAACGCTCCTGCTCGACGCCGGGGAGGCTGCGCTCCCCGCTCTCGGCGTCGGGACAGTCCTGGTAGCCGTCCCCGCAGGCCTGGTCGTCGCGGTACTGACGCGTGTCGAGCATGTGGAAGTTCGCGAGCCGGCCCCACGCGACCCGGCGGTGGACCTGCATGTCGGGACCGTTCGGGATCGCAGCCCTCCGCAGCGGCATGTTCTCGTAGTAGGCCTGCATCGCCTCGGCCCGACGCTGCATGAAGCCGGCCACGGACGCGGTGTTCTCCGGGATCTCGTCGGCCCAGTTGTTGTCGACCTCGTGGTCGTCGAAGACCACCAGCCACGGGGCCACGGCGTGGGCGGCCTGGAGGTCGGGATCGCTCTTGTACTGCGCGTAGCGCTGGCGGTAGCCCGCCAGGTCCACGGTCTCGGGTCCGCGGTGGTCGCGGACGTTCCCCGACGGTGCGACGTAGCGGTCCGCCTGGTACTCGTACTGGTAGTCCCCGAGGTGCAGCACCAGGTCGGGCTGGTCCTCGGCCATGCGCCGGTAGGCCGTGAACCACCCGTGCTCGAGCTGCGAGCAGGAGACCACCGCGGCGGACAGCGAGCCCGGCATCGCGTCGTACGCCGGTGCGGTGCGGCTGCGTCCGACGGGGGAGAGGTGGTGCCCCGTTCGGAAGCGGTAGAAGTACTCGCGGCCCGGCCGTAGCCCGGTGAGCTCCACGTGCACGGCGTGCCCGATCCCCGGGGTGGTCCGGGTGGACCCGGCGCGCACGACATCGCGGAACCGCTCGTCGCGAGAGACCTGCCAGGAAACCGGGGTCGCCCGGTTCGGCATGCCGCCGAGCCCGTCCTCGGCAAGGGGGTCGATCGCCAGCCGGGTCCAGATCACGAACCCGTCCGGGGAGGGGTCACCGCTGGCGACCCCGAGCGTGAAGGGGTCGGCCCGGTGCGTGGGCGAGGCGGCGGAGGCCCGGGTGTCGAGCCCCAGGCCGAGGGTGGCGACGGTCCCCGTCACGAGGCCGGTGCGGATCAGGGTTCTCCGAGAGGTGTCCATGGCAGGAGCCAAGCCAGTCCCCGCGTCCGTGTCGTGGCGCCCAGGTGAACGACCGATGGCACCTGGGTGGTGGACTGGCGTCCATGAGCAGTGATGTCTCCTTCGAGGATGTCGCCCCGAAGCGGGTGCGCGAGCTGGCCCGGCTCGGTCCGGTCGCGCAGCTTCGCGCGGGCCGGCTCCCACGCCGGCTGACCCAGCTGGGGATCGGTCTGGCGCTCTACGGCGTCACCCTGGCGATGATGATCCGCGCGACCCTCGGCAACGCGTCCTGGGACGTGCTGCACCAGGGCATGGCCGTGCACCTGCCGATCAGCATCGGCACCGCGGTGATCGCAATGAGCCTGGTCGTGCTGCTGCTCTGGATCCCGCTGCGCGAGGTGCCCGGGCTGGGCACGATCGCCAACTCGTTCGTGGTCGGACTGGTCGCGGACGGTGCGCTCGCGCTGCTCGACGCGCCGGAGGGACTGCCGGCCCGGGTGGCCCTGATGTCCGCGGGCGTCGTGCTGAACGCGCTGGCCACCGCGCTCTACCTCGGCTCCCAGCTCGGTCCCGGGCCGCGCGACGGGCTGATGACGGGGCTGCACCGCCGCACGGGCGTCTCGCTCCGGGCGGTGCGCACCAGCATCGAGGTCGTGGTCGTGGCCATCGGCTGGCTGCTGGGAGGCGTCGTCGGGATCGGGACCGTGCTCTACGCGCTGGCGATCGGCCCGCTGGTGCAGCTGCTGCTGCCGCACTTCATCGTGCAGCTGCCCTGCTCAGCGGCGCGTGGCGATCAACGCTGAGGCGTCTGGGGCCACCATCACCTCGACGGCGGTGAAGCGCTCGTCGGTCAGCCAGTTCTCGCGCAGGATGTCGACGCGACCACCAGTGATCGGTGGCCACATCTGGCACGGCGCGAAGTCGTCGAGGACCACGATGCCGCCGGGCTCGACGAGGTCGACCACAGCGTCCACGCTGGCGTCCTCGGGCACCGAGGGGTCCAGGAACAGCAGCGAGTAGGGCCCCTTGTTGCGCAGCGTCGACCAGTCGGCGGCGAGCACCTCGACCTGGGGGTCGTCGACGAAGATGTCCTGCGCCGCGGTCGCGAGCTGGGGGTCCAGCTCCGCGGTGATGATCTGCGTCCCGGGGCGTACGCCGGAGCGCAGCCACGCCGTACCGACGCCGCAGCCGGTGCCGAACTCCGCCATGGTGCCGCCGCGGGTGGCAGCCAGGGTGGCCAGCAGCCGACCGGTCTCGTTGCGGCAGAAGCCGACGTAGCCCGCGCGGCGGGAGACGTCGAACGCGCGCGCGACGATGGGCGGCAGGTCCGGGGGGGCACTCATGTGACGAGTCTCCCAAACGTCCGGAAACGCGCTTGTTCTGAGACGGATGTCTCGCATGGTGGGACGCCTGGGAGAAAGGGCTGCGCCCTCGCAGGGGTCCGGCCTAAGGTCGACACATCATGCGGAGGAACTTCGTACTTATTCGCTGCCGTGGCGGGGCCTGTACCAGATAGGCCACCTCGCCGCGGAGTTCGGCGTTCCCGCCATTCGGCCTCTCACCCCCTCCGCGAGCGAGACTTCCGAAGTCCACCCCCGCTTCTGCGAACCTGATCCGCCCACGTGACCCGTGGTGCGTTGCATCGGTTCATCTCCTCCGGAGTGCATCCCAGACCAGCACTCATCCACTCATCGGTAGGAGAACCAGATGTACGACATGTATCCCGAATGGGGCCCGGCTCGGCACAACCCCGAAAGTCCCGTCAGCTCCAGCGCGGTGCAGGCCGCTCTTGACCTGCGAGACAGCGGCGGTCAGCGCCCGGACGACAACTAGCATCGCCCGCATGCCGCCAACACTCGAGCAGACACCGGAGCACACACCGAGCAGACACCGGGATCGTTGAAGCTTGCCGTCGTGCCCGGGGACGGGATCGGACCCGAGGTCACGGCCGAGGCGTTGAAGGTGCTCGAGCAGGTCGCCCCCACCGGGGTGAAGTTCGAGCCCACTCGCTACGACCTCGGGGCCGAGCGCTACCTCGCGACCGGCGAGGTGCTGCCCGACTCCGTGCTCGAGGAGATCCGTCGTCACGACGTGATCCTCCTCGGGGCCGTCGGCGGCAAGCCCAACGACCCGAACCTCCCGCCCGGGATCCTGGAGCGTGGACTCCTGCTGCGGCTGCGTTTCGAGCTCGACCACTACGTCAACCTGCGACCGTCTCGGATCTTCCCGGGCGCGACCTCGCCGCTCGCCGCACCCGGTGAGGTCGACTTCGTGGTGGTGCGCGAGGGCACCGAGGGTCCCTACACCGGCAACGGCGGGGCTCTGCGCGTCGGCACCCCGCAGGAGATCGCCACCGAGGTGTCGGTCAACACCGCCTTCGGTGTCGAGCGAGTCGTGCGCGACGCCTTCCGTCGTGCCGCCAAGCGTCGCAACCAGCTCACCCTGGTCCACAAGACCAACGTGCTGGTGAATGCCGGCGCGGTGTGGTGGCGACTGGTGCAGGAGGTGGCAGCCGAGTTCCCCTCGGTCACCGTCGACTACATGCACATCGACGCGGCGATGATCTTCATGGTCACCGACCCCGCGCGCTTCGACGTGATCGTCACCGACAACCTCTTCGGCGACATCATCACCGACCTGGCGGCCGCGATCACCGGTGGCATCGGCCTCGCGGCCAGCGGCAACGTCAACCCCGACCGCACCGCGCCCTCGATGTTCGAGCCCGTGCACGGGTCCGCACCCGACATCGCCGGCCAGCAGAAGGCCGACCCGACGGCGGCGATCCTCTCGGTGGCGCTGATGCTGGAGCACCTCGGGCTCGAGGACTCCGCGCGTCAGGTCGAGGACGCGGTGGTGGCCGACCTGGCGGCGCGCACACCCGGTCAGGTACGCCGTACCGCCGAGGTCGGCGACGCCATCGCCGCCCGCGTCGCCGGCTGAGCGGTTCCGGGGGAGCAATGCTCCCCGAGCAGAGATAGCGTGCTCCCATGACTCTCGAGATCACCACCACTGCCTCGACGAGCCCACGCACGGCGGCCGAGGTCGACGAGATCCTCGCCAACCCGGGGTTCGGCACGCACTTCACCGACCACATGTTCACCGTGGAGTGGACCCCCGACCAGGGTTGGCACGGCGCGCGGATCACGGCGTACGGGCCGCTGAGCCTGGACCCCGCCACCGCGGTGCTGCACTACGCCCAGGAGACCTTCGAGGGGATGAAGGCCTACCGGCACGAGGACGGCTCGATCTGGACCTTCCGTCCCGAGGAGAACGCCAAGCGGATGGGGCGCTCGTCCCAGCGGCTGGCGTTCCCGGTCCTCGAGCCCGAGGACTTCGTGCGCTACGTCGACGCTCTGGTCGAGATCGACCAGCGCTGGGTGCCCGCCGGCGAGGGCGAGAAGAGCCTCTACCTGCGCCCGTTCATGATCGCCACCGAGGCCTTCCTCGGGGTGCGTCCCTCCCAGCACGTGACCTTCATGGTGATCGCCTCACCGGCCGGTGCCTACTTCAAGGGCGGCATCAAGCCGCTGACTCTCTGGCTCACCGAGGAGTACACCCGCGCCGGCCGCGGCGGCATGGGTGCGGCCAAGACCGGCGGCAACTACGCCAGCTCGCTGGTGGCCCAGCAGGAGGCCACCTCCCACGGGTGCGACCAGGTGGTCTTCCTCGACGTCGCCGAGGGCAAGTACGTCGAGGAGCTCGGCGGGATGAACATGTACTTCGTCTACGCGGACGGCCACATCGTCACCCCCGAGACCGGCACGATCCTCGAGGGGATCACCCGCTCGGCGATCATCGACCTCGCCCAGAAGAAGGGCCACACCGTCGAGGAGCGCAGGTTCTCCATCGACGAGTGGCGCGAGGGCGTGGACAGCGGCGAGATCACCGAGGTGTTCGCATGCGGCACGGCCGCGGTCGTCACCCCGGTCGGCACCTTGAAGTGGGAGGGCGGCGAGGTCGGCGGCAGCACCGAGGCCGGGCCGCTGACCCTGGAGATCCGACAGGCCCTGGTCGACATCCAGTACGGCCGCGCCGAGGACGCCTTCGGCTGGATGCACCGGGTCTGTTGAACCCCGACGAGCCGCAGAGCGTCGGCGACTACCGGCTGCTCGCCCGGATCGGCGAGGGCGGCATGGGAGTGGTCCACCTGGCCCAGGCTCCTGACGGTCGTCGGGTCGCGCTCAAGGTGCTGCGTCCGCACGTCGTCGGCGACTCCGAGGCGCGGGAGCGGCTGGCCCGTGAGGTGAGCTCGCTGCGGCGGATCTCGAGCCCGCGGATCGCCGAGATCCTCGACGCCGACCCGCACGGCCCCACGCCGTTCGTGGTCACCCGCTACGTGCCCGGCCTCTCGCTCTACCACCACGTGGAGGAGGAGGGCCGGATCTCCGGCGACGACCTGCTGCACTGCGCCGACGCCCTGGCCGAGGCGCTGCAGGCGGTGCACGCGGTCGGGGTGCTGCACCGCGACATCAAGCCGACCAACGTGTTGATGGAGGGCCGTTCGCCGGTCCTGATCGACTTCGGGCTGGCTCGGGTGGCCGAGGACTCCCGCCTCACCCAGACCGGCTGGCTGCTGGGCACACCGGGCTACCTGGCCCCGGAGATCCTCTACGGCGACGACGCCACGACTGCCTCCGACGTGCACTCCTGGGCCGCCACCGTGGTCTTCGCCGCCACCGGTCGTCCGCCGTACGGCAAGGGCCCGGCGATGGCGATCATGGACCGGGTACGCCGGGGCGAGCACGATCTCTCCCAGGTGCCGGAGCCCCTGCGCACGCAGCTGGCGGAGGCGCTCTCGCCGGACCCGTTGGACCGGCCGTCGCTGCACGAGCTGCGCACCTGGCTGCGGCGTGAGCGCGAGGACCGGCACCTCGCGCGGGACGCCGCCCGGATGAGCGACCAGTGGACGATGCCGTTCGCGCCCCGGGCCGCAGTCGCGCAGGAGGACGAGCCGGTCACGGCGGCGGTGCCGCTCGAGACCGACCAGACGCCGGCGATCCCGGTCGCCGTACCTCCCGCCGCGACCGCGGACGGTGCGCCCGTGGTGTCCCCGCCGACCCGGATCCTGCCGAGCCCCAGCGGCGAGCGCTGGGACGGCCCGGCGCTGGCGCCGACCCCGCGACCGGTGAGCCGCTCCCAGCGGATGCTCCAGCTGCTCGGCCTGGGTGCACTGGCGGGTGGTGCTGTGGCCTACGCGCCCTACCTGGGCACCGCGCTCGTCGCCGTGGTGGTGCTGCTGCTGCGCACGGCGTCGGTGACCCGCCAGCGGCACGAGCGCCGTCGGCTGCTGCGTGGGCGACCACGGTGGTACGACGTCCCGACCACGACCCTGTCCACGCCGGGCTACCTGGTGCTCGGGCTGTTCGGCACCGTCGCCGACCTCGTGCTCGCCGGGCTGGTCGGGCTGGCGGCGTTCTCGGTCGGCTACCTCGCGCAGCAGCCGATCGAGATCCGGCTGCTGATGGCCGGGATCGGTTTCGTGCCCGGACTGTGGTGGGGACCGGGGTCGAGTCGGCTGCGCGAGACCGCTCGCCGGTTGGCGTCGCGCACCGCGAGCACGGAGTTCGGCGGCTGGTTCGTGGTGGCGATGTCACTGCTGGGCAGCGCTGTACTGGTCGGGCTGCTCCTGGGCTCGGGGGCCAACTGGGCGCCCGCCACCGGGGCCCCCTGGCGTTGAGTGGGCCGCTGAGTGGGGTGTGGGCGGGGCGCTGGTGAGGCGTTGACCGTGCGGGTGCTGGGCTCTCCGCGCGGTTGCCCGGATGCCGGAACGGCGTACCGCCTGCTGGACAGCTGTGGCAGACTCGAAGGCATGCAGCACCGCACGATCATTATCGACTAGCGCGACGGACCGCCCCGACTCTGGCCGCCGCGCAGACCTCTCGTCCCCACGGGAGGTTTTTTGTTTGTCAGGACCCCTCGAGAAGCAGCCCCCGAACCCTCGCCCAGCTAGGACCCAGGTATGACCTCCCCGGCTCGACCAGACCTGTTCCACGTCTACGACACCACCCTGCGCGACGGCGCCCAGCAGGAGGGACTCACCCTCTCGGTCGCCGACAAGCTCGCGATCGCGCGCCAGATCGACGGGCTCGGTGTGGGCTTCATCGAGGGTGGCTGGCCGGGGGCGAACCCCAAGGACACCGAGTTCTTCCGCCGCGCTCGGACCGAGCTGCATCTCGAGCATGCCCAGCTGGCCGCCTTCGGTGCCACCCGGCGCGTAGGCATGGCCGCCGCCGACGACCCGATGGTCGCGGCGCTGCGTGAGTCCGGCGCCGGTGTCGTCACCCTCGTGGCGAAGTCGCACGACCGCCACGTCGAGCTCGCACTGCGCACCACGTTGCAGGAGAACCTCGCGATGGTGCGCGACACGATCAGCCACCTGCGCGCCGAGGGGCAGCGGGTCTTCCTCGACGCCGAGCACTTCTTCGACGGCTACCGCGACAACCGCGACTACGCCCTGGAGGTGCTGCGCACCGCCTTCGAGGCCGGCGCCGACGTCGCGGCGCTGTGCGACACCAACGGCGGGATGCTGCCGGGCTGGGTGGCCGACGTGGTGCACGACGTGATCGAGACGACCGGCGTCCGGGTCGGCATCCACTGCCACAACGACACGGGTTGCGCGGTCGCGAACACCCTCTCGGCGGTCGACGCGGGGGCCACGCACGTGCAGGGCACGTTGAACGGGTACGGCGAGCGCACCGGCAACGCCGACCTGGTCAACGTGGTGGCCAACCTCGAGCTCAAGCTCGGCCGGCAGGTGCTCCCCGAGGGGTTGCTGCGGGACGCCACCCGGATCGCGCACGCGGTCGCGGAGGTCACCAACTTCCCGCCGGCCTCGCGCCAGCCCTACGTGGGCGTCTCGGCCTTCGCGCACAAGGCCGGCCTGCACGCCAGTGCGATCAAGGTGGATCCGAACCTCTACCAGCACATGGACCCCGAGGGTGTCGGCAACGACATGAGGCTGCTCGTCTCCGACATGGCCGGGCGCGCCTCGATCGAGCTCAAGGGCCGCGAGCTCGGCTTCGAGCTCGACGGCGACCTGGTCAAGCGGGTGACCGCGCGGGTCAAGGACCTGGAGGCGAGCGGCTACACCTTCGAGGCTGCCGACGCCTCCTTCGAGCTGATGCTGCTCGAGGAGGTCGAGGGGTCGCGGCCGTCGTACTTCGACGTGGAGTCGTGGCGGGTGATCACCGAGACCCGTCCCCTGGGGGAGGCGACCTCCGAGGCCACGGTGAAGCTCCTCGCCGGTGGGGCGCGGATCGTGATGACCGGCGAGGGCAACGGCCCGGTCAACGCCCTCGACCATGCGCTGCGACAGGCGATCCAGCAGCTCTACCCCGAGATCGTGAAGTTCGAGCTGATCGACTACAAGGTCCGGATCCTCGACCAGGGTCATGGCACCGACGCGATCACCCGGGTGCTGATCGAGACCACCGACGGCGAGCGCTCCTGGGTCACCGTCGGGGTCGGCCACAACGTGATCGAGGCCTCCTGGATGGCCCTGCTCGACAGCCTGACATTCGGGTTGCGGCGCCACGGGGCGTGAGGTTTGGGGTCGGCTGGGTGGTCGGGTGGTCGGTCGGGTTGGGGTCGGTCGGGTTGGGGTCGGTCGGGTTGCGTTGGTCGGTCGGTGGGAAACCGGCCCGATACCGTCGCGACCATGAGCGAGCTGCACGACCTCACCGCGCTGGAGCAAGGTGCCGCGATCAGGGCGGGGGAGGTCTCGTCGGCCGAGCTGGTCGAGCACCACCTCGCGCGGATCGACCGGCTCTCCCTCGAGCTCGGGGCGTTCGTGACCGTCACTGCCGACCAGGCGCGGTCAGCCCGCCCGGTCGGTGAGGGTCCGCTGGCCGGCGTACCGACCGCGATCAAGGACCTCAACGCCACCGCCGGCGTCCGGACCGGCTTCGGGTCGCCGGCCTTCGCCGACTTCGTGCCCGACTTCGACGACGAGGTGGTCCGACGGATCGCTGCGGCGGGGTTGGTCAGCCTGGGCAAGACGAGTACGCCGGAGTTCGGCTCGCCCTGCTACACCGAGCCCGAGGGTGCCCCGCCCGCTGTGACGCCGTGGGACACGACGCGGATGGCGGGCGGATCGAGCGGGGGAGCGGGCGCCGCGGTGTCGGCCGGCCTGGTCCCGCTCGCACAGGGCTCCGACGGCGGCGGCTCGATCCGGATCCCGGCGAGCTGTTGCGGCATCGTCGGGCTCAAGCCGACGCGCGGCCGGATCTCCGGCGCCCCGATGTACGGCGACCCGGTCGGTCTGTCGACCAACGGCTCGCTGGCGCGCACGGTCCGCGACGCTGCGGCGTTCCTCGACGTGATGGCCGGTCGCGCGGTCGGCGACCCGTTCTGGGCGCCGGAGGACGCCGAGCCGTTCCTCGCCTCCTGCGACCGTGAGCCGGGGCGACTGCGGATCGCCCGGTTCGTCGAGCCGGTGATCGCGCAGGCCGACGTCGACCCCGAGTGCATCACTGCCTGGGAGGACGCGAGTGCGCTGCTCGAGTCGTTGGGTCACGACCTCGTCGACATCGACGTACCCCTGCCGCCCGACGCAGTGCCGGTCTTCGAGATCTGCTGGGCAGTGCTCACCGCGCAGTCGGTGGTGAACCTGCCCGACGAAGCTCGCGCCCTGCTGCGCCCGCTCACCCGCTGGCTCGCCGAGCGTGGTCTCGCGGTCAGCGGGCCGGCGTTCGGGCTCGCGATCGGGGAGCTGCGCAGAGTGGCCGCGCGCACGCTGACCGCGTTGGCGCCGTACGACGCGGTCCTGACCCCGACGCTGGCCTCACCGGCTCTGGCAGTGGGGGCGATCCGCGACGACGCGGACCCGGCCGCCGACTTCGAGGCACAGAAGCGGTTCACGCCGTACACCTCGCTGTGGAACGTCACCGGCAGCCCGGCGATCTCGTTGCCGACGCACTGGACGCCCGAGGGTCTGCCGGTCGGAGTGATGCTGGCGACCGCCCCCGGGGACGAGACGACGCTGCTGTCCCTCGCGGCCCAGGTCGAGCAGGCAGTGCCCTGGCGGCACCGCACTCCGCCCTGCTGGTAGCTCGACAGATCCGCTTGTAACGCGGTGTTCGTGCACCTTCCTGCCCCGCCGGCGGGTCCGGAAGCGACACGAACACCGCGTTACAAGCGATCAGCCAGCAAGCAAGCGATCAGCCAGCGAGCAAGCGATCAGCCAGTCCCCAGCCCGACCCCAGCCTCAGACGTCCACGGTCCCGCCGCTGCGCCAGTAGACGCCGGCCTCGCGGGCCAGAAAGCCCTCGTCCACAAGATATCGGCGCAGCGCCGCCACGTCGTCGTTGTAGCGAGAGAGGAGCTCGTTGGCCTCGGTCTCGGGGTAGCGCCTGCCCGGCTCGAAGTCCTGGGCGATGTGGTCCAGCACAGTCCGCAGCTTGCTCTGCTTGGAGGGCCAGATCACCAGTCGCCCGTTCTTGATGAAGCGCCCCACGAGCGCCGCCGAGTCCACGTCGTCCACGACGCCGACCCTAGAACGGCACAGTCGCCACGGCCAGTGCGTTCTGTGGGGGAACCCCGAGCCCAGCCCCGGCGTCAGAGCAGCATGGAGATCACAGCTCGGGCGCGAAGGGTGATGGTCGCACTGGTCCTCGCGACGGCGGTGACCTACCCCTGGGACAGCGCGAGCGGCAGCTGCGCGGCACCCGGGCTGCAGCTGGCCGGCTCCACGACCGAATCCACGGCCGCCCGCCCGGAGGTCGGTCCCGGGACGGACCTGACCGTGCACGGCACCAGGTTCGTCGACGGCTGCGACGACGGCGGTGGCTCCGCGACGTTCGGCTGCTCCGCGGAGGCGCGGGAGCCCGAGCGGGCGCAGGAACGGGTGTCCCTCGAGCTCGTCCAGGGCGACCGACGCTGGGAGCTGGGCCCGGCTGATGCGGACGCCGGCACGGGGTCGGGTGGGCTCGGCGAGGTGGTCTGGACGGTTCGCCTGCCCGCTGAGGTACGCCGGGGCCCGGCGACCCTGGAGGCCGGCGACGCCCGGCTGCCCGTCCGGATCGTTCAGGGCGACACGGTCGTCGGCGAGGACGACTGACCCGTTGCGGCGGGGACCGCGGCCAGCAGCCTCTCGCAGGCCACGATCAGCCGCTCGCGCAGGGGAGCGCCGCGCTCGGCGAAGCCACGCTGCGCAGCGACGTACTCCTGCTTGCCCGCCGCCGTCTCGATCCGGACCGGGTCGAAGCCGAGGTCGCTGAAGTCGTACGGCGAGGCCCGCATGTCCAGCTCGCGGATGTCCCACGCGAGCTCGAAGCAGTCGGCGACCAGCTCGGAGGCGACCAAGGGAGTCAGTCGGAAAGCGTGCTTGTAGAGATCCATGCCGGCGTGCAGACAGCCGGGCTGCTCGAAGGCGGCGCGGTCATCGCGACCGGGCTGCAACGTGTTCAGCGCTCGCGCGGAACCGGCAAAGAACCGGAACGCGTCGAAGTGCGAGCACGCGATCCGGTGCGACTCGACCACCTCGTCGGTCCCGGCGCCCCCGAGCCGCAGCGGCCAGTCGTGCCTGATCTGACCGTCAGCGGGGGACCGATCAGACGACGCGCGGTGCACCATCGCCCACTCGTGCAGGCCGAAGCACCCCAGGGTCGGCGCGCGGCCCGCGGTGGCGACCAGCAGCCGGTGGATCGAGGTGATCACCGTCAGGTGGGCCGCGAGGCGCTCGGGTGAGACAGACGCCTCACCACCAACCACCACATAGCCCTTGAGATCGGCGTACTCCGGCGCGTCGAGAAGCGTGGCGCCCCACCCCGGGTGCCAGCGGCGCAGCGCAGTCGGGCTCTGGGAGTAGTAGGTGAACAAGAAGTCGTGGACCGGGTGCTTGCCCCCCTGGCGACGCCGTTCGAGGTGCGGCTGGACCCACGTGTCGACCCGCTCGGCGTGCGCCTCGGCGCGCGCCTGCCAAGTCTCGCTGCTCAGGATCTCCACAGGCCTGACGCTAGTGCGTGACCGGTGCGGCACGGTCGATAGGCTCATCGGGTGCGTATTGCAAGGTTCACCACAGGCGAGGACCCCCGGTTCGGGGTCGTGACCGGCGACATCGACGACTACGGCATCCCCGACGAGGGGTCGGTGATCACGGCACTGTCCGGCGACCCGCTCTACGTCGGGCTGCAGCCGACCAACGAGCAGTACCCGCTCTCCGAGGTGCGGCTGCTCTCCCCGGTGCTGCCGCGGAGCAAGGTCGTCGGCATCGGCAGGAACTACGCCGCCCACGCGGCCGAGATGGGCGGGGAGGTGCCCGACGAGCCGTTGATGTTCCTCAAGCCCAACACCTCGGTGGTCGGCCCCGGTGACCCGATCTTCTATCCCCGGCAGAGCGAGAACGTGCACTTCGAGGGCGAGCTAGCGGTGGTGATCAGCCGGATCTGTCGCGACGTGCCCAAGGAGAAGGCCGGCGACGTCATCCACGGCTACACGATCGCCAACGACGTCACCGCCCGCGACCTGCAGCGCAAGGACGGCCAGTTCACCCGGGCCAAGGGGTTCGACTCCTTCTGCCCGCTCGGGCCGTGGGTGGAGACCGAGCTCGACGTCAGCGACCTGAGGGTGCAGACCTTCCTCAACGGGGAGGTCAAGCAGGACGGACGCACCTCCGACCTGATCTTCGACGTCCCCACCCTCGTCGCCTACGTCACCAGCGTGATGACGCTGCTGCCCGGCGACGTGATCCTCACCGGCACCCCCGAGGGTGTCGGTCCCATGAACGCCGGTGACGAGGTCGAGATCTCGATCCAGGGCATCGGCAACCTGACCAACAAGGTGGTTTCGCGTGACTGACCCCGACGGCACCGCTGTCCGCGTCCGGATGGCGCCCTCGCCGACGGGCTCGCCGCACGTCGGCCTGGCCCGTACGGCGCTCTACAACTGGGCCTTCGCCCGCCACCACGGTGGCACCTTCGTGTTCCGCATCGAGGACACCGACGCCGCCCGCAACACCCAGGAGTCCTACGACGGGCTCTTCGAGGTGATGCGCTGGCTCGGCCTCGATTGGGACGAGGGCCCCGATGTCGGCGGCCCGTTCGCGCCCTACCGGCAGAGCGAGCGCTCGGAGATCTACGCCGACGCCCTGGCCCGGCTCAAGGAGTCCTCGCGCACCTACGAGTGCTACTGCACCAACGACGAGGTCGAGGCGCGCCGCAAGGCCTCCGGCTCCAAGACGATGGGGTACGACGGCCACTGCCGGGTCCTGTCGCAGGAGCAGGTGGCTGCCTTCCGGTCCGAGGGCCGCGAGCCGGTCGTCCGGTTCCGGATGCCTGACGGCGAGATCACCTTCGACGACCTGGTGCGCGGGAAGATCACCTTCCACACCGACCACGTGCCCGACTTCGCGCTCGCCCGCGCCAACGGCCAGCCGCTCTACACGTTGGTCAACCCGGTCGACGACGCGCTGATGGAGATCACCCACGTGCTCCGCGGCGAGGACCTCCTCTCCAGCACCCCGCGCCAGGTGGCGCTGTACCAGGCGCTGGAGGAGGTCGGCATCGCCAAGTGCACGCCGCGCTTCGGCCACCTGCCCTACGTGATGGGGGAGGGCAACAAGAAGCTGTCCAAGCGCGACCCCGAGGCGCACCTGATGGCCTACCGCGACCAGGGCTTCCTGCCCGAGGGGTTGCTGAACTACCTGGCCCTGCTCGGTTGGGCGATCGCGGAGGACCGCGACGTGTTCACCCTCGAGGAGATGGTCGAGGCCTTCGACATCGCGCGGGTCAACCCCAACCCGGCTCGGTTCGACATCAAGAAGGCCGAGGCGATCAACGCCGCGCACATGCGCCTGCTCAGCCTGGAGGAGATGACCGAGCGGGTCACGCCGTACCTCCAGGAGGCGGGGGTGCTCACCGACCCGGTGACCGAGGACCAGGCCGGGCTGCTGGGCCGGGCGATGCCGCTGGTGCACGAGCGGATCAACAAGCTCACCGAGGCAGCGCCGATGCTCGGTTTCCTGTTCTCCGAGGAGGTGGAGTACGACGCCACCGACCTGGCCAAGGTGCTCGACGAGAACGGCCTGTCGGTGGTCGCCGCGGCAGGTGAGGCGCTGGCTGCCCTGACGGAGTGGAGCACCGAGTCGATCGATGCAGCGCTCCGGGCCAAGCTCGTCGACGAGCTCGGCATGAAGCCGCGCAACGCCTTCGGTCCGGTGCGGGTCGCGATCACCGGCCGGAAGGTCTCGCCGCCGTTGTTCGAGTCCCTGGAGCTGCTCGGCCGCGAGCAGTCGCTGGCACGCCTCGACGCTGCTCCGAGTGCGGCGGCTGCCGCGCAGCAGGCAACCGGGGCGGAGCCGAGCTGATGTCCTACCCAGGTCCACCACCTGGCATCTCACCCGTGCCGCCGCCGGTCCCCTCGGGCCGGTGGGAGCCCCGGATGCGGGCGCACCCGCACCCGGAGCCGCGCAGCTACCCGTTGATGCTGCGCACCTGGGACTACCACTGGTGGAAGCCGCTGGTCGGCATCATCGTGCTGGCCTTCGGGGGCATGGTGGTGATGCCGTTGCTGCTGATGCCCGTGCTGGCGGCCGCGGTGGCCGTGGAAGGGGGCCCGGGCAGCTTCCTCGACCGCTTCCTGGACGCCGCCAGCCTCAAGGACGTCACTCCGGCCTCGATGCTCTACCTCAACCTCACGCTGGCCTCGCTGACCCTGATCGCGATCGCCATAGTCCGGTTCGTGCACCGGCTGCGTCCGCGCTGGTTGTCCTCGGTGATGCCCGGCATGCGCTGGCGGTTCTTCTTCGCGTGCGTCGGCCTGGCGGTGGTGGCGCTCGTGACCTCGGTGGTGGTGGGCGCGTTCCTGCCCAGTGATCCCAACGAGCTCGGTGGTGCTGCCAACAAGCTCACCGGTCAGCTGATCGCCGTCGCGGTGGTGATCCTGCTCACCACGCCCTTGCAGGCGCTGGGGGAGGAGTACGCCTTCCGCGGCTACCTGATGCAGGCGTTCGGCTCCCTGACCCGCTCCCGGTTCGCCGCGGTGGGGCTCACCTCGCTGCTCTTCGCGGTGGCCCACGGCACCCAGAACTTCCCGCTGTTCTTCGACCGGTTCGCATTCGGTGTGATGGCCGGCCTGACCGTGGTCCTCGTGGGCGGCCTGGAAGCAGGGATCGCGCTGCACATCTTGAACAACCTGGTCGCCTTCGCCTTCGCGATCTTCTTCGGCGATCTGCAGGGTGCCCTGCAGGTCGCGGAGGTGTCCTGGTGGCAGCTACCGGTGACCTTGGTCCAGAACGGCCTCTACCTGGTGCTCGTGCTGCTCGTGGCACGCCGGATGGGGCTGCGCAACACCTCGGCCCCGCCGGTGATCCCCGAACCTGGCGAGCAGGTCGGTCAGCCGGTGCGTTGAACGCTGCGCACAGCACCCCCGATTGGTGACTGACGCAGCCCTTGTGTATCTTTGACCCTCGGCTCGTCCACTGCGATGGATGGGCCGATCCCATGGGGTATGGGGTAATTGGCAGCCCGACTGGTTCTGGTCCAGTTAGTCTAGGTTCGAGTCCTAGTACCCCAGCGAGTAGGACGATTTGGCTCTGTTGTTTCACTGAGGATAGAGTCGCGTCCGCTCAGGCCCCCGTTGTGTAGTGGCCTAGCACGCCGCCCTCTCAAGGCGGTAGCGCGGGTTCGAATCCCGTCGGGGGTACGTTGCGAAAAAAGAGGTCCTGGCCTGCGGAGACGCGGGCCAGGACCTCTTCGCCGTTCGGCACCTTGCGCTCATCCCGACGGTCAGCGCCCGGCCCGTCTCAGTGCTGCGCGAGCACCGAGGGCGGCAGCTCGAGGTCGGGCACGAGCTCGACGAGCAGCGTCCGGACACGCTGGTCGAGGTCGGCGATGATCCCTCGCACGGTGTCCTCGTCCTGGCCGCCGGGGTCGGCGACCGGCCAGTCGACGTACTTCACCCCGGGGACGTAGGGGCACTCCTCGCCGCAGCCCAAGGTGATCGCCATGGTGCTGGCCGCGATGGTGTCGCGCGTCAGCAGCTTCGGCTGTTCCTTGGAGGTGTCCAGGCCGAGCTTCGCGAGGACCGCGGCGACCTCCGTGTGGATGTGGTCACCGGGCTGGGTGCCTGCGGAGAGTGCGGTGACCCGGCCGCCGGCGTAGTGCTCGGTGAGGACACGGCTGATCACCGACCTCCCTCCGTTGCGGACGCAGGCGAAGACCACCTGCGGTCGGGTGATCGGCTCGGTCGTGGTCATCGGATGGCTCCCGCGTCGGTGGCCGAGCGCTCCCGGTAGAACCTGCGAGCCCAGAGGCTGACGTAGACGAGCCCGATCAGGGCGGGCACCTCGATGAGTGGGCCGACGACACCGGCGAGGGCCTGGCCGGAAGTGACTCCGAAGACCCCGATGGCCACAGCGATCGCGAGCTCGAAGTTGTTGCCGGCGGCGGTGAACGAGACCGCTGTGGCGCGCTGGTAGTCGAAGTCGAGGGCGCGGGTCAGCACCATGGAGCCGCCCCACATCAGCGCGAAGTACAGGAGCAGCGGGAGCGCGATCCGGGCGACGTTCCAGGGCTGGTTGGTGATGGTGTCGCCTTGGAGTGCGAACAGCACGACGATGGTGAACAGCAGCCCGTAGAGCGCAGCGGGGCCGATCCTCGGCAGGAAGGTGGACTCGTACCACTGCCTGCCCTTGGCGCGCTCGCCGAGGGTCCGGGTCAGGAAGCCCGCCAGGAGCGGGATGCCGAGGAAGACCAGGACGGACTTGGCGATGCCCCAGACCGAGACGTCGAGGGCCGCCTGCTCCAGTCCGAGCCACCCCGGGAGGACCTGGAGGTAGAAGTAGCCGAGAAGCGCGAACGCCAGGATCTGGAAGACGGCGTTGATGGCCACGAGGATGGCAGCCGCTTCCCGGTCCCCGCAGGCGAGGTCGTTCCAGATCAGCACCATCGCGATGCAGCGAGCCAGGCCGACGATGATCAGGCCGGTGCGGTACTCCGGCAGGTCGGGGAGGAGCAGCCACGCCAGGGCGAACATCAGCGCCGGTCCGAGGATCCAGTTCAACAGGATCGAGGTGCCGAGCAGGCGACCGTCGCCGGTGACGTGGCCGAGCTCGTCGTAGCGGACCTTGGCCAGCACCGGATACATCATCACCAGCAGCCCGACTGCGATCGGCAGCGAGACCGAGCCGATCTCGACCGCGGCCAAGGCGTCGTCGAGGCCGGGGACGAGTCGGCCGAGCAGCAGCCCGAGCACCATGGCGACACCGATCCACACCGGCAGGAACCGGTCGAGCGTGGAGAGCTGGTGCAGGACGTCGCCGGTCGGGGCGTCGGGGTCGCGGGTCTCGTGCACGGTGTCGCTCATGGGGCCTCCGTCGTGGTGAACAGGTTGGCCAGCGCCGCCATGGCCGCCGGGCGGGCGAGGTAGAACACCCAGGTGCCGCGCTTCTCCCGGTCCAGCAGGCCGGCCTCGTGGAGCACCTTGAGGTGGTGGCTGATCGTGGGCTGGGACAGGTCGAAGTAGGGGAGCAGGTCGCACACACACGCCTCGGCTCCCTCGTGGGACAGCACCAGGGACATCAGCCGCAGCCGCGCGGGGTCGGCGATGGCCTTGAGCATCGGGACCACCTGGGCGGCGGTCTCGGCGCTGAGCGGCTCGGAGGCCAGCGGCGTGCAGCAGGCGAGTGCGTCGTCGAGCACGGGCAGGTCAGGGGGGTTCGTCGTCGCGACGGGGCTTGATGAGTTCGACACCTGTCTATCTTGACAGAGGTCGATATCACCCACCAACAGCCTTGCGCGCCGGATCGGCCCCCAGCATGAGGACGGCTGCGACGGCAGCCAGGCCGCCCAGGGCGAGGAAGGCGTTGCTGTAGGAGCCGAGCAGCTCCGCCAGAGCTGCGCCGGCGAAGGGCGCCACCGCGGCCGCGGCCAGCGCCGGGGCGGTCAGGATGCCGTTCAACCTGCCGTACGACGAGGGCCCCCACCGATCGGTGACCGCGGTGGCCTGGATCAGCGTGTAGATCCCCCGCATCAGCCCCAGCACCATCCCCAGTGCGATCAGCAACGTCGCCGCCCTCGGCGCCAGGGCGAGCGCCGAGGTCGCCAGGGACACCCCGGTCAGCACGATCACGCCGCGACCGGTCACCGAGGTGGCCCGCGCGAAGCGGGCATACCCCAGCCGTCCCAGGACCTGGCCGACGCCGCCCAGCCCCAGGGTCACTGCCGCGAGGTTGCGGCTCATCCCTTGTTCGACGAGCATCGGCACCAGGTTGATCACCACCGCGAACACGGCCAGCGCCGTCAGGGCGTTGGCCAGCGTGAGCAGGACGAACGGCACGGTGCGAGGGACGTCGATCGGCGCTGTGCGGCTGGTGTCGGCGGGAGGCGCAGCCGCTGGGTGCAGGACGATCTCGTGCTCGCCAGGTGCTGGGTCCCACGGGCGGTTCAGGCCCCACCAGTGCAAGGGGACGGTGATGGCGACCAGTCCGGTGAGCAGGACCAGGTAGGCCCCCCGCCAGCCGAGCAGGTCGTCGAGCACGGACGCCAGGGGAGCGAACACCGTGCTCGCCAGACCGGCGACCAGCGTCAGCGCCGTCAGGGCCGCCACTCGGCGATCACCTCCCCAGCGAGTCAGTGCCGCGAACGCAGGTGGGTAGAGGGTGCCGGCCATCGCCACACCGACGAGCGCCCAGCCTGCGTAGAACCACCACAGGTTCGGCGCGTTGGCGACGGCGAGGACGCCCGGGACGGCCACCAGCGAGGCGCCGGTCATGACTCGGCGAGGGCCGAAGTCGTCGATGTGGCGCCCGACCCAGATCCCGACCCCGCCGGCGATGAGCTGGGCGAGCGAGAACGCTCCGGTGACAGCGACGCTGGACCAACCCGTGTCGAGGCTGATCGAGGACTGCAAGGCCGCGAAGGCGTAGTACAGGACGCCCCACGACACGATCTGCACGGCGCTGAGCACGGTGACCACGTGCCGGAGCCCGGCGCCGTCGAGGGCGCCGGGCTGCGGGGTGGTCGACCGTGCCGCGCCTGTCGTGTCCGTCACCGTCCCAGTGCTGCCGACGGGTCTACCGGCCGGGGCGATCAAGGGCGACCAGCTGCGGCTGCGGTGCCGCGGGAGCCCCGCAGCACCCGCCGGCGTCGAAGGCGTCTGGTACGTCGAAGGCGCCGGCGCCGTTGCAGACGCCGGTGTCGGGCAGGACCAGCTCGACCCGTCCGGCGGCCTCGAGATCCCCGGCCAGGGCGGCGACCACCGAGCGGACCTGTTCGAACCCGGTCATCGCCAGGAACGAGGGTGCGCGGCCGTAGGACTTCATCCCGACCAGGAACACGCCCTGCTCGGGCTGGGCGAGCTCCAGGTAGCCGTGGGGCGTCACGTCGCCGCAGGAGTGGTGGTCTGGGTGGATCTGCTCGGCCAGGCTGCGGGTCGAACCGAGCGCGGGGTCGAGGTCGAGCCGGACTTCGGAGAGGAACCCGAAGTCGGGGCGGAAGCCGGCGACAACGATGATCTCGTCGACGTCACTGACCTGCTCGCCCGTGGTCGAGGCCACTGTGAGTCGACCGTCCTCCTGGGCCGTGACGGACTCGGTGCGGAACTGGGTCACGTGCGTGACCGTCGCGCTGCTGGCGGCGGCCCGGGCATCCTGACCGAGCTTGCCGCGCTGCTCGAGCTGGTCGTTGTCGCCGCCGCCGAAGGCATCTCCGATGCTCGGACGTCGCAGCAGCCACGACACTCGGGTGCGGGGACCCTCGGCGCTGTCCCGCTGGGCGAGCCTGGCCAGGCCGATCAGCACTCCCTGGGCCGAGGCGCCCTTGCCGGCGACCGCGACGTGCTTCCCGGCGTACCGGGCGGCCACCGTCGGGTCGGCGAGATCGGGAATGCCGTAGCTGATCCGCTCGGCGTTCTCGACCTCACCCAGCGCGGGGTAGCCGTCGGCGCCCAGCGGGTTCGGCTGGTTCCAGGTGCCGGACGCATCCACGACCGTGCTGGCCAGCAGGCGTTCGCGGCCCGAAGCCGTCTCGAGGTGTACGGCGAAGGGGTCGCTCTCGCGGCCGCTGTCGACGAGCAGGTCGCGCCCGGAGCGGCCCACGCCGGTCACCCTGGCCCCGTAGCGCACCGTGCCGACGGGAGAAGCGGCCAGCAGGTCGGCCAACGGGCGAAGGTACTGCTCGCGCCACTCGCCACCGGTCGGGTAGGTGTCCGGCTCGGGCGGCGTCCAGGCGCCGGTGGCCTCGAGCAACCGCCGGGCTGCGGGGTCGACCAGCTCACGCCACGCGGAGAACAGCCGCACGTGCGCCCACTCGCTGATCGCGGCCCCGGCGTCGCCGCCGGCCTCCAGGACGACGAAGCCCAGGTCGCGCTCGGCGGCGTTGGCGGCGGCGGCCAGCCCGATCGGACCGGCACCGATGATGACCACGGGGTGCTGCATGCCAGGCTCCTCACACGGTGAGAACATCGACGGTTGTCGATGCATAGGACTGTATCGACCCCGGTCGATGAAAGCAAGGTATCGTGGGGGCATGACGACTTCGCCGGTCACCGAGCGCGCTGCGGCCGACGGTCGTCGGCACGCCCCCAGCCTGAGCAAGGCGGACGCGGAGAACCACGCCGAGTGGTTCGCCGTACTCGCCGACCCCACCCGGGTTCGTCTCCTGCACACCCTGTCCACCTCGGTCGCCGGGGCCGTGCGCATCGGTGACCTCGCCGTGGCCCTCGGGGTGAGCCAGTCCACCTGCTCCCACCACGTCGAGCTGCTGAAGAAGGTGGGCTTCGTGGTCGTCGACAAGGTCGGCACCTCCAGCATGGTGTCGGTCAACACCGCCTGCTGCACCGGCCTTCCGCACGCGGCCGACGTCGTCATGGGCACCCTGCTGTCCCCGCCCTGCTGCCCGGAGGACCTCCCTGCGGACGTGACCACGCGGCCGCTGGTCGACGCGGACATGCCGGCCGTGCTCGCCATCTACGACGAGGGCCTTGCCACCCGCAACGCCACCTTCGAGACCAAGCTGCCCACGGCCAGGCAGCTGCGCGCCAAGTGGGTGCCCGGGCTGGCCTGGGTGGCCGTGCTCGACGGTGACGTCGTGGGCTGGACCGCGGTGATGCCCGTCTCGGGACGTGACTGCTACGCCGGGGTCGGTGAGACCTCGGTCTACGTGGCGGAGTCGGCCCGCGGTCGGGGTGTCGGCAAGGCCCTGCTGCACATCCAGGTGACGGAAGCGGACCGGGCCGGGATGTGGACCCTGCAGACCTCGATCTTCCCCGAGAACCGGGCCAGCATCGCCCTGCACCACTCAGCCGGCTATCGCACCCTGGCCGTCCGGACCCGCATCGCCCAGCTGGACGGCGTCTGGCGGGACACCGTGCTGCTCGAGCGCCGTAGCGAGACCAGCTGAGCACGCCCGGGCCGGTGGCGCGCCAGATCGATGTCGCCGTCATCGGCGGCGGTCAGGCCGCACTCGCCATCGGCTACCACCTCCGCCGGGCCGGTCTCGCCCCTGGCGAGGACTTCGTCATCCTCGACGCGGCCGAGGAGCCGGGGGGAGCCTGGCCGCGGATGTGGGAGGGGCTCCGGTTGTTCTCACCGGCCGCGTTCTCCTCACTGCCCGGCTGGATGATGCCGCCGTGGAACGACGCCGAACGTGGCTTCCCGCCCCGGCAGCACGTCGTCGACTACCTGGCGGCCTACGAGCAGCGCTACGACCTGGCCCCACTGCGACCGCACCGGGTGCGTTCGGTGACCCGCGTCGACGACGACCCGTACGGCCGGCTCCTCGTCGCTGCTCCAACGCTCGAGATCTCGGCGCGGGTCGTGGTCTCCGCGACCGGGACCTGGGACCAGCCGTTCTGGCCGACGTACGCCGGTGCCTCGGCGTTCGAGGGAAGGCAGCTGCACACCGTGGGATACACGACGCCGCGGCCGTTCGCCGGGCAGCGCGTGGCCGTCGTGGGTGGCGGGAACTCCGCCGCGCAGATCCTGGCGGAGGTCTCGACGCTCGCCGGGACCATCTGGCTCACGACGCACGAACCCCGGCTGCTCCCCGACGAGGTGGACGGTCGGGCCCTGTTCGCCGCTGCGACCGAGCGCGTCCGTGCTCAGGAGCAGGGGCGTGAGCACCCCGGCGTCGGTGGACTCGGCGACATCGTGGCCGTGGCCAGCGTGCGAGACGCCCGTGACCGCGGCGTGCTCGAGTCCCACCGCATGTTCGACCGGCTCACCCGCTCCGGGCTGTCCTGGTCCGACGGCACGCAGGAACGGGTGGACTCGATCATCTGGTGCACCGGCTTCCGCCCCGCCCTGCGCCACCTCACCGGACTCCAGCTCAGGGATGAGCGTGGTCGCGTGCCGACCACCGGCCCGGCGGGCACCCAGGCAGCAGCGGAGCCACGCTTGTTCCTGGTCGGGTACGGCGACTGGACCGGACCGGCCTCCGCCACCCTGATCGGTGCCGGCCGCAGCGCCCGCGCCACGGTCGCCGCGATCACCGGGCACCTGTCGACGAGGTAGCGGGACGCGTCCCGCTCGGAGCGCCCACGTCACCCGCGCGAGTCGGGGATGCCACCCGGTCGCGATCGACGAGAACGTAACGAAACGCCCGGGTCCTCGTTGAGCGCCACGACGAAAGGGCAACACATGACTCGACGGATCCTGGCCATCCTGGTCTCTCTCGCGGTGCTTCCGCTGACCTTGGTGCTGGCCCTCTCCTCCCCGGCAGCTGCGCACGAAGAACGCGCCTCCGGCTTTCCCGACGGGTCGGGGAAGGTTCCGACGTACCTCGGCCTGAAGAACTCCCGCTACCGCGTCGTGTGCACCTCGAGCAGCCGTCGCCGGATCAAGGCGATGCCCAACAGCGCATTGAAGCGCCGCAACAAGCAGCTGCTCAAGCGCTGCCGCTTCGACTCCATCCAGACGGCCGTGAACTCGATCAAGGCGCGCAAGACTTCGATCTACGTCCTACCCGGGGTGTACGACGAGCGCCGCTGGGCCAGCTCCAAGCGGAGCAGCTACTGCTCAAACCTGAAGACCAACTCCACCAGCCCGCTGGACTCCGCCCAGTACATCGGCTCGATCTCCTCGCCCGAGGCTGCTGCCTCGAACGCCGAGTCCAACCCGGTAGCGCTGTCCTACGCCGACCAGCTCAAGTGCCCCCACAACCTGAACCTGATCGCCGTCTTCGGCGACCGGACCCCGAACAACAAGTCGATCCGGTGTGACAGCAAGTTCTGCGGCACCCAGATCGTCGGCACCGGCCGTCGCGCCTCGGACGTGCTGATCGACAACAAGTTCTCCAAGCTCAACGCCATCCGCGGCGACCGCGCCGGTGGTCTGGTGCTGCGCAACTTCACCGTGCAGCAGGCGGAGTTCAACGCCGTCTACATCCTGGAGACCGACGGCTTCGTGATGGACCGTCTGGTGACCCGGGCCAACGACGAGTACGGCATCCTGGCCTTCGCCAGCGACCACGGCCTGATCAAGCACACCGACAACTACTACAACGGTGACTCCGGGATCTACCCCGGATCCGGGTCCGACCTGAACGCGGACAACCCGAACTTCAAGGTCACCCGCTACGCGATCGAGATCCGCAACAACCGCAGCCACCACAACACGCTGGGTTACTCCGGCACCGCGGGCAACTCGATCTGGGCCCACGACAACGACTTCTACGACAACGCCACCGGGATCGCGACCGACTCGTTGTTCCCCGGCCACCCGGGCCTGCCGCAGGACCACGCGCGGTGGAGCAGCAACCGGATCTACTCCAACAACCAGAACTGGTACACCAAGTACGTCGACAAGGGCGTGTGCGCCAAGCCCATGAAGCAGCGCGGATACATGCAGGGCACCGTGTGTCCGGTGGTGCCCACCCCGGTCGGCACCGGTGTGCTGATCGCCGGTGGAAACTTCAACTCCACCGACAACAACTACATCTACGACAACTGGCGCTTCGGCACGATGCAGTTCTGGGTGCCGGCACCCCTGCGTGACGAGTACGACCCGGGCAAGCTCTACGACACCTCGCACGACAACCACACCACCAACAACAAGATGGGGATCCAGCCCGGCGGCAGCATCGCGCACAACGGCATGGACCACTGGTGGGACGACGAGGGTCACGGCAACTGCTGGCAGGGAAACACCTACTCGCGAGGTCATCAGACCGCCAACTTCGTGATCCCGCCTGCCAGCTGCGACGAGGGCGGGTCGGTGCTTCGAGCCGGGCATGAGTCTCAAGGACGCCGGGTTCCTCTCCTGCAGCCAGTACGACCGCAACGACGAGAACTTCCGTCACCCCCCGGAGTGCAACTGGTTCGACAGCCCGAGCAAGCCCACGGGCGCCGACCCCTCGCCGCTGGCGACGCGCACCCCCGCGACGAAGAGCCCGTCCTCGACCGGGTTCCTGCTCGTGGGTCCGTTGTTCGGCCTGATGACCGTGGCCGGCGTACGACGTCGCAGGACGCGTGCGCGCCGTGGTTAGGCGCCACCTGGGCTGGCGGGCCTGGCTGGTCCTGTCAGCAGCACTCGGGGGGCTGCTGACCGGGCTGGGGTACGCCGCGGTCGCGGCCGCCCCGATGGGCCTGGGTGCCGAGGGGCCGACGGCCGTCTCGGGCACCGAGGCGAGCGCCGTCTTCACGATCAGCGACCGCACGATCCGTCAGGTGCGCTACCAGGACAAGGCGACGCTGGTGTACACCTTCCGGCTTGCCAACCGGCAGGCGCTGCCGATGACGATCACGGGGATCTCGCCCGACCAGGCCGACGAGCGGCTCTTCAGCTACTCCTCCCTGAAGGACGACCGGGGAAACGTCCGGTTCACGGTGCCCGGAAACGACTACGTCGAGGTGCACCTGCGGCTGAAGATGGGCGGGTGCGAGAGCCTGTCGGCGCGCGCCGGCAGCTTCGTCCACACGGTCAGCCTGAGCACCCGTCGCATGGGGGTCCCTGCCGGTGCCGCCACCGTGGTGCTGCCCGAGGAGATCCACACCGGATCGCCGCGCGAGGCCTTCTGCCCCAACTCCACCGCGCAGTCGCGTCCTCCGGGCTGACCTCTGGCAGATGGTGTCCGATTCCCGCTAGAGCTGCGGGGTCCTACCCCGCAGACTGGTGGGCATGAGGGTGGACGAGCAGGGCTGGGACGCGTGCTACCGCGCGGTCCAGGGGCGTGACCGGCGCTTCGACGGCGTGTTCTACACCGCCGTCCGGACGACCGGGATCTACTGCCGACCCTCCTGCCCGGCGATCACTCCCAAGCCCGGCAACGTCACGTTCTACCGGACCGCGGCAGGGGCGCAGGGTGCCGGATATCGCGCCTGTCGCCGCTGCCTCCCGGACGCGACCCCGGGCTCGCCGGAGTGGGATGTCGCCGCGGACGTCGCCTCGCGCGCGATGCGGCTGGTCGCCGACGGTGTGGTGGAGCGTGAGGGCGTGGAGGGGCTGGCCGCCAGCCTGGGCTACTCGAGCCGTCAGCTCGGGCGGTTGCTCACCCAGGAGTTCGGAGCCGGCCCGCTGGCGCTGGCCCGCTCACGCCGGGCCCAGACCGCGCGGGTGCTGATCGAGACCACGACGCTCACCTTCGCCGAGATCGCCTTCGCCGCCGGGTTCGCCAGCGTGCGCCAGTTCAACGCCACGGTGCGCGAGGTGTACGCCGCCTCGCCGACCCAGCTGCGCGGCGGAGCGAGAGCCGGTGAGGCGTCGTCGGCCGGCACGATCCGCACCCGGATCGCCGTACGCGAGCCGTTCGCGGCGCAGCAGCTGCACCTGTTCCTCGAGCTGCACGCCGTCGCGGGGATCGAGGCCACCGGCCCGGGGTGGTACGAGCGGGCGCTGCGCCTCCCGCACGGCCCCGGCGTCGTCCGGGTCGAGCTCGGCACCCGCCCGCCGGGTCAGGTGCCGGCCACCTTCCGGCTCAGCGACGCTCGCGACCTCGCTCCGGCGATGGAGCGCACACGGCGCCTCCTGGACGCCGACTGCGACCCGGTCGCGGTCGACGCGGCGTTGGCCGACGACCCCGCCCTGGCGCCCTTGGTGCGCGCGGTCCCCGGGCTGCGGGTGCCCGGCCAGCTCGACGGCGCGGAGGTCGCGATCCAGACCGTGCTGGGGCAGCAGGTCAGCATGGCCGCGGCCCGCACGGCCGCAGCGCGCCTGGTTGCGGCGTACGGCGAACCACTGGACCTCACCGGCGGGCACGAGGTGGACCGCCTGTTCCCGACGATGGCGACGCTGGCGGCGGTGGACCCGACGACTCTGCCGATGCCGCGCTCGCGCGGACGGGCTCTGGTCGCCCTGGCCGGGGCGCTGGCCGACGGCAGCGTGCGGCTCGACCGCAGCATGGCGCGCGAGGAGGTGCGCGACCGCCTGACCGGTCTGCCGGGCATCGGCCCGTGGACGGCCGACTACGTCGCCATGCGCGCGCTCGGGGACCCCGACATCTTCCTGCCCACCGACATCGGTGTCCGCAACGCGGCCCGGAGCTTGGCGCTCGACGATGTGGTGGCGCGGAGCGAGAGCTGGCGTCCGTGGCGCTCCTACGGGTTGCTGCGGCTGTGGTCGGTGGTGCTGGCGGAGATGGAGCAGCGGCGGGCGGGCGGCAACGACAAGCGCAAGGGAGACATAGGGTGACGACGACGACAGCAGTGGAGATGACCAGGACGATGTGGACCGTGACCGGATCGCCGATCGGCGACCTGCGGATCGTGGCCCGGAGCGGTGCGATCACCGCTATCGAGTTCACTCCCTTGCGTGCCTCGGCGAGCGGTGAGCCGGCGGGGGAGCGCGCCGACGCCGACCCACTGCTGCGGCGCGCCGTCGATCAGCTGGCGGCGTACTTCGCCCGCGAGCTCAAGGAGTTCGACCTCCCGCTCGCACCGCGCGGCACCGACTTCCAGCAGCGGGTGTGGCAGCAGCTGCAGGGGATCGGCTACGGCGAGACCGCGTCCTACGGCGCCATCGCCCAGCGCCTCGGTATGACCAGCGCCGCCTCGCGGGCCGTCGGTCTGGCCAACGGCCGCAACCCGGTCCCCGTGATGATCCCGTGCCACCGCGTGATCGGCGCCAACGGCACCCTCACCGGCTACGCCGGCGGACTCGAGCGCAAGCAGCTGCTGCTCGAGCTGGAGCAGGACGCCCTCTTCTGAGGGGGCTGCGGGTTTAGCACAAGAGAACGTGAAAAACCGACAGCACCCAAAGCCGCTACTCGGCGGCGGCCCGGCGCAGGGACTCGGAGAGGCGCTCGGCGGCGGCGAGTACGGCGGGGGCGTGCATCCGGCCGGGTTGGCGGGAGAGGCGCTCGACCGGGCCGGAGACGGAGACGGCCGCGATGATCTTGCTGCTGGGGGAGCGGACCGGGGCGGAGACCGAGGCGACGCCCTGCTCGCGCTCGCCGATCGACTGGGCCCAGCCGCGGCGGCGGATGCCGGCCAGGGCCGTGGCGGAGTAGGCGGCGTTCTGGAGACCGCGGTGCATCCGCTCCGGGTCCTCCCAGGCCAGCAGGACCTGGGCCGCCGATCCGGCTCGCATCGTCAGCTGGGAGCCGACCGGGATGGTGTCGCGCAGGCCGCTGGGGCGTTCCGCGGCCGCGACGCACACCCGGTGCTCGCCCTGGCGGCGCCACAGCTGGGCGGACTCCCCGGTGATGTCGCGCAGGCGGGCGAGCACCGGCCCTGCCGTGGCGAGGAGTCGGTCCTCTCCGGCTGCCGCCGAGAGCTCGGAGAGGCGGGGGCCGAGCACGAAGCGGCCCTGCATGTCGCGCGCCACCAACCGGTGGTGCTCCAGCGCGACCGCCAGCCGGTGGGCTGTGGGGCGGGCAAGTCCGGTGCCCGCGACCAGTCCTGCGAGGGTGGCCGGTCCCGACTCGAGGGCTGCCAGCACCAGGGCAGCCTTGTCGAGCACGCCGACGCCGCTTGAGTTGTCCATATGCTAATACTGCCGTCTCAGATCATGGGATGCAACGTAAGGTGGCTCTCACCCTGCAAAGACACAACGAAGAAGTGAGGTTGGGGATATGGGCAGGACCCTGTCGGAGAAGGTCTGGGACGAGCACGTCGTCCGCAGCGCCGATGGCGAGCCGGACCTTCTGTACATCGATCTCCACCTGATCCACGAGGTGACCTCGCCCCAGGCCTTCGACGGCCTGAGGCTCTCGGGTCGCACGGTACGCCGTCCCGACCTGACGCTGGCGACCGAGGACCACAACGTGCCCACGCTCGACTGGGACAAGCCGATCGCCGATCCCGTCTCGCGCACCCAGGTGGAGACCCTGCGGCGCAACGCCGAGGAGTTCGGCGTACGCCTGCACCCGTTGGGCGACATCGAGCAGGGGATCGTGCACGTCGTGGGCCCCCAGCTCGGACTGACCCAACCGGGCATGACCATCGTGTGCGGCGACAGCCACACCTCCACGCACGGAGCGTTCGGCGCGATCGCCTTCGGCATCGGCACCTCCGAGGTCGAGCACGTGCTCGCCACGCAGACCCTGATGCAGGCGCGGCCCAAGACGATGGCGGTGACCGTCAACGGGTCGCTGCCCGCGGGCGTGACCGCCAAGGACCTGGTGCTGACCCTGATCACCCAGACCGGCACCGGTGGCGGACAGGGCTACATCGTCGAGTACCGCGGCCAGGCCATCGAGGAGCTCTCCATGGAGGGCCGGATGACCGTGTGCAACATGAGCATCGAGTGGGGCGCCAAGGCCGGGTTGATCGCACCCGACCAGACCACTTTCGACTACATCGAGGGTCGACCCGAGGCGCCGAAGGGTGCTGACTGGGACGCCGCGGTCGAGCACTGGAAGTCCCTGGTGAGCGACGAGGACGCCGTCTTCGACAAGGAGATCGTGCTCGACGCCGCTGTGATGGCGCCCTTCGTCACCTGGGGCACCAACCCGGGACAGGGCGTGCCGCTCAGCGGCGCCGTGCCGAACCCCGCCGACTTCGCCGACGCTGACGACCGCGTGGGTGCCGAGAAGGCGCTGGAGTACATGGGCCTCCAGGCCGGCACGCCCATGCGCGAGATCAAGGTCGACACCGTCTTCGTGGGCTCCTGCACCAACGGGCGCATCGAGGACCTGCGACTGGCGGCCGAGATCATCAAGGGCCGCACCGTGGACAAGGACACCAGGTTGCTCGTCGTACCGGGTTCGGTGCGCGTGCGTCTGCAGGCCGAGGACGAGGGCCTCGACGTGATCTTCAAGGACGCCGGTGCGGAGTGGCGCGGGGCGGGCTGCTCGATGTGCCTGGGGATGAACCCCGATCAGCTCACGCCGGGGGAGCGCAGCGCCTCCACGTCCAACCGCAACTTCGAGGGGCGCCAGGGCAAGGGCGGACGGACCCACCTGGTCTCGATCCCCGTGGCTGCAGCGACCGCGGTCCGCGGCACGCTGAGCTCGCCCGCCGACCTCGAGCACTGAGAAGGAGCCACCGCTCATGGACAAGTTCACCAGCCACACCGGTGTCGGTGTGCCGCTGCGGCGCAGCAACGTCGACACCGACCAGATCATCCCGGCGGTCTACCTCAAGCGAGTGACCCGCACCGGCTTCGAGGACGGCCTGTTCGCCGCGTGGCGCAACGACGAGAGCTTCGTGCTGAACCAACCGGCGTACGCCGCAGGCTCGGTGCTCGTCGCCGGTCCCGACTTCGGCACCGGCTCTTCGCGCGAGCACGCGGTGTGGGCGTTGCAGAACTACGGATTCAAGGCAGTCGTGAGTTCCCGCTTCGCCGACATCTTTCGCGGCAACTCCGGCAAGTCCGGGTTGGTCGCCGCGCAGGTCGACGAGGCCACCGTGCAACGGCTGTGGTCGCTGCTCGAGGCGCAGCCAGGAGCGCAGGTGACCGTCGACCTCGAGGCGAGAATCATCAGTGCTGGTGAGGGAAACGACGCTTTCGAGGCGCCGTTCGACATCGACGACTACACCCGGTGGCGGTTGCTGGAGGGGCTCGACGACGTCGGGATCACGCTCTCCCACGAGGACGACATCGACAGCTTCGAATCGTCGCGACCGAGCTGGAAACCGGCCACGATCCACTGATCTGGTGGGCGATCCGGCGTAACTGCTTGCCGCGACACGCGGTCGCACCATTGTGGTGGGTGTCACTTTTCCCTAGCGTGCAAGGGATTGGTCGAGCAGAGCGCTCGGCTGACGTTCACGAAAGGGAAGCTTGTGAACAAGAGTCAGTTGATCGACGCCCTCGCGGCTCGGTACGAAGGCAACCGCAAGGCAGCCGCTCACGCCCTCGAGTCCGTGCTCGACACCATCACCCGTGAGGTCGCCCGGGGTGAGAAGGTCGCGATCACCGGGTTCGGCTCGTTCGAGAAGAAGGTGCGCGACGCCCGCTGGGTACGCAACCCCTCGACCGGCGCGCGGATGAAGGCGAAGAAGAAGGCGGTCCCGAACTTCAAGGCGGGCGCCCAGCTCAAGGACGTCGTGTCGGGGGCCAAGAAGCTGCCCAAGCTGACGCTCGCCGCGGTGGACAAGGCCACCCCGGCTGCGGCCAAGTCCGCCGGCGCGAAGACTGCCGCGGCCGCGAAGAAGGCGACCTCGAAGTCGACCGCGTCCAAGTCGTCCGCGTCCAAGTCGACGGCATCCAAGTCGACGGCGAAGAAGGCTCCGGCGAAGAAGTCCTCGCCGGCCAAGTCGACCGCGTCGAAGTCGACCGCGTCGAAGTCGACCGCTTCGAAGTCGACGGCGAAGAAGGCTCCGGCGAAGAAGGCCTCGACCGCCAAGAAGTCCTCGCCGGCCAAGTCGTCCGCGTCGAAGTCCTCGCCGGCCAAGTCGTCCGCGTCGAAGTCGACGGCGTCGAAGTCGACGGCGTCGAAGTCGGCGGCGAAGAAGGCTCCGGCGAAGAAGGCCTCGACCGCCAAGAAGTCCTCGCCGGCCAAGAAGTCGACCGCCAAGAAGGCGCCGGCGAAGAAGTCGTCGTAGTAGCGGGCGATCGCCAACTAGATCAGGTGGCGAAGACGTCCTGAGCCTCGGCTCCGACGACGGCGGTGGTCCCCTCGGGGGTCACCGCCGTCGTGCGTCTCCAGGAGCCGCGTCTCCGGTCGCAGCCAGCGCCGCGGCGGTGTGCACGCCCACGCCGAGCACACGAGCGCGTTCGAGGTCCTCGAGGGTGTCGACGTCCATCCGGAGGGTGCCCACCTCGGCACGCACGGGCACAGCGCCCGAGGCCTCGTGGTGCGCGGCGGAGCCGGGTCCGAAGTGCGGCTGCAGATCGACCCCGGGCCCCGCAGCAAGCAGAGAGGTTCCCGTGCCTGACACATCTGCGACGAACCAACGTGGCGAGAGCCCAGCCCGCAAGGCGTCGTCAAGATGCTCGGTGCGCAGGCTCGGCAGGTCGGCACACATGGCGGCCACCGCCACGCTCGGGTCGAGCAGCCGCACCCGCAGCGCGGCATGTACCAACGCGCGGTTGAGATCTCCGCTTCCCTCGTCCGGAAGGACCGTTGCGCCCTCGACGTCGAGACCGGGCTCGTCGGTGACGACGTACACCGTGTGCACCAGTGCGGACCGGGTTGCGGCAGTGATGGCGTCCAGAGCGAAGGCACGCATCAGGGGGACGCGATGCCCCCGCGAGGACACCACAAGCCGTGACTTGGCCCGCTCCAGCGCCTTTACCGGCACCAGCAGGGCGAACTTCGCTGACATCTCCTCGATCCTCTCAGGCACCGCGATGCTGCGCCGCGGTGGCCCGCCGGTGGCAGTAGGCTCGCGGCGACGCCCGGAAAGCGGGCCGGCGACGCAGGCCGAGGAGGGCGTGGTGGCAAGGGTTCGCAAGCTCGAGGACAAGCGTGGCTGGGCCTTCACGACGGTGGTCGCCGTGGTGAAGCCCACGCTTCTCGTTCTGACTCGACGCAAGGTGATCGACGGCGAGAAGATCCCCGCCACCGGCGGCTGCGTCGTGGTGTGCAACCACGTCTCCCACGTCGACCCGATGAGCTTCGGGCTCCTCCTGCACGACCACGGCCGGTTGGTGCGCTACCTGGCCAAGGACGCGCTCTTCCGGACTCCGGTGATCAAGCACCTGGCCAAGGGCACCGGCCAGATCCCCGTGTCCCGGTTGACCGAGGGCGCGGCGAGCGCCTTCGACGCGGCGGTCCAGGCCGTGCGGCAGGGCGAGTGCATCGGGGTCTATCCCGAGGGCACGATCACCAAGGATCCCGAGGGTTGGCCGATGCGGGGCAAGACCGGCGCCGCGCGGATCGCCCTGGCCACCGGTGCCCCGGTGATCCCGATCGGCCAGTGGGGCGTCCAGGACCTGCTGCCGGCGTACTCGCTGCGCTTGCGGCCGTTCCCACCCAAGACCGTCAGGTTCAAGGTCGGAGACCCGGTCGACCTGTCCGACCTGCTCGACGAGCCGGTCACCAACGAGGTGCTGCACGAGGCCACCGCACGGATCATGGCCGCGATCACCGCGCTGGTCGAGGACCTGCGCGGCGAGACCGCTCCCGCCGAACGCTTCGACCCCAAGTCGGTGGGCGTCAGCGAGATCGGCAACCCCAAGAAGGGAAAGAAGCGTTGATGAGTGACGCCCAGCAGCACGCCCCCGACCTCGCCGAGGCCCTCGTCGCAGGGGCCGACCGATGAGCAGGGTCGCGGTCTTCGGCGCCGGTTCGTGGGGTACGGCGTTCAGCCTGGTGCTCGCCGACGCCGGCAACGACGTCACGATCTGGGGACGGCGCGCGGAGGTCTGCGAGACGATCAACGAGCGGCACCAGAACACCGAGTACTTCCCGGGGATCGACCTCCCGCAGGGGGTGCGTGCCACGACCGACCCCGAGGAGGCCGCTGCGGGCGCGGAGTTCGTGGTGCTGACGATGCCGTCGCAGACGTTGCGCCAGAACCTCGGCCAGTGGACCGACGTGATGCCGGCTGATGCGGTCTTCGTCTCGCTGATGAAGGGCGTCGAGCTCGGCTCCACCAAGCGGATGAGCGAGGTGATCGCCGAGGTCACCGGAGCCGGACCCGAGCGGATCTGCGTGGTCAGCGGCCCCAACCTCGCCCGGGAGATCGCGCTGCGCGAACCGGCGGCCAGCGTGGTCGCGTGCACCGACGAGGACGTCGCCGCGCGGCTGCAGACGCTCTGCCACTCGCGCGCCTTCCGGCCCTACCGCAGCACCGACGTGCTCGGCTGTGAGCTCGGCGGCGCCTACAAGAACGTGGTCGCCCTGTGCGTGGGGATGGCCGTGGGTCTGGGCTTCGGTGACAACACCACCGCGTCGCTGATCACTCGCGGCCTGGCCGAGACCGCTCGCCTGGCGATGAGGCTCGGTGCCGACCCGCTCACCCTGATGGGGCTGGCCGGTCTCGGTGACCTGGTCGCGACCTGCTCCTCACCGCTCTCGCGCAACCGGACCTTCGGCGAGAAGCTGGGCCAGGGGATGACCACCGAGGAGGTCGTAGCCTCCACCCGGCAGGTCGCGGAGGGCGCCAAGTCGTGCGCCTCGATCCTGGACCTCGCCGGGCGCAACGGCGTGGACGCGCCCATCGCCCAGCACGTCGACGCGGTGGTGCGCGGGGAGATCAGCGCCCGGGACATGATGGACGCCTTCATCGCGCGCGACACCAAGCACGAGCGCGACTGAGCCTCACCGACCGACCGGCCCCAGCCTGGGCGCTACCTGGCGGCGTCCAGGGCGCGGCAGAGGTCCTCCCAGAGGTCCTCGACGTCCTCGATGCCCACCGAGAGCCGGATCAGGCCCTCGGGGATCGTCGGCACCTCGGCCTTCCAGCGCCGGCGACGCTCCAGGCTCGACTCCACGCCGCCGAGCGAGGTCGAGTAGACCCACAGCTGCGTGCTGTGCTGCACGACGTCGGCGATCTCGCCCGACGCCAGCACGATCGAGACCACCCCGCCGAAACCGGGGTAGCGGACCTCGAGGACGTCGTCGCGACCTGCGAGCCGGCGTACCAGCTCCTGGGCGTTGGCCTGGGCGCGCTCGACCCGCAACGGCAGGGTGCGCAGTCCGCGCAGTGCCAGCCAGGCCTCGAAGGCGCCCGGGATGGCACCGATCAGGTCGCGTCGGCCCTTCAGCACGGCGAGGAGCTCCTCGTCGCGGGTGACGACCGCACCCATCAGCAGGTCGGAGTGCCCGCCGATGTACTTCGTCGCCGAGTGCACCACCAGGTCGACGTCCCACTCCAGCGGTTGTTGCAGCACCGGAGTGGCGAAGGTGTTGTCGACGACCACACGGGCGCCGGCCTCGTGTGCCGCGCGGGTGATGGCCGCGATGTCCGCGACCTCCATCGCCGGGTTCGTGGGCGACTCCAGCCACACCAGGGAGGCGTCCTCGCAGGCTGCGGCGACGGCCGTGGTGTCGGTGATGTCGACGAGCTCGGTGACGATCCGCCCACGCGCCTCGAGGTCGGCCAGCTGCATCAGGGAGCCGCTGTAGGCGTGCCTCGGTGCGACCACCTTCTGGCCCTGGCCGACGAGGTCGAGGATCGTGGCCACCGCGGCCAGCCCGCTGGAGAAGGCCAGGCACCGACCACCCTCGAGGGCGCCGAGCGCCTCCTCGAACGCCGTCCACGTGGGGTTGGCGTAGCGGCCGTACTCCAGGTCCCCGCCGGCGACGTACGTCGACGCCATCGTGATCGGGGTGTTCAGGGGCATGTCGGGCTCGTGCGGAGGACGGCCGAGGTGCACGGCCTGGGTGGCGGGACGCATGTCGCCAGCGTAGGCACCGGCCCACTCGCCGGTAGGGTCGGGCGGGTGAACAGCCCCTCGGACGGTGTCCGCAAGCCCAGGGTCGCCGTGGTCTTCGGCGGCCGTTCCAGCGAGCACTCGATCTCGTGCATCTCCGCGGGGAGCGTGATCGCCGCCCTCGACCCTGAGAAGTACGACGTGGTGCCGGTCGGGATCGCCGCGGACGGGCGCTGGGTGCTGGAGTCGACCGAGCCCGGCCACCTGGCACTCGGCCCACGGGGCGAGCTGCCGTCGGTGACGGGGACGCGCGAGGTCTCGCTGACTCCCGGGCAGGGGCTGGTCGTCACCGAGCCCGGGAACGTGCCCGGCGTGCTCGGCGAGGTCGACGTGGTGTTCCCGGTGATGCACGGGCCGTGGGGCCAGGACGGCACCCTGCAGGGGCTGCTGGAGATGGCCGGGGTCCGTTTCGTGGGCGCCGGTGTGCTCTCCAGTGCCGTCGGCACCGACAAGCACTTCATGAAGCAGGTCTTCCTCGCCGCCGGGTTGCCGGTGCTGCCCTACGTGCTGGTGCGCCCGCGACAGTGGGAGAAGGATCCGGCGGCGATCCGCGAGGCCGTGGAGGCTCTGGGCTACCCGGTGTTCGTCAAGCCGGCCCGGGCCGGGTCCAGCTTCGGGATCAGTCGCGTCGACGAGCCCGGCCAGCTGGACGCGGCGATCGAGGCGGCCCGCGAGTTCGACCCCAAGGTGCTGGTCGAGGCCGCGGCGGCCGAGGCCCGCGAGCTCGAGATCGGCGTGCTCCAAGGGCTCGACGGCGGCGACCCGGAGACCAGTGCGATCGCGGAGATCACGGTGGGGTCCGGGCACGCGTTCTACGACTTCGAGGCGAAGTACCTCGAGCAGAGCTACCAGATCCCGGCTGCGCTGGACGACCGGACCGCTCAGCGGATGCGCGAGCTCGCCGTGCAGGCCTTCGAGGCGCTCGACGTCGAGGGTCTCGCCCGGGTGGACTTCTTCGTGCTCCGCGACGGGCAGGTGCTGGTCAATGAGGTCGAGACCATGCCTGGTTTCACCGCGACGTCGATGTTCCCGCTGCTGTGGCAGGAGTCGGGCTTGAGCTACCCCGAGCTGGTCGAGCGGCTGGTGCGGCTGGCGATGGAGCGCGAGACCGGCCTGCGCTGACCCCGGCCTGCCTGCCCGTCGCGCCGTGCCGGCTCACCGGCAGCGGCGTACGACCTTGGTGTGCGCCTTGATCGCGTCCCCGACGTCCACCATCGCGGCAACCGGTGGGCGGCGCTCGGCGGGCACGACCAGCTCCACGCGCGGCTCGCGGCCGACGGTGGTCAGGACCGCGTCGAGCCCCTGGTCCTCCGAGGCCTCGTCCGGGACGAACCAGTCGAGGTCGTTGACGGTCTGGCAGCCGGCGAACCTGGTGTAGTCCTCCGGCACCGGCACCCCGCAGCGCAGCACGATCGGGGGATCGCCCCACGCGGCGCCGAGCGGGTTGCCGCTGGTCTCGCGGCGGGGCTGGTCCGAGACCCGGTCCGGGAGCGCCTCCACCAGCGCCTCACAGGCCGTGCGCTGCGCCGCGGTCACCTCGGTACGGCGTACCTCCAGCGCGCCGCAGGCCGCGCTCGAGGCGAGCAGGAGCAGCGCGACGCCCGCCGCCCCGAAGGACGACGGGCGCCGAGTGAGCTGGATCGGCGACCCGGTCAGATGTGGACGACCGGGCACGTGAGCGTGCGGGTGATGCCGTCAAGGGTCTGGACCTTGGCGACCACGAGCTTGCCGAGCTCGTCGACGTTGCGTGCCTCGGCGCGGACGATCACGTCGTAAGGACCGGTGACGTCCTCGGCGAGAACGACGCCCTTGATGTCGGTGATCCTCTGGGCGACCTCTGCGGCCTTGCCGACATCGGTCTGGATCAGGATGTAGGCCTGGACGACCATGTGGACTCCCTAGCTGGATCGGATGCTGAACCGCCTCGAAACCTACCGGACGCACCGCTCGGGTGAAACACGCCCGGCCCGGTGGGAACCACCAGTGTCGATCTGGTGGGATGACGCCATGAGCCAGCCCGAGAGCCAACCCCGTGCCTTCGCCGCCAACGCCACGCTCGCCGACCTCGGTGAGTTCGGGCTGATCGACCAGCTCTCGGGTCGTTTCGCCCAGGGTGACCACGTGTTCGTCGGGCCCGGGGACGACGCGGCGGTGCTCCGCACGCCCAAGGGGCACGTGGTGGTCTCCACCGACCTCCTGGTCGAGGGCCGGCACTTCCGTCGCGACTGGGCCTCCGCCCGCGAGATCGGCCGCAAGGCGGCGGCCGCGAACCTCTCCGACATCAACGCCATGGGTGGAGCAGCTCACTCGCTCACCGTCGGTCTCGCCGCGCCGGCGGACCTGCCGGTGCAGTGGGTGCTCGACCTCGCCGACGGCATCGCCGAGGAGGCCGCGCTCGTGGGGGCGACGGTCGTCGGCGGTGACCTGACCGTCGGCACCGAGGTCGTGGTGGCGATCACCGCGCTCGGCACCTGCGAGGTGGCCCCGGTCCTGCGCAGCGGCGCCCAGCCCGGTGACGTCGTCGCGCTGGCCGGCCGGCAGGGCTGGGCGGCCGCCGGGCTGGCGGTGCTCGGGCGCGGTTTCCGCTCGCCGCGCGCTCTCGTCGAGGCCTACCGGTGCCCGGAGCCGCCGTACGCCGCCGGGTTGGCAGGCGCCCGCGGCGGAGCGACCGCGATGATCGACGTCTCCGACGGGCTCCTGGCCGACCTCGGGCACATCGCCACCGACTCCGGGGTCACCATCGACGTTCGACGTGACGCGTTCACGCTCGCCGACCCGATGCACGCGGTCGGCTCGGCCCTGGGGGTGGACCCGATGCGGTTCGTCCTCGGTGGCGGCGACGACCACGCGATCGTGGCGACCTTCCCGGGCGGCAGCGCCCTGCCGGAGGGCTACGTCGCGATCGGCACCGTCTCGGAGGCCGGTGCGGGCGGTTCGGTGGTCACGGTCGACGGGGCCGACTACGAGGGACCGACCGGGCACACGCACTTCAAGTGATCCGCAGGTCTCCTGTGACGTCCCCGTGGGGGAACGACCGAGGCGGCGTACTCGGAGAGCTCTCCGGGTACGCCGCCTCGGGCGACTGCTTGCTCAGGGGGTCAGCGGGAGACCTTGCCTGCCTTGAGGCAGCCGGTGCACACGTTGACACGCTTGGGGGAACCGTTGACGGTCGCCCGCACGCGCTGGATGTTGGGGTTGAAGCGTCGCTTGGTGATCTTGCGGGACCACGGGCGGTTGTTGCCGAAGCCGGGCTTCTTGGCGCAGATGTCGCAGACGGCAGCCACCGTGCACTCCTTGGGTTGAACAACGGGTGAAAGTCAGGGGTCCGAGCCGATCAGGATGATGGGACGGACAACCGCACGAGAATAACTCAGGGCCACCTCCGGACGCGAATCGAGACCCGACCAACTACCGTGATCCCCTCCACGCCCCCTCCACGACGGGGCCCGGCGAGCGTAGGAGGACGGATGCAGGCAGGTGTCGGGGAGGTCGCCACCTTCGACCTCGATGCCGTACGCCGGTTCGCGGATCTCGCCGTCGAGGGCCTCTCGGCGGCTCGGGAGGAGATCGACGCGCTCAACGTCTACCCGGTGCCCGACGGCGACACCGGCACCAACATGTACCTCACCGTCGAGTGCGCCCGTGACGCGATGGCGAACGCGCTCCAGGAGTCCCCTGGCGACCTGCGGGCGGCGCTGCAGGCCTACAGCCGCGGAGCGCTGCTCGGTGCCCGGGGCAACTCGGGGGTGATCCTGAGCCAGCTGATCGGTGCCCTGCTGCGACGGATCGGTCTCGCCGGGTCCGACGACCGGTCCGCTGCGGTGTTCGCCGAGGCGATGGCCCTGGCCACGGACGCTGCCTACTCCGCGGTGGGCGAGCCCGTCGAGGGCACCATCCTCAGCGTGGCGCGTGCCGCCAGCGAGGCGGCCGCCGCGGCCGCCCGCGACGAGACCGTGCGTCTGGGCGCAGTGATCCACGCCTCCACGGTGGCGGCCGACGAGGCGCTGGCCCGCACCCCTGACCAGCTGCCGCTGCTGAAGAGCGCGGGTGTGGTCGACGCCGGTGGCCGTGGCCTGTGCGTGGTGCTGGACGCCGCCGAGTCCGCGGTGACCGGCAAACGACCGGCCACGGCACCGCCGCGGCTTGGCACCCGCTCGATCCCGGTTGCGATGCTGCCGACCGGTGACCTGACCGAGGAAGGTCCGGCGTACGAGGTGATGTACCTCCTCGAGGCCGAGGACTCGGCGATCGCACCGCTGCGCGCCCAGCTCGCCCCGCTGGGTGACTCCCTCGTCGTGGTGGGCGGAGAGGGTCTGTGGAACGTGCACATCCACGTCGACGACGTCGGGGCGGCGGTCGAGGCAGGCATCCGCGCCGGGTCGCCGCGCCGGATCGAGGTCACACACTTCGCCGAGCAGAAGGACCGGATGCGCGAGAAGCGCGCCGAACGGCTCGGTCGCCAGCTCGTGGTGGTCGCCGCAGGCAAGGGGCTGGCGGAGCTCTTCGAGAGCGCCGGCGCCCAGACCATCGTCGGTGGCCCGGGCAAGCGTCCGAGCACCGGCGAGATCCTCGCGGCGATCGAGGCCACCGGGGCGCGCGAGGTGATCGTGCTGCCCAACGACCCGGACTCCGTCGGCGTCGCCGAGGCAGCGGCAAGCGCAGCGGAGGAGCACGGCGTCCACGTCGTGGTGATCCCGACCCGCGCCCAGGTGCAGGGGATCGCTGCCCTCGCCGTGCACGAGCCCGGCCGCCCGCTGGACAGCGACGTCGTACAGATGACCGCCGCGGCCCGTGGTGCCCGGCACGGTGCCGTCACGGTCGCCGCCCGCGAGGCGATGACCTCTGCCGGCCCCTGTGCACCCGGTGACGCGCTCGGCGTGGTCCAGGGCGACTTCGCCCTGGTCGGCTCCGACCTGTTCGAGGTCGCCACCGGGGTCCTGGAGCGCCTGCTGGGCGGCGGCGGGGAGCTGGTGACGCTGGTCGCGGGGGAGGAGGCCGGTGACCTGGCCCAGGCCTGCGAGCACTGGGTCGAGCACACCCACCCCGGCGTCGACGTCGTCGTCTACCAGGGCGGCCAGGAGCGCTATCCCCTGCTGCTGGCGGTGGAGTGAGCGTGGTCGCCGTCAGCTGGGACTCGCCGGTCGCCGCCATCGGCGGCAAGCACGCGAAGAAGATCGTCAAGGCCACCGGGGTCGCCACCGTCGGTGACCTGCTGGGCATCTTCCCGCGCGGCTACGTGCACAAGGGCAAGCTCAGCGACCTCGGCAAGCTGGAGGAGGGCGACATGATCTCCCTCGTCGGCGAGGTCGTCAGCTGCCAGCAGAAGACCTACCAGGACAAGCGCACCCACCGCACTGCCTACCGGCTCGAGGTGCGGGTCAAGGCCGAGGACGGCAGCCTCGCGCTCACCTACTTCGACCGGCAGAGCTACACCGCCGACTGGCGCTCGCGTGAGCTCGCGGTCGGCAGGGTGGGCCTGTTCAGCGGCCGGCTGAAGTGGTTCAACGGGTCCTGGCAGCTGACCAACCCCGACTCGCGGATGTACGGCGCCGCCGCGGAGGACGCCTACGCCGCGATGCCCGACCTGATCCCGATCTACTCCTCGGCAGCGGCCGTGAACACCTGGCAGCTCGAGGAGACCATCGCCACGGCGCTCGACCTCGTCGAGGACGTGCCGGACGTGCTGCCGCCGGCGATCAGGGAGGCGGAGGACCTGATCGGGGTCCGGCAGGCGCTGCGCTGGATCCACCGGCCCGACAACTGGGGGCAGAAGGTCAGCGCCGAGAAGCGGCTGAAGTACGACGAGGCGTTCGTGACCCAGACCGTCCTGGCCCGCCGCCGCGCGGCCATCGAGGCCACCGTCGCGAACCCGCGACCCGGTCGGCCCGGTGGGCTGCTCGACCGGTTCGACGAGCGGCTGCCGTTCGAGCTCACCGAGGGACAGCGCACGATCGGGGAGGAGATCTCCGCCGACCTCGGCCGCGGTCACCCGATGCACCGGCTCCTCCAGGGCGAGGTGGGCTCCGGCAAGACCGTGGTGGCGCTGCGCGCGATGCTGCAGGTGGTCGACTCCGGGGGACAGGCCGCGCTGCTCGCCCCGACCGAGGTGCTCGCCCAGCAGCACCACCGCTCGATCACGGCGATGCTCGGCGACCTGGCCGACGGCGGCTTCCTCGGCGGCGCCGATGGGGCCACCCGGGTCGCGCTGCTCACCGGTTCTCTCGGAGCCGCAGCCCGCCGGGCCGCGCTGGCCGACGCCGCCGGTGGCGACGCCGGCATCGTGATCGGCACGCATGCGCTGCTCGAGGAGCACGTGCAGTTCGCCGACCTCGGCCTCGTCGTCGTCGACGAGCAGCACCGCTTCGGCGTCGAGCAGCGTGCCGCCCTGGGGGGCAAGGCCGGATCGCCGCCGCACGTGCTGGTGATGACCGCCACCCCGATCCCGCGGACGGTCGCGATGACCGTCTTCGGCGACCTGGACACCTCCACCCTCAGCGAGCTGCCCGCAGGCCGGGGCGAGGTGCAGACGACCGTCGTACCCACCCTGGCGGCGCCGGCGTGGCTGGACCGGGCCTGGGAGCGGGTGCGCGAGGAGGTCGCGGAGGGCCGTCAGGCCTACGTCGTCTGCGCGCGGATCGACCCCGACGACGGCTCGGGCGGGGAGAACGCCCGTCCGCTGCACGCCGTGGAGGAGCTGGTCCCCGACCTGACCGACGGGGCGCTGGCCGGGCTGCGGCTGGGGATGCTGCACGGCCGGATGGCCCCCGACGAGAAGGACGCTGTGATGCTGTCGTTCGCTGCCGGCAGCATCGACGTGCTGGTCGCCACCACCGTGATCGAGGTCGGCGTCGACGTGCCCAACGCGACCGTGATGGTGATCCTGGACGCCGACAGGTTCGGTGTCTCCCAGCTGCACCAGTTGCGCGGGCGGATCGGCCGCGGCGGTCACTCCGGGCTGTGCCTGCTGGTCAGCGCGGTCGACCCCGAGACCCCGTCGATGGAGCGGTTGCGGGCCGTGGCCGCGACCCGCGACGGTTTCGAGCTCTCCCGGATCGACCTCGAGCAGCGCCGCGAGGGCAACGTCCTGGGCAGCGAGCAGAGCGGCGGCCGGTCCGGGCTCAAGCTGCTCTCGGTGCTGCGCGACGAGGACGTGATCGAACGGGCACGTGCCGCCGCCACCGCACACCTCGCCGCCGACCCCGACCTGGCCGGCAGCCCGGCCCTCGCGACGGCAGCGCGGCGGCTCGAGGACTCCGAGCAGGCCGAGTACCTCGAGATGGCCTGATGACGCGGATCATCGCCGGCTCCGCCCGTGGTCGCCGGCTGAAGACCCCCGCCGGCGACGCCACCCGACCGACCTCCGACCGCGTCCGCGAGGCGCTGTTCTCGGCGCTGGACGCCCGGCTCGGCTCACTGCACGGCCTGCGCCTGCTCGACCTGTACGCCGGCTCCGGTGCCGTGGCCCTCGAGGCGATGTCGCGCGGCGCCGAGGCGGCGACGGCTGTCGAGTCGGACCGGCGGACCGCGGCGATCGTCACCGAGAACGCCCGGACCCTCGGGTTCGCGGACGCGGTGCAGGTGCTCGCCCAGCGGGTGGAACGGGTGCTGGACCGGCCGGCCCCCGCGCCCTTCGACGTCGTCTTCGCCGACCCGCCGTACCCCCTCGGCCAGGCGGAGGTGGAGCAGGTGCTGGGCCTGCTGGTGACCAACGGCTGGCTGGCCGAGACCGGTGTGCTCGTGCTCGAACGCGCGGCGCGTAGCGTGGAACCGGCGTGGCCAGAACCCCTCGACCTCGACTCTCGCAAGGCCTACGGGGAGACTGTGCTCTGGTACGTTTCGCGCCGGCTCGTCCGGGAGAGCCTCTAGTTCTGACCGATGCTGGATTGAGGAGCACCACGTGCGCAGAGCGGTCTGTCCCGGTTCGTTCGACCCCGTGACGAACGGTCACATCGACATCATCTCCAGGGCCTCGCAGCTCTTCGACGAGGTCGTCGTCGCCGTGGGGATCAACAGGTCCAAGTCACGCGCCCGGCTGTTCACCGCCGAGGAGCGGATGCAGATGCTCGAGAAGGTGTGTGCCGACTACCCCAACGTCACGGTCGCGGGCTTCGAGGGCCTGCTCACCACCTTCTGCGAGGAGCGCGGCATCCGCGCCATCGTCAAGGGGCTGCGCGCGGTCAGCGACTTCGACTACGAGCTGCAGATGGCCCAGATGAACTCCTCGCTCGTCGACGTCGAGACGGTGTTCATCCCGACCAGCCCGGAGTACTCCTTCCTGGCCTCGTCCCTGGTCAAGGAGGTCGCGACCTTCGGCGGCGACGTCTCCAGCCTGGTCCCGCCCGACGTGCTGGTCCTGCTGACCGAGCGGCTGGCCGAGCGAGCCGCCGAGGACGCGGCCGCCCAGAGCAACACCCAGAGCAACACCCGGAGCAACACCCAGGCCGATGCCCAGGCCGATGCCCAGAACAACCCAGGGGAGGACCGATGAGCCGTCACGCCATCGACGAGAGCGTCACGAGCAGGTTGAACGAGCTGCGCCAGGCGCTCGAGGAGGCCCGGTCGATGCCGATGTCGGCCTCGGCCGTGGTGAACCGGGCCGAGGTGCTCGGTCTGCTGGAGCGGGTCGAGGAGTCGCTCCAGCACGCGTTCGCGGACGCCGGTGAGGTGGTCGGCGAGCGTGCCTCGGTGGTCGCTGCCGGCCAGGAGGAGGCGGACGCCATCCTGCGGCAGGCGAGGTCCGAGAGCGAGCGGCTCGTCGGCGAGACCAACGTCTACCAGGTGGCCGCGGCCCGGGCCGCGGAGCTCGACGAGGCCGCCCAGCGCGAGACCCAGGCGCTGCGTGCCGAGACCGAGAAGTACATCGAGGAGAAGCTCGCCAACTTCGAGCTCACCCTGGAGCGCACCCTGGACGTCGTACGCCGTGGCCGGGCCCGGATCAGCCAGGGTGTGGTGCACGGGCTCGGGGACGACAGCGACGTCGCCGAGATGGAGCTTCCCGACCACCTCGACGGGTAGGCGGCGTGGGTCACGACACCCACGTTTTGGCCGCTGGCTCGTTGGGCCGGTAGACTCCCGCAGGTTCTGCATGCACCACGACGGAAGTGATTTCTTGCGTAGTCTCGACCCGAGGGCGCCGCTCGTGCTCGACACCCGCGAGCTCGGCCGCCGCCCGGGGTCCCAGCGCAAGATCTCGTTCTCCACCGAGGCGCCTGCAGAGCTTGGCATCGAGATCCTGGGCGTTCCCGAGGGTTCACAGGTCGACTTCGACCTGCGGCTCGAGGCGGTCATGGAAGGGGTTCTCGTCAGCGGGACGGTTGAGGCCGACCTCGCCGGCGAGTGCGCACGGTGCCTGGAGACGATCGCGGACACCATCCACGTCGACCTCCAGGAGCTGTTCGTCTACGACGACCCTGCCCATCGGTCGGGCGACGACGAGGACGACGGTGTCAGCCGGCTCGAGGACGACCTGCTCGACCTCGAGCCACTGCTGCGGGACGCGGTGGTGCTCGCGCTACCGTTCCAGCCGTTGTGCCGGGAAGACTGCCCGGGTCTGTGCACCGAGTGTGGTGCGCGGCTCGCGGACGACCCGGACCACGGTCACGAGGACCCGATCGACCCCCGCTGGGCGGCGCTCGGCGAGATCGTGGCAGAGCCGGAACAGCAACAGCACGACCAGCACGACCGCAACGCCTAGCAGCACCGCACCACCCTTCAGTCTTATTCCGAATTACCCGAACCCTAGGAGCAACCGTGGCTGTCCCGAAGCGGAAGATGTCGCGCAGCAACACGCGTCACCGTCGTTCTGCGTGGAAGGCCGTCGCGCCCTCGCTCGTGAACTGCAGCAACCCGGCCTGTGGCGCCAAGCACCTGCCGCACCGCGCGTGCCCGGACTGCGGTCAGTACGGCGCCAAGGCCGACCGTCGTCAGGTCCTCTGAACCGGTCACTGCATTGACAGCCGGGGCAGAAGATGGCCCGGAGGCGTCCCGGGACGACCTCCGGGCGCAGCTCGGTGATCCAGTACTGGACGCCGAGCTGCTCGACCTTGCCCTGACGCACCGGTCGTTCGCCTACGAGAACGGCAACCTGCCGACCAACGAGCGCCTGGAGTTCCTGGGCGACTCGGTGCTCGGCGTCGTGATCACCGAGACGCTCTACCTCACCCATCCCAACCTCTCCGAGGGAAGGCTGGCCAAGCTCCGAGCCGCCGTGGTCAACGCGCGTGCGCTGGCCCAGGTCGGTCGCGCGATCGGTCTGGGCGACCACGTCCGCCTGGGCAAGGGCGAGGAGAGCACCGGCGGCCGCGACAAGGCCTCGATCCTCTCCGACACCGTCGAGGCGCTGATCGGTGCGGTCTACCTCTCCGGGGGCTTCGAGGCCGCCGCAGGGCTGATCCACCTGCTCTTCGACCCGATGCTCGAGGACGCGGCTGCCATGGGCGCCGGCCTCGACTGGAAGACCAGCCTGCAGGAGCTCTGCGCCAACCACGAGCTCGGTGTTCCGGAGTACGTCATCACCGACGCCGGCCCCGACCACATGAAGACCTTCACCGCCCAGGTCCGGGTGGGCGACCGCCTGCACGGCGACGGGCACGGTCGGTCGAAGAAGGAGGCCGAGCAGCAGGCGGCCGAGTCGGCGTACCGCACGCTGAGCTCCGAGGCCCGCGTCGCGGCCGAGATCGAGGCGCGTGCCGTCGCCGGGCCCACCCCGGCCGATGCCTGAGCTGCCCGAGGTCGAGGTCGTCCGGCGCGGTCTGGAGGCGCACGTCCTCGATCGCGTGATCGCCTCCGTCGAGGTGCTCCACCCCCGTCCGGTGCGCCGGCACCTCGCCGGTCCCGAGGACTTCGCCGCCAGGCTGGTCGGCCACTCCTTCACCGCGGCCCGGCGCCGGGGCAAGTACCTGTGGCTCCCGCTGGACCACCCACCGGCAGGCTCCGGGCGCAGTGCCGATGCGCTGCAGGCCCACCTCGGGATGAGCGGCCAGATGCTCGTCCAACCCCTCGGTGCCCCCGATGAGCGCCACCTGCGGGTCCGGTTCCGCTTCGAGACCCCCGCGCCAGGTCGAGCGGGGGACGTGGAGCAGCCCCGCGAGCTGCGCTTCGTCGATCAGCGGATGTTCGGCGGCCTCTCGCTCTCCGAGGGCGGCGCAGAGCTGCCTCCCGAGATGGCGCACATCGCCCGCGACCCGTTGGACCCGCTGTTCGACGACGCCGCCTTCGTCGCCCGGGTGCGTCGCAGCGCCTCCGGCATCAAGCGGCTGCTGCTCAACCAGACCGTGATCTCCGGTGTCGGCAACATCTACGCTGACGAGGCCCTGTGGCTCGCTCGGGTCCACGGCGAACGTCCGGGGGACCGGCTGCGCCCGCTCGACGTACGCCGCGTCCTGGACGGGTGCCGGCAGGTGATGGAGTCGGCCCTGGCGCAGGGCGGCACGTCCTTCGACTCGCTCTACGTCAACGTCAACGGTGAGAGCGGCTACTTCGACAGGTCCCTGGAGGCCTACGGGCGCGAAGGCCAGCCCTGCTCCCGCTGCGGTACGCCGATCCGCCGGGCCGTGTTCATGAACCGCTCCTCGGCGTTCTGCCCCACCTGCCAGCGAGCGCCTCGGGCTTGAGAAAGCACCGATCCTCGTGAGACTCTTGTAGGCGGTCCACGGGCCCACCTCTCACTTCCCTCCGGAGGCACATTCATGGCCAAGGCTCTTCTCGGCTACTCGACCGGCACCGACATGCGAGGGGTCAACCGACTGGCTGCGGAGAACCGCCGCCTGCGGCTGCGCGTCGCTGATCTCGAGGACACAGTCCTGCGCCTGCAGAAGGAGAACGACGCCCTCGCCGAGCTCGTCACCGACTCGGTCGACGACGCCGTCAAGCGCAACAGCCACCTCGCCCGCGCCTGACCGCTCCCGCCCGCAGTCCCGCCTCACAGTCGCTTGGTGCTGCCGGTTTTTCACGTTCTCTTGTGAACCTGGCACTTCTCTGCCGTTGCAACGGGGGAGAAGTGCCAGTTTCGGCAGAGGAGTGAGGACGTACGCCGCTGCGCTACGCCGCACTGGACCCCGTCCCGGCCGCCAGCGGGTGAGACGTCATTTCGCGTCCGACGGACTATCAGTTCGGGCCCGGACGCCGCTTCTTATGCGGGGCCCGGCGTCTTTGGTCGCGAACTGATAGTCCGTCGGGCGTCGAAGGCGAGTCTGAACCTCGGACGGTGACGAGTCAGGTGCTTGACCTACCCATCGCAGAGCTGGCCACACGAGCGGTCATGGTTACCTCGCCCGGGCCGCACCCACGTCGCAACGGCGCCTGGGCCGGCGGCTTTTCACGTTCTCTTGTGAAACCGACACTTCTCTGCCGTTGCAACGGGGGAAAAGTCCCAGTTTTGGCAGAGGAGCGTGGGCGTACGCCGCTGTGCTGATCGGGAGCTCGGGCCACTCAGCCTGCCGCTGTTCGATCCCACCCGGTCCGACGGCCCGGCGCTCCCCACGCCCAGCTCCCCACGCCCAGCTCCCCACGCCCAGCTCCCCTCGCCCCGCCCCCACCATCGCGCCCCAGCGACCCCGACTCGGGCATTACGAGGCGCGTAGCCTTCTGGCGACCCGCTCGTTGCAGACTCCATGCGCGCACTCTCGGCCCTCGCCGGCACCACCCTCGTCCTGGGAGCCCTCCTCACGGGCGCTCCCGCCCACGCCCACGGTGACGTTGGGGGGATCCACCAGCACTCCGAGCTGCTGAGCACCGACCAGAACCTGCCGCTGATCTCCAGCGGCAACGTCACGCAGGTCTCGAGCAACCCGTCGGCAGCCGGGATCTCCGGCTGCTTCCTGAAGACCAAGCCGCTCTACGTGCAGTCCAACCTCGACTCGGTGCGCGTCTACGACGTCTCGGAGCCGACCCGGCCAGCCCTGACCGGCGTACTGGCGTCGCTGCAGTTCGAGAACGAGGCGATGAGCTGCGGTGAGCGTCGCTACCCCAAGGGTGAGATCCGCCGGTTCGCCCTGGTGGGAGTCGACCTCTACCAGGCCGCGCCGGGGGACATCTCGCACGTGAACGTCGGTGGAGGTGAGCTGATGGTGGTCGACGTGACCGACCCCGCCAACCCGCGCATCGCCGGGCGGGCCCCGGGCACCACCAGCACCCACACGCTGAGCTGCGTCGACGAGTTCGACTGCAACTACGCCTACAGCGCCGGGAGCAACGGCTCGAGCCGGTTCTCGATCTTCGACCTGCGCGATCTCGACCACCCCGTCGAGCTCGACTCCGACCCGGCCACGCCCGGCGTGCAGGGCTTCACCAGCCCGACCGCGGGCCACCGCTGGGACTTCGACGACGCCGGGATCGGCACCCACACCGGCTTCAAGGGAGCCTCGATGTGGGACCTCAGCAACCCCCGCGCGCCCCGGGTGATCACCACCACCGGTCAGGCGGGCATGGGCACGGACCCTGCCTACCCGGGGTGGAACGACTTCATCCTGCACAACTCCCAGCGGCCCAACGCCAAGGCGTTCCGTCCCGACACCGCTCCCTCGACGGCCAACGGCAACGTCCTGCTCGTCACCGAGGAGGACTACGAGCAGACCGACTGCAGCCAGGCCGGCTCCTTCCAGACCTGGTGGGTCAAGCGCCTCGACGGCACCCCCGGCGCGATCGTCCCGCTCGACAAGGTCGAGCTCTCCGACCTCGGCACCTTTCCGCTGCCGCAGGGCGCCTTCTGCTCCTCGCACTGGTTCGACTACCACCCCTCGGGGATCGTCGCCGCCGGGTTCTACGGAGGTGGCACCCAGTTCATCGACGTCCGGGACGCGCGCCACATCAAGTCCTACGGGCACGCCACCTGGGGCGCCTCGGAGGTGTGGGACGCCTACTGGGTGCCGGTCTACAACAAGGGCGGCGTGATGACGTCCAAGAAGACCAACCTGGCCTACTCCGTGGACCTGGTGCGGGGCCTCGACGTCTTCCGCGTCGACCTGCCCGGGAAGGGCTACAACACCAACGTCGCGGCGGTCGCCCCCAGCTCCTACACCTGGCTCACCGGTGGTTCCGCGCTGGTGCTCCTCCTCAGCGTGGGGTCGGCCACGGTCCTGCGCCGGCGTACGGCGAACCGCGGAGCGCTCACCACCAGCTGACCTGAGCACGCCCACCTGGGGCGAGAGGCGTAATCCTTTTGCCGCAGGCGGGCACCTCTGGGATCATCGGCCCACGTGAGCCGCTCCTTGGTGGAAATCGTCCTCCCGGCTCGTCTCGGCACCTCGTTCCGTTGGCTGCTCGGGTCGAGCTGGGTCAGCAACATCGGCGACGGTGTGGTGCTCGCGGCCGGACCCCTGCTCGTGGCCTCCGAGACGCGCGAGCCGTTCCTGGTCGCACTGGCTGCGGTGCTGCAGTTCCTCCCCTGGCCGATCTTCGGCCTGTTCGCGGGCGTGATCGCGGACCGCGTCGACCGGAGGCGGCTGGTCGCGGTGGCCGACATCTTCCGGGTCGTGGTGCTCGCCGTGCTGGCCACCACCATCATCACCGGGGAGGTGAACATCGCGTTGGTGCTGGGTGCGATCTTCCTCCTCGGGGTCGGCGAGACCTTCGCGGACACCACCACCTCCACGCTGATGCCGATGCTCGTGCACAAGCGCGACCTCGGCATCGCCAACGCCCGGATGATGGCCGGAACGGTGACCCTCAACCAGCTCGCCGGACCACCGATCGGGGCGTTGTTGTTCGGCCTGGGGCGCTCGGCTCCCTTCGTCACCCAGGCGGTGTGTGTCGCGCTGAGCGTCGTGCTGGTGCTGCGGGTGAGCCTGCCCGACCACGGCCGCGACCGGGCCGCCGAGCCCAGCACCGTGCGGAGTGACATCCTCGAGGGGCTGCGCTGGGTCAGGCACCACGCCGCCGTACGCACGCTGGTGCTCACCATCGTGACGTTCAACGTGACCTTCGGTGCCGCCTGGTCGGTGCTGGTGCTCTACTCCCTCGACCGGCTCGGGATGGGGGAGCTCGGCTTCGGCCTGCTCACCAGTGCCATGGCGGGCGGCGGCATCCTCGGGACGTTCGCCTTCGGCTGGCTGGAGCGGCACGTCACGCTCGGCACGATGATGCGCGTCGGGCTGGTGATAGAGACGCTCACCCACCTGGTGCTGGCGATCAACACCGTGCCCTGGGTCGCGATGGTGGTGTTCTTCGTCTTCGGGGCGCACGCCTTCGTCTGGGGGACCATCTCGAGCACCGTGCGCCAGCGCGCGGTGCCGAGGCACTTCCAGGGCCGCGTCGCCAGCGTGTACATGATCGGCGTGTTCGCCGGCATCGTCGTCGGCTCGGCGGTCGGCGGCCTGATCGCGACCAGGTGGGGGATCACCGCCCCCTTCTGGTTCGCCTTCGTCGGCTCGGCGGTGTTCCTGGCGTTGATCTGGCGCCAGCTCGTGCACGTGGCGCACGCCGACGAGGAGCTGCTGGCCGACCCCGACCACCACCCCGACCACGCGACCCTGACCACCACCCCGACCCCGACCACAGCGCCCACCCCACCCCCGACGCGTCGCCGACCGACCCCCCAGCCGCGGCACGCCTCCCGGGCTCAGGGCCGGCTGCCGGGTAGGGTCTGGGGCGCTGACCTTCCCCGTCGTAGCACCCGCAGGCCGTCGGTCTGAGAGGATGCCGCGTCCAGCAGATGTCGGACGCGTCGACGACTGTAAGCAGGGAGCGCACGTTGTACCTCAAGAGCCTCACGCTCAAGGGCTTCAAGTCCTTCGCCTCGGCCACGACGCTCCAGCTCGAGCCCGGCATCACCTGCATCGTCGGCCCCAACGGCTCCGGCAAGTCCAACGTCGTCGACGCCCTCGCCTGGGTGATGGGCGAGCAGGGCGCCAAGTCGCTGCGCGGCGGCAAGATGGAGGACGTCATCTTCGCGGGCACCTCCGGTCGCCCCCCGCTGGGCCGGGCCGAGGTGCAGCTGACCATCGACAACGCCGACGGCGCCCTGCCGATCGAGTACGCCGAGGTCACGATCAGCCGCACGATGTTCCGCAACGGCGGCTCGGAGTACGCCATCAACGGCAGCACCTGTCGCCTCCTGGACGTCCAGGAGCTGCTCAGCGACTCCGGCATCGGCCGGGAGATGCACGTGATCGTCGGCCAGGGCCAGCTCGACACGATCCTGCACGCGACCCCCGAGGACCGCCGCGGCTTCATCGAGGAGGCCGCCGGGGTGCTCAAGCACCGCAAGCGCAAGGAGAAGGCGCTGCGGAAGCTGGACTCCACCGAGGGCAACCTGACCCGGCTCTCCGACCTGATCAGCGAGATCCGCCGCCAGCTCAAGCCGCTGGGACGCCAGGCCGAGGTCGCGCGCCGCGCGGCAGTGGTCCAGGCCGACGTACGAGACGCCCGAGCCCGGCTGATGGCCGACGACCTCGCCGCAGCGCGCCGGGCCTTGGAGCAGGAGCTCGCCGACGAGACCGTCCTGGTCGAGCGCCGCCAGGAGGTCGAGGCCGCCCTGGCCCAGACCCGAGAGACCGAGGCTGCGCTGGAGGCCGCCCTGCGGGAGGACCTGCCGGCGCTGGCCCGGGCCCAGGAGACCTGGTTCGCGCTCTCCGGGCTCCGCGAGCGGTTGCGCGGTACGGCGAGCCTGGCGGCCGAGCGCGTCCGCAACTCCGCCTCGCAGCCCGAGGTGCCGGCCGGGCGCGACCCCGACGAGCTCGAGGCCGAGGCCGTCCGCGTGCGGGAGCAGGAGGCCAGCATCGCGACCGAGGTGGCCGCTCACCGCACGGCGCTGGAGGCTGCGGTCGCCGCGCGCCAGGCGCTGGAGCAGGCGTTCGGTGAGGAGGAGCGCCGGGTGGCCGGTCTCCAGCGTGCCGCCGCCGACCGCCGCGAGGGCATGGCCCGGCTGCACGGGCAGGTCAACGGACTCCGCAGCCGCGCCGCCGCTGCCGAGGAGGAGATCGGTCGACTGACCGACGCCCGCGTGGCCGCAGTGGCCCGTGCCGACCGGGCCCAGCAGGACTTCACCTCCCTGGAGTCACGCGTCGCCGGCCTCGACGCCGGTGAGGAGGGACTCGACGCCGAGCACGAGGCCGCGAGCTCGTTGCTCGCCGACATCGAGGACCGGCTGGCCAAGCTCCGCGAGGAGCTCACCGGGGCAGACCGGGACCGGTCCTCCCTGGCCGCCCGCAAGGAGGCCCTCGAGCTCGGGCTGAACCGCAAGGACGGCGCCGGCGCGCTGCTCGCCGCCACCGACTCGATGAGCGGCCTGCTGGGCTCGGTCGCCGCGCTGCTGAGCGTCCGGTCGGGCTACGAGGCGGCGGTGGCCGGTGCCCTGGGCAGTGCCGCCGACGCGGTCGCCGTGCACGACGTCGACGCCGCGGTCGGCGCGATCGAGCACCTCAAGGACAGCGACCTGGGTCGCTCGGGGATCCTGCTCGGCGGGGGTGGCGTCGACGACGCCGCCTGGCCGGGACTGCCAGTGGCGGCGGTCTACGCGATGGATGTCGTGGAGTGCCCGGCCGAGCTGCGGGGGGCCCTGGCCCGGTTGCTGTTCAAGGTGGCCGTGGTCGACGACCTCGCAGCGGCGCGCACGCTGGTGCGCGACACCCCCGACGTGACGGCCGTGACCCTCGACGGAGACCTGCTCGGCGCCCACTTCGCCTCGGGCGGGTCCTCCAGCCAGCCCAGCCTGATCGAGGTGCAGGCCGCGGTCGACGACGCCACCGAGAAGCTCACGGCCGCGGTCCACACCGTGGAGCGGCTCGGCTTCGACGTCGCCACCCTGGAGAGCGAGCGGGAGGACGCGCGTCGCCGCGTCGACGTGGCGCTGGCCAGGCTGCACGAGTCCGACGCCACCCTGGCCGCGGTCGCCGAGGAGCTCGGCCAGTACGGCTCCCAGGCCCGCAACGCCCGCGCCGAGGCCGCGCGCCTCGACCAGGCCATCGAAGGTGCCCGGATCGCGCGCGACAAGGACCTTGAGGGCCTCGCGGAGCTCGAGGCACGGCTCGCCGCCGCCGAGGACGCGCCCGAGGAGGAGCCCGACACCAGCGAGCGGGAACGCCTCGCGGAGGAGTCCCGCACGTCGCGGGCCACGGAGATGGAGGCCCGGCTTGCGCTGCGGACCGGCGAGGAGCGGGCCCGTGCGCTGCACGGTCGCGCCGACTCGCTGGTTCGGGCAGCACGCCAGGAGCGGGACGCCCGTGCCGCGGCCATCGCCCGTCGCGAGCAGCTCGCTCACGAGGGTCGGGTGGGGGAGGCCGTGGGACGCGGTGTGGCCATGGTGCTCGCCCGGCTTGAGGAGTCCGTCGCCGTTGCGGCAGCCGATCGCGCCCGGGTGGAGCAGGGTCGGACCGGCCGCGAACAGGCACTGCGTGAGTCGCGCGAGCAGCTGCGTGACCTGGGCCGCGACCTCGACGAGCTGGTCAACACCGTCCACCGCGACGAGATGGCCCGCACCCAGCAGCGGATGCGGATCGAGCAGCTCGAGGAGCGCGCCCTGGAGGAGCTCGGCCTGGACGCCGCCGGCCTGGTGAACGAGTACGGCCCCGACCAGCTGGTGCCCTTCACCGGCGAGGTTGCCGAGGGGGAGCCGGTCCCCGAGCCGGTGCCCTTCGACCGCGAGCACCAGTCCAAGCGGCTGCGCAGCGCCGAGCGCTCGCTAGCCCAGCTGGGTCGGATCAACCCGCTCGCGCTGGAGGAGTTCTCCGCGCTCGAGGAGCGGCACAAGTTCCTCACCGAGCAGCTCGAGGACCTGCGACGTACCCGCAAGGACCTGCTCGACATCGTCCGCGAGGTCGACGACCGCGTCGAGCAGGTCTTCACCGAGGCGTTCGCCGACGTCAGCAAGGCCTTCGACTCGACCTTCGAACGGCTCTTCCCCGGCGGAGAGGGCCGCCTGGTGCTCACCGACCCGAGCAACATGCTGGTCACCGGCGTGGAGGTCGAGGCGAGGCCACCGGGCAAGAAGGTCAAGCGGCTCTCGCTGCTCTCCGGTGGCGAGCGCTCCCTGGTGGCGGTCGCGTTCCTGGTGGCGCTGTTCAAGGCCCGACCGTCGCCGTTCTACATCCTCGACGAGGTCGAGGCCGCCCTCGACGACACCAACCTGGGGCGCCTGCTGCAGATCTACGAGGAGCTGCGCGAGACCTCGCAGCTGCTGGTGATCACCCACCAGAAGCGCACGATGGAGGTCGGGGACGCGCTGTACGGCGTGACCATGCGCGGTGACGGCGTCTCGGCCGTGATCAGCCAGCGCCTGCGCGAGCAGGAGTCCGCGTGAGCGATCGGCCTACGGCACCGGCGCGCGCCGACTACGTCGCCTGGCGCCAGGCGACCACCCGCTGGGCCGACGACGACGTCTACGGGCACATGAACAACGCCCGCTACTTCGAGCTGATCGACACGGCCGTCAACGCCCACCTCGCCGAGGCCACCGGCGTCGACATCCGCTCGCTGCCCGCGATCGGGGTGGTCGCCGAGGTCGGGTGCCGCTACTTCCGCGAGATCGGCTACCCGCGGCCGGTCGACCTGGGCCTGGTGGTCGACAAGGTCGGCACCTCCTCGGTGATCTACCGGATCGGCCTGTTCCAGGGCGACCCGGAGGGCGAAGGGGCGCAGGCAGCGGCCGAGGGCAGGTTCGTGCACGTCTACGTCGAGAACACCGGCTCCGGGCCCCGGGGGACGACCCCCCTGCCGGGGGAGATCCGCGCAGCCGTCGTACCCTTGCTGAGGCAGTGACCCCGGGCGTGACCCCGGGCGTGACCCGTGCGGGCCTGCCGGCTCATCTCTCCACGACGAAGGATTCTCCGATGCTCGCCATCGTGCTCGCCCTGCTGCTCATCCTGCTCCTGGCGGCGGCGGTCATCGTCTACGTCGCCTATCCCTACCGGGGTGAGGAGACGCCGGTCTACCCCCAGCTGGGGGAGGCGATGCGCCGCGGCGTGGAGTCGCTGCCGACTCTCGACGTGCGCGAGCCCGAGAGCGCCGACGCCCACCGCTGAGCTCCCGTCCCGGGATGTTTGATTGGATCGACCCATGAGTTCCATCTTGATCTTCGTGATCCTCGCCGTCGCGATCGCCGTGGTGGGCCTGGTCGTCGGCCTGGTGGCCCTGGTCAACGGGCGGCGCCAGCCACGGCCGCCCGAGCCGCCGCGCGGCGCCCCCGGTGGCACGATCACCGAGGAGCGCCCCTCGACGGAGGCGCCCTCAGCCCCCTCGGCCCCGGTCGAGACACTCGAGCCGCCGGCGACGGCCCCCACCCTCGAGCGCCCGGAGGGTACGGCGAGCCGGCTGGTCCGGCTGCGCCAGCGGCTCTCCCGCTCCCAGGGTGGCCTGGGCCGCGGGCTGCTGCTCCTGCTCTCCCGGGACCGGCTCGACGAGGACACCTGGGAGGAGATCGAGGACACCCTGATCACCGCCGACGTCGGTGTCGCGCCCACGCAGGAGCTGGTGGGCAAGCTGCGCACGCGGCTGCGCATCGAGGGTGCGTCGGCCACCGACGCCCACACCGTGCTGCGCGAGGAGCTGCTGGCGCTCGTCGACCCGACCATGGACCGCCGCCTCGCCGTGCGTGGCCAGGACGGCAAGCCGGGCATCGTGCTCGTCGTCGGGGTCAACGGGGCTGGCAAGACCACGTCGGTCGGCAAGCTCGCCCGGGTCCTGGTCGCCGAGGACCGCTCGGTCGTGCTGGGCGCGGCCGACACCTTCCGGGCCGCCGCGACCGAGCAGCTGAGCACCTGGGGCGAGCGCGTCGGCGTCGACGTCATCACCGGCCCCGAGGGCAGCGACCCGGCCAGCGTCGCCTTCGAGTCGGTCCGCGCCGGCATCGAGCGCGGGGTGGACGTGGTGGTGGTCGACACGGCCGGCCGGCTGCAGAACAAGGCCGGGCTGATGGACGAGCTCGGCAAGGTCAAGCGGGTGATCGAGAAGCAGGCTCCGGTCACCGAGGTGCTGCTGGTCCTCGACGCGACCACGGGTCAGAACGGCCTGGTGCAGGCGCGGGTCTTCCGCGAGGTCGTCGAGGTGACCGGCATCGTCCTGACCAAGCTCGACGGCTCTGCCAAGGGCGGCATCGTGGTCGCCGTGCAGCGTGAGCTCGGAGTCCCGGTCAAGCTGGTCGGGGTCGGCGAGGGTGCCGACGACCTGGCGCCGTTCGACCCGGAGTCGTTCGTCGACGCCCTGCTCGGCCAGGAGTGACCTGACCGGTGAGCCGCTCCGGCGAGGACGCCGGCGCGGCTCCTACCTGGTGCTGATCCCGTGCAGCACGAAGTCGACCAGCTGGCCGATCTCGTCCTGGCCCGGCATCGGCTGACCGCTGACGGCACGGGCGGTCACCAGTGCGCTGAGGAACTGCACGGCTGCCCCGAGGTGGATGTCCTTGCGGACCTCGCCACGCTCGATGGCACGCTCGAAGACCCCGACCACGCCCTGCTCGGCGCGCTCACCGGCCGAACGGTAGAGCGAGGCGATGCGGGAGTCGCGCATGGACTCCTTGATCGTCGTACGCACGTAGTCGGCGCCGGCGCTGGAGTTCACGAAGGCGAGCACGTTGGTGTACGTCGCTGCCAGGTCACCACGGATAGAACCGGTGTCCGGCGGCGGCATCTCGTCGCGGTAGAGCTGCTCCATCGCAGCCACCGCGAGGTCTTCCTTGCGCGACCAGCGGCGGTAGACGGTGGCCTTGCCGACGCCTGCGGTGCTGGCGACCTCGTCCACGGTCATGCTGTCGAAGCCGCGCATCAGGATCAGCGAGGACGCGGCCGCGAGGATCCTGCCGTCGGCGCCGGGGTCCCGGGGGCGGCCGCGCTTGCGGCGCCCTTCGGGGGGCGGGGGGAGGCTCGTCGGCGCGGGGCTCACGATGCTGGCGGTCACAAGGCAGAGCATAGAAGCGTTTTGTCCGGTTGTTGAGGTTTTCTAGGGATTTGTCAAATTCACTCGCCCGTAACAAAGCAGGGCCGAACGTGACCTCCCCGCAACAAGGACGGCCGTCGAGCGAAATCTCGGCCGCCGAGAGTGGTCGCACCGGCCGGGGCACGGCGACATCGTCGTCGCGATCGCTGCCTGCGGCCCAGATGTGCAACTCACCCCTGGAGGTTCCATGGATACCGGCGACACTGCCTGGGTCTTGACGTCGGCGGCACTCGTGCTGCTGATGACGCCCGGCCTGGCCCTGTTCTACGGCGGCATGGTCCGCGCGAAGAGCGTGCTGAACATGATGATGATGAGCTTCGGCGCCCTGGCGCTGATCGGAGTGCTGTGGGTGGTCTACGGCTACTCGATGGCCTTCGGCAACGACGTGGGGGGCGGCCTGCTCGGCGACCCCAGCGAGTTCTTCGGGCTGCAGGGCCTGATGAGCGACAAGGCCCTGGTCTTCACCATCCCCGCCCTCGCGTTCGTCGGCTTCCAGGCCGTGTTCGCGATCATCACGGTGGCGCTGATCTCCGGTGCCATCGCCGACCGCGCCCGCTTCGGCCCCTGGCTGCTGTTCGCCGGCATCTGGGCCACGGTGGTCTACTTCCCGGTCGCGCACTGGGTGTTCTCCTTCGACGAGGGCACCGCTCCGGTCGGTGGCTGGATCGCCAACAAGCTGGCCGCGATCGACTTCGCGGGCGGTACGGCGGTGCACATCAATGCCGGTGCCGCGGGTCTGGCGCTGGCGATCGTGCTCGGCAAGCGGGTCGGCTGGCAGCGTGACCCGATGCGGCCGCACAACCTGCCGCTGGTGATGATCGGTGCCGGCCTGCTCTGGTTCGGCTGGTTCGGCTTCAACGCCGGGTCCGCGCTGGGGGCGAACTCGGTCGCCGCCGTGGCCTGGATCAACACCCTGGCCGCCACCGCGGCAGCCACCCTGGGCTGGTTGCTCGTGGAGAAGCTGCGCGACGGTCACCCGACCTCGCTCGGTGCCGCCTCGGGAGTGGTGGCCGGCCTGGTCGCGATCACCCCGGCCTGCTCCGCGGTGAGCCCGATGGGTGCCCTCGTGCTCGGCTTCGTCGCCGGCATCCTGTGCGCCCTCGCGGTCGGCCTGAAGTACCGCTTCGGCATCGACGACTCGCTCGACGTCGTGGGCGTCCACCTCGTCGGCGGACTGTTCGGCACCATCGCGATCGGCCTGCTGGCCACCGCGTCGGCTCCTGCGGGCGTCGACGGGCTGCTCTACGGCGGTGGCTTCGACCAGCTGTGGCGCCAGACCGTGGGCGCCGGAGCAGTGCTGCTCTACTCCTTCCTCCTCACCCTGGTGATCGGCACCGCGATCTCCAAGACGATCGGCTTCCGGATCGAGGACGAGGACGAGGTCGCCGGTGTCGACTTCACCGAGCACAGCGAGACCGCCTACGACTTCATCGCCCGTTCCAGTGGTGCAGGAGTGCTCGGCCACAAGGCGAGCGCGACCGTCAGTGCCACCGACCAGGCCGACGCCGAGGCGAGAGGGGTCAACGCATGAAGCTCGTGACCGCGGTGATCAAGCCGCACAAGTGGGAAGAGGTCAGGTCCGCCCTGGAGAGCTTCGGGGTGACCGGGATGACCGTCAGTGAGGTCAGCGGCTACGGCCGGCAGAAGGGCCACACCGAGGTCTACCGGGGCGCGGAGTACGACATCGCCCTGGTGCCGAAGATCAGGATCGAGATCCTCGCCGACGACAACGACGTGGAGGACGTGGCCGGCATCATCGTCAAGGCCGCGCAGACCGGTCGGATCGGTGACGGCAAGGTCTGGGTCGCGCCGGTCGACAGCGTCGTCCGGGTCCGTACCGGGGACAGGGACGAGGCCGCGATCTAGGGGGGGACGACGGCGTACGCCGGGTGGCGGGCTCACAGGGCTCGCCACCCGGCGTAACGCGCCCGAAACATCTGAGCCGATGTCGTGACCTGACCGAAACGCCGGGTGCCGTCCGAGGAAACCTGGTGCCGGGACAGTTGCGCCCCATGACCACCCTGACCGCTCACCACGGCCTGGTCGCCCATGCGCTCCCGCTCGCGACCACCCCGCTCGACACCGGCGACACCGCGTGGCTGCTCGCGGCCTCTGCGCTGGTGCTGCTCATGGCGCCCGGGCTCGCGCTGTTCTACGGCGGCATGGTCCGCTCCAAGAGCGTGCTGAACATGATGATGATGACCTTCGGGGCGCTCGCCGCCATCGTGGTCGTCTGGGTCCTCGTCGGCTACTCGCTCGCCTTCGGTGACGACCTCGGCCTCGGACTGGTCGGTGATCCGGTGCAGTATCTCGGACTCCAGTCGTTGGTCGCCGAGGGAGGTGAGAGCTGGCTCAGCGTCCCGTTGATCCTGTTCGCGATCTTCCAGGGCCTGTTCTGCGTGATCACCGGCGCGCTGGTCTCCGGTGCGATCGCGGACCGAGCGCGCTTCGGCGCCTGGATCGTCTTCGTCTCGGTGTGGACGGTGCTCGTCTACGCGCCTGTGGCGCACTGGGTCTTCGACGTCGACCGGGACGGCCACGTCGGCGGCTGGCTGGTGAACACGGTCGGTGTGCTCGACTTCGCCGGCGGGATGCCGGTCGAGATCACCTCCGGCGCCTCGGCCCTCGCACTGGCGCTGGTGGTGGGCACCCGGGTCGGCTTCGGCAAGGACCCGATGCGACCGCACAACCTGACGCTGGTGATGCTGGGAGCCGGCCTGCTGTGGTTCGGCTGGTACGGCTTCAACGCCGGGTCCGCGCTCGGGGCCAACCACGCTGCAGCGGTGGTCTTCGTGACCACGACCTGCGCCGCCGCGGCCGGCTCGATCGGCTGGCTGGTGCTGGAGCGCTTCCGCGACGGTCACGCGACGACCCTCGGTGCCGCCTCCGGGATGGTGGCCGGACTGGTGGCGATCACGCCGAGCGGTGGGTCGGTCTCGCCCCTGGGCGCGCTGGCGATCGGCCTGCTGGCCGGCGTCGTCTGCGCACTGGCCGTCGGCCTCAAGTACCGCTACCGGTACGACGACTCGCTCGACGTGGTCGGCGTGCACCTCGTCGGCGGCCTGGTCGGCACGATCGCGATCGGCCTGCTCGCGACGGCGGACGCGCCGACCGGTGTGGACGGGCTGCTCTACGGCGGCGGCGTCGACCAGCTCGGCAAGCAGCTGCTCGGGTCGGTGGTCGTGTTCGTCTACGCCTTCGTCGTCTCCGGGGTGATCGCGCTCGCTGTGCACCGGCTGATGGGCTTCCGGATCGGCGAGGAGCACGAGGTCAGCGGGATCGACCTGAACATCCACGCCGAGACGGCGTACGACCTGCACTCGACTGCCGGAACCCGCAGCAGCGGGAGCTTCACCCCACCCAAGGCGACCACCGGGCCGTTCGCCGCTCGGCCGGAGCCCGGCGACCGGAACGACTAGAGAGAGACTGGACCCATGAAGATCGTCACCGCAGTGATCAAGCCGCACAAGTGGGAAGACGTCCGCTCCGCCCTCGAGGGGGTGGGCGTCACCGGCATGACCGTCAGCGAGGTCAGCGGCTACGGCCGGCAGAAGGGGCACACCGAGGTCTACCGCGGGGCCGAGTACGACATCTCGCTGGTGCCCAAGGTCCGCCTGGAGATCGTCCTCGACGACGCCGACGTGCAGGCCGTGACGGACGCGATCGTGGGCGCCGCCGCGACCGGCCGGATCGGGGACGGCAAGGTCTGGGTCACCCCCGTCGAGAGCGTCGTGCGGGTGCGCACCGGCGACCGCGACCAGTCCGCGATCTAGGACCCCGGGTGACCGCTGCGGAGCGCGCCGAGCGGACGCGTGCCGCCGACGAGCTCTGCGCGGGTGCCTACGCCTCGACCGGCTGCCCCGAGGTCGGGGTCGCCCTGGTCGCCGTGGGTGGCTACGGCCGTGAGGAGCTGGCTCCCTACAGCGACCTCGACGTGGTGCTGGTCCACGACGCGGACATCGAGATGGGGGAGTGGGCCGGCCTGGTCTGGTATCCGCTGTGGGACTCCGGGGCCAACATCGACCACTCCGTGCGTACGCCGCAGCAGGTGCTCGAGCAGGCCGCGGCGGACCTGCGGGTGGCCACCGGCATGCTCGACGTGCGCCACCTGGCCGGCGACCCGAACCTGACCCTGCGCCTGCGCTCGGCCGTGCTCAACCAGTGGCGGCGCGACGCGCGCACCCGCCTCGGCGAGCTGCACCAGCTCGTCGCCACCCGAGGCCGTGCCAACGGCGAGCTGGCCCACGCCTCGGTCCCCGACCTCAAGGAGTCGGTCGGCGGCCTGCGCGACGCGACCGTGCTCAAGGCGCTGGTGGCCAGCTGGCTCGTCGACGTACCCCATGCGGAGCTGGAGGGATGCCGCCGGGCGCTGCTCGACGTGCGGGACGCCCTGCACGCGGTGGCCGGGCGCGGCACCGACAAGGTCGCGCCGGAGTACTGGGAGGACATCGCCGGGGTGCTCGGTCTCGAGGACGGCACCGCCGCGCAGCGGCACACCCGGGGCCTCGCGCGTCGGCTGACCCATGTCTCCCGGCTGGCCTGGCGCCGGGCGGAGGCCGTGCAGCGCCGTCCCAGCGCGACCGGGTCGCGGCGACCCAGGCTGGAGCCGGTCGCCGACGGCGTCGCCATCTCCTACGAGGAGGTCGTCCTCGACGTGGGAGCCAGCCCGGCCACCGATCCGCTGCTCCTGCTGCGGGCCGCGGCGGAAGCGGCGGAGCGTGACCTGGTGCTCTCGCCCCCGACGGCCGCGCGGCTGGCCCGGGAGGGGGCTGCGCTCAGCGACCCCTGGCCGCCGGGCGCGCGCGACCTGTTCGTGCGCCTGCTCGCTGCCGGCCCCGGTCTCCAGGAAGTCTGGGAGACCCTGGACGAGACCGGTGCGCTGGAGCTGATCCTGCCCGAGTGGGAGCGGGTGCGGCTGCTTCCGCACGCCTCGGTGGTGCACCGCTTCACCGTGGACCGGCACCTCGTGGAGACCTGCGTGGAGGCGGCGCACCTGATCCGCCGAGTGGCTCGCCCGGACGTGCTGATGGTCGCAGCGCTGTTGCACGACATCGGCAAGGGCCAGCTCACCGAGCACTGCGTCGCGGGGGAGCCGATCGCGCGCGCCATCGCCCAGCGGATCGGCTTCGACGAGCGCGAGGTCGAGCTCGTCGGCACCCTGGTCCGCTGGCACCTGCTGCTCCCGGAGACCGCGACGATGCGCGACCCCGACGACCCGGCGACCGTCGAGACGGTCACCCGGCACGTGCAGGACCGCGAGGAGCTCGAGCTGCTGGCGGCCCTGACCGAGGCCGACGCCCGGGCGACCTCGGAGAAGGCGTGGACGAAGTGGCGCGCCTCCCTGGTGGCGACGCTGGTACGCCGGACCGCGGCCGTGCTCGCCGAGGAGCCGTTGAGCCACGAGCCGGAGGTCGACATCGCGCTGCCGAGCCGCGTCCTCGAGGACCCCGACGCGGTGTCGGTCGTCGCGGTGGAGGGCCCGGACGGCTCCCAGGTGACGGTGGTGGGCCGGGACCGGATCGGGCTGCTGGCCGACGCGGCGGCCGTGCTGGCGCTGCAGAAGGCGCCCGTGCGGGCCGCGCGCGCCTTCACCCAGGAGGGGTTCGGCGTCTCGGTGTGGGAGGTGGCCGAGACCGGTCTCGACGACGTCGTGATGCGCCAGCGGCTCGAGGCGGTCGTGGACGGTCGCATCGACGTGGCGGCCAGGCTGGGACGCGGTGCGCCCGTCACGCTGGAGCCCTCGGTCGCCGTACGCCCCGAAGCGTCGCCAAGCGCCACCGTGATCGAGGTGCGCAGCGCCGACCGGCCCGGCCTGATCCACACCGTGTGCACGGCCCTGGCCGCGATGGGGGTCTCGGTGCGCTCGGCGCACGTCTCCACCCTGGGGCCCCAGGCGGTGGACGTCTTCTACGTCCAGGAGGCGAGCGCCGGCGTGCTGGCGGAGGAGCGCGCCGCGTCGGTGGCGCACGCGGTGCGCGAGGCGCTGCGCGGCGCCTTCGCAGCGGACTGAGAGGTCGCGCAGCGGTGCGGCTACCCTTGGTCGTTCCGGTCCTGACCATCCAGCCGAGGAACTCCACACGTGTTCTCCACCCTGTCTGATCGACTTTCCGACACCTTCAAGAACCTCCGCGGCAAGGGGAAGCTCTCCGAAGCCGACATCGACGCCACGGCGCGCGAGATCCGTCTTGCCCTGCTCGAGGCCGACGTCGCGCTCCCTGTCGTCAAGGACTTCGTCGCCGCCATCAAGGAGCGTGCACGCGGGGCCGAGGTCAGCGGGGCGCTGAACCCCGCCCAGCAGGTCATCAAGATCGTCAACGAGGAGCTCGTCGGCATCCTCGGCGGGGAGACCCGGCGGCTGCGGTTCGCGAAGAACCCGCCCACCGTGATCATGCTCGCCGGCCTCCAGGGCGCGGGCAAGACCACGCTCGCGGCCAAGCTCGCGCTGTGGCTCAAGGACCAGGGCAAGAGCCCGATGCTCGTCGCCGCCGACCTGCAGCGTCCCAACGCGGTCAAGCAGCTCCAGGTCAACGGCGAGCGCGCCGGGGTCACGGTCTACGCCCCGCAGCCCGGCAACGGCGTCGGTGACCCGGTCGCCGTGGCCCGCGGTGGCGTCGAGGAGGCCCGCCGCACGCTGCACGACGTCGTCATCGTCGACACCGCCGGTCGCCTCGGCATCGACGCCGAGCTGATGCAGCAGGCCTCCGACATCCGTGACGCGGTCAACCCCGACGAGGTGCTGTTCGTCGTCGACGCGATGATCGGCCAGGACGCGGTCAACACCGCGCAGGCCTTCCTCGACGGGGTCGGGTACGACGGCGTCGTACTCACCAAGCTCGACGGCGATGCCCGAGGTGGCGCCGCCCTGTCGATCGCGAAGATGACCGGCAAGCCGGTGATGTTCGCCTCGGCGGGGGAGAAGCTCACCGACTTCGACCTCTTCCACCCCGACCGGATGGCCTCGCGCATCCTCGACATGGGTGACCTGCTCACCCTGATCGAGCAGGCCGAGAAGACCTTCGACGCCGACACGGCCGCCAAGTCCGCGGCGAAGATGCAGGACGGCAACTTCACCCTCGACGACTTTCTCGAGCAGATGCAGCAGATCCGCAAGATGGGGTCGCTGACCAAGATGCTCGGGATGCTGCCCGGGATGGGGCAGTTCCGCGACCAGCTCGAGAACTTCGACGAGCGCGAGATCGACCGGATCCAGGCGATCATCCAGTCGATGACGCCGGCCGAGCGCGAGAACCCCAAAATGATC
>CAWAJE010000036.1:0-60296 GCA_963782215.1 uncultured Actinomycetota bacterium | reverse complement strand
CGACACACACCGCCACGCGGGCGGAAGACCACCACCCGACGGCTGAGCCCCGCGGACCGCGCGGTGGTCCGAACCGAACCGACCAAGCCCCCAGGCTCAGGTGTTGGCCAGGAAGTAGAACACCGCGCCAAGACTGCTGAGCGCGCCGAGCATCACCGCTGCACCTGCGGAGGCTATGGCGCGACAGGGCAGTGCACGCGGCGGCGCGGCGGTCCTGGGTGAACTCCCACCACCTCAGGCCTCGACGGGCGCCGGGGGAGCAGGGTGCCGGCGACGGCGTACCAGCATCCAGACGGGTACGCCGACCAGGGCGAGCGTCGCGCCGAAGGGCAGCACCGCGCCGAACGCCGTGACCAGGGTGACCGTCGCCGACCGCAGTGCTGACCAACCCTCGCGCAGCCCGGCGAGGAAGCCGCGGGCATCGCGCTCACCGGCGATCGAGTCGGTGCGGGTGAGGTGGACGTTGATCGTGCTCATGGAGGTCTGGTCGGCGAGGAAGGCCTGTTGCTGCTTCAGGGAGTCGAGGTCGGCCTGACGGCGCGAGAGGTTCGACTCGATCGCGATGATGTCGCCGATCTTCTCGGCCCGGGAGAGCAGCAGCTCGATCTGACGGATGCTGCGCTCGGCGGCACGGACTCGGGCGTCGTTGTCGATCACCTGCGTGGTCACGTCCTCGGCGGTGCGGCTCTGGTGCTCCAGCGTGCCGAGACCGGCGATGGCAGCCATGGCCTCGTCGAAGGCGGAGCTGGGCACCCGCAGCGTCATCGAGGAGTCGCGCGGCTCGCCGCGACGGTCGGTGTCGGTCTGCTCGTCGGCGATGGTGCCCTTCCAGCCGTTGACCAGGCGATGCAGGTCGGTGCGCAACTGAGCCACCGAAGCGCCGTGCAGCGAGATCTCCCCGGTCGAGATCACGGCACGGGTGAGCGCCGCGGTGGTGTCCCGGTCGGTGGCGGCGCGCTCGGCGGTGGTGCGGCCGTCACCGCCTTCGGAGATGCCCAGGCCGGCGTCGGAACCAGTCGCGTCCCGCGAGGCGCTGGTCGACGCGGTACCGCCGGCGTCGTCGCTGTTCCCCAGACCGCAGGCGGCCGGGACAAGCAGCAGGGGGAGCAGCACCAGGGTGGCCACACGCGGCCCGCGCATCGACGTCATGGGCATGAGACGCGGGCGCGACGCCCCCGGTTCCCGGCGCGGCTGCGCAGGGCGCGGTGTGCCACGCTGGGCGGGTGCCCAGAAGCGTGCCTGTGAACCCTCCCGCCCTGCGCGTCGCGGTTGTCGGCGGTGGCGTCTCGGGCCTGGCAGCCGCCCACCGGTTGAGCGTCGAGCGCCCGGAGCTCGAGATCACGGTGCTCGAGGCCAGCCCACGGATCGGCGGCAGCCTGCACCGGGTCGAGGTGGGCGGAGTGCTGGTCGACGTCGGGGCGGAGGCGATGCTGCATCGCCGTCCGGAGGCGGTCGACCTCGTCGAGGAGATCGGACTGGGTGAGGAGCTCGTCCACCCGGCCACCACCACCGCCAACCTCTGGACGCGCGGACGGCTGGCTCCGATGCCGCGCACGATGATGGGCGTCCCGCTCGACCTGCGCGCCCTCGACGGGGTGATCTCGGCCAGGGGGCTGGCCCGCGCCGCCCTGGACACCGTCCTTCCCGCCACGGAGCTGGGCGACAGCGACATCAGCGTCGGTGACCTGGTCGAGGAACGGCTGGGCAAGGAGGTCGTCGACCGGCTCGTCGAGCCACTGCTCGGCGGGGTGTACGCCGGCCACGCGCGTGAGATCTCCGCCCGGGCCGCTGTGCCCCAGGTCGTCGCCCTGCTCGAGCGGGACCGGTCGCTGACCCGCGCCGCCGCGGCAGTGACCCCGCTGCCCGACCCGGACCAGCCGGCGGTGCCGGTGTTCGCCGGCCTGCGCGGCGGGGTGGCGCGGCTGCCGGAGGCGCTGGCGAAGGCGCTGGCGAAGGCCGCGGCCGCCGAGGTCCGCACCGGTGCGACCGTGCGCGACCTGGCTCGTCGTCCCGGCGGCGGCTGGAACCTGGTGGTGGGCTCGACCCACGACCCCGAGGTGCTCCAGTTCGACGCCGTGGTGCTGGCGACCCCCGCGACGGCGACGGCTCGCCTGCTCAGCGACGTCGCGCCGGTCGCGGCGCTGACGCTCGCACGGATCGACTACGCCTCGATGGCGATCGTCACCCTGGCCTTCGCTGCGCACGCCTTCCCTGCGGTGGCCGGGTCGGGCTTCCTGGTGCCGCCGGTGGATCGACGCTCGGTCAAGGCCGCGACCTTCTCCTTCGCCAAGTGGGACTGGGTCCGCGAGGCAGGGGAGGGCATCGAGGGCGGCGTCGTGCTGATGCGCTGCTCGCTCGGCCGGCACCGCGAGGAGCAGGCGCTGCAGCGCACCGACGAGGAGCTGGTCGAGATCGCGCTCGGCGACCTGGTCGACGCGATCGGGCTGTCGGTCCGGCCGGTCGACAGCCACGTCCAGCGCTGGGGAGGTGCACTGCCGCAGTACGCCGTCGGTCACCTCGATCGGGTGGCCAGCGTCCGCGAGGAGCTGGAAGGCCTGCCCGGGCTCGCGGTCTGCGGCTCGGCGTACGACGGCCTCGGGATCCCCGCCTGCATCAACGCCGCCGAGCGAGCCGTGGCCAAGATCCTCGCCGACCTCCCCGCCGACCTCCCCGCCGAGACGTCGCAAACAGACGCCCAGATCCCGCCGAGACGTCGCAGATGAACGCCCCGCACCGGCCCGCCCATGGTCCGGTTGTCAGAATGGGTGCATGACCCGCATTCCCGTGAAGAAGGCTCGCGACCTCAACAACGTCATCCGTTACACGATGTGGTCGGTGTTCAGCCTCCGGGACGTGCTCGGCGAGGAGTCCGACCGCGCCGGCGAGGCGAGCGAGATCGAGGAGCTCTTCGCCAAGCTCGAGGCCGACGACGTGATCGTGCGCGGTCTCTACGACCTCGGCGGCATGCGCGCCGACGCCGACCTGATGGTGTGGTGGCACGCCGAGACTGTCGAGGAGCTGCAGGACGCCTACCACCGGTTGCGCCGGACCGCCTTCGGTCGCAGGCTCGCGCCGGTGTGGTCGCAGGTCGCGCTGCACCGGCCCGCGGAGTTCAACAAGAGCCACGTCCCGGCGTTCCTCGCCGAGGAGAAGGCCCACGACTACGTGAGCGTCTACCCCTTCGTGCGGTCCTACGAGTGGTACCTCCTCGAGGACGCCGAGCGCCGTCGCCTGCTCGCCGAGCACGGCAAGATGGCACGCGACTACCCCGACGTGCGGGCCAACACCGTGGCCAGCTTCTCCCTCGGGGACTACGAGTGGATCCTGGCCTTCGAGGCCGACGAGCTGCACCGGATCGTCGACCTGATGCGGCACCTGCGCGGTTCGGAGACCCGCCGGCACGTGCGCGAGGAGGTCCCGTTCTACACCGGGCGCCGGCGTACGCCGACCGAGCTGGTCAGCGCCCTGCCCTGATCAGCCTCCCTGAGCCCTACTCGGCCGGCGAGAGCCGCATCGACACGGAGTTGATGCAGTAGCGCTGGTCGGTGGGGGTGCCGTAGCCCTCGCCCTCGAAGACGTGCCCGAGGTGGGAGCCGCAGTTGGCGCACCGGACCTCGGTCCGGGGACGACCGGGGATCGAGGGGTCCTCGACGTACTCCACGCGCTCCTCGGCCAGGGGCGCGTAGAACGACGGCCAGCCGCAGTGGGACTCGAACTTGGTCTCCGAGCGGAACAGCTCGGCGTCGCAGGCGCGACAGGTGTAGACGCCCTCGGTCTTCGTGTCGGTGTACTCGCCGACGAAGGGGGCCTCGGTGCCGGCCTGGCGCAGCACCTGGTACTCGGCGGGGGAGAGCTCTGCGCGCCACTCGGCGTCGCTCTTGGTGACCTTGTATTCCATGTCCCTAAGGTAATCGGATCGACAAACTGGGCACTCCTGAGGTCTTGACACAACGAGTGCACACCTGTTCACTCAGTACTTCGTCCACCGATCACGGGGAGTCGCCGGGCATGGTCGCGCAGAATCTCAGCTGGGACACCGTTCGCAAGGCCGGCTCCCGCCTCACCACACCGTTGCACCCCGACGACTACCTCTCCCTGGTCAACCCGCTCTGGACCGCGCGCGAGCTGCGCGGTCGCATCGAGAAGGTGATCCCCGAGACCGACGACGCCGCCACGCTGGTGATCCGGCCCGGCTGGGGGTGGCGCTACAACCACCGTCCCGGGCAGTACGTCGGGATCGGGATCCAGGTCGAGGGCAAGTACCACTGGCGCTCCTACTCGGTCTCCTCCCCGCCGCAGCGCAACGGTCGCACGATCTCCATCACCGTCCGGGCGATGCCCGAGGGCTTTCTCTCCGAGCACCTGGTCTCCGGGCTGGCGCCCGGCACCATCGTGCGACTGGCCCTGCCCAACGGTGACTTCGTGCTGCCCGAGCCGCCACCGCAGAAGATCCTGTTCCTGGTCGCCGGCAGCGGGATCACCCCGGTGATGGCGATGATGCGCACCCTGGACCGGCGCGGCTCGATGCCCGACGTGGTGCTGGCCTACAGCTCACCGACCCGGGAGCGGATGATCTTCCGCGACGAGCTGGTCACCATGGTGGACAAGCACCAGGATCTGCGGCTGCACGAGCAGCACACCGACGCCGACGGCATCCTCGAGATGAGCGACCTCGACCGGGTCTGCCCCGACTGGCGCGAGCGCGAGACCTGGGCGTGCGGCCCCGCCCCGATGCTCGACGCCTGCGAGGAGCACTGGGCCGAGGCCGATCTGGAGGACATGCTCCACCTGGAGCGCTTCACCCTGGAGCTCGGTGGCGATGGCGGCGAGGGCGGCACCATCACCTTCACCAACTCCGGCAAGACCCAGGACGCCGATGGCGCCACCACGATCCTGGAAGCGGGGGAGCAGGCCGGGGTGGGCATGCCCTACGGCTGCCGGATGGGGATCTGCCACACCTGCACGCTCACGTTGGTGGAGGGCGCGGTCCGCGACCTGCGCAGTGGCGAGGAGATCTCCGGGCACAACGAACGCATCCAGACCTGCGTCACTGCAGCAGCCGGTGACTGCACGCTCGACATCTGAACCGACCAGACCCGAACCCGAGTCACCTGAACCCGAGGAGCCCCATGGCCATCGCAGACGTGAAGGAGTACACCCACCTCAGCCCCGAGGAGGTGGAGGAGCTCGGCCGCGAGCTCGACGCGATTCGCGCCGACATCGAGGAGTCGCGCGGTGACGACGACGCGGCGTACATCAACCGGATGATCACCATCCAGCGCAGGCTTGCCGTCGCCGGACGGGTGACGCTCTTCGCCAGCCGCGACCGCAGGGCCTGGGTGGCCGGAGCCGCGATGCTCGGCGTGGCCAAGATCCTGGAGAACATGGAGATCGGCCACAACGTCATGCACGGCCAGTGGGACTGGATGAACGACCCCGAGATCCACTCCAGCACCTGGGAGTGGGACACCGCCCAGCCGGCCGAGCAGTGGAAGCACTCGCACAACTACGTGCACCACCAGTTCACCAACGTCCTCGGCTTCGACAACGACATCGGGTACGGCGTGCTGCGGATGGCGCGCGAGCAGAAGTGGCACCCGGCCAACCTCGGCCAGCCGGTCTACAACGCGCTGCTCGCCTCGTTGTTCCAGTGGGGTGTGGCCCTGCACGACCTCGACATCGAGGCGATCCGCAAGGGCAAGAAGGACCCCAAGCTGATGAAGAAGCAGCTCAAGCAGATCGGGCGCAAGATCCGGCGCCAGATCGGCAAGGACTACCTGTTCTTCCCGGCGCTGACCGGGCCGGCCTACGTGCAGACGGCCACCGCCAACGCGACCGCGAACCTGATGCGCAACCTGTGGTCCTACATGATCATCTTCTGCGGCCACTTCCCCGACGGGGCGCTGCACTTCACCGAGGACGAGGTCGAGGACGAGACCCGCGCCGAGTGGTACCTGCGCCAGATGCTCGGCTCGGCCAACTTCACCGGCGGTCCGCTGCTGCACGTGATGTCGGGCAACCTGGGCTACCAGATCGAGCACCATCTCTTCCCCGACCTGCCCAGCAACCGCTACTCCGAGATCAGCGAGCGCGTGCGTCCGCTGTGCGAGAAGTACGGCATCCCCTACACCACGGGGCCGTTGCACCGGCAGTACGGCCAGGCGCTGCGCACGATCATGAAGCTCTCGCTGCCCAACCGGTTCACCAGCTCCGACCGGCCCGACGGCCCGCACGGACCCGAGGTGCCGCCAGGTCGTCGCCGCGACGACGAGCGCCCGGTCCGGCGTACCGAGACCGGGGCGTGGATGCGCAGCGCCGCGGGGTGAGCGTGGACACGGTGCCGTTCGTGTGCGGGTACGACGACCGTCCCGCCTCGCTGAGTCCCTCGCTGGAGAGTGTGAACCCACGTCGGGTGACGCAGTGTGCGCTGAGCAGGATCTGCGGCAGCTGCGGCGACAGCCTCGGCCGGCCGGTCGCGTTCCTCGGGACCGAGCTCGAGGTCGGCCGCAACGCCTTCCACTTCCCGCCCCTGCACCCCGAATGCGCCCGCGACCTGTGGTCGCGGGCGCCCGGGTGGCAGCTGGTGCTGACGTCGGGCTTCGAGTTCGTCCGGCCGGCTAGGGATGACCTGGACCGAAGGGCGACCTTCCAGCCGAACTCGCTGCTCGACTAGACCCGCTCCATCTCGCGCACCTTGCGCTGGCCCCGGCGTCGTACGACGACTGTGGCGACGACGCCGATCGCGAGCAGGGCGTAGACCGTGCCGGCGAACGGGCTGGAGACCAGCGCGGAGGGGTCGCCCTGGCTGATCGCCAGGGTCCGGCGCAGCTGCTCCTCGGCGATCGGGCCGAGGATCAGCCCGATCACGGCCGGGCCCACCGGGTAGCCGAAGCGTCGCATCAGGTAGCCGAGCACGCCGACCGCCAGCAGCACCCACAGGTCGGTGCGCACGCCGTTGAGGGCGTAGCCGCCGAGCGCGGAGAACATCAGGATCCCGGCGTACAAGTAGGGCCGGGGCACCTGCAGCAGCTTCACCCAGAGCCCGACGAGCGGCAGGTTCAGCAGCAGCAGCATCACGTTGCCGATGTAGAGGCTCGCGATCAGCGCCCACACCAAGGCGCCCTCGGTCTTGAACAGCAGCGGGCCCGGCTGGATGCCGTAGGTCTGGAAGGCCGCGATCAGCACGGCCGCCGTCGCCGAGGTGGGCAGGCCGAGCGTGAGCAGCGGGACCAGCACCCCGGCGGCGGAGGCGTTGTTGGCTGCCTCCGGGCCGGCGACGCCCTCGATGGCGCCCTTGCCGAACTCCTCCTTGTGCGGGGAGAGCTTCTTCTCCAGCGCGTAGGACATGAACGTCGGGATCTCCGCGCCACCGGCCGGCATCGCGCCGATCGGGAAGCCCAGGGCGGTGCCACGAAGCCACGGCTTCCAGGACCGGCGCAGGTCGTCGCGGGTCATCCAGCCCTTGCTGACCGGGATGATGTTCAGCGGGCCGTGCCGCAACCGGGAGGCCACCCACAGCGCCTCGCCGACGGCGAAGACGCCGACCGCGAAGGTCACCACGTCGATGCCGTCGGTGAGCACGGGCAGGTCCATGGTGAAGCGACGCTGTCCGGTCAGGCTGTCGGTGCCGATCAGGCCGACCAGCAGGCCGAGGCTCAGCGCCGCGACGCCTCGGGAGACCGAGGTGCCGAGTAGTGCCGAGACCGTGAGCAGTGCGACGACGGTGAGCGCCACGTAGTCCGGCGGACCGATCTTGACAGCCAGGTCGGCCAGGGTCGGCGCCGCGATGGTCAGCCCGATGGTGGCGATGGTGCCGGCCACGAACGAGCCGATCGCCGCCGTGGCCAGCGCGGCCGCACCTCGACCGGCCCGGGCCATCTTGTTGCCCTCGAGCGCGGTGATGATCGAGGCGGACTCACCCGGTGTGTTCAGCAGGATCGAGGTCGTGGAGCCGCCGTACATCCCGCCGTAGTAGATGCCGGCGAACATGATGAACGCCGCGGTCGGCTCGAGGGTGTAGGTCAGCGGCAGCAGCAGCGCCACGGTCATCGCGGGGCCGATGCCGGGGAGCACGCCGACGGCGGTGCCCAGCGTGACCCCGATCAGGGCGTAGAGCAGGTACGCCGGCTGCAGCGCGACCGCGAAGCCGTTCATCAGGGAGGCGAAGTCACCCATCGAGGAAGCTCACCCCTTCGAACGGGCCCGCGGGCAGGGTGACGCCGAGCGCGGTGACGAACAGCGCCTGCACCGTGAAGCCCAGGATCAGCCCCGCGATCGCGGCCCGGCCGATGTTGGCGCCCAACGACCAGGCGACCAGCGTGAACAGCAGTGCTCCGGCCAGCGCCCAGCCGATCAGGTCGACCAGCGCGATGTGGACGGCGAAGGCCAGGAAGATCTTGGTCAGAGCGACCCAGTCGGTGCTCGCATCGGCGTCGATGTCCTCGCCCTCCTCCGGGACCCCGAGCCGGCCACGCAGGGCGTCGACCATCACGAAGGCCCCGGCGAGCAGGAGGACGACGCCGACGGCGTACGGGAAGACCCGCGGGCCGACGACGTTGGAGCTCAGCGGCACCGTGATGCGGGTCGCCCCGAACAACGTCGCCGCGCCCAGGAGGATCACCGCCACGGACACGATCAGGTCGGGGACGGCGACGCGCGCCGTCCCCGACGAGGTTCCAGCAGGTTCGGACATGATCAGCTCACGAGCCCGAGGTCCTGCAGCACGGTGGTGGTCACCTTGCGCTCCTCGGTGATGAAGTCGGCGAACTCGTCACCGGTCATGAAGGTGTCATCCCAGCCGTTGGTCTCCAGCGCCTTCTGCCACTCGGGCGAGTCGTGCATCTCGGTGACCAGGTTGACCAGCCTTTCGGTGGCGGCCTCGGAGAGACCCGCGGGCGCGACCACCCCACGCCAGTTGATGAACTCGATGTCCATGCCCGACTCGGTCAGCGTCGGGGCATCGATGCCCTCGACCCGCTCGGGCCCGGTCACGGCCAGGGCGCGCAGGGTGCCGGCCTTGACCTGCTCGGCGTACTCGCTGACCCCGGAGATGCCGGCCGAGACCTTGTTGCCCAGCAGTGCGGCCAGGGTCTCACCGCCGCCGGAGTAGGCGATGTAGTTCAGGTCCGAGGGGGTCGCACCGGCTGCCTCGGTCAGCAGCCCGGCCACGATGTGGTCGGTGCCGCCGGCGGAACCGCCTGCGATGGCCACCTTGCGGCCGTTGGACTTCAGGTCGTCGGTGAGGTCGTTGATCGTCTGGTACGGGCTCTTGGCGGGAACCACGATGATCTCGTCCTCGGCGGTGAGGCGGGCGATCGGCGTGACGTCGTCGAGGGTCGCCTTGGACTGGTTGGTGGCGATGGCGCCGACCATGACCAGCCCCATCACCATCAGGTACTCCTCGCTCTTCTCGTTGGCGAGCTGGGCCAGGCCGATGGTGCCGCCGGCACCCGGGACGTTGCTGACCTGGGTGGACCTCACCAGGCCGGCGCCCTCCATGCTCGAGGCCATCGCTCGTGCGGTGCCGTCCCAGCCGCCGCCCGGGTCGGCCGGGGCCATCAGCTGGAGCCGGGAGATCTCCTTGTCCGCGTCCCCGCCGGAGGAGGAGGAGGAGGACGAGGTGCTGCCGCAGGCAGAGAGGGTGAGGGCGGCCGCGGTGAGCGCGGCGGCGACGGCGCGGGCGCGGACGGGACGCCGGCCGGTGGTGGCCTTGCGGGTGTTCAGTGAGGACAGGACCATCGGTCTGACCTTTCGTTGGGGGGAGTGTGACGGGCACGACACTCCGGGGACGCTAGGTGCGGGCAGGTGGTCCGGCCACCCTCTGGTCGTACCGGTCGTACTGGTCGTTCTGGTCGTGATGCACGACACGTCGCGGGTGCGGCACCATGGCCGGGTGAGAAGACGGTTCCCGCTGGCAGCACAGCTGTTGGCCATGCAGGTCGCGATCGTGCTCGCGGTCCTGGTGGCTGCCGGGATGCTCGCCTTCCACCTCCAGCAGCAGCAGATCCGCGACACGTACGCCGGACGCGTGCTGGGGATGGCCCGCAGCCTGGCCGACCAGCCGGCCGTCCGCGAGGCCTACGCCTCGGCCGACCCGGCGGAGGAACTGCAGCCGCTTGCAGAGCTGGTGCGCAGGTCGGCCGGCGCCGAGTTCGTGGTGTTCACCGACGAGAAGGGCGTGCGCTACTCCCACCCCGACCCGGACAAGATCGGCCAGCGCGTCTCGACCGATCCCAGCATCGCCCTCGGCGGGGCGGAGTTCGTCGGGACCGAGACCGGGACCCTGGGGGTCTCGCTGCGCGCCAAGGTGCCGGTGCGGAACGCGGCGGGCAAGGTCGAGGGGCAGGTCTCCGTCGGCATCCTGGAGAGCGAGCTCACCTCGGACCTCTCGGGAGTCCTGCCGCGCCTGGTGGCGTGGCTCACCGGCGCCGCGTTCGTGGGGGTCCTCGGCGCGGTGATCGTGACCCGGTTGGTACGCCGGCGCATCCACGGCCTGGAGCCCGAGGAGATCGCCGAGCTGCTCCAGGCGCGGGACGCGATGCTGCACGGCATCCGTGAGGGCGTGGTCGCCGTCGACGACCGGGGACGGCTCGCCCTCGTCAACGACGAGGCGATGCGGCTGCTGGGGCTCGAGGATGATCCGACCCGTCGCCTCGCGGACGAGGTGCTCGACCAGGACGACCTGCTGCCGCTGCTGCAGCTGGAGGAGAACATCTCCGACCGGCTGGTCCTCGTGGGGGAGCGGGTGCTCGTCGTGAACAGCACCGCGGCCCGGGTGGACGGGCGCGACGTCGGCCGGGTGCTGGTGCTGCGCGACCGGACCGAGCTGTCCGATGCTCTCCGTGCCCTGGAAGGACAACGCACGATCACCGATGCGCTGCGAGCCCAGGCGCACGAGTTCTCCAACAACCTGCACGTCCTGTCCGGGATGATCGAGCTCGGACGCAGCGACGACGCCGTGGGCTTCATCGAGCGGGTCGGCGGTGGCAGCGGCACGGTGACCGTCTCGACGGTGCGCCACATCGGTGACCCGGCGGTGGCGGCGCTGGTTCTCGCCAAGACCGCGACCGCGCGCGAGCAGGGGATCACGCTGCGGCTCGACCCCGATTCCCAGATGGACGACGGGGTCGGCGACGACGTGGTCACGATCGTCGCGAACCTGGTCGACAACGCCCTCGAGGCGTGCGGTCCCGGTGGTCTGGTCGAGCTCCTCGTGCGTCACTCCTCCGGAGGCGACGTCCTGGTGCGCGTCGGCGACGACGGTCCCGGAGTCCCGTCCGGGCTGCGGGAGCGCATCTTCGAGCTCGGTGTCAGCACCAAGGCCTCGACCAACGCCCACCAGGGTCGCGGCATCGGCCTGGCGCTGGTGGCGCGCATCGTCGCGCGCCGCGGCGGCTCGGTCACCGTGGAGGACCGCCCTGCGGGCGGCTCCGTCTTCGAGGTGCTTCTTCCTGCCGACGTACGCTCCTCGGCCGGACAGGCAAGGACGGTGGGCGCGTGAGGGAGCAGGCAGAGATCCGGGTGCTGGTCGTCGACGACGACTTCGCGGTCGCGGAGGTGCACCGGGCCTACGTCGAGAACGTCCCCGGATTCTCGGTGGTGGCGGTGGCGCACTCGGGTGCCCAGGCACTGCGGGCCGTGGAGGACCTGCACCCCGACCTGGTGCTGCTCGACATCCACCTGCCCGACATGTCCGGGCTGGAGGTGCTGCGCCGCCTCCGGGCCCGGCCCGACGGTGCCGACCTGGACATCCTGGCGATCACCGCCGCCCGGGAGGTCGAGACCGTGCGTACGGCGATGGCCGGCGGTGTCTCGGACTACCTGATCAAGCCGTTCCCGCTCCGGGTCTTCCGGGAGCGGCTGGAGAGCTACGCCGCCCAGCGCGACAAGCTGCAGCGGATGTCCGCCCGGCAGGCCACGGTCCAAGACCAGCACGAGGTCGACCGCCTGCTCTCCTCCCGGCCCCGCCCCGGCGAGGACCGCGACCTGCCCAAGGGCCTGTCGCGGCACACGCTGCAGCTGGTGGGGGAGACGCTGCGTGACGCCGGAGGAGACCTCTCGGCGGTGGAGGCCGCGAACGGCTGCGGCCTCTCGCGGGTCAGCGCCCGGCGCTACCTCGAGCAGCTGGTGGCGATGGGCCTCGCCGAGCTGCGCCCGCGCTACGGCTCCGCCGGACGGCCCGAGCACGGGTACTTCTGGACGGGTACTTCTGGACGGTCGGACGGGGCAGGATGACGCCATGACGGAGCCGGACTCGGGTCTCGATCAGTCACACCCTGACCTGCACGACAACGTCGCGACCTCGCGCAAGGTCGTCGCCTACGAGCTGTTGTCCCTCGACGGAGTGGCCGAGGATCCCGACCGGTTCTTCGCCGCGTGGGACGACGAGAGCGACGCCCACCTCGCCAACCTCATCGCCACGCAGGACGCGGTGATCCTGGGCCGCCGCAGCTACGAGGAGTGGGCTGGCTTCTGGCCACGCAGCGAGATCGAGCCCTTCGCCTCCTTCATCAACGCCGTGACGAAGTACGTCGCCACCTCGACGCCGCTCGCACCTGGGTGGAGCAGTGCCCACGTGATCGAGGGCCCGCTGGTCGACTTCGTGCGAGACCTCAAGGACACGCCGGGGGGCGACATCGGCGTCCACGCCAGCATGTCGGTCACCCGGACGCTGCTGGCCGCGGATGTCGTCGACGAGCTCAGCCTTGTCATCGCACCCACGATCGTCCAGGACGGGGAGCGGCTGCTCGACGGGCTGCCACCCCTACGGCTCGAGATGATCCGCAGCACCGCCACCCCGAGCGGCCATCTCCTCGTGGACTACCGCGTCGCGCGTGAGCTGCCTCAGCGCTAGCAGTGGTGCCGATCGCTGGTGGGTGTGACCAACGGGTCAGTCGTCCATGGCTTCGATCCCGAGCTCGGCCAGCTCCGCGACGCTCTCCCGAATGTGTCTGACCAGTTCGGGGGCAGGGCGCTCCCAGCCCGTGATCTCCTCCACGACGCGCAGCGACGCGGTCGTTCGGTAGGACCGGGTCGGGTTCCCCGGGAAACGCTTGTCGGTGAGGTTCGGGTCGTCCTCGATGGTGCCGAGTGGTTCGACGCGGTAGACCCTTCCCGGCCCCTCGCCGCGGGCGAGCTCGGCCGCCAACGGCGCACCCTCAGGCAGCGCCGTCAGGTAGATGTGCTTGGCCCGACGCCCCGAACCGTAGTTCGTGAGCCAGCCCGGGTCGAGCAGATCACCGGGACGCAGGTCGGCCTTGGTCCCGTGGAAGAACGGCCCGGGGTCGTCGACCACACGGGGCTCCGGAGGTGGGTCCCGGAGCAGACTGTCGAGCCGTCCGATGAGGATCGCGAGCCGGCCACCGCCCTTGGGCGCCCGAGGGTAGCGGGCCAGCACGTCGAGGACGTCCGGCGTGGCCCGCTTGGCCGCGGCGGTGATCACGTACTCAGCGACCACGGGGTCGTCGCCCCGCGCGAGCTCGGCGGCCCGAGCGGCATGAGCGGCCGCCCCCAGGATGTGTCGCACCTGCGTCGGCTGGGCCAGCGGATGGAGGTACGCCGCCGCAGCGGCTGCACCTGCCGCGCTCGCTGCGTGCTGGGCGGCATCGGTCGCGGCCTCCTTGGCTGCGCGATGGGCCTCGGTCGCGGCGCTGCGTTGCAGGCGCGAGCGCGGCGCGCCGGCGGCGAAGTCTCGCGCTGCCTGGACAGCGGCGGCGGGACGAGGGTCATCGGGACAGGCCCTGTGGAAGATGACGAGTGCGGGTTCGGCACACGCCACGGCGTAGCCCGCGACCGCGCGCAGCTCGTCCATGGTCAGGTCGAAATCACCCGAGCGTGGCTCCACCTGATCGAGTTTCGCACAATCCGCCCGGTGCTCCCATCCTCAGCGCCTCGACCTCAGCGTCGGGTCACAGCTGCCAGGTCGAGGGCCGGTCGCCGTCAGGCTCGTAGCTGCAGGTGTAACCGGTCCTGATGTGGGTCGTCAGGTGGCGGCCGACGAGCGGGTCAGCCGTCGCGATCGTGTCGATGGCAGTCACGATCGCCTTGCGCACGGTCACCCGAGCGCGTTCGGCGCTCCCCCCGACGTGACGGGCTCGACCACCGAGGCCGGTGGCCGCCGAGACCTCGGCCAGCAGGGCGGTGCGCTCGTCGACCAGGGTCTGCGCACCCGTGGCGTCGCCGTTCGCGTCGGCGGCGTCGAGCGCCTCCTCGAGCTGTCGCAGACGGCGGCGGTAGGCGGCCAGGGCGGTGGCGTCAGCCCGAGGCCCCAGGTCGCTCTCGGCCAGGGCGCCGCCGGCGAGGGTGAGCGCGTCGACGCCGACGCCTGGCCGGGAGAGCAGCAGGTGCAGATGGGCCATGCCCTTGCGCGCAGGCACTGGCGTCGTCCTGCCGGCGTGACCCACCAGCCACGTGCCGGGAGGGCCGGGGCGCAGTGTCATCGCCGGGTCGGTCGGCTGCCGGTGCCCGGGGGCCGAGAGCGCCGAGAGCCCGGGGGACGGCCAGTGCTCGAGGCGTCGACGCCACCAGGTCGCGCCGATCCGCGTGTACGTCGCCAGCGCGTCCGCCCGCAGCCGGACGGCCTCCTCGTGATCGCCGCGGAGGTCCGCTGCCCGGGAGAGGGTGTCGTCGGTGACCCCGTGGAACATCACCCCGCCGGAGGTGACGACTGCCCGGCCGGCGTACGGCGCCAGCAGGGGCGCGATCCTGGCCACGAGGTCGGCGTCGGCGGCGTGGAGTGCCACGTCCAGGACGAGCTGGAGGGTCGGCAGGTAGCTGAAGTCGCGCGGCAGCGCAGCCAGGACGTCGGCGGTGAACGTCGCCGCCAGGGCGATGGCGCGCTCGACCTCGCCGGCGCCGAGCCACATCCAGGAGGCCTCGGCGTACAGCTCGCGCACACCCTCGGAGATGGCGAAGTCCTCGGCCACCTGTGCCAACGCAGCGACCGTGGCCCGGTCACCGCTGTGGACCGCGGCGTATCCCCGCATGCTGCCCACGACCAGCCAGCCGTCGGCCAACCCGGCCGTCTCCGCGGCCCGGCTCGCCACCGCGACCAGCTGTGCGGCGGAGTCGGTCTTCCCCCGCAGCAGGTCGAGGGTGAGCCGCCGCGACGCTGCGAAGAACATCGCTCGCGACGACGCCTCGCCGAGCACCTCCAGCGCGCGCATCTGGCGGTTCATCGTCAGCAGGTCGAGCTGCTCCAGTGCGACGGTGAGCATCCACAGGTGCGCCTGGGTGCGCGCGTCCACGTCGGTGAGGTGGGCGGTGACGTCGTCGAGCTGCCGCGCCAGGTCTGTGCGGACCGAGAGCTCGTCAGGTCCCCAGTGCGTGGCGAGCGCGGCGTCCAGCGCGTCCGCGATGAGCGCACCGTCCCCGGTTGCGGTCGCATGGGCCAGGGCGGCGTCTGCGAACGGGACCGCGCGCGTGGGCGCCCCGGCATAGACCCAGCACCGCGCGAGGGTGGCCCCCAGCCGGGCGCGGACCCGGTCGTCGCTGGAGGCCTCGAAGGCCTCGTGCAGGACCGCGGGGATCCTGCCGGGCTCGGTGCCGAAGACATAGGTCTCGGCCAGGCGCAGGGCCCGAAGTGCCGGGTCCGGGAGGTCTGCCGCGGTGGATCCCACAGGTTCCATGGTGGCACTAGGGGCGCATCAAGGTCACTGTGTTCGCGTGCTCGCGCTGACGGTCCTCATCCCAGTCGCCGGTGCAGTAGAGCGTGAAGTCGCAGACCGCACCGGACTCGTCGAGGTCGAGCACGAAGCCCTCCCGGCAGTACCACTCCTGGCCGCCGTCCTCCCAGCGCTCCTCGAGCTTGATCACGTAGCCGGACTCGGTGGGCGTGACCCGCTCCAGACGGACGCGCCCGGGTTGGGGGTGCAGCTGTCGACGGCCGGCGATGAGCTCGTCAGCGCCGTCGGTCTGGATGTGCCAGCGCGGGAAGGTCAGGTCGCCGAACACGGTCGGCGAGAACAGTCCCTCGGGCGCCGTGCCCCCGCTCTCGAGGAAGGCGACGAACTTGTCGAGGCTGGTCTGGATGACTGCCGGCAAGGGCATGGTCCGGGTCGTCATCACGCACCTCCTCCGGCTGTGGCGAGGTTGCGCTCGAGGACCGCCATCGTCTCGCCGAGAGCGTCGGTCGGACTGAACTCCACGACGCTGGTGCCGGCCGCGAGGAGTGGCAGGTGGCCGGGCGCTGCGTAGTAGGCGTCGCCCGCGCCGTAGGTCTCCTCGTGGTCGGCCCACCGGAACGTCACCTGTCCGGTCTGTACGACGCCCCAGTGCGGGCACTGGCAGCAGTCGCCCGGAAGGCCTGCGTAGAACGGTGCCGGGTCGACCTCCCCCGGGAAGGTCTCGAAGCCGACGGTGAAGCCGCCGAGCTCGGCGTAGCGTCCCTCGATCTGGGGAAGGTCGACGGCCACGGGGGTCGTCATCTTGCTTGCGCTGGGCATGATCTCCTCCTGGGTGGGTTGGTGCTGACACCCTGAGGGCGTGACTTCTCGAGTCACATCGTGACCTCGCGCGTGCGGTCGGCCGGGACCAGGATCCTGATCTCGGTCGTCCCGATTCAGCGCTCGATCACGGTGCGGGTCCCTCAGATCCAGCCCATGCGCTGGGCGGCGTTGACGGCCTCGTGGCGGTTGGCGGCGGCCAGCTTCGTGGCGGCGCTGGAGAGGTAGTCGCGGACCGTGCCACCTGCGAGGTGGGTGCGTCGGTCGCCTCCCCGGAACGCAGTCGCATGATGGAGATCCGGTCGGCGAGCGTCTCGGCCTCCTTGAGGTAGTGCGTCGTGAGTAGGACTGCGACCCCGTCGTCGCGCAGCGCCCGGATCAGTCCCCACACGCGGTGCCTGCTCTCGGGGTCCAGTCCGGTGGTCGGCGGCTCGTCGAGCATCGACACCTCGGGGCGGCCGGGGTCGGTGACCGTGGCGGCCCACATCGTCAGGGTCTCGCGCACCGTCAGGTCACCCGAGAACCGCTGCGTTGGAGGAGCGCTCCGCAACGGCGGCGTACCTCCGCGCGTCCAGCCACAGGGTCCAGCCCGAGCACACGCACGCTGCCCTCGGAGGGGGCCGCGAGCCCATCGATCACCTCGAGCACGGAGGTCTTGCCGGCTCCGTTGACCCGGTGCGGGTCGCGTACGTCGATGGCGGTGGTGGTGTCGGTTCGCATGTGACCAGCTAACCCTCGGGACGGGGGCGGGGAGTAGGGGAGTAGTGCGCCGTGTCACTGGTTGCACTGACATGTGTCACGCCGTACGCCGTGGCCCGCGTTCCGCGCAGGCTGCGTCGGACGATGTCGGGAGCGGCCGCATCGGAGAACGTGGCGACCAGTGACGACCAGGACGAGTCTCCACCACGACCCGGCGGGTACGTTGCGACTCATGCGCATCTTCTTCACGGGCGGCAGCGGCAAGGCCGGGCGACATGTCGCGGCGTACCTCGCCGAGCAGGGCCACGACGTCACCAACGCCGACCTCACCCCGCTGGGACACCCGCAGGTCGCCGACCTGCACGTCGACCTCACCGACGCCGGTCAGACCTATTCGGCCCTTGCCGGCCTGGCCAGCCTTGCCGAGCTCGACCTGCCGGAGAAGCCGAGCTACGACGCGGTCGTGCACTTCGCCGCCGTGCCCCGGATCCTGCTCACCTCCGACTCCGCGACCTACGCCACGAACGTCCTGAGCACCTACAACGTCCTGGAGGCCGCGACCCGGCTGGGAGTTCGCAAGATCGTCTTCGCCTCCTCGGAGACGACGTACGGGATCTGCTTCGCTCAGGGCGAGCGCCGGCCGCTCTACGTCCCCGTCGACGAGGACCACCCCACCGTCCCGGAGGACTCCTACGCGATGTCGAAGGTCGCCTCCGAGACGACTGCGCGCTCGTTCCACGCCCGCACCGGGGCGGACATCTACGGCCTGCGGATCAACAACGTGATCGAGCCGCACGAGTACGCCGAGCTCTTCCCGGCGTTCCTGGACGACCCGTCGGTGCGCCGCCGCAACATCTTCGCCTACATCGACGTCCGCGACCTGGGTCAGATGGTGCAGCGCTGCCTGGAGACCGATGGACTCGGCTACGAGATCTTCAACGTCGCCAACGCCGACATGTCGGTCGCCGCGACCACGCGCGAGATCCAGGACCGCTTCTACGACGGGGTGGAGGTGCGCAAGGAGATGGGACGCGACGAGACCTTCTACGCCATCGACAAGGCCCGCGACCTGCTGGGCTTCGCCCCCCGCCACTCCTGGCGCGACGTCCTGGCCGACCCTGGGAACGGCTCGCGCTGAGGGCTCGGGGCGGGGTTGGGTTGGTTTCGGGAAACCGACCCCCCCGGACACCACCGCCATCCCGCCGTACTGCGTAACCTGACCGCCATGGCCGCCAAAGCAGTCGAGGTCGACGCCGACGGGGAGCCGGTCCGGGTCTCCAGCCCCGACCGGGTGATCTACCCCGCCACCGACACCACCGCCGAGGTCACCAAGCTCCAGGTGGTGGAGTACTACCTCTCGGTCGCCGACGGCATTCTGCGCGCCCTGCGCGACCGACCCGTCGCCCTGGAGCGCTGGACCAGCGGCGTGCACGAGGGGATCACCCTCGCCACCGGCCGCGGCGACAAGAGCGACGCGTTCTACAGCAAGCGGGTGCCCAAGGGCGCCCCGGCGTACGTCGAGACGACGCAGGTGACCTTCCCCAGCGGCCGCACCGCCGAGGAGGTCTGCGTGCGCAACCTCGCGACCGTCGCGTGGTGTGCGCAGATGGGCACGATCACCTTCCATCCCTGGCCGACCCGCAGCGCCGACAACGACCACCCGGACGAGCTCCGCATCGACCTGGACCCGCAGCCGGGCACCACGTTCGCCGACGCGGTCCGCGTCGCCGGGATCGCGCGCGAGCTGCTCGAGGAGCACGGCATCACCGGCTACCCCAAGACCAGCGGCAACCGCGGCGTGCACATCTACGTGCGGATCGAGCCCGGGTCGGACTTCGTCGACGTGCGGCACGCCGCGATCGGTTTCGGCCGGGCGCTGGAGAGGCGCGACGCCGGGGTGACCACCAAGTGGTGGAAGGAGGAGCGCGGCGAGCGGATCTTCGTCGACTTCAACCAGAACTCCCGCGACCGCACCATCGCCTCGGCGTACTCCCTGCGGCCCCAGCCCGGAGCGCCGGTGTCCACGCCGCTGTCCTGGGAGGACCTCGCCGACCTCACCGACCCGCGCGGGTTGAACCTCTTCACCGTCCCGGAGCGGCTCACTGACGGCGACCCCTGGGCCGGCATCGACGAGACGGCGTACTCCATCGCTCCGCTGCTCGAGCTCTACGAGGAGTCCGGCGAGGGCGAGGCCAACTACCCACCGGACTACCCGAAGATGCCCGGTGAGCCACCCCGGGTGCAGCCGAGCAAGAAGGTGGCCGCGCACTGGGACGAGCAGGGACAGCGCGTCGAGGACTGAGCTGGAAGAGCCTCAGCCGCGCAGGTGGGTCACGGCCTGCCAGCCCGGGTCGTGCATCTCGTGCACCGAGGCCTTGCCCTCGCTCCACGAGCGGGCCACGTCCTTGACCGTGGGCACCAGGCCGGCGGCGGAGTCGACGTACAGGTGGAAAGTCCGCAGGCCGGCGTTGCTCAGGTGGGCGACCAGCTGCCCGGAGGGGCCGAGCTCCCGCTGGAGCCGTTCGGCGAACGCGTCGAGCGCCTGGAGCGAGCCGTCCTGGGGGAGGCCGTCGGGGGAGCGGTCGGCGTAGGGCAGCGTCACCGAGACATAGGTGTCGAGATGGGGGGCGGTCAGCGGGTGCAGCGGGGAGCGGACCGTGGCCAGCAGGGCGCCGTCCCGGGTCTGCCCGGTCATCAGCACCCAGCGCGGGTTGCCGTCGGCGTCGAGCTGGGTCCGCCTCAGGTCCTGGACGACGGAGCGCAGCGCGATCAGGCCGAAGCCGTCGAGCGGCGCGTACTCGACCGGGACGATCTCACCCAGCCAGAGCTCGGTCTCCAGCTCGCCCAGCGCGGCGTCGAGCGCCAGGAAGGTGAGCTGGGTGCGGCTCTCCTCGGGCAGGTCGGCGAACGCCGGATGATGCACCTGTACGTCGAACCGGCCGCCGTTGACCCGGGCGGAGACCTGCACCCGGGCGAGGTCGATCTCGGGTGAGCCGTCGGCGCTGAGCACGACCGTCTCGAGGTCGGGATGGGGTGGGCGCGAGTCGGCGTAGGTCCAGGTCTGGTCGGGCAGCGGAGCTGCGAGCACCACCCGGCGGGCCAGGGCGCGGCGCTCCGGGTCGCCCTCGGCGGTCACCACGAGCACGTGCTCGGCGGCGGCACCGGCAGCCAGCTCCCACCCGAGCTCACCGACCGCGCGCACCCGCTCGGTCATCGCCGCGGAGAACTCCTCGGCCGGGATCGAGCCCGCGATGCTCTGCTCGGCCAGATCCCGCCCCTGATCGGTCCACCACTGCCACAGGGCGGTGATCTGCGGGTCGGGGGTCGAGGGGACCGGCTGGTTGCGACGGAAGAGACCCACGTCAGAACCCGGAGATTCCCTCGCCCTCGCCGGCCTGCTCGTCGAAGTTCTCGTGCTCGAGCAGGTGCAGCACCGGGACCCCGAGCTTGCGGCGGGCCTTGGAGGTCCAGTCGACGTGGAAGAACTCGCTGATCACGTGCGAGCGGGTCAGGATGATCACCTCGCGCGCGCCCACCTCCTCGACCTTGGAGACGAGGTAGCGGATCGGGTCGCCGGAGACCGGCTGGCCCTCCGCATGACCGCCGGCAGCGACCAGCGCGGCGATCGTGGTGGCGACCCCCTCACGGCAGTTCTCGAGGATCTCGCGGCGCATCTCGCGGATGTCCTCCTCGGGCAGGGGGATCGCCGGGGCGGCCATCACCTCCCCGGTGGCGAGCGAGCCCATGGCGTTCTCGATCCGCACCGAGGCGTCCTCCACGGGCAGCAGCACGTGGTAGAGCACGTCCTCCTCGATCTCCTCGTGCAGGCCGCGGACGTTCTGGGCGTCCACGGCGGTGAAGGGTTGTTCGATCAGCAGGACCACGTCGTACGCGGACATCAGGAACCTCCGGGGGTGTTGGTACCGAGGACTCTAGTGAGGTCGTAGCTCACCGGCTCCTCGAGCTGCTCGTAACCGCAGGACTCGGGGTCGCGATCCGGGCGCCAGCGCTTGAACTGGGCCGTGTGCCGGAACCGTCTGCCCTCCATGTGGTCGTAGCCCACCTCGAGCACCAGCTCGGGACGCAGCAGGCTGAACGACAGGTCCTTCCCGGCGCTCCAGCGGCTCTGCGTGCCCGGGACCCGGTCGGGGTTGGCGACCGCCCACTCCTGCCAGTCGCCCCACGGATGCTCCGAGGGGTGGCAGGCCAGCGGCTGGAGCTCCTCGACCAGCTCGGCGCGACGCTTGGCGGTGAACGAGGCGGAGACGCCGACGTGCTGGAGCTGGCCGTCGGCGTAGAGACCGAGCAGCAACGAGCCCAGCAGCGGCTCCTCCGGAGTGGAGCTCTTGTGCAGCCGGTAGCCGGCGACGACCACGTCGGCGGTGCGCTCGTGCTTGATCTTCATCATGGTGCGGGCATTGGGCTGGTACGTCGCACCCAGCGGCTTGGCCACCACACCGTCGAGGCCGGCGCCCTCGAACTGCTGGAACCAGCTCTGCGCCTCCTCCGCGTCGGTGGTGGTCCGGGTCAGGTGGACCGGGCCGGTCAACCCGCCCAGCTCGGACTCCAGCCGGGCCCGGCGTACGGAGAAGGGCTGGTGCATCAGCGACTCGTCGCCGAAGGCCAGGGCGTCGAAGGCGACGTACGACGCGGGCGTCTTCTCGGCCAGCATCGTGATCCGCGACTCGGCCGGGTGGATCCGCTCCTGGAGCACCTCGAACTCCAGCCGGTCACCCTGCGCGACGAACAGCTCGCCGTCGAGCACGCAGCGGTCGGGCAGCTGCTCGCGCATCGCGGCGACCACCTCGGGGAAGTAGCGGGAGAGCGGCTTGGTGTTGCGCGAGGTCAGCTCCACCTCATCGCCGTCCTTGAACACCAAACACCGGAAACCATCCCATTTTGGCTCGAATGAGAGTCCGGCGTCGAACTTCGCCGGGTCGGGGATCCCCTTGACCGACTTGGCCAGCATCGGCTGCACCGGGGGCATCACGGGAAGGTCCATGACTCGACCGTAGACGGCTGGCAAGAGCGGGGCCAGCAGCCCCTCCGACGGCTCCCGGTGCGGCATACTCCCGGCCATGGCCTACACCGTCACGGACCTGCTGCGCCTGCCGCGCGGACCGGTCTCCCTCTCGGACCACGACCCAGCGGACACCCCCGGCTTCGACGGGTCGAAGCGCAAGGCGGACAAGGAGCTCGACGATCTCGGTGAGGAGCTTGCCGACCTGCAGGAGCGGATGTACGCCGACGCCTACACCGGTGGGGCGCGTCGGCTGCTGCTCGTCCTGCAGGGCATGGACACCGCGGGCAAGGGTGGGGTGATCGACCACGTGCTCGGGCACTTCAGTCCCAACGGGTTCCGGCTGACGTCGTTCAAGAAGCCCACCGAGGAGGAGCTCTCCCACGACTTCCTGTGGCGGATCGAGAAGGCCCTGCCCGACGCCGGGATGGTCGGGGTCTTCGACCGCTCGCACTACGAGGACGTGCTGGTCGTCCGGGTGCACGAGCTCGCCGACGAGGCCGAGATCGAGCGCCGCTACGAGGCGATCAACGCCTTCGAGAAGGCGCAGGTCGACGCCGGCACCCTGGTGGTCAAGTGCATGCTGCACATCTCGCCCGAGACGCAGGCCGAGCGGTTGCGCGACCGGCTCGACGAGCCGGACAAGCAGTGGAAGTTCAAGCCCGGCGACGTCGACGAGCGCGCTCACTGGCGCGACTACGAGCGGGCCTACGAGACCGCGCTCGAGCGCTGCAACACCGACGCGGCACCGTGGTACGTCGTTCCCAGCGACCACAAGTGGTACCGCAACTGGGCGATCGGCCAGCTCGTCGTCGAGGCGCTGCGTGGCATGAGGCTGGAGTGGCCCGAGCCCGGCTACGACGTGGACGAGCAGCGGGCCCGTCTCGAGGAGTCGACTCCGGGAGCCGAGCCCGCAGACTCGAGCCCGGAGAGTTGAGTCGGGAGAGTTGAGGAACGTCCGCGCCACCCGCTACGTCACGCCGCTGCGTGAGGGCGGGTCGCTTCCCGGCGTCGTCGAGGCCGACGACCTCGGGATCTACGTCTGCAAGTTCCGCGGCGCCGGACAGGGCGTGCGGGTGCTGGTCGCCGAGGTGGTCGTCGCCGGGGTCGCGCGGCTCCTCGAGGTGCCCGTCCCCGACCTCGTCACGGTCGACCTCGCGGCCGAGATCGGTCGCTACGAGGCCGACCAGGAGGTCCAGGACCTGCTGACCGCCAGCATCGGCTGCAACCTGGGCAGCGACCTGCTCCCGGGGGCGTTCGGCTACGACCCCTCCTACGAGCCGGACCGTGACCTCGCCGGCCGGATCCTGTGGCTGGACGCGCTGTGCGCCAACGTCGACCGGTCGTGGCGCAACCCCAACCTGCTGCTGTGGCGGGGCGACCTCTTCGCGATCGACCACGGCGCAGCGCTGTACTTCCACCACTCCTGGCCCGGTGGCGGTGGCACGCCCGAGCGGTTTGCCGCCCAGCCGTTCGAGGTGAGCGAGCACATCATGGGTGCCTTCGCCGCCGAGGCGGTCGCGCAGGATGAGGAGCTCGCTGCCCGGATCACCCCGGAGGCGCTCACCGAGATCCTGGCCGAGGTGCCGGACCAGTGGCTCGAAGGCGTGGCCGGCGCGGAGACCCCCGAGGCGCTGCGGCAGCGCTACGTCGACTTCCTGACCGCCCGGGTGCGCGAACGCGACGCCTGGCTGCCGGTGGTGGGGCAGCGATGAAGGGCTACCAGTACGTCGTGCTGCGCTGCGTGCCTCGCGTGGAGCGCGAGGAGTTCGTCAACGTCGGGGTGGTGCTGTTCTGCCACGCGGAGGACTTCCTCGGCTCGGCATACGCCCTGGACGAGGGGCGTCTGCTCGCGCTCGACCCCGAGCTCGACCTGGCGGCGGTCCGCAAGGCGCTGGTGGCGGTGGAGCGCGTCTGCAGCGGGGAGGCGCACGTCGACTTCGGTCTGGGGTCACGGGCCACGGCGTACGGCACCCGTGCGGGCAAGGACGACCAGAGCACGCGCTTCGGGTTCCTGCGGGCCCCGCGCAGCACCGTGGTGCAGCCCGGGCCGGTGCACGGTGGGCTCACCGACGACCCGGCTGCGGAGCTCTCCCGGCTGCTCGGGATGCTCGTGCGGTGAGCAGCGCGATCGAAGCCAACACAGTTCTCAAGCGGTTGGAGTCCTACGGCGACCGGTTCCGCCTCGAGACGGAGCTGGAGGGCCCGGGCTGGATCGCCTGCGAGAGGTTGCTCGACCCCGGCTCGGCAGAGCTCGAGCGGGTGCTCGAGGCCGAGCGGGTGGCCAGCGGTCAGGTCTCCGAGCACGCCACGGCGCTCACCGTCGCGGCGGTGTACGCCGGCACGGTGACGGTCTCGGCGCTCCTGGGCTGGGCGCTCGGCGAGGGCGTGGTCGACGTACGCCCCGCCAACATGGCGGTGCGCCTCTCCGACCACCACGGCTTCGAGGCGATCGGCCTGCGGGAGCCGACGGTGGTGTCCGGCGACGTCGGCACGCTCACCGCGTGGGTGCTCGACGAGCACCTGCTGCCGCTGGCCGACGCCCTGCGAACCCGCACCCGCGCCGGTCTGCGTCAGCTGCACGGCGGCATCGCGCAGGGCTGTTCGGCCGCGTTCACCCTGGCCAGTCGGCAGGGGGACGCTCCCCGGTTCGAGCGCGCGTGGGCGGAGTTCCTGGACGCCGCCAGCGTCGACCTCGGCGATCTCGGACGCGTGATCAGGCTCGAGCAGGACGGCGACGAAGGGCTGTTCTACCTCCGCAACACCTGCTGCCTCTACTACACCTCCGCCGAGGCCGAGCTGTGCTCCAGCTGCTGCCTGACCCCAGAGGCCGACCGGATCGCCGCCTACCGGGCCTTTCTCGCGGGACGTCGCGCCTGAGACCTGCCGGCGGCCGGCGGGGGTGTGGGAGTAAGCCCAAGCGAGTTTGTGGTCCTGCCACTACCGCGGCCGAGCGGCACTCGCAGATATTCGATGAAGGACCACGTGGCACGAAGTCCGCCACAGCCGTCGACCTGGGGAGATCCGATGGGCACGCTGCTCGATGCTTCACCGAGGACGGCCACGTGCTGAGCATCCGCGGACTGGTGACCGGGTACGGCGCCAACAAGCGTGTCCTCGACGAGGTCGACCTCGACGTGCCCGACGGCAGCATCGTGGCGGTTCTCGGCAGCAACGGTGCCGGCAAGTCCACCCTGCTCCGCGCGATCTCCGGGACCCTGTCGATGCACGGGGGAGTGATCCACGCGGGTTCCATCGAGCTCGACGACACCGCGCTCACACGCCGGGCGCCAGCCACGATCACGCGTGCGGGAGTGGTGCAGTCCCCCGAGGGACGCCAGGTCTTCAGCAAGATGACCGTCGAGGAGAACCTGCGGGTCGGCGGCCTGACCACCCCGCGGTCCCGCCGCAGCGACGCCCACGACCGCGTCCGTGCCCTGTTCCCGATCCTTGACGACCGCAGCAACCAGCGCGCGGGACTGCTCTCCGGCGGCGAGCAGCAGATGCTGGCGATCGGGCGAGCGTTGATGGCCGAGCCGAAGGTGCTGCTCCTCGACGAGCCGTCCTTGGGCCTTGCACCCAAGCTGATCGACCAGATCGCCGAGATCGTCACCGCCATCAACGAGCAGGGGACCTCGGTCGTCCTCGTCGAGCAGAACGCCGCGATGGCGCTGCGCGTCGCTCACGACGCCGTGGTGCTCGAGGTCGGCAAGGTGGCCATCTCCGGCAAGGCCGCGGACCTCGCCGACTCCGAGGACGTCAAGGCGCTCTACCTCGGCGGGCACTCCGGGCACCACGACGACCCGGACGGTACGACGGAACCAGGCGCTCCGGCCACCCCGCGTCCCGCACTGGCGAGGTGGAAGCGATGAACGCCCCCCTGCACACGCACAGAAGTGGCCGCAAGGCCCACCGCGCGGCCGATGCCGCCGTGCCGAGCCTGCACGTCGACCAGGTCACGATGCGCTTCGGCGGCGTGAACGCGCTCGACGACGTCTCCTTCGAGGTGCTTCCCGGCACCATCCACGCGCTGATCGGTCCCAACGGCGCCGGGAAGTCGACCTGCTTCAACGTGATCTCGGGGCTCTACACCGCCACCGAGGGAGCGGTGTACTTCGGTGAGGACGAGGTGACCAAGCTGTCACCGCACTCCCTGGCCGGCCTGGGGATCGGCCGCGCGTTCCAGAACGTCGCGCTCTCCGGTCACGTGACCGTGATCGACAACGTCATGCTCGGGCGGCACACCCTCACCAGCGGCGGTTTCATGCGCGCAGGCCTGCGGTTCCCCGGCATGCGCGCCGAGCAGGCCCGCCACCGCTCCCGGGTGGAGGACATCTGCGACTTCCTCGGGCTGAGCGCGCACCTCGAGCGTCCGGTGACCGAGCTCTCCTACGGTGACCAGAAGCGGGTCGACGTCGCCCGAGCCCTGGCCACGGAGCCCAAGCTGCTGATGCTCGACGAGCCTGCGGCGGGCATGAACGACGTGGAGACCGACGCCATGGGCCGCCTGATCCGCGACGTCCGGGAGGCGCTCGGGATCTCGGTGCTCCTGGTCGAGCACGACATGGCCCTGGTGATGGGCATCGCCGACCACGTCACCGTCCTCGACTTCGGCAAGCGGATCAGTGACGGCTCCCCGGCGACCGTGCGCAACGACCCCGAGGTGATCCGGGCCTACCTCGGCGGTGTCGCCGCCGACGCGCAGGCCGGTCGCACCTCGGCCGCCGCCCAGCAAGAGGCTCCAGCCGCAGACAGGGGAGACCAGTCATGAACACGTTCCTGCAGCTCACGGTCAACGGTGCCGGCCGCGGAGCGGTCTACGCCCTGCTGGCCCTGGGCTTCGTGATCATCTTCCGGGCCACCGGAGTGGTGAACTTCGCGCACGGGTCCCTGGTCCTCGTCGGTGGCTACGTCGTCTACGCGATGTCGGACAACGTGGGCTTCTGGGGGGCTGCGCTGATCGGCATCTTCGCGGCGGCCCTGCTGGCACTGGTGATCGAGCGCGGCCTGATCGCGCGAATACCGAACGCGGACCCGATAACCCTTGTCCTGCTGACCATCGGCGTCGACGTGGTCGTCACCGAGGAGATCGCGCGCCGCCTCGGCACCGACGCCCCGTTCATCCGTGCCCCCTTCGCCCAGGAGGTGATCCGGTTCGGTGACGTCGCCGTACTCAAGGGTCAGCTGGTCGCTCTCGGCACCGGAGCGATCCTGATCGGTGCCCTGCTGCTCGCGTTCCGGTTCACGGGATGGGGGCTCACGATGCGGGCCCAGGCCGAGAACCGCGAGGCAGCAGCCCTGATGGGCGTGCGCAACACCCAGGTCACCGCGGTCGCGTGGATCGTCGCCGGCGCGCTCGCCGGGATCGCGGTGCTGTTCCTCGCCACGCCGGACTTCTCCGGCTCGGGGGTCTCCCGAGCCACGCACGCGCTGGCGCTGGTCGCCTTCCCGGCAGCCATCATCGGCGGCCTGGACTCGGTCGGCGGGGCGGTGGTGGGTGGCTTCGTCGTCGGGCTCACCGAGGCCTACGCGGCGGAGTACATCGCCTTCGACTTCTCCAAGAGCGCGGTCTACATCGTGATGTTGGCGGTGCTGGTCCTTGCGCCCTCGGGCTTGTTCGGTTCGCGGGAGGTGCATCGTGTCTGACACCGATTCCAAGACCGAGGAGACGGCTGCGCCCGCTCCCACCCAGGGCACGAGCACCCGCGATGCCCTCTTCTGGGGGAAGGTCGTGGTCGGACTGGCCGTGCTGGTGCTGATCCTGATGATCCCGTTGTTCACCTCCGCAGCCTGGTTGCGGGTGGGGGAGTACGTGATGATCGGTGCGGTCGCGGCGATCGGACTGACCATGCTCACCGGCCACGCTGGCCAGCTCTCGCTCGGCACGCCCTTCTTCATGCTTCTCGGAGGTACGACGTACGCCACCGTGGCCGGGGACCGCGGGGGAGACCCCGACCTGGTCGCTCTCGGGCTGCCGCCGCTCATCGCCCTCGTCGCGGCGATCGTGGTGTGCGCTCTCGCGGGGCTGGCGTTCTCCCCGGTGTCCGGGCGCGTCGGTGGCATCTACCTCTCGATGGCCACCCTGGCGCTGGTCTACATCGGCCTCTACCTCGGTCAGCGGTTCACCAACTTCACCGGCGGCAGCGCGAGCGGACGTCCCGCCGAGGCGTTCTCGATCCTCGGGTTCTCCTTCACCAGCGCGGACCCGCCGTTCAGCGTGCTCGGGGTGCCGTTCTACTCCCAGGAGCGGACCTGGTACTTCTTCCTGATCCTCACGGCGATCGCCTACTTCCTGGCCATCGGGGCGATCCGTTCCCGCCCGGGTCGTGCCTGGCGGGCGGTCCGCGACAACCCCGCCTCCGCCGCCGCAATGGGGGTCAACGTGCCGCAGGTCAGGGCCGGAGCGTTCGCGGTCTCCTCGGCGTACGCCGGGCTGGCCGGTGTGATGACCATCTTGTGGTTCGGGCTGCTCAAGGCCGACGAGAACGAGTTCACCGGCTCCTGGTCGATCACGGTGGCGATCAGCCTGCTGGCGATGATCATCATCGGAGGCCTCGGCTCGCCGGCCGGCGCGGTCGCCGGGAGCGCGATCGTCTTCGGGCTGCCGCTCGTCCTGCAGCTGCTCGCACCCAAGTCCACGATCCTGACCGAGCTCGCCTCGGGGCGCGGCGGCTTCACCCCGGTGGTGCTCTCGACGTTGGCCTACGGCGTCCTGGTCGTGGTCGTCGTGCTCTTCCAACCCGGAGGCCTCGCTGCCCTCGGCCGGCGGCTGAGCAGCTCTGCCGTCTCCAAGTTTCGCACCCAACAGAAAGTAGGAACACCATGAAGACACGACGTTCACTCGTCGCGGTCGCCGTCTGCGGGGCGCTCTCCTTGACGGCCTGCGGAGGCAAGGCCACCACGAGCAGCGGTGGCGACGGAGACCTCGCGACCGACAAGGGAGTCTCCGCCGACACCATCAGCCTCGGTGTGCTCACCGACCAGAGCGGGGTGTTCAAGCAGCTCGGCAACGGGGTGGTGGACGGCCACCAGATCTGGGTCGACGAGACCAACAAGGCCGGCGGCATCTGCGACCGGGACATCAAGCTGATCGTGCGCGACCACGGCTACAAGGCCGATGCCGGCGTGGTCGCCTTCCAGGAGATCGAGCCGCAGGTGCTGGGCTTCATGCAGATCCTGGGCTCGCCGATCAACGCCGCCCTCGACCAGCCGCTGCAGGACACCAAGTCGACCGCGGTCGCGCTGTCCTGGTCCTCGTTCATCCTGAAGAACCCCTACATCATCATCCCCGGCACGACGTACGACGTGGAGATGATCAACGGGCTCTCCTACCTGCTGGAGGAGAAGAAGCTCTCCGACGGGGACACGCTGGGCTACATCTACCTCGACGGTGAGTACGGCGAGAACGGGTTGCTGGGTGCGGAGTACTTCGCCAAGCAGCACAACCTGAAGCTCGCGAAGGTCAAGGTCCTCCCGACCGACTCCGACCTGCGCAACGTCGTCACCGGCCTGCGCGGCAAGGGTGTCAAGGCCATCGGGCTCACCACCACTCCGGCCCAGACGCTCTCGGTCGCGACCGTCTCGGCGCAGTTGGGGATGAACGTGCCGATCGTCGGGAACAACCCGACTTTCGCGCCGGCCATCCTGACTCCGCAGACCGCCAAGGCGCTGTCGAACTACTACCAGGTCGCGAGCTCGGTGCCCTACGACTCCGACAACGCGGCGGCCAAGAAGGTCGCTGCGGCCTACGACGCGCTGGGCAAGCAGGACGTGCCCAACGGTGGCATCCCCTACGGCTACGCGATCGGCGAGATCTGGGGACAGCTCCTGGAGAAGGCCTGCTCCAACGGGGACATGACGCGGGACGGCGTCCAGAAGGCACTGAAGGAGAGCGACGACATCTCCACCGACGACCTGGTCGCGGCGCTCGACCTGACGCAGCCGGGATCACCGGCCACGCGTGAGGTCTACATCGCCCAGCCGGACGTGAAGGCTCCCGGAGGGGTCAAGCAGATCGGCCCGCTGTTCACCTCTGACGACGCGGAGGAGTACGTCGCACCGGCACAGCAGTAGCACGCACCACCGAGTGACGGTGCCCGCCTTCCCCTCGGGGAGGGCGGGCACCGTCGCGTCGGGGTCAGCTGCGGGCAGGAGCCATGGTGCGCGCAGCGAGCAGCAGCTCGATGACCTCGCTGACGCAGCGCAGGTCGCAACCGGTGCGGTCGGCGATCCGGTCGAGCCGGTAGTACATCGTGTTGACGTGGATGTGCAGGGCGCCGGCCGCCTCGCGGGCGTTCAGGTCGTGCTGGATGTAGGCCTGCAGGGTGTCGCCGTAGGTGCCGTCACCGGCCATGTCCTCAGCGAAGAAGGCGCGCACCTGGGGACGGATCAGCCGCGAGACGGTGTCGTCCGGGCGACGCAGCAGGTAGTCCAGGGTGGAGAGGTCGGAGACCGAGGTCACGCCGCCGACGGCTCCCAGGCTGTCGCGGGCCAGCAGGGCCTCGGCGTGGGCGTCGGCTGCGTCAGCGAGGTCGTTGCGCGGCGCTCCGAGACCGACTCGGAGCACCAACTCGTGCCCGGCCAGGTCCTCGACGATGCGGGAGAGTCGTTGGCGCAGTCCGCGCTCACCGGAGCCCTCGGCGGGATGTACGACGACCAGCTCGGCGTCGTTGACCGTGCACAGGCCACCGGTCATTCGAAGCAGGTGGGTGCGGGCGGAGCGTGCGAGCAGCTCCTGCGCTCCCTCGCTGGCGTTGTCGTCAAGAACGGCCGCGGCCACGATGAACGGCTCACCGTCGCTCAGCCCGGCCTCGCGCAGCATCGCCAGGTGTCGCGGTCGGCTGGGAGCCGATCCCGAGAGCAGGTCGCCGATCAGCACCCGACGGACGTTCTCGAGGTCGGCCAGGTCGTACTGCTGGGCCTCGAGGTAGCTCGACGCCGCCGCCGCGCTGCCGGCCTCGATGGTGCGCATCAGGTGTCCCACGAGGTGCAGGGCGGCTCGCTCGGAGGCCGGTTGGCCCTGCGTCCACTCCAGCACGCTCTCCCACAGCGTCAGCTGCGCGATCCGGAACGCCTTGAGGAAGTCGACCAGCGAGATGCCGGCTTGGACGCGGCGGCTGGCGTGCTCGGGGGTCCAGTCGAAGTCCGCCGGCTGCGGGTCCCGGCGCTGGTGCATCGTGGTCATGAAGACGCCGTAGACGCGGGCGATGTGCTGCGTGACGTCGGACTGCAGCTGGGAGTCGTGGTAGCTGGGCAGCTCGGCCCAGATGCTCTCGGTAGCCGAGGTCGCCAGCTCGTTGATCCGCACGCCGAGCCAGTCGGCCAGGTCGCCGTACACCTCGTGCGAGTCGATCGGTGGGACCCACTGCTGCGCCTGGTGAGCGTGCTCGAGCGAGCGATCGAGGGCATCCGCGGTCATTTGTGGACTGTCTCACGCATCACGCGGTGAGAGGTCACAGAAGGGACACAACCCGACCAGCGGCGTCCCCGCCACGACGAGCGGTCACTCCCAAAAAACCCGCCGAGACGTCGCAAATGAACGCCAAGAACCCGCCGAGACGTCGCAAATGAACGCGAAAATCCCGCCGAGACGTCACAAACACCCGGCATCGTCGACGTTTGCGACGTCTCGGCGAGGGTCTCGGCGGTGGTCGAGGCGGTGGTCTCGGCGGTGGTCTCGGCGGGGGATCAGACCGGGACCAGCTCGACGGCCCCCACGGCGTAGCGGGCCAGGATCGTGCGGGCCAGCACCGGGTCGGCGCCCAGCGGCTCGGAGACGGCGACCGCACCGGCCTCCAGGGCGAGCTCGGCGGCCCGGTCCGGCAGGAACCCCGGCGCCAGGAACAGCGAGGCGACGGCCACGTGCCGACGGCCCTGCGCGCGGAAGGAGCGCACGGCCTCGCCGGTGGCCGGGGGAGCGGCCGAGGCGAACGCCGCGGTCACCGGCAGCCGGTGCCGCGCACCCCACACCCGCGCCAGCCGGGCGACCGCCTGGTTGGCGATCGGGTCCGAGGAACCGGCAGCGGCGAGCACCAGCGCGTCGAGCTCACGGCAGCGAGCCGCGCTGAGTGCGTCGCGCAGGCGCTGGTCGAGCACCTCGAGGAAGGCCGGCTCGAGTCCGAGGACTCCCGCCATGCGGATCTGCAGCCCGCGGTGGCGCACAGTGGCCTCGGCCACCGCCTCGGGCACGTCGACACCTGCGTGGTGGGCCTCGCTGAGGAGCAGGGGCACCACCACGATCTCGTCGTAGCCGGCCTTGACCAACCGGTCCACGACCGTGCCGAAGTCGGGTCGGGCGAGCTCGAGGAACGCCGCCTCGATGCGGAGGTCCGGCCGCAGCCGTCGGGTCTCGGCGACCAGAGCCTTCACGGTGGTGGTCGAGCGGGGGTCGCGGCTTCCGTGGGCGAGGGCGATCAGTGCTGGAGCGGTCATGTCGTTCCGCCTCCCTTCGTGCTCAAGCCTCGGACGTCGTTGTCGTCGGCGGGTGAGTGGTGCCGTGCTCAGGTCGGGTCTGTCACTGGTGGATGCCGCACTCGGTCTTCTGGCTGCCTGCCCAGCGACCGCTGCGGGCGTCCTCCCCGGGCGTCACCCGCCGGGTGCACGGCCAGCAACCGATCGAGGGGTAGCCGTCGTACTGCAGCGGGTTCACCAGGACGTGGTGCTCGGCGATGTAGGCCTCGACGTCCGCGTCGGACCAGCGTGCGAGCGGGGAGACCTTGACCTTCTGCTTCTTCTCGTCCCATCCGACGACCGGCGCGATCACCCGGTTGTGCGTCTCGGCGCGGCGCAACCCGGTGGCCCACGCGTCGTACTCCGTGAGACCGACGGCCAGCGGCTGCACCTTGCGCAGCGCGCAGCACAGGTCGGGGTCGCGCAGGTAGAGGTCCTTGCCGTACGTCGCATCCTGCTCGGCCACGCTCTGCACCGGCGTGATGTCGATCAGCGTGACCGGCAAGGTGACCTCGACCGCGTCCCGGGTCCCGATCGTCTCGGCGAAGTGGTAGCCGGTGTCGAGGAAGACCACGTCGACGCCCGGAGCCACCCGTGAGGCGAGGTGGGACAGCACGGCGTCGCTCATCGAGGAGGTGACGCAGAAACGCGCACCGAAGGTGGCCACGGCCCACTCGATGATGTCCTCGGCGGGCGCCAGCTCGAGCTCGGCGCCGACGTGGGAGACGATCGCCTTGAGCTCTTCGGTGTCGCGCCCGGCCGTGTCGGAGCCGCGGCGCGCGCGGGCAGCGAGCGTGGTGGGGGCGGTCATCGTGAGCTGGCCCCGGTGACGGGCTCGGCGACGGGCTCGGGCACCGGCGGACGCAGGTGGCCGAGCAGCGAGACCTTGAACGCCCGCAGGCAGGAGCGGCACTCCCAGGCGCCGTGACCGGGCCCCCCGTCGACCTCGTGCGGGCGCAGGTCCTCGTCACTGCAGTAGGGGCAGTGGAAGGGCACCGAACGGCCGCTCATGGCAGTGCCTTGTCCCCGCGCAGCAGGACCTCGTCGGCACGGACGGCCCAGGTCGCGAAGCTCTCGCCGTCCTCGCGGTCGTGGAGGTAGTTGCCGACGATGGCGGTGATGTAGTCGTCGAGCCCGGCACTGGTCACCTTGTGGGCGCGCAGCTTCTTGCCGAAGGCGTTGGCGAGACCGATCGCACCACCGAGGTGGACCTGGAAGCCCTCGACGCGCTCGCCGAGCTCGTTGAGCACCAGCTGGCCCTTGAGGCCGATGTCGGCCACCTGGGTGCGGGCGCAGGCGTTGGGGCAGCCGTTGACGTTGACGGTGATCGGGGTGTCGAGGTCGGGGAAGCGCCGCTCCAGCTCAGAGACCAGGGCGATCGCGCGCTCCTTGGTGTCGACGATCGCGAGCTTGCAGAACTCGATGCCGGTGCAGGCCATCGTCGAGCGCCGCCAGTTGGAGGGCCGGGCCTCGAGTCCGAGAGCGACGAGGTCGGTCACCACCGACTCGACGTCCGGCCCGGCCACACCGAGCACGACCAGCTTCTGCTGCGCGGTCAGCCGTACGCCGGAGGCGGCGTACTTCTCCACAAGGTCGCCGAGACCGCTCAGCGTCTCACCGTTGACGCGTCCGGCGATCGGGGCGGCGCCGATGTAGAACCGGCCGTCCTTCTGCTCGTGCACACCGATGTGGTCGCCACCGCCCTGGGTTGCCACGGGGGAGGGGCAGTCCACCAGCGCACGTTGGAGGTACTCGTCCTGGAGGACCTGGCGGAACTTCTCCACGCCCCAGTCGGCGACGAGGAACTTCAACCGGGCGCGGGACCGGAGCCGGCGGTAGCCGTAGTCGCGGAAGACCGAGCACACGGCCTCCCACGCGTCGGCGACCTCGTCGAGCGGGATCCACACGCCGAGCTTCTGCGCGAGCATCGGGTTCGTGGACAACCCGCCGCCGACCCACAGGTCGAAGCCGGGACCGTGCTCGGGGTGGACGGTGCCGACGAAGGCGACGTCGTTGACCGACGGCACCGCGTCCAGGCTCGGGTGGCCGCTGGCGGAGGTCTTGAACTTCCGCGGGAGGTTGGAGTACGCCGGGTTGCCGATGTAGCGCCGCTGGATCTCCTCCAGCGCGGGGGTGGCGTCGATGATCTCGTCGACGGAGACTCCGGCGACCGGAGAGCCCAGGAACGGTCGCGGCGAGTCGCCGCAGGCCTCGACGCTGCTCATCCCGACGGAGTCGAGCCGCTCCCAGATCTCGGGCACGTTCTCGACCTCGATCCAGTGGTACTGGATGTTCTGCCGGTCGGTGATGTCCGCGGTGCCGCGGGCGAAGTCGGTCGAGATCGACCCCAGCGCACGCAGCTGGGGAGCGCCGAGCAGCGCCCCGTCGCTGCGCACCCGAAGCATGAAGTAGGAGTCGTCGAGCTCCTCCTCCGAGAGCAGCGACGTCTGTCCGCCGTCGAGGCCGGGCGCGCGCTGGGTGTAGAGGCCCATCCAGCGGAAGCGGCCGCGGAGGTCGGCCGGGTCGATCGAGGCGAAGCCGCGCTTGGAGTAGATGTTGATGATCCGGGCGCGGACGTTGAGGGGGTTGTCGTCCTTCTTGGTCTGCTCGTTCTTGTTCAGCGGCTCGGTGTAGCCGAGGGCCCATTGGCCCTCGCCGCGCTTGGGGCGCAGGGAGCCGCGGGTGCGCGGGGTGTCGATGATCGTCATCTGGGTCTCTGTCCTGGAGTCATGAGGCCGGCGGCGTCGAGCGACAGCGTTGTCGCGACGGGGGCAGCGGCCAGGTGGCGTAGGTTCAGGTCAGGGACGACACATCATGCTGCGGGTACGACCAAGGTCCACGTGGCGCCGGGCCACGAGCCATGTAGTCGTTGCAGCACTGATCATGCGCACAGTCTCAGTTCGCGGACACGTGTTCCACAACTCGGAATCTCGTGTGCTGAGACGCGAGTCCATCATCTGGACAACCCGCGGACACCGGTCGCACCCGCAGGTCCACTCCTACGCGATTCACCTAGGCTGTCGCCATGACCGACGTGACCTCTCCGGAAACTGGACCTGCAGGCGTGAACGAGGGGCAGGAGCCTCTCGGGAAGACCATCTCGGCGGCGTACGACGCGGCACTCGCCGTGATCGCGTCGGTCGAGCCCCGTGTGGCAGAGGCCACACGCCGCGAGCTCGCCGACCAGCGCTCCTCGCTGAAGCTGATCGCCTCGGAGAACTACGCCTCCCCAGCCGTGCTGCTGACGATGGGCACCTGGTTCAGCGACAAGTACGCCGAAGGCACCGTCGGTCACCGGTTCTACGCCGCGTGCCAGAACGTCGACACCGTCGAGGCGCTGGCCGCCGAGCACGCGCGTGAGCTGTTCGGTGCGCCGTACGCCTATGTGCAGCCGCACTCGGGCATCGACGCCAACCTGGTGGCGTTCTGGTCGATCCTGGCCAACCGGGTCGAGACCCCGACCCTGCAGCGCCTCGGTGCCAAGAACGTCAACGAGCTCAGCGAGGCCGACTGGGAGACGCTGCGACACGAGTTCGGCAACCAGCGGCTGCTCGGGATGTCGCTCGACGCCGGTGGTCACCTCACCCACGGCTTCCGACCCAACATCAGCGGCAAGATGTTCCACCAGCAGCAGTACGGCACCGACCCCGAGACCGGGATGCTGGACTACGACGCGGTGCGCGCCAAGGCCAAGGAGTTCAAGCCGCTGGTGCTCGTCGCCGGCTACTCCGCCTACCCGCGCAGGGTGAACTTCGCCAAGATGCGGGAGATCGCCGACGAGGTCGGCGCCACCTTGATGGTCGACATGGCCCACTTCGCCGGCCTGGTCGCCGGCAAGGTGTTCACCGGTGACGAGGACCCCGTCCCGCACGCACACGTGGTCACCACGACCACCCACAAGTCGCTGCGCGGCCCCCGCGGCGGCATGGTGCTGGCCCAGGAGGAGTTCTCCGCCGACGTCGACCGCGGTTGCCCGATGGTGCTCGGAGGCCCGCTGTCGCACGTGATGGCCGCGAAGGCGGTTGCCCTCGCCGAGGCGCGGCAGCCGTCGTTCCAGACCTACGCGCAGAACATCGCCGACAACGCCAAGTCGCTCGCCGAGGGCTTCCTGACCCGGGACGCCAAGCTGGTCACCGGCGGCACCGACAACCACATCGTGCTGCTGGACGTCACCGGCTTCGGCCTCACCGGTCGTCAGGCCGAGTCCGCCCTGCTCGACGCCGGCGTCGTGACCAACCGCAACTCGGTGCCCGGTGACCCCAACGGCGCCTGGTACACCAGCGGCATCAGGTTCGGTACGCCGGCGCTGACCACGCGGGGCTTCGGGGCCACCGAGTTCGACAAGGTCGCCGAGCTGGTCGTGGACGTCCTGTCCAACACCAGCCCCGGCACCAACAAGGCGGGAGCGCCGTCGAAGGCGACGTACTCCACCGCCGACGGGGTGGCGGACCGGGTCAAGTCGCAGTCGGCCGAGATGCTCGACAAGCACCCGCTGTACCCGGGGCTCGAGCTGTCCTGACCCCCTGGGTGGACGCGCCGGAGCCTGACGCGTTGGATGTGGGGGTCCGGTAGGAGCTCCACCGGCTCTCGACAAGTCCGTCTCGGAAGGTCAGACATGAGCACCCAGAACACTGCTGCGCCCGCGACCAGGCGCAAGGACCGCACCCACTACCTCTACATGGCCGTGATCGTCGCGGTGCTCCTGGGCATCGGGGTCGGCTTCGCGGCTCCGGCCTTCGCCGCGCAGCTCGGCTGGATCGGCAAGACCTTCGTCGCGCTGATCAAGATGATGATCCAGCCGGTGATCTTCTGCACCCTGGTGCTCGGGGTCGGGTCGGTCCGCAGCGCGGCCAGCGTCGGCAAGGTCGGCGGCCTGGCACTGGGCTACTTCCTCCTGATGAGCACGGTCGCGCTCGCGATCGGCCTCGTGGTGGGCAACCTGATCGAGCCCGGCAAGGGTCTGAACCTCTCCGAGGACCTGGCCAAGACCGGGGCCGCGCAGGCCGAGGGCGCGGGATCGACCACCGAGTTCGTGATCGGCATCGTCCCGGACTCGCTGTTCTCGGCGCTCACCTCCGGGCAGGTGCTGCAGACCCTGCTGGTGGCCCTGCTCGTGGGCTTCGCGCTGCAGATGATGGGCCGCGCGGGTGAGCCGATCCTCGTGGGCATCGGGCACCTGCAGCGGCTGGTGTTCCGGGTGCTGGCGATGATCATGTGGGCCGCGCCCATCGGTGCGTTCGGTGCGATCGCCGCCGTGGTCGGGGAGACCGGCGTGGACGCGCTCAAGAGCCTGGCGGTGATCATGCTGGCCTTCTACCTGACCTGCTTCATCTTCGTCTTCGTGGTGCTCGGAGCGATCCTCAGGCTCGCCACCGGCGTCAACATCTGGAGCCTGTTCCGCTACCTCGCCCGCGAGTTCCTGCTGATCTTGTCGACCTCCTCCTCGGAGTCGGCGCTGCCCCGGCTGATCGCGAAGATGGAGCACGCCGGCGTGGACCGTACGACGGTCGGGGTGGTCGTTCCGACGGGCTACTCCTTCAACCTCGACGGCACCGCGATCTACCTGACGATGGCCTCGATCTTCATCGCCGACGCGCTCGGCAAGCCGCTGGCGATCGGCGAGCAGATCTCCCTGCTGCTGTTCATGGTGATCGCCTCCAAGGGCGCAGCGGGAGTCACCGGAGCCGGACTGGCGACCCTCGCCGGGGGGCTGGCCTCACACCGGCCGGACCTGCTCGACGGCGTCGGCCTGATCGTCGGCATCGACCGCTTCATGTCCGAGGCGCGGGCACTGACCAACTTCGCCGGCAACTCGGTGGCCACCGTGCTGGTCGGTCACTGGACCGGAACCCTCAACCGGGGGCAGCTCGACCAGGTGCTTGCAGGGGATGACCCCTTCGACGAGACCACGATGCTCGACACCGACCACTCCGAGGGTGACCGGACCCGGTCCATCGAGGGAGTCGACGACCCGGAGTCGGCCCCCCGGGTCTGATCGGGCGGGTCTGATCGGGCGGGTCTGATCACGCCGTCGCGTCGAGCAGGTCCAGGGAGAACCTGGCGATGCCGGCCCGCGCATCGGCCGTGCGGTGCAACGCGGGTGTCGGGACCTGGTCGAGGTGCTCGACCGGGATCGTGGAGAGTCCGGTGAAGACCAGGAGCTGCAGGGCGTGTGCCCGGCGTACGTCCTGCACGCTCAGCTCGCACCCCTCGGCGCGCAGCCCTGCGGTGTAGGCGGCCACGATCGCGTCGTCGACTGCAGCCAGGTGCGCCGTCGAGGACCGGCCGAGCTGGGCATCGCCGACCAAGAGCTGGGCGAGGTCGAAGCCGACCGGCTGCAGCGTCCAGAAGCCGAAGTCGATCAGCACGAACTCACCCGGAACGTCGGTGGTGAGCAGGTTGTTGGGGCAGGCGTCACCGTGGCTGGCGAGCATCGGGTACGCCGAGAGCTCCTCCACCAGCTCCGGGGCCCGCTCGGCCGTCGCGAGCAGACGGCGGCGCAGGTCGGCGTCGAACGACTCGGCGACGAGTGGGTGCGCCCAGATCCGCGGGTCGTGCAGCATCGGCAGGACCTGGATCTCCAACCGGCCGTGCAGGTAGTCGCGCACGTGGAAGTCGTGGCCGCCGACGCCGGCGAGCTCAAGCACCCGGGGGCTGGCCGCCATCCGACCGAGCAGGCGCGCGGCGTGCTCGTGCAGCTGCGGGGTCCACGGGATCGGCCGCACCGGGATCGGCTCCAGCCAGATCGCGGCGGAGAGCTCGTCGAGGTCGAAGACGCCGAGGCACCGGGGCATCGAGAGTCCCTCGGGCAGCCGTTCGTGCAGGTCGGAGCGGTAGACCAGGGCCTCGGTGCGCCACGGCACGGCGGCCGCAGCCTGTGCGTGGAACTGGGGCGGCACGTCGGCGAAGAGCGGGCTGCGGGTCCACGACTGCACGTGCTTGGCGAACAGCCGGAAGGGCACGTCCCGGCCGCGCACCAACGCCAGGCCATGCACCCAGCAGCGCCGTGCGGTGGTGATCGCCGGGAGGTCGTAGGGCACCTCGTCGGCGAACGAGCTCGACAGCGTCGTCGTGCGCGGGTCGGCACCCAGCAGGTCCGCCACCATCTCGGTGAGCTGCTCGTCGCTGACGTCAGCTGCTCCGAGAGCACTGCGGTCGTGCATGGCTGCCTCCCAGCAGATTCAGCCCCAGTTCACCCCAGCGAGCGGTAGATCTCCAGGGTCTGTCCGGCGATCGCCGGCCAGGCGAAGGACTCCTCGGCCCGTTTGCGACCGGCGAGCCCGCGCTCTCGGGCCACCTCCGAGTCGTCGACGGCCTCGACCAGGGCGGCGGCGAAGTCGGCGACGTAGCGGTCCGGGTCCAGGGGGGTGCCGGTGCCGTCCTGCGCCTGCTCGATCGGCACCAGCCAGCCGGTCTCGCCGTGCACGACGACTTCGGGGATGCCGCCTGTCGCTGTCGCGACGACGGCGGTCTCGCACGCCATCGCCTCCAGGTTGACGATGCCCAGCGGCTCGTAGATCGAGGGGCAGGCGAAGACCGTGGCCGCCGTCAGCAGCGTGACGACGTCGGGACGGGGAAGCATCTCCCTGATCCAGACCACGCCCTCACGCTCGCGGGCCAGGCCGTCGACGAGCTCCTGGACCTCGGCCTCGATCTCCTTGGTGTCCGGCGCACCGGCGCACAGCACCAGCTGCACCTCGGGCGGCAGCTCGGCGGCCGCGCGCAGGAACAGCGGCAGGCCCTTCTGGCGGGTGATCCGGCCGACGAAGATCACGCTGGGCCGGTCGGGGTCGACGCCGAGCTCGCGCACCCGCCGGGGAGCGTGCACGGGGGCCCAGTCGGTGGTGTCGATCCCGTTGTGCACCGTGTGCACCCGTTCGGGGTCGATGTCGGGATAGCTGCGCAGGATGTCCGCCCGCATGGCGGCGCTGACCGCGATCACCGCGTCGGCCGCTTCGTACGCCGTCTTCTCGGCCCAGCTCGACACGGCGTAGCCGCCACCGAGCTGTTCGGCCTTCCACGGCCGCATCGGCTCGAGGCTGTGCGCGCTGACCACGTGCGGGATGCCGTGGAGCAGCTTGGCCAGGTGGCCGGCCATGTTGGCGTACCAGGTGTGCGAGTGGACCACGTCGGCACCGGCGATGCCGCCCACCATCTCGAGGTCCACGCCCAGCGTGCGCAGGGCGGCGTTGGCGTCGGCGAGGCCGACCGGGTCGGCGTACCCCGTCGTCCCGGGCTCGTCGCGAGGGCCGTCGAAACAGTGCACTCGGGCGTCCACATCCTCGACGGCACGCAGGGCACGGACGAGCTCGGCGACGTGCACACCGGCTCCGCCGTAGACGTGGGGTGGGTACTCACGGGAGACAAGGTCGACGCGCATGAGTCGAAACTACCCATGCATCGGTGTCGACGGGCCATAGGAAGCACCACTAGTTTCGAGTCATGAGTCCCGCATCCCGTCGCAAGAACGTCCTGGCCGTCGTCCTCGCCGGTGGAGAGGGCAAGCGACTGATGCCCCTGACCGCCGACCGCGCCAAACCGGCAGTTCCCTTCGGCGGCATCTACCGGCTGATCGACTTCGCGCTGTCCAACGTCGTGAACTCGGGCTACCTCAAGGTGGTCGTGCTCACGCAGTACAAGTCGCACAGCCTCGACCGGCACATCACCACCACCTGGCGGATGTCCACGCTCCTGGGCAACTACGTGACCCCGGTGCCGGCCCAGCAGCGGGTCGGGAAGCGGTGGTACCTCGGCAGCGCCGACGCGATCTACCAGTCGCTGAACCTCCTCAACGACGAGCGGCCCGACATCGTCGTGGTGGTAGGTGCCGACCACGTGTACCGGATGGACTTCTCCCAGATGGTCGACGCGCACGTGGACAGCGGAGCCGGCTGCACGGTGGCCGCGATCCGGCAGCCGATCGGGCTGGCCGACCAGTTCGGCGTGATCGACCTCGACCCCAAGTCGCCGGAGCGGATCCGGGCGTTCCTGGAGAAGCCCACCGATCCGGTCGGCCTCGCGGACGCCCCGCACGAGGTCCTCGCCTCGATGGGCAACTACGTCTTCGACGCCGACGCGCTGCGCGAGGCGGTCACCCGCGACGCCGAGGCCGAGCGGTCCAAGCACGACATGGGCGGCGACATCGTGCCGTGGTTCGTCGACCGCACCGAGTCGGCCGTCTACGACTACAAGGACAACGTGGTGCCGGGGTCCAACGACCGGGACCGCGGCTACTGGCGCGACGTCGGAACCATGGGCTCCTACTACGCCGCCCACATGGACCTGGTCGCACCGCTGCCGGTGTTCAACCTCTACAACAAGGAATGGCCGATCTACACCAGCTACGGCCCGCAGCCTCCGGCGAAGCTGGTCGAGGGGCACGACGGTGCGCCGATCTCGACGGTCAACTCGATCCTGTCTCCCGGTGTCGTGGTGACCGGGGGCTCGGTGAACGGGTCGGTGCTCTCACCCGCCTGCTACGTCGACTCCGGTGCCCAGGTGACCGACTCGGTGCTGCTGCCCGGCGTACGCGTCGGTGAGGGTGCGGTGGTGCGCAACGCGATCATCGACAAGAACGTCGTGATCCCAGCCGGGGTCAGCATCGGCGTCGACCAGGAGGCCGACCGGGCGCGGGGCTTCGTGGTCGACGAAGGGCTCACCGTGCTCGCGAAGGACCAGGAAGTCCCCGGATGAGCGACTCCCGAGCCGGCACCCAGGCACGTCCGGAGGACCTCGTCGACGTCGCGCACCTGGTCACGGCGTACTACACCGGAGTTCCCGACCCCGAGAACGTCGACCAGCAGGTCGCGTTCGGGACCAGCGGGCACCGCGGCACCAGCCTGAAGACGTCGTTCAACGAGACCCACATCCTGGCGACCACGCAGGCGATCTGCGACTACCGCCGCGAGCAGGGGTACGACGGACCGCTGTTCATCGGACGCGACACCCACGGTCTCTCGGAGCCGGCGTGGGCCTCGGCGCTGGAGGTGCTGGTCGCCAACGACGTCACCGTGCTGGTCGACGACCGCGACGGCTACACCCCGACGCCAGCGGTCTCGCACGCGATCATCCGGGCCAACCGGGGCAAGAGCTCCGGCCTCGCGGACGGGATCGTGGTGACGCCGTCGCACAACCCGCCCAGCGACGGCGGGTTCAAGTACAACCCGCCCCACGGCGGGCCGGCCGACACCGACGCCACCGGCGCGATCGCCAAGCGTGCCAACGAGCTGATCGCCTCCGGCCTGCGCGACGTGCGACGGACGCCGTACGAGCAGGCTCGTCGGAGCGCCGGGAGCTACGACTTCCTGGGGACCTACGTCGACGACCTGCCGCAGGTGCTGGACATGGACAAGATCCGGGAGGCGGGGGTGCGGATCGGGGCCGACCCGCTGGGTGGCGCGAGCGTCGCCTACTGGGGCGAGATCGCCGAGCGGCACAAGCTCGACCTGACCGTCGTCAACCCGCTCGTGGACGCGACCTGGAGGTTCATGACGCTCGACTGGGACGGCAAGATCCGGATGGACTGCTCCTCGCCGTCCGCGATGGCCTCCCTGATCGGGCGCAAGGACGACTACGACATCGCCACCGGCAACGACGCCGACGCCGACCGGCACGGCATCGTCACCCCCGACGGCGGGCTGATGAACCCCAACCACTTCCTGGCGGTGGCGATCGGCTACCTCTTCGGCGGCGCCCGCCCGGACTGGCCCGAGACCGCCCGGATCGGCAAGACGCTGGTGTCCTCCTCGATGATCGACCGGGTCGCGAGCTCGCTGGGCAAGCCGATGGTGGAGGTCCCCGTCGGCTTCAAGTGGTTCGTCCCCGGCCTGATCGACGGGTCGTTCGGCTTCGGAGGCGAGGAGTCGGCCGGTGCGTCGTTCCTGCGCCGTGACGGCGGCACCTGGACCACCGACAAGGACGGCCTGATCCTGGCGCTGCTCGCCTCGGAGATCCTCGCCGCCACCGGTCGGACGCCGAGCGAGCACTACGCCGACCTGGTCGCGCAGCACGGGGCCCCGGCGTACGCCCGGATCGACGCGCCTGCCGACCGGGCGCAGAAGGCCAAGCTGGCCGCGCTCGCGCCGGAGGACGTCACCGCCACCGAGCTGGCGGGGGAGCCGATCCTGGAGAAGCTCACCGAGGCGCCGGGCAACGGCGCGAAGATCGGCGGGCTCAAGGTGACCACCGAGTCGGCCTGGTTCGCGGCCCGCCCGTCGGGCACCGAGGACGTCTACAAGATCTACGCCGAGTCCTTCCAGGGCCCCGAGCACCTGGCGCAGGTCCAGGACGCAGCACGCGAGGTCGTGACTGCCGCACTCGGCGACTGACCCTGCGGCGGTACGCCGTTGCCGGCCCCGATGGCCCTACCGTAGTGACCATGGCGGGAGCGGGAGGTGTCCAGCAGCGGCTTCGCGCGATGCCCTGGACCACCTTCTGGGCGACGGTGTGGCGGCTGATCGTCTCCACGGTCGGCACCTGCATGCGCAACCGGGTCACCGGTCTCGCCGCCGAGGCTGCGTTCTTCGCGGTGCTGTCGTTGCCGCCCCTGGTGTTCGCGCTCGCTGGCTCGATCGGCTACGTCTTCGCGCAGTTCAGCGACAGCCAGATCACCGAGGTCCGCGACACCGTGCTCTCCTTGGCCGGCCAGGCCCTGACCCCGCAGACGGTGGACAGCATCATCACCCCGACGCTGGACGAGGTGCTTTCGGGCGGAGGCCGCTACGACGTGGTCTCGATCGGCTTCGTACTGGCGCTGTGGTCCGGATCGCGTGCGCTGAACGTCTTCGTGGACACCATCACGATCATGTACGGCCTCGGCGGCCACCGAGGCATCGTGCCCACCCGGGCGCTCTCGTTCCTGCTCTACGTCCTGGGGATGCTCACCGGCGTGGTCACGATCCCGCTCGTCGTGGCCGGACCGACGCTCGTGGCCAGGTGGCTGCCCGAGCGGCTCCAGTTCCTCAACCAGCTCTACTGGCCCACCGTGCTCCTGCTCGGCATCGTCTTCCTGGCCACGCTGTACCACGTGTCGGTCCCGGTGCGGACCGCCTGGCGCTACAACGTCCCGGGCGCCATCTTCACGATGGTCTGCTGGGTCTTCGGCTCCGCCCTGCTGCGCATGGTCCTGGTCGGCACCGCCAAGGGTTCGACCTCCATCTACGGTCCGCTTGCGGCCCCGATCGCGGTGCTGCTGTGGCTCTACCTGCTCTCGATCGCGGTCCTGATCGGAGCAGCCATCAACGCGGCCTTCGACCAGATCTGGCCGCAGAAGGAGCTCACCACCGCCCGGCTGGAGCGCCTGCGCCGGCTCAAGCTCGAGAACGTCCTTCCCTGGCGGCACTCCCTGGAGCGCACGGTTGCCGAGGAGGAGCGCTCGGCCGAGGCCAGTGACCCGGCGGCGGAGCGACCGGACAAGCCGGTGCACGGCTGAGCCCTGCTACTGGCTCCGCGGGACCCGGTCCTCTTCCGACGAGGGTCGCTGCCGGGCAGGCACACCGCGCCGTGGCATGCTTTCGCCGTGGGAAACGTGACGCTTCCGACGCCGGTGTTCCTGGCCGGCGGTGCGCTGTGCCTGGTGGCCGGCTACCTCGTCGGCTCCGTGGTCGGACCCGGCACCCCCGAGCGCACGACTGCCACGGTGGTCAGCTTCGAGCCGCGGCGCGCGGTGCTCTGCCTCGAAGGCTCCGGTGTCGCCGACCAGGAGGGTGTCGACGACAGCGGCAAGCTGTGCGGCACCTGGCGTCGTACGTCCGGGTCGCCGATCCCTGAGAAGGGCGACACCTTCCGCTTCGTCTCGGTGCGGACGACAGGCGAGGTCGACGGCAAGGCAGAGCAGCAGTTCGTGATCTACGGCGACGTGGCGGACTGACCCGCCGTGTCCGATCCCTACTCCCCGGCGGCGCCAGGCCTGCTCAAGCTCCCGGCCCCCACCCGCTCACCTTGGTGGGAGCTCGGCCGGCGCCTGCTGCTGGCGATCGGCATCCTCACCGCCACCGTGATGCTGGTCTACTTCGACCGCACCGGCTACACCGACTCCGCGGACGGCAAGGTCGGTTTCGTCGACGCGATCTACTACACGACCGTGACCCTGAGCACGACCGGCTACGGCGACATCGCCCCGGTCACCCAGCAGGCCCGGTTGCTCAATGCCTTCGTGGTCACCCCGTTCCGCATCGCGTTCCTGGTGCTGTTGATCGGTACGACGCTCGAGGTGCTCGCCTCGCAGGGGCGCGAGATGTTCCGGGTCGCCCGATGGAGGAAAAACATGGACAACCACGTCGTCGTGATCGGCTTCGGCACCAAGGGTCGCAGCGCGGTCGACACGCTGGTCAGCAACGGTCTCTCGCGGGAGTCGGTGGTGGTCGTGGACCCCGGAGCGCTCGCCCAGGAGGAGGCGCACGCCGAGGGGCTGGCCGTCGTCACTGGGGACGCGACCCGGCGTGAGGTCCTGCGCCGTGCCGGTGTCGAGACCGCCCAGCAGGTGATCATCACGACCGCGCGCGACGACACCACGGTGCTCGCGACCCTCACGGTCCGGCAGCTGAACCCCGACGCCTACATCGTCGCGGCGGTCCGTGAGCAGGACAACGTGCCGCTGGTGCGTCAGAGCGGCGCGGACTCGGTGATCACCTCCTCCGAGGCGGTCGGACGGTTGCTGGGCCTGGCGTCGTACTCCCCGAACCTGGGCGCCGTGATGGAGGACCTGCTCACCTACGGCGAGGGCCTCGAGGTCGCTCAGCGCGACCTGCTGCTCAAGGAGGTCGGCAAGTCGCCGCAGTCGCTGCCCGACCAGGTGATCGCCGTCGTGCGGGACGAGAAGGTCTACCGCTACTTCGAGCCGACCGTCTCACTACTGGCGCGGGGCGACGAGCTGATCGTCGTACGCCCCTCGCGTGAGCTTCCCTGGGCGCCTCGCCCCGGGACCCACGACGAGGTGGGCTCCGCCGAGGACGAGTGAGCCAGCCCCCAACTCGTAGCATGGGACCAGCCGATCGCCACGTCCGCTTCGAACCAGGATGGTGAAGACAGTGAAGAGCACCGCCAAGCGGGTCGTCGTCGAGGGTGCGGGCTGGCTACTGATCCTGGTCGGGATCGCCGCCCTGATCCTGCCCGGCCCCGGACTGCTGGCGCTGTTCGCCGGTGTGGCGCTGCTCGCGACGCAGTACGAGTGGGCCGAGCGACGGCTGGAGCCGGTCAAGCGGGCAGCCATGCGAGCGGCCGCGGACAGCGTCAAGTCCTGGCCCCGCATCATCGTCTCCGCGCTCGGCGTGCTCTGGCTGATCGGGCTGGGTATCAGCTGGGGGGTGGGCCGCGACGTGCCGCGGTGGTGGCCCTTCGCGGACCGGTGGTGGATGCCCGGAGGCTGGGGCACTGGCGCCTCGCTGATCCTCTCCGGCCTGATCGCCGGCTCGATGGTCGTCTACAGCTACGTGCACTACCGCGAGATCAGGGAAGAGCAGCGCGCCGAGGCCGGCGAGCACCCCGACGCCGCCTGAGCCCGCCCCGGTCAGCCGCCGAGGGTGGTGCGCACCGGCACCTCTCCGTGCAGGGTCCGGTGCACCGGGCAGCGGTCCGCGATCTCGAGCAGCCGTTGCCGCTGCTCACCGTCCAGGTCGCCGGTGATCTCGATCGTGCGCTCGATCCGGTCTATCTGACCCGACTCGGTCTCGCACTCCTCGCAGTCGCGCGCGTGGATCCGGTCGTGGCGCAAGGACACCGTGACCTTTTCCAGCGGCCAGTTCTTGCGCGCGGCGTACATCCGCAGCGTCATCGACGTACAGCTGCCGAGGCTGGCCAGGAGCAGGTCGTACGGCGAGGCGCCGGTGTCGCGCCCGACCGGTTCGGGCTCGTCGGCCAGCAGGGCGTGCGTCCCGACGGTGACGTCCTGGCCGTAGGGTCCCCGGCCGTTCTCGGTCACGACCACCACCCCGGGCGACGGGACCACGGGGTCCTCGGGGGCGTCGGCGGCCTCCTCCGGCTCGAGGTAGCGGCTGGCCCAGGCCGCCAGCACCCCGGCGGCGAAGCGCGCGTCGACCGGATCGCTCAGCAGGTGGTCCGCACCGTCGAGGGCGACGAACGACTTGGGGTGGCGGGCGGCGTCGAAGATCTCGCGTGCGTTGTCGATGCCCACGGTCTCGTCGGAGGGGGAGTGCATCACCAGCAGGGGAAGCCCGAGCCGCCGGATCCGCTCGGCCTGCGGCTGGCTGGTCAGGTCGTCGAGGAACTGCTTGCGGATCCGGAAGGGCCGAGCGGCGAGACACACCTCGGCCTCGCCCGTGCGCTCGATCTCCTCGCGACTGTCGGCGATCAGGTGCAGCAGGTGGTCGGTGCCGGCGGGCGCTCCGATCGTGGCCACGGCGCGCGTCTCGGGGATCTGGCCGGCAGCAGCGATCACGGCGGCGCCGCCGAGGGAGTGCCCGACCAGGACGGCAGGCGCGTGATGGTGCTCGCGCAGGTAGTCCGCAGCCGCGACCAGGTCCTCGACGTTGGAGGTGAAGTTGGTGTTGGCGAAGTCGCCGTCGGAGCCGCCGAGACCGGTGAAGTCGAAGCGCAGCACCGCGATGCCGAAGCCGGTCAGGGACTGTGCGATCCGCGAGGCGGCCAGCACGTCCTTGGTGCAGGTGAAGCAGTGCGCGAACAGCGCGTAGGCCCGTGGTGGTCCCTCCGGCAGCTCCAGCCGCCCGGCCAGCTGTCCTTCACCGGAGCCGGGGAACTCGATCTTCACGCTGGGCATTGACCACTCCTCGGTTGCGGACGTGCTGGCACCCTCATCCTGCCCGACCTACTCGGGCACGGTGACGAGGCAGAACGGATGCCCCGCTGGATCCGCGAACACCCGCCACGCCTTGGGGCCAGGGTCGAGGACGTCGGTCAGCGCGGTTGCACCCCACTCCAGGACGCTGGTCGTGGAGAGGTCCAGGTCGTCCACGAGCAGGTCGAGGTGCAGCTGCTGGGCTCCCGTCCGCCCAGGCCATTTTCGGCGGTTCGTAGGCGGTCACGCTCTGAAAGCAGATCCTGCCGTGCGTGGAGGGTTCCAACGAAGCCCAGTCGTGTTGGCTCTCCGAGATCTCGACCCCGAGGACCTTCGACCAGAACCGCGCCAGGTCGATCCCGACACGCCCAACGACTGTTCATCGAAGGTAGACACTGAGTGTATAGTGGGGACGCATGAGCATCAGTCACGTGCTACTCGGCGTCCTCGCGGCCGGGCCTGCGCACGGCTACGACCTCAAACGCGAGCACGACGCGCGCTTCCCCAGCGCCAAGCCCCTGGCCTACGGGCAGGTCTACTCGACGCTGTCCCGGCTGGAGCGTGACGGGCTCGTGGAGGTGGCCGAGACCTCCCAGGAAGGCGGCCCGGAGCGGACGACATACGCCATGACGCCGGCGGGGGAGGCCGCGTTGGCGGCATGGCTCGACGAGCCCGAGCAGGCGGGGCCGTACGCCGCTGACGACCTGGTCCGCAAGACGGTGACGTCCCTGCACCTGGGGACCGACGCGGGGGACTTCCTGCGTCGCCAACGGGCCCTGCACCTGCAGCGGATGCGCGAGCTCGTCGCGCTGCAGGGCAGAACGGCCGACACCGACGAGCAGATCGCGGTCGACCACACCATCTTCCACCTCGACGCAGACCTGCGTTGGTTGGACACAGCAGCGGCCCGGGTGGCCGCACGACGAAAGGTCGGTCGATGAGCATGGCGATGGTCGAGGCTCGGGCGGTCCGCAAGGCGTTCGGTCGGACGGAGGCTCTGCGTGGAGCCTCCCTCGAGGTGGACGCGGGCGAGGTCGTCGCCGTGACGGGGCCCTCCGGCAGCGGCAAGTCCACCCTGCTTCTCTGCCTGGCCGGCGTGCTCCGGCCCGAGTCGGGGGAGATCTGGTACGACGGCCGCGGGCTGCACGACCTCTCCGAGAGCGACCGGACGCGGCTGCGCAGGCGCGAGCTCGGTCTGGTGCTCCAGTTCGGTCAGCTCGTCCCGGAGCTGACGGCCGTGCAGAACGTCGTACTCCCGCTCCTGCTGGAGAAGCACGACCGCGCTGCGGCGACGACGCTGGCGACCGGTTGGCTCGAGCGGCTCGGCGCCCTGGACCTCGCGAACGCACTGCCCGGGGAGCTCTCCGGCGGCGAGGCGCAACGGGTGGCGATCGCCCGGGCACTGGTCACCGGCCCGCGCGTGATCTTCGCCGATGAGCCCACGGGCGCTCTCGACACCGTGAGCGGTGAGCAGGTGCTCTCGGCACTGCTCTCCACGGCGCGCGAGTCTGGCGCGACCGTCGTGATGGTCACCCACGACAACCGTGTGGCGGCGAGCGCCGACCGCGAGGTCGTGCTCACCGACGGGGTCGTCGAACCGGCCCTGGTGGCACCGTGATCCGCCTGGCGGGCACGCTCGTCCGCGCGAGCGGGTGGCCGAGGATGCTGCTGCTGGGTTCCTGCACCGCCGTGGTCTGCGCCTTGGCGCTGATCGTGGTCACCTTCGCCCGGCTCCCGGAGAGCCCCGACGAGATCCTCTTCAACCTGGTGGCCGACCCCGGGACCCGGGGTGGCACAGCGTTCGCCACGGCACTGCTGACCCTGCCGCCCCTGCTGCTGCTCTACCAGGCGGTCCGCCTCGGCACCGCAGCCCGTGACAGGCGGCTCGCTGCGTTGAGGCTGGCAGGGGCCACGCCCGAGGAGGTACGCCGGCTGGGAGCCCTCGAGGTCGGGATGCCCGCACTGGCTGGGGGAGTCGCCGGGATCGGGCTGTTCTGGCTGCTCCGGCTGCTGCTCGGCGGCCGCGCAGCGTCCGTGATGCCGCCCGAGTCCGACGGCTTCGCGTCCACCCTGGGCCTGCGGATCCTGCCGACGTCGGTGTCACCGCGCTGGTGGGAGGTGCTGCTCGTCGTCGTCGGGACCACCGTGGTGAGTGTCGTGGTGGGTGCGCGCGCTTCTCGTGGCGTGACCGTCACGCCGTTGGGCGTCACCCGCCGCCAGGCCGGGCCGCCGCCGCGCCCCTGGGGCCTGCTGCTCCTGCTCGGAGCGCTGCTGATGCTGCCGGTCGTGCTCACCATGGGCTCCGTGTCCACGGTCGCACCCCTGGTCCTCGTCGGGCTGGCCGTCCTCGGCGTGATCAGCCTTGCGCCGTGGGCCGCCTACCGCGCCGGGCGGTTCGCCGAGACGAGGACGACCGACCCGGCCGTCCTGCTGGCTGCACGGCGCCTGGTGACCGACCCCCGCCCCGCCGGACGAGCGGCCGCCGCAGTGGGCGCCATCGCGCTGGTCGCCGGAGGTGGAGCGTCGGTGGCCACGGAGCTGGTTGCCACGCAGGAGAGCGACCCGTTCTACTCCATCTCGTTGGCGCTGGTCGGCGCTGCGCTCCTGGTGGCCCTGCTTGTCGCCGTCGGCACACTGGCCGCCCACTCGGTGGAGTCGTTGCTCGACCGGAAGCGGTCCGTCGCCTCCTTGATGGCGCTCGGCATGCGGCTGGACGAGCTGGAGTCCTCCCGACGACGGGAGGCCAGGCTGGTGGCGATGCCGATGGCCGTGGCCGGCGTACTCCTGGGGTCACTGACCTTCGTGGTCCTGGGCGACCACACCTCGCCGGTGGCACTGGCGGTGCTCGTCGGGTCGGCGGTGGTCCTCCTCGCGCTGGTGCGCCTGGCCATCAGCGCTGCCGTCCGGCTGACTCGGCCCTGGGCCGTCCGGGCCGGAGCGGTGCACAACCTGCGCACGGAGTAGGCGGCGCTCGGCCTTCAGGGCTCCGCCGTACCGTCCGGCGGCTCGACGCCCAGCGGCAGGTCTACGGTGAACGTCGAACCCGCCAGGTGCTCGGAGGCCACCGCGATCTCGCCGCCGTGGCTCTGCACGATCGAGTCCACGATGGTCAGGCCCAACCCGGTGCCCTGGATCGCGTGCAGCTGTGCCGTGCTGGATCGGAAGAACTGGGTGAACAGGTTCCGTTGCTCATGGTGGGGAATGCCGAGGCCGTTGTCGCTGACCTCGATGCGGGCGACTCCACCGAAGGTGCGCAGCTCACAGCTCACCCAGCCGCCGTCCTCGGTGAACTTCAGCCCGTTGCTCATCAGGTTCACCACCAGCGCCTGGAGGTCGGCGAGGTTCCCGTGCACGGTCACCGGTTCGCTCGGGATCGCGAAGGTGACCGAGAGGTTCCGTGCTGCGATCAAGGGCTGCAGGACTTCTTCGGCCGCCCGGACTACCGCGCCCAGGTCCACCGCGACGTGGGGCGGCTGACGCCCAGCGTCTCCCAGGCTGGACACCGCCAGCAGGCTGTCCGCCAAGGTGGTCAAGCGTTGGCTGTTGCGACCGATGGCCTCGAGGCAGTGTTGCTGGTCGGCGCTCAACGCCCCCACGTCACCTTCCAGGAGCAGCTCGAGGAAACCGATGATGCTGGTCATGGGGGTCCTGAGCTCGTGGCTCACGGTAGCGATCAGCTCGTTCTTGGCGGTCCGCGCCTCGGCGTTGAGCAGGTACGCCGTGGCAACGTCGGCCAGCGTCTGCGCGGTGACCATTCCCGTCGTGTCCAGAGGCCCCGCACTCGTGCGGTAGAGATCCAGGGCACCGAGACACCGGTCGTCGTTGCGCAACGGGAAGGTGAACACGGCGACCAGTCCCTCCTCGAGGGCGCTCTTGGCGAACCGTGGGAACCGGTCGTCCTCGTGCAGGTCCGGGATCGAGATCGGCTTGTCGGTCTCGTAGGCAGCCAAGCAGGGACCCTCACCCAGGGTTGTCTGGAGCTGTTCGTAGCGCATCGCCGACTCATCGGACCCCGCGATCATGTGGGGGTGCGTGGTGGGGGTCATCAGCGAGACGCCCGCGGCCTCTATGGGCAGGATGTCCACGATACGTCTGACCAGGTGGTCGAGAATGCCCTGGATCGGGAACTCGGTGACGAGGGTGCGCGCGAACTCGCTGAGCACAACGGCCAGCTCGTTGTCGTCCGCCATGAGCACCCCAGCCACTCGAGGTCCGCGGGGGCTGGGCGGATGATGTCGATCGACTGATCGCCGATCTGGCGCCGAAACTACGGCACATGCGTCGACGCTACTCCGCAACCTGCCATCTTGGGCGGGTATTTGTTCCCCACATCGGCCCGGTTGCCGGCGGGCCACTGCCCCCGGAGACGGACAAAGGCCCTCGAGAGGGCCTCTGACCCGGCGCGGGCGCTGCGACCTCACGCTTGGCCGCGGCCAGATCGAGGACGGCTGGCACCGGGCGGTTCAGATCGGCTCCCGCGGGGATCCGGCCGGCGGACACCGCCAAGGCTGGGCGACGGTCGATGTCGAGGATCTGGGGTAGGACGACTGCGGCCACCACGATCGTCGTGGCGAGGGGTGAGTTCGATCCACCCGCTGGCCACCACGAGGAGGGCCACCACTGCGATGAGCGCGATCGGCGCTGCCACGCGCCGCAGGTCCCCGACGCGACGGCCGACGGCGCGGATCAGCAGCGTCAACATTGCTCCGAAGGCGAGCTGGTAGAGCCGGGCCTCGGTGTCGTTGCGCCCGGCACGGAGCTCGTTCCTGGTTATGGCTCGAACTTCCACAGGCCGGGTGTCGAACAACGTCTACTTCACCGCGCTGGAGGAGACAGCCGCCCCGGGAGCTGAGCTGGCTAGCGCTCTGGCGGGGGCCGAGGGACGGGGGCACATCTACGTCATCGAACCCCTGGGCCCGTTCGAGGACGACCCGAACGTGACCAACAAGCGATTCCCCGGCAATCCCACGCAGTCCTACCGGACCCGTTACCCGCTGCGCGTCGTAGCCGAGCTCGCGAACTGGCAGGAGCAGGGGATCGACGTCACCGAGGACTAGCTCAGAGAAAGTTCCGCGGAGCGTGATCCGATCAGGCTCCCAAGCGCGACAGTGAGTTCGTGCAGCAGTTCTCTGACTCCGAGCTCCTGGGTCTGATCGCCCAGCGTGACGAGGTAGCCCTGCGCGAGCTGGTGGAGCGGCACTCGGCCTGGTTGCTGTTCAGGCTGCGACGGCGTACCCCTGACGAGGACCTGGCAGCCGAGGCGCTCCACGACGCATTCGTCGCGGTCTGGCGGAACCCGCGCTCGTTCCGGGGTGAAGGGGATGTGGGGGCGTGGCTGTGGGGGATCGCGATCCGGCAGCTGGTCTCCCGGCTGCGCAAGCGAGCACAGCCGGTGCCAATGGAGAGCCGGATGCTGTCCGCGCTGTCGCCGACCGTGCGAAGCGCGGAGGACGAGCTCCTGGTCGCGGTCGAGCACGGCTCGGTGGGCGACGCACTGCGCCGGCTCTCTCCCGAGCTGCGACAGGTGCTCCAGGCGACGGTGATAGACGGGTTGTCCACGAGGGAGGCCGCGCACCTGCTCGGCATCCCGCAGGGCACGGTCAAGAGCCGTCACCGCATCGCGAAGGCAAAGTTGCGCGAGCAGCTGATCTCATTGGAGGCAAGCTCATGACCTGGCACATCGAAGCTCCGGTCTGGGAGGCGTACGGCGCGGGGCGCCTCGCGCCGGCCGCCGAGCTGAGTCTCGAGTCCCACCTCGTCGTGTGCTCCGAGTGTCGCGCGGCGGCAAGGTCCCAGGTCCCGACCGGGACCGCCGACTTGGTGTGGTCCGGCGTGCGCGCCACGATCTCCGCCCCGGCCCCGACATTGCCGCAGCGTGCCATGCGGCGCCTCGGCGTAGCACCTGATGACGTCGTCGTCGTCTCCGCCGCTGACGCGTTCATGGTCCCGTGGGCGGTCGCCATCGGCTTCGCGGTCGTGTCCGCCTGCGTTGTCGGGCTGGCGGGTCTGGGCCCGGCCAGCCGCGACGCGGCGTTCCTGGCGCTCGCCCCGCTGGTTCCCGTGCTGGCGGTGGTGTCGTCGTACGACGCACTCGATCCGCTGCGCGAGGTGATGGCAACCACGCCCTACAGCAAGTTGCGGCTCGCCCTGCTCCGGGCGGCAGCGGCGCTCGCGGTTGCCGTGCCGGCCACGATGGCGATCGGGCTCGTGGTCCCGAACATGGATGATCTCGCGCTGGCCTGGCTCGCGCCGGCGCTCGGGCTGACGTTCACGGCGCTGGTGCTGCTCACGTGGTGCGAGGCCTGGGTGACCGGTGTGCTGGTCGCGACGGCCTGGGTGACGGTGGTCGCCCTGCTCCGCATCGGCGACCGCGTCGAGGCGCTGACGACTCCGGTCGGACAGGTCGCGCTCGTGGTCGGGGCGGGCGGGCTGGCGCTCGCCCTGGTCCTGCGTACCTCGACCCTTCGCCTCCAGGGCGGTGAGCTGTGAGCGCCACCGCATCGTTCGAGGAAGTCTCGAAGAAGTACGGCCGCGCCACGGCAGTGCGGCCCACGACACTCGACCTGCATCGGGGTGTGGTGGGCCTGCTCGGGCCGAACGGCGCCGGCAAGACCACCATGTTGCGCCTGCTGTCGACCGCGCTGCCCCCGAGCAGTGGGCGCGTCGTGGTCGCCGGTTTCGACGTCACCGAGTCCCACGCAGATCGCGTCGAAGCTCGGCGGCGGATCGGCTACTGCCCGCAAGAGGTCACCTTCCCGCGCGGGATGACTGCCTTCGCCTTCCTGGACTACCTCGCGGTGCTCAAGGAGTGGACGGACAGGAGCAGGCGCCACAGCGAGGTGCAGCGGGTGCTCGATCTCGTCCACCTCGGCGACCGGGGCGCCATGAAGGTCGCCAAGCTGTCCGGCGGGCAGCGCCGGCGGCTCGCCATCGCCCAGGCCCTCATCGGTTCCCCTGAACTGCTCATCCTCGACGAGCCCACCACCGGGCTCGACCCCGAACAGCGTGCGTCCCTGCGCGGCCTCCTCTCCGGTCTGGCGGGGACGGTGTTGATCTCGACGCACCAGACCGAGGACGTCTCGGCCCTGTGCGACCGAGTGCTCGTCATCGACGCCGGAGCCATCCGCTTCGACGGCACGGTGCCCGAGCTCCTGGCCACGGCAGCCGGCCGTGTCCACCTCGGACCCGCCGCCACCAGCGGCGCGGTCCAGACCTGGAAGACCGGAACCGGGCTGGTCCGGTCCGTCGGGGGACAGCCCGCTCCCGACTCCTCAGTCGTCGACCCGTCGGTCGAGGACGCGTATCTGCTGCTCCGCTCGGAGCAGCACACACCACAAGGAGTCACACCATGAGCACCACCTACGAGACGGGCTCCACGCTGGGCGTCCTCGCCCGTCAGGAGATCCGCAACTACCTCACGCACAAGCTGTTCTGGTTCGGCACCGCGATGACCGCCCTGGTGGTGGTCTCGGCGTTCGCCTGGGACGACCCCGGCTCTGCCGCCGGCTACATGATCGGTCCCGGGGTGATGCTCGGGGTCCTCGGTCTGGTGGTGATGTTCGGGCTGACCCGTCGCTCCGATCGGGCCGCGGAGGCGGCCGGCGCGGTCGCCGTACCGGAGCGCACCCGCACGCTGGCGCTGGCCAGCGCGATCGTGGTGCCGTTCTCGGCCGCGATGCTGGCCTACGTCGCCGCCGTCGTCGCGTGGTACGTCCGGCCACCACAGGAGTGGATCGTCCCTCCCGGCGTGAGCGACCTGTTCATCATGGCCGAGATGTTCGGCGACGGCGTTCTCTGCGCGGTGGGCGGACCGCTCCTCGGGCTGCTGCTCGCGCGATACCTGCCCAAGCGTGGCGTGGCGGCGATCGCCTCGGTGCTGCTGGTCCTGGTCACGATCATGTTGCAGGGCAACTTCGCCGGCGGGCAGCCCTATCGGGTGTTCTGGGTCTGGACCTACTTCGTCGGCCAGCTCGGCTGGGGTGCCGACCCCGATGGATCCATCCACTTCAGGACGGCGCCCGGCAACCCGTTCATCTGGGTGCTCTACCTGGTGGTCGTGTGTGCGCTGGGCCTTGTGGTCGCCCTCCTTCACGATCCCGAGTCGGACCGGACCCGGCTGCGCCAGGTCGCGGTCGGGCTGGGCGGGCTTGCGCTGGTGCTCGGTGTGCTGACCATGTTGGTCGGCTACCCCGACGTGCTGGTGAACCCCATTCCCTGCGCCAGTTGCTGATGACCGTCTACCTCGCCAGGGCGGTCCCGTGGACACGGGTCGCCCTGGCGGCAGGGCTGGTCGTCGTACTGATGGAGCTCGTCCGTTGGAACCCATGGGTTCTGTGGCCGCTCGAGGGGACGGCGGTCGGCCTACTGGCAGGGGCAACGGCCTGGTGCTTAGACGAGACCTCCGCCGCCGTCGTCGACTCAGCGCCTCGCGGGCTCGCTTGGCGGACGATGGCGCGCAGTCCCGGGCCCCTGCTGCTCATCACGACCTGGACAGCCGTCGTGCTCCACGCGGGCGGAGCGAACACCTTCGGACACGCTGACCAGATCTGGTTGCAGGGGGTGGCGGCCAGCTTCGCTGGTGCGGCGTACACCAGCTGGCGACGTTCCGGCGGGGAGGCGTCGCCGGGGCTGAGGTTCGCCGCGGCGGTCGTCCCGATGACCACGGCGTGGGCGCTGCTCCGCCCGCTCGACCGCCACCTGCCCGTTTTCCCCTTCGGCACCACCACGCACGCCGGGTGGGAGCGCAGTGCCACCGGCTGGCTCGCGCTCATCGTCATCGCCGTCGCCGTGCTCGGCATCGTGCTCGCCGACACCCGCTGGTGGAGGTTGTCCCTCGCAACGCGGGGTCATCGAAGCTGAGCCAGGGGCTCGACGTCATACCGTCCAGCGTGGCGATGCCACAGCGGGTCTGGTCGCCCGTCAGCGCCTCCCCGATCTAGGTTGGTGGCATGGCCGACCCCGCATCGCTTGCTGACGTTCTCACTCGCCTCCGCTCGTGCGAGTGGATCGACCTGACCCACGCGTTCGGGCCCGGCATCCCGCACTACTTCGCCTTCCCCGACGAGGAGCGAGAGACGCTCTTCCACTTCGACGAGGGAGTCGGCTCGGCCGGCACGGGCTTCCTGGCGCACCGATTCACCCACATCGGGCAGTGGGGTACCCACGTCGACCCGCCCGCGCACTTCGCACGAGGTGGCCGCTTCCTCGACGAGCTGCCGGTGACCGACATGATCCTGCAGTTGGTGGTCGTCGACGTACGCCGCCAGGTCGCGGCCGACGCCGACCACACCGTCTCGGTGGCCGACCTCGAGGCGCACGAGGCCGAGCACGGCACGATCCCGGCCGGCGCCTTCGTCGCGTTGCTCACCGGGTGGGCCGACCGCTGGCCCGACGGCGACGCGATGGCCAACCGGGACGGCGATGGTCTCGCGCACTACCCCGGCTGGGGTGTGGACGCGCTGACCTTCCTCGTCGAGGAACGCGACGTCACCGCCATCGGCCACGACACGACCGACACCGACCCGGGTGCGGTCGTGGGCAGCGGCTCCGCGCCGGCCGAGACCTACATCCTCGGCGCCGACAAGTGGCAGATCGAGGTGCTCGCCGGCCTCGACCTGGTGCCGCCCACCGGTGCCCTCATCGTGGCGACCTGGCCCAAACCGCAAGAAGGCTCAGGCTTCCCGGCGCGGGTCTTCGCGATCGTCGACCGAGGGCAGCAATAACAGTTGGGCGCACCTCGGAGATCAGGCCGGAGACACCTCTCGTGGTGCCACACGGTCTACGCCGCACGAAGTCGCCCGGCGATCAGCCGACCTGCGGGGCAAGAGCCTGGAGGAGGCGAGACATTGCCACTGTTGGGGATCGGATTGCTGAGGTGTTCCCACGACCGTCTAGCTGTTGATTCGAGGCTCGCCGCGGGCGCTCGGCGCACCTCAACCAACGGTGCGGGGGAAGGTGGGATCGCCGGTTCGCTATTCCCCGAATGTCGCCGGGAATAGGAAAGAGGCCCTCGAAAGGGCCTCTGACCTGCATGTTTACTGTGGGCGATACTGGGTTTGAACCAGTGACCTCTTCCGTGTCAAGGAAGCGCGCTACCACTGCGCCAATCGCCCTAAGGTGGTGCTGTTATTGAGTTCGAGGTGGGTACGGGATTTGAACCCGTGTAGACGGATTTGCAGTCCGTTGCCTCGCCTCTCGGCCAACCCACCGTGGAGGCTCCGGCATTTTTTCTCCGAGCGGACGACGAGGCTCGAACTCGCGACCTCAACCTTGGCAAGGTTGTGCTCTACCAACTGAGCTACGTCCGCTTGCAACCACTGGTATCCCTGCGGTGCGTGGGAAACCATAGCGGAAGTGCGCACAGGCACAAACTCGGGGTGCGCCTCGCGTGGCGCGGACCCGGAACCCCCTGTGCAGGCGGGCTAAAATCTGGCGCATGCACACCTGGGTCAACGGCCGCATGCTCGAGGATCCCGAGGCTCCGGCGATCGGAGTGACCGATCACGGGCTCACCGTCGGGGACGGCGTCTTCGAGGCGATCAAGGTGGTCGACGGCCAGCCGTTCGCGCTGACCCGGCATCTGGAGCGCCTGGGTCGTTCGGCCGCCGCGCTCGGGCTGCCGGCCCCGGACACCGAGGTGCTGCGCAGCGCGATCACCGAGGTGTTGGACGCCGAGCACCTGGCGCTGGGTCGGCTGCGGATCACCTTCACCGCCGGACCGGCGCCGCTGGGCTCAGGGCGGGGCCATGCCACGCCGACGATGGTCGTGGTGGCGGCCCCGATGCAGCCGGCCTCCAAGACCACGGCGGCGCACCGGGTGCCGTGGCCCCGCAACGAGCGCGGGGCCCTGGCGGGTGTGAAGTCGACGTCGTACGCCGAGAACGTCGTCGCGCTGGCCGAGGCGGCCAGGCACGACGCCACCGAGGCGATCTTCGCCAACCTTGCCGGTCATCTGTGCGAGGGGACCGGCTCCAACGTGGGGTATGTCATCGGGGGAGAGGTGCGCACTCCGACGCTGTCCTCGGGCTGCCTGGCCGGGGTGACCAGGGCCCTGCTCCTGGAGTGGTACGACGTCACGGAGATCGACGAGCCGATCGAGGTGCTCGATCAGGCCGACGAGATCTTCCTGCTCTCCACCACCCGAGACGTCCAGGGCGTGCACCGGTTGGACGGGCGCGACATCGAGGCGCCTGGTCCGGTGACCCGCAAGCTGATGGAGCTGTGGTCTGCCAAGGAGGCCGAGGGGTGCGATCCCTGAGCTGAGTGCCGGGAGACAGGCTCAGACGGTGAGCATCTGGGCGAGCTCGGCGTCGAAGTTCACGAACGAGCTCTCCTGGCCCTCGGGGACCGAGTCGAGCATCTGGCGCACGAAGGAGCTCACCTTGCGGGAGCAGGCCTGGACGAGCAGCTCGCCGTCGGGGGAGCACAGCTCGACGATCACCACGGCGGTGCCGTTGGAGCTCAGGCAGGGCCACACGTGGACGTCGCCGTCGCCGGTGGGCTCGTAGACACCTTCGATGAGCAGCTCCCGGCCGAACGTCCAGAGGACTTCCTGCACGCCGGTGCGAAACACCATGGTGACGGCGTACGGGTCGGCCGGGTCGAAGACCAGATCAGCGTCGATTGACGTGCTCTCGCCCTGCGGGTCGACGAACTCGAGCTCAACGTTCTCCGTGACCACTCGAGCGGTCTTCGTCTGCTTCATCTCTGTTCCCCTTTGATTCGATCAGGCGGCCCTCCACGGACACCCTTCGCGCCCTCACGCGATGAGATGAGTTTGCGATGTGTTTTGACTTGTGGACAGCCTAAGTTCCGATATGTCCGATTCATCCCCCAAGTGGTCTAGAAAAGTTGAGCGTCTGGTCTATTTTCTAGTCCCGATGGTCTAGTCAGGTGTCAGTCCATTTTGAGGGACATTGGACATCGTTGCCCCCTT
>CAWAJE010000035.1:0-11514 GCA_963782215.1 uncultured Actinomycetota bacterium | reverse complement strand
TGCGACTGCCGCAGCACGGCGGAGTTCACCATGATGATCGAGCCGCCGCGCTTGTCCGGGGTCTCGGCGAGAGCGTCGGCGAACAGCGTCGAGAGGCGGAGCGGCGCGAACGCGTTGGTCTCCAGCGAGGCGCGCAGCGCGTCGTGCTCGATGGTGGTCAGCGGCTCCATCGGAGGGATCGCGAACGCGTTGTTGATCAGGCAGTCGACGTGACCGAACTCCGCGACCGCGGCGTCGACGAGGTGCTGGCAGCCCTCCTCGTCGTTGATGTCGGTGGGTACGACGAGCGCGCGGCGGCCGTGCGAGCGGACCACCTCGGCCATCTTGTCGAGGCGCTTGTGCGTCCGCGACGCCAGGACGAGGTCGGCGCCCAGCTTGGCGGCCTCCTCGCCGAGCGAGCGACCCAACCCGGGCCCGACCCCGGAGAGCACGACGACCTTGCCCTCGAGGAGCTGCGGTGCACCGGTGGAGCCGATCGGTTCCCTCACGAGATCATCCTTCGGGCGATGCCGACCTGCCGGTCGGCGATGCGGGCGGCGTGGTCGGAGGCGGTGATCTGGTTCTCCGCGAAGTACGGCACGTGCGAGGCCAGCGCCTCGAACGGCACCACCTCGACGTCCGGGCCGTCCTCGGCGGTGAGCGCGCGGGCCACCCGCTGCCAGCGCAGCATCATCACGCCCTGTGGGTGGCCCGTGGTCTCGAGCCAGTTGGCGACCCCGGGGTTGCGCCGGCTCACGACGTAGCGGAACCGGCCGTCCGGGTCGGCGTGCGACTGCGACTTGTTCAGCGAGGTCTGGTGGTGCTCGTAGTCGGTGGAGACGTACCACCGCGAGCCGACCTGGATGGCCTGGTAGGCGCACTCGGAGACCGGGACGGTGACGACCATGGCCTCGTCGTCGGACAGCGAGTAGTGCCCGATGGAGGAGAACTGCGACGAGAGCCCGCCCGGGGTCGACCGCGGGACGGTGAGCGTGTTCACCGGCTCCTTGTAGGTGAACCACTCCGGGAACGCGAACCACGTGTTGATCCGGCCGACCAGCATCTTCGCTGCCACGCCGAACCGCTTCGCGACGCGCGCCCGGTCGGGGTCGGCCCGCGGCGTGCCGGCGGTGTCGAGTCGCTGGATCCGCAGCGTGCCGCGCTCCTCGGTGGTCCAGTCGTCGTAGACCTCGCGCACGATCAGCGTGCTGCCCTTCTCCAGCCCCAGCTCGGGACCGAAGCGCCACGCGAAGGTCCCGTCCGCCGCGATGTCGAGCTCGCGGTCGTCGAAGGCGGCGACGGTGCTCGGGGCGCCGTCGGAGGAGTAGGTCCCGTCCATGACCTGGAACGACAGGTCGGCCGTGGTGCCACGGCGCCCGGACACGACGTACGACGCACCCCCGGCCAGGTAGGCGTTGAAGTAGACCGCGTCGGGGTTGTCCAGGCCCTGGCGGGCGTACTGGTGCGTGGGGTTGATCAGCACGGGGTGCTCGAGGTCGTAGTCGAAGGCCATCTGCAGCGAGGAGCGGATGCTGCCGGCGAGGTAGTCGAGACCCTCGGCCAGCTCCTGCTCGGAGGCCTCGAAGGGCGGGTTCGCGACCAGCCTCTCCGCCTCGGCGACGGCCTCGGTGAACGCGGCGACGCCGGTCGAGCTCGTCGACACCGAGGTCACAGGCTCACCTTGCTGATGATCGAGTCCGCGTAGCGGTCGAGGTGCTCGATCTTGGTCTCGAGCGGCTCGGTGTCCGGCCCCTTGATGTAGGGCACCCGGAACCCGACGATGCAGTCGGTCACGCCCTTGTCCTCGAGCCGCTTGATGCCGTCGAGGTCGTAGGCGTCGTAGGAGATCACGTGCACCTCGAAGTCGTCGCGGGTGTCGCCCTCCTCGGCGCGGATCTCGGCCAGCCGGGCGAGCAGCCGGTCGAGCTCCTCCCCGTCGCCGCCGGCGTGCATCCACCCGTCGCCCTTGCGTACGGCGCGGCGCAGCGCGGCGTCGGCGTGACCACCCACCAGCAGCGGGATCCGCTCGGTGGGCGCGGGGGTCTGCTTCATCTCCTGGAGCTGGAAGAACTCTCCGTCGTAGCCGAAGAACTCGCCGGTGGTCAGGCCGCGCAGGATGTCCATGCACTCGTCCATCCGCTTGCCGCGCCGCTCCCACGGCACCCCGAGCGCCACGAAGTCCTCGGGCCACGGGGACAGGCCGACGCCGAGGCCGAGCCGGTTGCCGCTCAGGTAGGCGATCGAGCTGATCTGCTTGGCGACCAGCACCGGCGGCCGCACGGGCAGCTTGAGCACGAACGGCGTGAACCGCAGGGTGGTGGTGACCGCGGCGAGGTGGGTCACCAGGACCATCGTCTCGATGAACTCCTTGTCCTCGAGGAACTCCCGGTCGCCGGTGTCGGTGTAGGGGTAGGTCGAGTCCGACTCCTTGGGGTAGATCAGCGAGTCCGCCACCGTCATCGAGGTGTAGCCGGCGGCCTCGGCGGCCTGAGCGAGGGGGGCGTAGTACTGGGCGGGAGTCATCGCCTCCGCGTAGGTGAACCGCACGCTCTTACCGCCTTTCGGTTATTGAGCTTGTCGAAATATAGAACGTGTTCCAGTTTTCTGCCAGAGTGGGGCGGTGGACCTACGCGAGATCTCCGACCGCCTCGAGATCGAGGCCCTCCTCGTCCGCTACACCCGCGCCATCGACACGGGGGAGTGGGACCGGCTGGACCAGGTGTTCACCCCCGACGCCGCGATCGACTACACGGCCACGGGCGGCATCGCGGCGACGTACGCCGAGGTCAAGCCCTGGCTGGCCGAGATGCTGCCGCTCTTCCCCCGTCGGATGCACACCCTGGGTCAGGTCGACAGCGAGGTGGACGGCGATCGCGCGACCGTGGCGGCGTACTTCCACAACCCGATGGTCCTGCCCCAGGAGGGCGGGGAGGGGACGCTCGTCGAGTTCGGCGGGATCTACCACCACCAGCTGCGGCGTACGTCGGCCGGCTGGCGCTCCTACCGCCTGCGCGAGGAGCTCGTCTGGAAGCGGGGGATGTAGTGCAGGCCAAGCCGAAGGGCCTCGACGGCGAGCTGGCCCGCCGTGCGATCAAGGTGATGGCGGCGACGAACGTCCGGGTCTACCGGCTCACCCGTGGCCGCGTCGGGGGCACCTGGCGGGTCGGGGCCGCCTGGCGCCACCCGGTGCCGATCTGCCTGCTGGAGCACCGCGGGCGGCGGACCGGGAGGCTGCGCACCACCCCGCTGGTCTACCTCCGCGACGCCGACCGCGTCGTCGTCGTGGCCTCGCAGGCCGGTCGCCCCCAGCACCCGCTGTGGTATCTCAACCTGGAGGCCGAACCCGACGTCACGGTGCAGGTCCGGAGTGATCGCCGGGCGATGCGCGCGCACACCGCCTCGCCGCAGGAGAGGGCGGCGCTGTGGCCGCGGCTGGTGGCGATGTACAGCGACTACGACTCCTACCAGTCGTGGACCGAGCGGGAGATCCCGGTCGTCGTGCTCGAACCGCGCTGAGCCTCGGAGCTCCCCGCGGGCGGTCACGATTCGGCAACGGGGCGCCCGGCTGCTTGACCCACCGCCCCCGCGGGACGAAGTTAAGTGCGGCCACTGCACCCTGAGGCCCGATCGCCCGTCCCACAGCGAACCTGGAGGCCGTCCTGAGCACCCTGGAGGACCCGAGCGCCACGCAGGCCGCCTCTGAGGCCGTGCTCGCCGGCGAGGACAAGATCGAGGGGCGCTCGCTGAGCCAGATCGCGTGGCGTCGGCTCCGCCAGGACAAGGTTGCGCTCGCCGGCGGTGTGTTCATCCTCGTCCTCATCGTGGTCGCGATCTGCGCGCCCCTGATCGTCAAGATCACCGGAGGGAGCCCGACGCTCTACCACGCTGATCTGGTGGACCCGGCCATCGGGCCCTACGGCACCTTCGGCGGGATCGGCTGGGCGCACCCGATGGGGGTCGAGCCCATCACGGGTCGCGACATCTTCAGCCGGGTGCTCTACGGTGCGCGGGTCTCGCTGCTCATCGCGCTCTTCGCGACGCTCTTCTCGGTCGTCATCGGCACCGTGCTCGGGATCATCGCGGGCTTCTTCGGGGGCTGGGTCGACGCGATCCTCAGCCGGCTGATGGACCTGTTCCTGGCCTTCCCGCTGCTCGTCTTCGCCATCGCTCTGGCCGGTGTCTTCCCGGACCGGGCCTTCGGGTTGTCGGGTGCGCCGCTGCGGCTCGGACTGCTGGTCTTCGTCATCGGGTTCTTCAACTGGCCCTACATCGGTCGCATCGTGAGGGGCCAGACGATCTCCCTGCGCGAGCGGGAGTACGTCGAGGCGGCCCGAAGCCTCGGGGCGCGGCGCCCCTACATCCTGTTCACCGAGCTGCTGCCCAACCTGCTGGCGCCGATCCTGGTCTACTCGACGCTGATCATCCCGACCAACATCCTCTTCGAGGCGGCGCTGTCCTTCCTCGGCGTCGGAGTCCCACCGCCCACCCCGACATGGGGCGGGATGCTCTCCGACGCCGTCATCTACTACACCCTTCCGCACTTCATGTTCTGGCCCGGTCTGGCGATCTTCGCCACCGTCCTGGCCTTCAACCTCTTCGGGGACGGGCTGCGCGACGCCTTCGATCCCAGAAGCCGGTGAGCACCACCGGAACGTCCGCCTTCCTGGGAGCCCAGGTCGGTCGAAAAATGAAAGGTAGTCATCATGCGCACGACGCGTAAGAGAGCATCCGTGGCCCTGGTCGCCGCGGCGATGCTGGCGGCCAGCGCCTGCGGCAGCAGCGCAGGCGACTCCAAGAAGGGGGGTTCCGGTCCCGCCCTCGACAACAAGGCGCTCGACTCGGTCGTCGCTCCTTCCGACCAGAAGGGCGGCACGCTCAAGACGGCGCTGGGTGGCGCGTGGGGCGACAGCTTCGACCCGGGCGACACCTACTACGGCTACTCCTGGGACTTCGGTCGCAACTACTGGCGCACGTTGGTGACACCGAAGGCCGCTCCGGGCAAGGCCGGCCAGGAGCTGGTGCCCGACCTGGCCACCGACCTGGGCAAGTCCAGCGAGGGAGGCAAGACCTGGACCTACACCCTCCAGAAGGGCCTGAAGTTCGAGGACGGTTCGCCGATCACGAGCAAGGACATCGCCTACGCGGTCTCGCGCAACGTGGACCGCGCAGTTCTCAAGCAGGGGCCCAGCTACTTCGCCGACCAGCTTGCCTGGCCCAAGGGCTACCAGGGCCCGTTCAAGCAGAAGAAGGCCGACATCTCCTCGGCCATCGAGACGCCGGACGAGACCACCATCATCTTCCACCTCAAGCAGGCGTTCTCCGAGTTCGACAACCTGGCGGCGCTGCCGACCACGGCTCCGGTGCCGGCCGGCAAGGACACCGGCAAGAAGTACACGACGCACCCGGTCTCCTCGGGTCCGTACATGTGGCAGGGGAACGCCGACATCAGCACCGGCGGCACCCTGGTGCGCAACCCCAACTGGGACCGCGCGACCGACAAGAACCGGCCGGCGCTTCCGGACCAGATCTCGGTGAAGCTCGGGCTGCAGGCCGATGACCTGGACAACCAGATCATCTCCGGTGACCAGGACGTCGACCTCGCGGGCACCGGTGTGCAACCCGCCTCACTGCCCAAGGTCCTGCAGGACAAGGGCCTGCAGGCCCGGGCCGACAACCCGACGGCGGCTCGCGAGTGGTTCACCCAGATCGTGGGGACCGTCAAGCCGCTGGACAACGTCGAGTGCCGCAAGGCCGTCATCTACGCGATGAGCCCGTCGTCGTACCAGAACGCCTACGGCGGGAAGTTCGCCGGTGGTGAGATCGCGACCACCGTGCTGCCCCCTGTGATCCCTGGCTACGTCGACAGCGACCAGTACGGGCTGAAGTCCCACCCGCAGGGTCAGCCGGGCAAGGCCAAGGAGGCGCTGAAGAAGTGTGGACAGCCGAACGGTTTCGAGACCACGATCGGCTACCGCTCCTCGCGCGACAAGGAGAAGGGAGCCGCGGAGGCTTTCCAGCAGGCCCTCGGCAAGGTGGGGATCAAGCTGAAGGTGAAGCCGCTGGCCGATGACACCTACACCTCTGAGACCTGTGGCAAGCCGTCGTGGCTCGTGGACAACAGCGTCGGCATGTGCGTCTACGGCTGGGGTGCTGACTGGAACACCGGCTACGGCTATCTCGCACAGCTGGTCGACAGCCGGACGATCAACCCGGAGGGTGGCGCGCCGAACTTCGCCGTGCGGGTGCCGGAGGTCGACAAGCTGGTCGACCAGCTCGCCGTCGAGCTGGACGAGAGCAAGCGGACCGACATGTCCACCCAGATCGACAAGCTCGTCATGGACAACGCGTACTACTACCCGGGCGTGTACGCGAAGGCCGTCCTGCTTCGTGGGAAGAACCTCACGAACATGTTCGTCAACGATTACTACGGCTACTACGACTACACCGCGCTCGGTGTGAAGAAGTAGTCCTTGTTCGCTCGACACCACCGAAGGTAGGTGAAGGCGAGGGTGGCCGGCCACGGGAACTCCCGTAGCCGGCCACCCGGCCGAGATCGTGACCAGCTACATCATCCGCCGCCTGTTCGCAGCAGTCGGCCTCGTCATCGTGATCAGCATGATCACGTTCGCGATCTTCTACCTGATCCCGAAGATCGCAGGGGCCACTCCTGAGTCGATGGCAGCCCGCTACGTGGGCCGTTCTCCCGATCCTGCCCAGCTGAAGGCCGCGGCGAAGGGTCTGGGGTTCTACGACCCCGTGTGGGTGCAGTACTGGGACTGGCTGCGCGGTGTGATCTTCGGTCGGAGCGTCGACAACGGCACCACCATCGACAACTGCCCGGCGCCGTGTCTGGGGTACTCGTTCCGCAGCAGCCAACCGGTGCTGCCCGAGATCCTCAAGCGCTTCCCGGTGACCCTGTCCCTGGCCGCCGGAGCGGCGATCATCTGGCTGCTTCTCGGGGTCTCGATCGGGGTGCTCTCGGCGCTGCGACGCGGCTCGTTCTTCGACCGCGCCGCGATGACCCTGGCACTCGCCGGAGTCTCGCTCCCGATCTTCTGGACCGGCCTCGTCTCGCTGGCCTTCTTCAGCTATCGGCTGGGCTGGACGCCACCCGGCGCCTCGTACACACCCATCACCGAGAACCCCTTGGCGTGGGCGCATGCCCTGCTGTTGCCGTGGATCACACTGGCCCTGCTGTTCTCCGCGCAGTACGCACGACTCACCCGGGCAGGGATGCTGGAGACGATGGGGGAGGACTACATCCGCACGGCGCGCGCCAAGGGACTCCCTGAGCGGACGGTGGTGGTCAAGCACGGCCTACGCTCCGCGCTGACCCCCATCGTGACGATCTTCGGCCTCGACTTCGGCCTCCTCATCGGCGGCGCCGTGCTCACCGAGACCGTCTTCGGGCTACCGGGCCTGGGCCAGCTCGCCATCAAGGCGACCAAGACCAATGACCTGCCCCAGGTCCTGGCGGTCGTCCTGGTCACCGCTATCTTCGTGGCGATGTCCAATCTCGTCGTCGATCTGCTGTACGCCGTCATCGACCCGAGGGTGCGTACCCGATGAGCACACCGAGCGCCGACACCACGGGCCTCCCGTCCTCCTCCGCCGAGACGTCCTACCTGGATGTCCGCGACCTGCAGGTGCACTTCACGACCGACGACGGCGTGGTCAAGTCGGTCGACGGTCTCTCGTTCCACCTCGAGCGTGGTCAGACCCTGGGCATCGTCGGGGAGTCCGGCTCGGGAAAGTCGGTCACCAGCATGGCCGTGATGGGCCTGCACACAGCGGCGAACGCCCACGTCTCCGGTTCGATCAGGCTCGACGGACAGGAGCTCGTCGGGGCGGACAAGGAGGTGGTGCGACGGCTTCGAGGCAAGAAGATGGCGATGATCTTCCAGGACCCGCTGTCCTCGATGCACCCCTTCTACACCGTGGGTGACCAGATCATCGAGTCCTACCGGATCCACAACAAGGTCTCGAAGAAGGCCGCTCGGGCGCACGCCATCGAGATGCTCGACCGGGTCGGCATCCCCGAGCCCAGTCAGCGCGTGGACGCCTACCCGCACCAGTTCTCCGGCGGCATGCGCCAGCGGGCGATGATCGCGATGTCGCTCTCGTGCGACCCGTCGTTGCTGATCGCCGACGAACCGACGACCGCCCTCGACGTGACGGTGCAGGCGCAGATCCTCGACCTGATCCGCGACCTGCAGAAGGAGTTCAACTCGGCGGTCGTGATCATCACCCACGACCTCGGGGTGGTGGCCGAGCTCGCCGACGACATCCTGGTGATGTACGCCGGCCGCGCGGCGGAGTACGGCACCGCCGAGCAGATCTTCAACTCGCCAGAACACCCCTACGCCTGGGGGCTCCTGGGCTCGATGCCGCGCTTCGACAAGGCCCCCACCGACCGGCTGCTGCCGATCAAGGGAACCCCGCCGAGCCTGATCCGGGTCCCCTCGGGGTGCGCGTTCAACCCCCGCTGCGACTTCCAGCCCCGCGTCGGATCGGCCTGCACGGTCGAGCGTCCGGAGCTCCTCGACAACGGCAGCGAGCACCTGGTCGCCTGCCACATCCCCACCGCCGAGCGCCAGGAGATCTGGTCGCAGGAGATCTCCCCGAGGATTTCGTGACCACACCAGAGAACGCTGCCCCGGTCGAGGACACCCCGACCGCGGCCCGGCACGCCAACCGCACCGCCGACCGGGCGCACGAGAGCCTGCTCACGGTCGAGGGGCTGGTCAAGCACTTCCCGATCAAGGGCGGGTTCCTGTCGCGGTCGAAGAGCGCGGTGCAGGCCGTCGACGGGGTCAGCTTCGACGTACGCCGCGGGGAGACGTTCTCCATCGTCGGCGAGTCCGGCTGCGGGAAGAGCACCACCGCCCGGCTGATCACGCGGCTGCTCGAGCCGACCGGTGGCAAGGTGACCTTCGAGGGCCACGACATCACCCATCTCTCCGACGGGAAGATGCGGCCGCTGCGACGCGACATCCAGATGATCTTCCAGGACCCGTACTCGTCGCTGAACCCGCGGCACACCGTCGGCAAGATCGTCGGTGCGCCGTTCAAGCTCCAGGACGTGACGCCCGAGGGCGGCCGCAAGAAGGCGGTGCAGGAGCTGCTGGAGACCGTGGGCCTGAGCCCCGAGCACTACAACCGCTATCCGCACGAGTTCTCCGGCGGCCAGCGCCAGCGCATCGGCATCGCCCGGACGCTCGCGCTCAAGCCGAAGCTGATCGTCGCCGACGAGCCGGTCTCTGCTCTCGACGTCTCGATCCAGGCCCAGGTGGTCAACCTGCTCGAGGACCTCCAGGAGGAGCTCGACCTCACCTACGTGATGATCGCCCACGACCTCTCCGTCGTACGCCACGTCTCGGACCGGGTCGCGGTGATGTACCTCGGCAAGATCGTCGAGATCGGCGACCGCGACGACCTCTACGACCGCCCGCGTCACCCCTACACGGTGGCGATGCTCTCCGCCGTCCCCGTCCCGGACACCAACCGCCGCCACCAGCGCGAGCGCATCCGACTCGAGGGCGACGTCCCCAGCCCCATCAACCCACCCCCGGCCTGCCGCTTCCACACCCGCTGCTGGAAGGCCCAGGACATCTGCAAGACCGAGGAGCCCCCCCTCCTCCAGATCGGCACCGGCCCCACCAGCGGCCACCAGGTCGCCTGCCACTTTCCGGTGGAGGCGGAGGAGTCGCCGGTGGGTGCAGGAATCCCCGGCTGACCCGGGAAACCTGCAGCCCATTCCCCCCAGGGCGCGGCAGCAGGCCGCCCGGGCGGGCACCGTCGCCACCACCGGTCACGGTGCTGTCACGGTGCTGGACAACGGCGCGTGCCACCCCGTCCCCTGGGTAAATTGTCGTGACAGTGCACGCCGGAGCCGACTGCCGCGGAGGCCGTGATGGACGAAGACTTCGACGACCGCAGCCAGGGCGAGGACCGCGAGGCCCAGGTGCGCGGTGCCCTGCTGAAGGCGCTCGCGGTCGTGCTCGCCATCGGGGTGGTCGTGGCCCTCGGGACCGTCATCGCGGTGAACGCGCTGGGCCTCAACGACGGCGAGTCCAGCGGTCCGGTCGGGGCCGGGGCCGCCGAGCCGGACAAGCCGCTGCCGACCAAGGCGCTCGAGGTGCCGGGCGAGAAGGACAGCGAGTCTCCTGAGCCCACGGAGTCGGCCAGCCCGGACAAGGCCAAGAGCGGCAAGGTCGACCTCACCATCTCCCCGGTGAAGGCGAAGCCGATGGAGCGCGTGAACCTGACCGGCACCTACAGGGGTGCCGACAACGTGGGACTGCAGGTGCAGCGCTACGAGGAGGGCAAGTGGACCGACTTCGGTGTGGACGCCACCGTCAAGGTCGGCACCTTCGCGACCTACATCCAGACCGGTCGGTCGGGCGAGATGCGCTTCCGGATGTACGACCCGCAGGCCCGGGAGGGCAGCAACGTCGTGCTCGTGACCATCGGCTGATCCCGAGCCCGCGGGTGGTGCGGTCGGCTCAGTCGGGGATGTAGTCGAACTCGTCCGGGTTCGGGCCGGTGCGGCCGTCCTCGCCCCGGTCGAGCGCGCTGATCGCCTCGACCGCGTCGTCGCTCAGCTCGAAGTCGAACAGCGCGAAGTTCTCGGCCATCCGCTCCGGCGTCGAGGACTTCGGGAAGATGATGTCGCCACGCTGGAGGTGCCAGCGCAGGGTCACCTGGGCCGGCGTGCGGCCGACCTCGGCGGCGATCTTGGTGATCACCTCGTCGTCGAGCACACCACCCTGCGCGATCGGGGACCACGACTCGGTGTGGATGCCGGCCGACGCGTTGGCGGCGCGGGCGGCGTCGTTGGTGAAGTAGGGGTGCACCTCGATCTGGTTCACGGCCGGTACCACGTCGGTCTCCTCCGCGAGCCGGGCCAGGTGGGCGGGCTGGAAGTTCGAGACGCCGATGGAGCGGGCGCGCCCGTCGTTCTTGAAGTCGATCAGGGTCTTCCAGGTGGAGACGAAGTCGCCGTCGTACTGCGTGGGCAGCGGCCAGTGGATCAGGAACAGGTCCACCTGGTCGAGGCCGAGGTCCGCGAGCGTCTTGTCGAAGGCCTTGCGGGCCTCGTCGGGCTCGTGGAACCCGTTGTTGAGCTTGCTGGTGATGAACAGGTCGTCGCGGTCGATCCCGGAGTCGCGGACCGCCTCGCCGACGCCCTTCTCGTTGCCGTACATCTCGGCGGTGTCGATGTGGCGGAAGCCGGCCTCGAAGGCCTGCCCGGTGATCCGGGCGGTGTCCTCGGGCGGCACCTGGAAGACGCCGAAGCCGAGCTGGGGGATGGAGTTGCCGTCGTTGAGGGTGAGGTTCGGAACAGTAGCCATACCGGTAATTACCCGTCCGAGGCGCGAGGTATTCCTCCGGTGACGCCGCGCTTCCGCCCAGCGGAAGGGGCGGGCTCAGACGCCCGTCGCGTTGGGGTCGCGCCAGCCGCGCTCGAACGGCAGTCGCCAGGCCCGCGGGGCGATCAGCTGGTGCACCCGGTTGGGTCCCCAGGTGCCCTCG
>CAWAJE010000034.1:0-41753 GCA_963782215.1 uncultured Actinomycetota bacterium | reverse complement strand
AGTGATCAGCGGTGTCGTGCTGGCGGCCTGGCGGCGTCGTGACCCCGTGGTCACCGTGCTGCTGGTCACCGGTGGGGCGGTGCTGGCTGCCTACGTCATGCTCAGCCTCGGGCTGGTGCTCGGGCCCGACGAGCAGACCGCCGTACTGCGCACGGCCGCCGACGGAGACACGACCCCGATGCAGCTGTCGCCGCACGCCCCCGGGGTGATCTGGGTCTGGCCCGCGACCGGCGCCCTGGGCAGCCTGATCTACCTCTGGCTGACGCCGCAGCACGACGCGGCCGAGACCTCGCCTGATCCTGGGTCCGACGACGCCGTGCAGCCCGAGGTCGGTCCTGGGCCCACCTCCGGGTCCCGCACGGTCGACCAGCCCTCGGCCTGACCCGGACCCTCAGTCGCGACGCAGGTGGGCGGTGCGCGCGTCGAGCAGGTCGACCAGGTCCTGCGGTGCCAGGGCCAGGTCCAGTCCCCGCTTGCCGCCGCTGACGTAGACGGTGTCGTGCTCCAGCGCCGAGGAGTCCACGTACGTCGGGTGCGGTCGCTTCTGGCCGACGGGGGAGATCCCGCCGACGACGTAGCCGGTGGCCCGCTCGGCCGCTGCCGGGTCGGCCATCGCGGCGCGCTTGCCTCCCGCGGCGGCGGCCAGCGCCTTGAGGTCGAGCTGGCCGGCCACGGGCACCAGCGCGACGACCAGGCGTCCGTCGACGTCGGCGAGCAGCGTCTTGAACACCCGCTGGGGGTCGAGTCCGAGCTGTGCGGCGGCCTCCAGCCCGTAGGAGGCCGCACCCGGGTCGTGGGTGTAGGGCAGCGGGGTGAAGCGGACCCCGGCGCGTTCGAGGGCGCGTGTGGCCGGCGTACCCCCGGTCGCTGGCTTCCTGCCCACCGTTAGTTGGGGGACCAACGGGTCCGGGCCACCTCGGTGGCCGGCAGCGAGGGGAGCGCGCGCATGGCGCGCATCTCCTCGCGCAGGGCCCCGGTGAGCATGGTCAGTCGCTCGATGCTGGTCTCGGCCTCCAGCAGCGACTGGCGCTGGGGCAGCGTGAGCAGGCAGGTCGCGGCCAGCGCGTAGGAGAGGTACGCCGGGTCGCTGGGCATCTCGCCGGTCAGCACCGGACCGCCGCGCAGGTCCGAGAGCTGCATCCGATAGCGCTCGAAGGTGTAGCGCGCCTTGTCGGCCGCCGCCGCCGCATCGGGCTCGTCCGCGTCCGCGAGCAGCTCGACCTCGCCACGCAGGAAGGTGCCGACCGTGTTCTCCGACTCCAGCACCCGCAACCGCTGCCGGCCGATGATCTCGATGTCGTAGCGACCGTCGTCGTAGGCCTCCACCTCGGTCAGCTGCACCAGCGTGCCGACCCGGTGCGCCGCCTGCATGCCGTGATCACCGACCTCGTAGCCCTCGCGGATCGCGATCACGCCGAAGACCCGGTCGAAGACGCTCTCCACCTCGAGCAGCTCGCGGACCAGCGCGCGGTAGCGGTCCTCGAAGATGTGCAGTCCGGTGGAGACTCCGGGGAACACCACCGCGTTGAGCGGGAACAACGGCACCTGGGTCACCCCCCCAATCTAAGGGCACCCTCGGCACCCGCGCGCCGCCGTCCCGCGTTGCAAGCGGAGGGCGCCGCGCGCCCACAGGAGGCGGCAGGTCCGGGAGGTCGAGAGGTGACACCTAGAATGGGCCGCATGATTCGTCGTATCGACCTGCGCGGGAGCGGGACCGGCCCCTCGGCGCCGGACTACCGCACCCTGGTGCCGCGCGCCGACTTCGACGTGGAGGCGGCCGTCGACGTCGTCCGGCCGATCTGCGACGACGTGCGCGACCGGGGCGTGGCTGCGATCGCGGAGTACTCCGCGAAGTTCGACGGTGTCTCCCAGAGCGACATCACGGTGCCGCGCGAGGCCTTGCGCGACGCGCTCGCCACGCTGGACCCGGCCGTCCGCGCCGGCCTCGAGGAGTCGATCCGGCGCCTGCGCCTGACCTGCGAGGCCGAGCTGGAGAGCGACACGGTCACCGACCTCGGTCCCGGTGCGCGGGTGACCGCCCGCCTGATCCCGGTCGACCGGGTGGGGCTCTACGTGCCCGGCGGCGTCGCTCCCCTGGTGAGCAGCGTGCTGATGAACGTCGTCCCGGCGCAGGTCGCCGGCGTCGGCTCGATCGCCCTGACCAGCTCCCCCCAGAAGGACCACCACGGCCTGCCGCACCCGACGATCCTCGCCGCGTGCGAGCTGCTCGGGATCGAGGAGGTGTACGCCGTCGGCGGTGCCCAAGCGGTCGCGATGTTCGCCTACGGCGCCGGTCCCTGTCGCCGGGTGGACATGGTCACCGGCCCTGGCAACATCTACACCGTCTCGGCCAAGCGCCTGCTCAAGGGCGTGGTCGGCATCGACTCCGAGGCCGGACCGACCGAGATCGCGATCCTGGCCGATGACACCGCCGACGCGGCGTACGTCGCTGCCGACCTGCTCAGCCAGGCCGAGCACGACCCCATGGCAGGCTCGGTGCTGGTCACCGACTCGCTGCGGCTGGCCGACGACGTCGAGGCCGAGCTGGACAAGCAGGTAGCCGCGACCAGGCACGTCGAGCGGGTCCGCACGGCCCTGTCGGGCAAGCAGTCCGGCATCGTCTTGGTGGACGACCTCACCCAGGGCCTCGAGGTGATCAACGCCTACGCGGCCGAGCACACCGAGATCCACACGGCCGACTCCGTCCGCGACGCGGCCAAGGTCCGCAACGCCGGCGCCGTCTTCGTCGGGCCCTGGGCGCCGGTCTCGCTCGGTGACTACTGCGCCGGATCCAACCACGTGCTGCCCACGGCCGGCTGCGCCTGCCACTCCTCGGGTCTCTCGGTGCGGTCCTTCCTGCGAGCGGTGCACTTCGTGGAGTACTCCCGCGAGGCGCTGGAGGAGGTCGCACACCACGTGATGACCCTTGCCGACGCCGAGGACCTGCCCGGCCACGGCGCGGCGGTCCGGGTGCGCTTCGCCGACGAGCCGAGCACGGACGACGCATGACCTCCGAGCAGGACGCGGCCTGGCCGCCGCTGCGAGACGAGCTGCGCGGTGTTGCGCCCTACGGCGCCCCGCAGCTCGACGTGGCGGTGACCCTCAACGTCAACGAGAACCCCTACCCCCCGTCGCCCGCGGTGGTCGCCGACATCGCCGACGCCGCAGCTGCTGCCGCCACAACTCTGAACCGCTACCCCGACCGCGAGTTCACCGAGCTGCGCAAGGGACTGGCGGCCTACCTCACCGCCGACGCCGGCACCGAGATCACCCCCGACATGGTCTGGGCGGCCAACGGGTCCAACGAGGTGATGCTGCAGCTGCTGCAGGCCTTCGGCGGCCCCGGTCGTACGGCGGTCTCCTTCGCACCGACCTACTCGATGTACCCCGAGTACGCCCGTGACGCGATGACCGGGTGGGTCGAGGGCCGACGGCACAGCGACTTCAGCTTCGACCTCGACGAGGCACGCCGGCTGATCGAGGAGCACCGACCGAGCGTGGTCCTGCTCCCGTCACCGAACAACCCCACCGGCACCGCGCTCCCGCCCGCAGTCGTGGGGGAGCTGTGCGCGCTCCTCGACCGGCCCGGGCACCGTGGCGTGGTCGTCATCGACGAGGCGTACGCCGAGTTCCGGCGCGAGGGCACCCCGTCCGCGCTGGAGCTGCTCCCGCAGCACCGCAACCTCGTGGTCAGCCGCACGATGAGCAAGGCCTTCGCGCTCGCGGGGGCCCGTCTGGGCTACCTCGCGGCCGCCCCCGAGATCTGTGACGCCCTGCGGGTGGTGCGCCTGCCCTACCACCTCTCCGCCGTGACCCAGGCGGTCGCCGGTGCCGCTCTGCGCCACTCCTCCGAGCTGCTCGGCCGGGTCGCCGAGCTGCGTGTCGAACGCGACCTCACGGTCGACTGGTTGCGGGAGCGCGGGCACGAGGTCGCGCCGAGTGACGCGAACTTCGTACTCTTCGGTCGGTTCCCGGACCGGCAACGGGTCTGGCAGCAGCTGCTGGACCGGGGAGTACTGATCAGGGTCACCGGACCCGAGGGCTGGCTGCGCGTGTCGATCGGCACGCCGGCGGAGATGACGGCGTTCAAGGACGCCCTGACGGAGGTAACCCGATGAGCAGGACCGCACGGATCGAGCGCCAGACCAAGGAGTCGAAGGTCCTCGTCGAGCTCGACCTCGACGGTTCCGGGCGCACCGACGTCTCGACCGGGGTCGGGTTCTACGACCACATGCTGACCGCCTTCGGCCGGCACGCCCTGTTCGACCTCACGGTGCAGACCGAGGGGGACACCCACATCGACGCGCACCACACCGTGGAGGACACCGCGATCGTCCTCGGGGACGCCCTGCTGGAGGCGCTCGGGCCCAAGTCCGGCATCCGGCGCTTCGGCGACTCCCTGGTGCCGCTCGACGAGGCGCTGGTGCAGTGCGCCGTCGACGTCTCCGGGCGTCCCTACTGCGTGCACCTGGGCGAGCCCGAGGGGCAGCAGTTCGTCAGCATCGGCGACGCCTACCTCGGCTCGCTGACCCGCCACGTCTTCGAGACCATCGCCTCCCACGCCCAGATCGCCCTGCACGTGCGCGTGCTCGGCGGGCGGGACCCGCACCACATCGTCGAGGCACAGTTCAAGGCGGTGGCGCGGGCGCTGCGCGACGCCGTCGCCCTCGACCCGCGCGAGACCGGGGTCCCCTCCACCAAGGGCACGCTCTGAGCTCCCTGAGCAGCTCGCCAGGCAGCTCGCCAGGCAGCTCCCCGGGCGACTCCCCGGGCGACTCCCCGGACGTCGTCGTCCTCGACTACGGGTCGGGCAACGTCCGCTCGGTGGTGCGCGCGCTGGAGCGTGCAGGTGCGTCGGTCACCCTGAGCGCCGACCACGCTGCGGCGCTGGCGGCGGACGGGCTCGTCGTACCCGGCGTCGGCGCGTTCGCGGCCTGCATGGAGGGCCTGCGCGCGGTCCGGGGCCACGAGATCATCGGCCGTCGCCTCGCAGGCGGGCGGGCGGTGCTCGGCATCTGCGTGGGCATGCAGATCCTCTTCGACAAGGGCGTGGAGCACGGCGTGGAGACCGTGGGCTGCGAGGAGTGGCCCGGAGTGGTCGAGCGGCTGCAGGCCCCGGTGGTGCCGCACATGGGCTGGAACACCGTCGCGGTGCCCGAGGACAGCACGCTGTTCGCAGGCGTCGAGGAGGAGCGCTTCTACTTCGTGCACTCCTACGCCGTGCGCGACTGGTCACTGGTCACCAACGGCCGCACCCGCCCGCCGCGGGTGATCTGGGCCGAGCACGGCGGTGACCGGTTCGTCGCCGCGGTGGAGAACGGCCCGCTGTCGGCCACGCAGTTCCACCCCGAGAAGTCCGGCGACGCCGGGGCCAGGCTGCTGCGCAACTGGGTCGACGGGCTCACGAGACGGTGAGCCGCTCGTGAGCAAGGAACGGGCCAGGCGCCGCGAGGCGCGGGAGCGCGAGGCGGCGGTCGTGGCCGCCGCGCGCGCCGGCCGGGCCGAACGACGTGAACGGCAGCGGGAGCGACGCCAGATGGTCGCGCGCGTGCTGCCGGTCCGACGACGACGGATGCCGGGCGTGCTGGCGGCGCGCCGTCGGCGCCAGCGAGGCATCACCGCCGCCCTCCTGCTCGCCCTGAACGTGCTGGTCTGGGTGATCTTCCCCGACTGGCCGACCCGGGCGATGGCACTGGCCGTCAGCCTGCTGGCGGTCCCCGTGCTGCACACCATGCTGTTCCGACGTACCTGATCCGCCCCGCGGGGCCGAACGGTCCTGCCACTCCCGAACCCAAGGAAGACCTGATGAGCGACCACCTCGAGCTCCTGCCCGCCGTCGACATCGCCGACGGCCAGGCCGTCCAGCTGGTGCAGGGAGTGGCGGGCTCGGAGAAGCGCTTCGGCGACCCCGTCGAGGCCGCGCTGCGCTGGCAGGAGGCCGGTGCGGAGTGGATCCACCTCGTCGACCTCGACGCCGCCTTCGGCCGCGGGCACAACCGCGACCTGCTGGCACGGATCGTCGGCACGCTCGACATCGACGTCGAGATGAGTGGTGGCATCCGGGACGACGAGTCCCTCGCGGCGGCCATGACCGCCGGTTGCCGCCGGGTGAACATCGGCACCGCGGCGCTGGAGCAGCCGGAGTGGTGCGCCTCAGCCATCGCCTCGCACGGTGACCGGATCGCGATCGGCCTCGACGTACGCGGTCGCACACTGGCTGCCCGGGGCTGGACCCGGGACGGGGGTGACCTCTACGAGGTGCTGGCCCGCCTGGACTCTGAAGGGTGCGCGCGCTACGTCGTCACCGACGTCAACAAGGACGGCATGCTGCAGGGGCCCAACCTGGAGCTGCTGCGCAACGTCTGCGAGCAGACCGACCGCCCGGTGGTGGCCTCCGGCGGCATCACCGAGCTCAGTGACCTCGAGGCGCTGATGGGCCTGGTCGACGACGGGGTCGAGGGCGCCATCGTCGGCACCGCGCTCTACGAGGGCCGCTTCGACCTCACCGAGGCGCTGGAGCTGACCTGGCCGGGGCGTCCGCGATGACGCTCGCCGTCCGCGTGATCCCCTGCCTGGACGTCGACGCCGGCCGGGTGGTCAAGGGAGTCAACTTCGAGCAGCTGCGCGACGCCGGCGACCCGGTGGAGCTGGCCAAGCTGTACGACGCGGAGGGGGCCGACGAGCTCACCTTCCTCGACATCTCCGCCTCCCACCAGGGGCGTACGACGACCCTGGAGATCGTCTCGCGCACCGCCGAGCAGGTCTTCATCCCGCTCACGGTGGGCGGCGGCGTCACGAGCGTCGAGGACGTGGACCGCCTCCTGCGGGCGGGGGCCGACAAGGTCGCGGTGAACACCGCCGCGATCCGGCGACCCGAGCTGGTCGCGGAGATCGCCGACCGGTTCGGCAACCAGGTGCTGGTGCTCTCGGTGGACGCCAGGCGTGCTCCCGGGACCGACTCCGGCTTCGAGGTGACCACGCACGGGGGACGCACTGGCACGGGCATCGACGCGATCGAGTGGGCCTCCCGAGCCGCCGAGCTCGGTGCGGGGGAGATCCTCCTCAACGCGATGGATGCGGACGGCACCCTGGACGGGTTCGACCTGGACCTGATCCGGCTGGTGCGGCGCGAGGTGACGATCCCGGTGATCGCCAGCGGCGGCGCCGGGAAGCTCGAGCACTTCGCCCCCGCGGTGGAGGTGGGTGCCGATGCCGTGCTGGCCGCCTCGGTCTTCCACTTCGGGACGCTACGCGTGACCGAGGTCAAGGGCGCCCTAGCCGCGGCGGGACACCCGGTCCGCTGACACCCAGGGCTGAGCCGACGGCACTGCTGCGACGAGCTCAGCCCTGCGGCACCCAGCAGTAGCCGTAGCGCCTGCCGGCCTTCCACTGCTCCTTGGTCGGCCACTCGAAGCTCCAGGTGAACTTCAGCGAGCCGCCGGCGCGGTCGGCGGCGACGTCCTTGCAGCTGGAGTCTGCCTCCGCTCCCGCGTCCTTGGCGAGGTAACGGGCTCCCGGGTCGATCTCGATCACGTCGACGGCACGCCACGTGTGCGGCTCGCTGCAGGCGACCCGCTCGAACCCGCGCCGGTCGGGGGCACTGGTGCCGCAGGTGCCGAAGCGGTCCAACGCGCCGTCGGCGTCCAGGACACCCTTCATGGAGCGGGGCAGCCGCAGCAGGGTGCCCTTGGACCGCAGCGCGACCACGTCGCAGCGGTACCAGTTCGCGCCCGCGTCGGCCTGCTCCAGGGACGGCCCGAACCAGACCACGTCGAGACGGCTCAGCCGCTGAGTGGTGCGGCTGCCACCCAGCGAGGCGGGCAGGGTGGAGGGGCAGGCCTTGGCGAGCTGGGCGCGCACGGCCGAGGAGTCGAGCGCCAGCAGGTGACCGTCCTGCACCGGGTCGATCTGGCCCACGCTGATCGTCACCGACGTGTGCGCGCGCGAGCACGGCACCGCGCGCGTGGTGTCGACCGGTTGGGTCGCCTGCTCGAGGTCGAGCGCGTGGCAGCTGCCCACGGCAGGCGCGCGCGGGGCCTGCGGCGCCACCGAGACCGAGATGCTGGGCGTGGGCGCGGGCGTCGACGCCGGGGGCTCGGAGTCCCCCGACGAGCAGGCCGTGAGCAGGAGCGCCGCCGCAGCCAGGGACGCCACGACGTACCGCCTCCGAGCTCGCCTCACCACTCCGGACCCCTCACTTGTCGGTCTTCGCCCAGCACACCGAGCGGCGGTTGCCGGCCTTCCACTCCGCCTCGTGGAAGAAGGTGTAGCCGAACTCGTACTCGACGGGGTAGTTCATCCACGCCCCCACCGAGTCGGAGCAGAAGTCGTGGCTGCGCACGGCCACCAGCCGGTCCCCGGGGTAGGGGTCGCCGGGCGCGCCCACCTTGATGGTGGTCACGGCGCGCCAGTTGTGCGGCTCGGAGCACGGGACCTTGGGGGAGTCGGCCACCACCCGCCCCCGAGCACAGGTGAGCCACCGGTCGGGGGGTCGGGCCGCGAACAGGCCCTTGGCCTCGGCAGGCAGCGGCGAGTAGGCGTCGGCCTCGGCGGACCCGCCGACGAGGTCGCAGCGGTACCACCGGGCGCCGTCGTCCCAGGCGCGCTCCGAGGGCCGGAACCAGGCCCAGCTCAGCTGCACCCGCAGGGCCAGGCTCTCGTCGAGTCCGAGGAACTTCTCGAACGCCGTCTGGCAGGTGCGGTAGACCCACTTGCCGTGGGCGGGGGACTTCCACGTGGTCCCGGTGCTCTGGGGGAGGTCGCCGATGGCGAAGGTCTGGGCGGTGTGCGTGGTCGTGCACGCGACCGGCTCGGTGCCGTTGCTCACCGCCGCGGTGTCCGCCGGGGTCAGCTGGTAGCAGGCGCCGAGCTCCGGCGCGGTGGCCTGGTCAGCAGGCGTCGCCGGCCTCAGCGGCGCGGCACAGGCGCTCAGCAGCAACACGCCGAGCATCAGCCGGACTAGTCCGGTGAGATCGGAGCGCTTGGCGGAGAGACGCACAAGTTGTACCCCTTCGTCTCGCATGACTCATGTGCCCAACAATGCCGCGATGGTAGCCCCGAGCTCGTAGGCGGTGCTGAGGTCCGCCGAGGTCGGCTCGTCCATCGATTCCAGCACCTCGTGCACCTGCCGCCAGCCCAGGGCGCCGGTGATGCTCAGCACCGAGCGCACCGCCCCCGTGGTGTCGTAGCGGCCATGGACATACAGTCCAAAAGGGCGGTTTGTAGTCGTATGTCTGCTCAATTGGAACGTTCCGCCGTCCTCCAGCGCCCCACCGACCTGTAGGAAGGTGCTGTCGAAGACGTGCTTGAGGGCACCGCTCATGTAGCCGAAGTTGGCGGTGGTGCCGAGCAGGAAGCCGTCGGCGGCCAGCAGGTCGTGGTGGTCCGCGGAGCCCCGCGCGAAGTCCAGTGCCTCCCGCACCACGACCTCCACACCGGCGATCTCCGGGTCCTGGGAGCCAGCGACGACAGCCTCGGTCAGGGCCTGCATGGCTCGTGTCGGGGAGTGCGCGATGACGAGAAGGCGGGCCATGGAGGTGATTCTGACAGTCGCTTGAGTCAACTCGCTGTTGACCACCGCGATCGGCCCTAGGCTTCGGGAGAACGACGCAGCTGCCAGGAGAGGCCCCGGTGAAGGGAATCATTTTCAATCTCGTCGAGGAGGCCATCGAGGCCGAGCACGGCGAGGAGGCGTGGGACGCCCTGCTCGAAGCCAGCGGGCTCGACGGCGTCTACACGAGTCTGGGCAACTACCCCGACACCGACCTGCACACCCTGCTCGAGGAGGGCGGCCGGATGCTGGGCAGCACCCCCGCCGACCTGGCCCGCAGCATGGGCCATGAGTCGATCCTCGGCCTGGCCCGCAGGTTCCCGCACTACTTCACGCCGTACGACGAGACGCGCAGCTTCCTGCTGTCCCTCGCGAGCGTGATCCACCCCGAGGTCCGCAAGCTCCACCCCGACACCCAGCCGCCCGAGTTCTGGTTCGGCACCGAGGACCCCGAGCTCCTGCGCATCAACTACCGCTCGCAGCGTCAGCTGTGTGCCTTCGCGGAGGGAATGATCTCGGGGGCTGCGACCTACTTCGGCCAGCGGGCCCGGCTCGACCACCTGTCCTGCATGCTCGACGGTGAGGACCACTGCGTCCTCGATGCCTCGTTCGAGCCGCGATGAGACCGACCAGGACCACCTCCACCGCGGGCAGCGCCGCGAAGGGCACCGAGGTCAATGCCGAGGTGGCCCGGCTGCGCCGCCAGCTGGAGAGGGAGCAGGCCCGCAGGCTCGCGGCCGAGAGCATCGGCGAACGCGCCACGGCGGACCTCTACGACATCGTCCGCCAGCTGCGAGAGACCCAGTCGCAGCTGATCGACAGTGCTGCCCAGTCGCGACTGGTCAGCGACCTCACCAGGGCCTTGCGCCAGGACCTGGACACCACCAACCTGGTGGGCCGGGCCGCCGAGCTGATGGGCCACACGCTGCTGCTCGACCGCTGCCAGGTCCTGGTCTTCGAGACTCCCTCCTCCCCGGCGCACCGAGGTCTGTGGGAGGCCGACACCGCCGTGCGTCCCCTGGGGGAGCCGGCCCGCGTGGACGTCCTCGTCGCCCACCTGCGCGAGCTGCTCGGCCAGGAGCCGCGGCGTCCCGAGACGGTGCGGATGGACCGGATCGAGGAGGACGACCGGCTGGTCGATCTCAACCCCGGGTTCGCCGAGCGCAGTGGCGTGCAGGCGCTGGCCTTCATCCCGGCCACGATGGGCCGTGAGCTGATCGGCTGCATCCTGCTGGAGTCCTCGACGCCCAGGCACTGGCGCACCCGCGAGATGACGATCTGCGAGAGCCTCACCCGCGACCTGGTCGCCTCCCTCGTGCAGGCGCAGGCCTTCGAGCAGCAACGCACCTCGATGCGACAGCTCGAGGAGCTGGACCGCACCAAGGACGCCTTCATCTCCACGGTCTCCCACGAGCTGCGGACTCCGCTGACCAGCATCGTCGGCTACCTGGAGATGATGGCCGACGGGGGCATGGGCCAGCTCAGCGACGAGGTCGCGCACGGCGTCGAGATCATCGAGCGCAACGCCGTACGCCTCCGCGCGGTGGTCGAGGACCTGCTCACCCTCTCGGCGTACGACGCCCAGGCCGTCACCCTGGAGCGGAAGCCGGTGGACCTGGCCGCGCTCGTGGCGGAGTGCCACCACTCGCTGTTCCCGGTGGCCGCCGCTCGCGGCATCACGATCGAGATGGGGTTCAACGAGCACCGCCCCCGGCCGATGGGCGACGAGGAGCAGCTGCACCGGGTGGTGCTGAACCTGTTCAACAACGCGGTCAAGTTCAGCCGCGACGGCGGACAGGTCACGGTGCGGCTCGACGTGGAGGACGACCACGCGGTGCTGGTGATCACCGACACCGGCATCGGGATCCCCGCCTCCGAGATGCCCCAGGTCTTCTCCAGGTTCTTCCGCTCCACCCTGGCGGTGCGCGACGAGATCCAGGGCACGGGTCTGGGACTGGCGCTCGCCAAGACCGTGGTGGACCGGCACGAAGGCTCCCTGCAGCTCGACTCCCGGGAGGGCGACGGCACGGTCGTCACCCTGCGGCTCCCGCTGGCCGGGTGAGACCGCGCGGGGCTCGTCCGGCACGCTGCTAGGCTCGTCGGGTCATGACGCGCCAGCTGCTCCTTCGCTGCCGCCGCGAGGTCACGCCGCACTCCTGAAGTGCGAAGCCGGCACCCTCGCTGCGGAGAGTTCGCGTACGCCCGGCGCCCCCTGACTCCCGCGAGAGAAGACCATGACCCTGCAGAACTCCGGATTCCGGAACACCCAGCGCCCCAGCGGCATGCCCGTGCACCGCTACGGCGCCTTCCCGCCCGTCGAGCTGCCCGACCGCACCTGGCCCGACCAGCAGCTGTCGGCCGCGCCCCGCTGGCTCTCCACCGACCTGCGCGACGGCAACCAGGCCCTGATCGACCCGATGTCACCCGAGCGCAAGCACCGGATGTTCGACCTGCTCGTGGCCATGGGCTACAAGGAGATCGAGGTCGGGTTCCCCTCGGCGAGCGAGACCGACTTCGCCTTCGTGCGACAGCTGATCGAGCGCGACAAGGTGCCCGAGGACGTCACCATCTCGGTGCTGACCCAAGCCCGTGAGGACCTGATCGAGCGCACCACCCAGTCGTTGGTCGGTGTGCACCACGCCAACATCCACCTCTACAACGCGCTCGCCCCGCTGTTCCGACGGGTGGTGTTCCGGGCCAGCCGCGACGAGGTCAAGGACATCGCCGTCCGCGGCACCGAGCTGTTCATGAAGTACGCCGAGGCCAACCTCGCGCAGACCGTCATCGGGTACGAGTACTCACCCGAGATCTTCACCGGCACCGAGCTGCCGTTCTCGGTGGAGGTCTGCGAGGCGGTCTCCGACGTGTGGCAGCCCGAGGACGGTCGCGAGATCATCCTGAACCTGCCGGCCACGGTGGAGATGGCCACACCCAACGTCTACGCCGACCAGATCGAGTGGTTCTCCCGGCAGCTGACCCGCCGTGAGCACACCACGATCAGCCTGCACCCGCACAACGACCGCGGCACCGCGGTGGCCGCCACCGAGCTGGCGCTGATGGCTGGCGCCGACCGGGTCGAGGGGTGCCTGTTCGGCCACGGGGAGCGCACCGGCAACGTCTGCCTGGTCACCCTGGGGATGAACCTGTTCAGCCAGGGCGTCGACCCGCAAATCGACTTCTCCGACATCGACGAGATCCGGCGCACGGTCGAGTACTGCACCCAGCTGCCGGTGCACCCGCGGCACCCCTACGCCGGTGACCTCGTCTACACCGCGTTCTCCGGTTCCCACCAGGACGCGATCAAGAAGGGCCTCGAAGCACTCGAGGAGGACGCCCGTGCCGCCGGGCACCCCGTCGGCGAGCACGACTGGGAGGCCCCCTACCTGCCGATCGACCCCAAGGACGTCGGGCGCACCTACGAGGCCGTGATCCGGGTGAACAGCCAGTCCGGCAAGGGCGGTGTCGCCTACGTGCTGAAGTCCGAGCACAAGCTGGACCTGCCGCGCCGGCTGCAGATCGAGTTCAGCCGGACCGTGCAGGCACGCACCGACGGCGAGGGCGGCGAGATGTCCGCAGCGGCGATCTGGGAGTCCTTCCGCGAGGAGTACCTCACCCGGGAGAGCCCGCTGAGCCTGGACTCGGTGCACACCTCCTCCGCGGCGGGGGAGAAGGACCAGCTCACGGTGGGCGTGCACGTCGAGGGCGAGCGCCACGAGCTGCAGGGGTCGGGCAACGGTCCGATCGCGGCCTTCGTGAGCGCCCTCAACGGGCTGCAGACCCCGCAGTTCCCCGAGGGGATCGACGTCCGCGTGCTGGACTACCACGAGCACGCGCTCTCCTCGGGCGGGGACGCGATCGCCGCGGCCTATGTCGAGTGCGCGGTCGGCGACGAGCTGCTCTGGGGCGTCGGGCTGGACCCCAACATCGTCACGGCCTCTCTCAAGGCCGTGATCTCGGCGGTCAACCGGAGCTGAGATTCGCCTCCACCTGCGCCGACATCGCCGTCGGGACCCGCGCGAGCGGCAGACGCACGGTGAAGGTGGTGCCGGCCAGGTGCGCGGAGCGTACGTCGATGGTGCCGTCATGGGCCTCCACGATCGAGGAGACGATCGAGAGACCCAGCCCGGTGCCCTGGATGGCGCGCTCCTGCGCCGTCGAGGAGCGGAAGAACTTGGTGAACAGGTCACGCTGCTCGGACTCGGGGATGCCGATCCCGTCGTCGCGCACGACCAGCTCGGCGTGTGCGCCGACGGCCTCCACCGAGCAGTGCACCGAACCACCGTCGGCGGTGAACTTGATCGCGTTGCTGAGCAGGTTCATCAGCACCCGGTCGAGGTGGGCGGCGTCCCCGGAGACGATCACCCGCTCGCGCGGGATCTCGAAGGTGAGGCGCAGGTGGCGTCCGCTCAGGAGCGGCCTGACGGCCTCCTCCACGTGCACGGCGAGACCGGCGAGGTCGACGGGCGTGTGCTGCCAGTCGGAGGTGTCGGACTCCAGCTCGGAGAGGATCAGCAGGTCGCTCGCGACGGTGAGCAGCCGGGCGCCGTTGCGGGCGATGGCGTCGAGCATCGTGACCTGGTCCGGGGTGGGCTCCCCGGCCAGGCCCTCACGCAGCATCTCGGTGTAGCCCACGATGCTCGTGGTCGGCGTACGCAGCTCGTGGCTGGCGGTGGAGACGAAGTCGTTCTTCGCCGCATCCAGCCGGCGCAGACGCTCCATGCCCTCGCGCTCCTTCTCCAGCGCGGCGACGAGCATCTCCTGGGTCTGGCGCTGCTCGGTGACGTCGCGACCGACGCACAGGTGACCGATCGCCTTGCCGGCGCCGTTCTGCACCACGCTGATCGTGGTCGAGATGGTCAGGGTGGTGCCGTCCGCACGGCTCCAGATCCAGTCACCGGTCTCCGTGTCGACGTCACCGGCGAGGAACTGGGCGGGCTGGGCGGAGACCACGATCTCGGTGAGCGGCCGGCCCATGGTCTCCGCGTGCGAGCGACCGAGCATCTCCTGAGCGGCACGGTTGAACAGCGTCACCTTCCCTTCCCGGTCGGTGCCGACCACGGCGGTGGCCACGGGCGCCTCCAACAGGTGCTGCACCATCCCGGAGGTGGTGCGCTCCGTGGTCACGTCCACGCCGGTGAACACGGCGTGCAGGATCCTGCCGGAGGGCTCCAGGACCACGTTGTTGTTCCACACGACTCGCAGGCGCTCACCGTCACTGCGCATCACGTCGGCCTCCCGGCTGCCCGGAATGGTGGACCCGTCGGGGCTGTCGAACAGGGCCCGAACGATGTGCACCCGCTCGGGCGGCACCATCGGGGTCTCCCAGATCGGAAACCCGACGAAGTCGCTCAGCGGGAAGCCGGTGATCCGCTCCGAGGTGGGGTTGGCCCGCAGCACGGTGCCGTCGGCGTCGGTGACCAGGATGACGGCCTCGGTGGTCGCCAGGGTGATCGAGGTGAGCTCACGCTCGGCGGTCAGGCGAGCGAGCAGCTGCCCCAGCTGGTTGGAGGCCAGCGCGGACGGCAGGGCGAGCAGGACCGCGCAGATCAGGTAGACCTGCACCTGGGCCCCGGCCAGGCTCGCGTCGACGGCCGTGTCCCTGGCTGCCAGGGCGAAGGGACCACCTCCGTGCGCGGTCATGCCGGTGGTGATCACCCCGAGCACCATCAGCTGGGTCGCGACGACCACGGTGCCCAGGCGCAACGCAGCCCACAGCAGCAGCGGCAGGGGGAGGAAGCTCAGTGCCAGCGCGTGCGTCGGCCAGAAGACCAGGAGCGTCGTACCGATCAGCAGCACCGTCTGGACGAACAGCTCGAGACGTCTCCCATGGGCAAGCACCTGCTGCCTGGGCAGCAGGAGCAGCGGCAGGATCACCAGGGTCGAGGCGAGGTGCGCGGGGGCTGCCGTCGTGATGGCGACCCACACGTCGCGGCCCAGGAGGGCCACGGTCGCGCCGGCGCCTGCGCCGTACACCACCGCGCCCGCGGCGCAGCCCCGGACCACCGTGAAGAACGCCGTCGGACTGTGCAGGACGTACCTGGTGCCGTCCTTCGGGGTGAGGACGAGTGCCACCACCAGGGCCTCGGCCGTGCTGCTCAGGGCGAACAGCGCCGCGATCCCGAGCTCGCGGCCGCCGGTCAGGCCGGCGAGCATCGAGGTGAGCGCGATGCCGACACACAGCCACGTCCACCAACTGCGCGGGGAGAGCATGAGCAGCGCCACGGCGACCCCGGCGGAGGGCCACCAGGTGGCCACGTCGCTGCCCTCGGGCCGGAACAGCACCGCGGCGACTCCGGCGAGGTAGACCAGCGCGAGCAGCAGCGCCACTCGCGTCAGGTCCGGGAGCAGGGGGCGCAGACGCACCGGCGAAGTCTCTCAGGACAAGTGCCCGATAGACCACGGAATGCGACGAAACGCCGCAGTGGTACCGGGGTCCCCGCGGGCGGTTCGCCACCGACCCACGCGGGCTGCGTGGGAGAGTGTCGGCCATGTCCCTGGTTTCGGAGCGCGTCGGCCAGCTCTTCCACGACGGTCACCGGCTCGAGTTCACCGAGTACGGCGGCGGCGATCGCTGGGTGGTCCTGCTGCACGGGCAGCTGATGCCTCGCCGGATGCACCAGCCGCTCGCCCGGGCGCTGGCCGCCTCGGGCGCCCACGTGGTGACCCTGGACCTGCTCGGCCACGGCCGGGCAGACCGTCCCGACGACCCGCGGCTGTACTCCATGACCGCCTTCGGCGAGCAGGTCATCTCCCTGCTCGACCACCTCGAGATCGAGCGCGCGGTCGTCGGTGGCACCTCCCTGGGGGCCAACGTCTCCCTCGAGGTCGCCGTGCTCGCCCCCGACCGGGTCAGCGGCCTGATCGTGGAGATGCCGGTGCTCGACAACGCCCTCGAGGCCGGGATCCTCGCCTTCGCCCCGCTGCTGTTCGTCTCGCGCTTCCTCCCGCTGGCCGTGACCGGGCTGCGCGCCGTGACCGGGCTGGTGCCGCGTCGTCTGGTGCCGTTCTGGGTGGGCATCGGCCTGGACACCGTGGGACAGCGACCCGGACCGATGGCGGCCGCCATCCACGGCATCTTCTTCGGCCGGATCGCGCCCTCCTCCCGGACCCGGTCGGGGATCGACGTACCCGCGATGGTGGTGGGGCACCCGCGTGACCCGATCCACCCCGCGGCTGATGCCGCGATGCTCGCCGAGGAGATGCCGCAGTCGATCTTCGTCGAGGCCCGCAGCATCCTGGAGTGGCGCAGGCGTCCCGAGCGGCTGACCGCCATCGCGGCCGCCTTCGTTGAGAGCTGCTTCTCCGAGACGCAGCGCGACCGGCGGCTGCAGGGCTGAGACCGGCGGGTCGGTCGCGCCGCCGACCGCGCCGGGGGGAGAATGCTGTCGTGCCCCTGTACAGCGACGAAGCCATCGTGCTGCGCACGCACAAGCTCGCCGAGGCCGACCGGATCATCACCCTGCTCACCCGCCAGCACGGCGTGGTCAGGGCCGTGGCCAAGGGCGTACGCCGCACCAGCTCACGCTTCGGGTCGCGGCTCGAGCCGTTCACCCACGTGGACCTGCAGCTCGCCGTCGGCCGCAACCTCGACATGATCACCCAGGCCGAGACCCGTGCCCCCTACGGCGCCGCGATCAGCGCCGACTACGACCGCTACACCGCCGGGAGCGTGATGCTCGAGACCGCCGAGCGGTTGGTCTCCGAGGAGCGCCAGCCCTCGGTCCAGCAGTACCTCCTGCTCGTCGGCGCCCTGCGCGCGATGGCGGCGGCCGAGCACCGCAGCACCGACGTGCTCGACTCGTTCCTGCTGCGCTCGCTGTCGGTGGCCGGCTACGCGCCGTCCTTCTCGGCCTGCGCCAGCTGTGGTCTCGAGGGGCCGCACCGGGCGTTCAGCCCAGCGGCCGGTGGTTCGTTGTGCCCGACGTGCCGGGTCCCGGGCTCGGCCAACCCGGCCGGGGAGACGCTCGCGCTGCTCGGCGCGCTGCTCTCGGGGGAGTGGCCGGTGGTGGACGCGGCCGAGCCACGTCATCGCCGGGAGGCCCGTGGACTGGTGGCGGCGTACCTCGCCTGGCACCTCGAGCGCGGCCTGCGGTCCATGCCCTACCTCACCGAGGGGACCTGAGTGCGCCGGTTCACCAGGCGGCAGGTGCGCCCGCCCACGCCGCACCCCTCGGGTGCCACGCCACCGGCGGTGCCCGCCGGTCAGGTCCCCCGGCACGTGGCGATCATCATGGACGGCAACGGACGCTGGGCCGCGGAGCGCGGTCTGCCGCGCACGGCCGGCCACGAGCGCGGCGAGCACGCGCTCTTCGACGTGGTCGAGGGCGCGATCGAGGTGGGGGTCAAGGCGATCTCGGCCTACGCGTTCTCCACCGAGAACTGGTCGCGCTCGGCCGACGAGGTCAAGTTCCTGATGGGCTTCAACCGCGACGTGATCCGCAGGCGCCGTGACGAGATGCACGAGCTCGGGGTCCGGGTGCGGTGGGCCGGGCGCGAGCCGCGGCTGTGGCGCTCGGTGATCAAGGAGCTCCGCGTCGCCGAGGAGCTGACCGCCGGGAACGACGTACTGACGCTGACGATGTGCGTCAACTACGGCGGGCGCGCCGAGCTCGCCGACGCGGCCCGGGCGATGGGCCAGGCGGTGGCTGCGGGGAAGCTCAACCCCGACCGGATCGACGAACGCACCTTCGCCCGCTACCTCTACCTCCCCGACGTCGGTGACGCAGACCTGGTCTGGCGCACGTCGGGGGAGCAGCGGCTGAGCAACTTCATGCTCTGGCAGGCGGCGTACTCCGAGATGGTCTTCACCGACACCCTGTGGCCCGACGTCGACCGCCGCCACCTGTGGGCCGCGATCGAGACCTACGCCCAGCGCAACCGTCGCTACGGCTCCGCCTGACCCCCGCCGAGACGTCGCAAACGCACGCCCCAACCCCGCCGAGACGTCGCAAACGCACGCCTAGATCCCGCCGAGACGTCGCAAACGCACACCTAGATCTCGCCGAGACGTCGCAAACGCACGACCCTCGCCGCGGACCTGTGGATGACCGGAGCGCGATGTCGCACATCGATGCACCCTGTTGCGATGCTGCGCTCCTTCCTGCCCGTGCACCGGGCCGTCCTCGACGACCGTTTCCCGCTGCCGCGCCAGGTGCCGTTCACGGCCCGCGATGCCGCAGCCGTCGGCCTGCAGAGCCACGACCTCACCTCGCTGTGCCGTGAGGGCTACCTCCGCCGACTCCTCCAGGGGGTGTACGCCGACGCGCAGATCCCCGACTCCCTCGAGCTCAGGGCCGCTGCACTGAGGCTGGTCGTGCCTTCGGACGCGATCGTGACCGACCGCACCGCGGGCTGGCTCCACGGCGCACCGATGGTGCTCGCGCCGAACGACCACCTGCGCACCCCGCCGGTCTCGATGTTCCTCAACCGCAAGGGGGCACGGCTTCGCAACGGGCTCACCCGCAGCGGGCAGCGACTCCTTCCGGAGGCGGACGTCGAGGAGCTGCACGGGTTGCTGGTCACGACGCCGCTGCGCACCGCCTGCGACCTCGGGCGACTGCTTCACCGCGACTCGGCCTTCGCCGCCCTGGATGCGATGCTCCGGCTCGGGCGCTTCGAGCGCGACGAGCTGTGCGACGCGGCCGGCGGCCATCGCGGGATGCGCGGCGTACGCCAGCTGCGCGCCCTGGCGCCACTGGCCGATCCGCGCTCGGAGTCCCTGGGTGAGTCCGTGCTGAGACTGCGTTGGCTCGACCTCGGCACCCTTCCGCCGCCCGAGCCCCAGATCGAGGTCGTGCGTCCCGGAAGGTGGTCCTACCGGGTGGACCTGGGTGTCGAGGAGCTCCGCTTCGGCGTGGAGTACTTCGGCGAGGAGTGGCACCTGCGCACACCGCTCCAGCTCGAGCGGGACCAGCGGCGCCAGGCGTGGTTGCAAGATGTTCGGGACTGGCTGATCCGGCCCGTGACGAGGGCCAACGTCTTCGGTGTGCACCGCGACATCGAGACGATCCTGCTCTCGGGGGTGCGGGCGGCCCGCCGTCGGATCGCCTGAGCTCTAGATGAACAGCCCGGTGGTGCGCAGCATCCACTCGGTCTCGCGGTCGTGCTCGCCCTTCTCGTCCGGGTGCTGGCGCACGTCCTGACTGGTGCGAAGGTCCTCGCGACGCACCTGAGCGGGGAGCTTGGCGTAGCGGTGGGTATCCGCTGCCTGCTCGTGCTGCTCCGGTGTGAGGTCGTCCACGTCCCGATCCTACGTCGCGACCGTTCGTTTGCGACGTCTCGGCGGTCCTGAAGCGTCCGTTTGCGACGTCTCGGCGGGTCAGTGGCGTCCGTTTGCGACGTCTCGGCGGGTCAGGGGCAGGAGTTGCAGGTGCCGAAGATCTCGAGGGTGTGGCTGACGTCCCGGTAGCCGTGGGCGGCGGCGACCCCGCGCGTCCACTTCTCCACGGCGGGCCCGTCCACCTCCACGGTGGCGCCACAGCTGCGGCAGACCAGGTGGTGATGGTGGTGCCCGGCGCTGCAGCGGCGGTAGCTGCTCTCGCCGGACTCCGTGCGCAGCGAGTCGACCTCGCCGGCGTCCGCGAGGGCCTGCAGGGTGCGGTAGACCGTGGACAGGCCGACGGGCTCGCCGCGCTCCACGAGCATCGCGTGCACCTCCTGGGCGCTGCGGAAGCCGTCGAAGGTCTCCATCACCGCGGCGATCGCGCGCCGCTGGCGGGTCGGTCGGACGACGCCGGGCTCGCCGGTGGGCTCAGTGCTCGTCATAGTGATCCGCGTGCTGGGCGTGGCGGTGTCCGTCGTGCAGGTAGTCGACGTGGTCCCCGTGCTCGACCGCCGGGTGGCCGCAGCCGGGTCCGTGCACGTGCCCGTGCGGCTCGTCGGCACGGGTCAGCACCTCGTTTGCCTCGACGTTGAAGGGGATCCGCGCCCGGCGACGACGCTGTACGACGAGTCCGAGCGGGAAGGTCAGCGCGAAGCCGGCCAGCGAGACCAGCACGATGGTGGCGCCGGGAGGTACGTCGACGAACGCGGAGAACGAGACGCCGGTCAGCGCGGCGATCGTGCCGGCGGCCATCGCGCCGAGCATGGTCACCCGGAAGCCGCGGGAGAACTGCTGTGCCGTCGCGACCGGGATGATCATCAGCGCGCTGACCAGGAGCAGGCCGACCGTGCGCATCGCCACGCTCACGGTCACCGCCGCCAGCACCGAGATCAGCACGTTGTAGAACCGCACCGAGAGCCCGGTGGTGCGCGCGTAGTCCTCGTCGTTGGCCACCGAGAACAGCTGCGGCAGCAGCGCGAAGCACAGCACCAGGACCACCGCGGCCAGCAGGACGCTGGCCCACATCGCCGACGTGGAGATGGTGGTGATCGAACCGAAGAGGTACTGCTGCAACGCGAAGGCACCGTTGCCGGAGAGCGAGACCAGCATCAGCCCGCCCGCGATCCCGCCGTAGAACAGCAGGGCCAGGGCCACGTCGCCGGTCGCACGCCCGCTGGAGCGGATCAGCTCGATCAGCAGCGCGCCGGCGATGGCCACGAGCACCGCCGTCACGGTGGGGGAGGTGCCGGTCAGCAGGCCCAGGGCGACGCCCGTGACGGCGACGTGCCCGATCCCGTCACCCATCAGCGAGAGCCGCCGCTGCACGAGGTAGGTCCCGACGGCGGGTGCGGCAAGGCCGGTCACCGCGGCGGCGAGCAGCGCGCGCAGCATGAAGGGGGAGAGCAGGATGTCCATCAGTGATCTCCGTCCAGAGGAGCCCGCACCGGGGGCCGCAGCAGCGGAGGGACCGCCGGACGGTGGTGGTGGTCGTGCCCGTGCGCCGCGGACAACGGACCGTCGGCCGGGCCGTCGTACACCAGTCGACCCTCGGTGAGCTCGAGCGTGCGCTGGATCAGCCCGGCGAACGGTCCCAGCTCGTGGAGCACCACGACGATGGTGGTCCCGGCCTCCACCAGCTCCGAGAGGGTGGTGGCGATCGCCTCCTGGCTGGCCAGGTCGACCCCGGCGTTGGGCTCGTCGAGCACCAGCAGGTCGGGCTCGCCGGCCAGCGTGCGCGCCATCAGCACCCGTTGCTGCTGGCCACCGGACAGCGTGGAGACCTGCTGGCGGGCCCGGTCGGCGAGGCCGACGGTGGCCAGGGCACCACGCACCGCGTCCCGGTCCGTACGCCGCATCGGGGTGAGTGCGCGACGACGTGAGAGCCGTCCGCCGGCGACCACCTCGGCGACCGTCGCCGGGACGCCGCCCGCGACGTTGGACCGTTGCGGCACGTAGCCCAGGCGCGACCACTGCGTGAAGCGCTGGATCGGCTCACCGAACAGGGTCACCGAACCGGTGCTCGCCGGGTGCAGCCCGACCATCGCCTTGACCAGGGTGGACTTGCCCGAGCCGTTGGCGCCGAGCAGCGCCACCACCTCACCGGCCGTGACGTCGAAGTCGATGCCGCGCACGATCGGTCGGCCGCCGAGGACCACACCGGCGTCGCGCACCGAGACCACAGGTGCGTCGGGGGTGCTCATCGGCATCCGTTCGCGCGGGCCAGTGCGGCCAGGTTCTCGCGCATCAGCGAGAGGTAGTCCTCCGAGGAGTCGCCCGAGGACCCCGTGGTCAGGCCCTCGATCGGGTCGAGCACGTCGGTCCGGATCCCGAGGTCGCTGGCCAGGGTCTCGGCCAGCTGGGGGCTGGCGAGCCGTTCGGTGAACACCGTGGTGATCTTGTCGTTGCGGATCAGGTCGGAGAGCTCGGCGAGGTGGCGCGCGGAGGGCTCGGCGTCGGGGGAGAGACCGGCGATGGGCTCGAAGGTCAGGCCGTAGCGGTCGAGGTATGCGAACGCGTCGTGGCTCACCACGACCGTGCTCCGCGCGCAGTCGGCGAGCGTCTCGGCGTACTCCCCGTCGAGCTTTCGCATGTCCCTGCGCACGTCCGTTGCGTTGCCGACATAGGTGTCGCGGTGGTCGGGGTCGACCTTCACCATGGCAGCGGCCACCGCATCGGCCAGATCGGCCATCAGCAGGGGGTCCAGCCAGAAGTGCGGGTTGTCCGCGCGCATCGTGGGGGCGCTGGTGGTCTCGAAGTCGTCGGCGGCCGGGTCCACGACCACGGCGTCGCCGGCAACGTTGGCGACAGCCTCGTCCAGTGCCGGCTGGAAGCCCCTCATCGCCACGATCACGTCGGCCCCGGCCACATCGGCGACCTGGCGCGGGGAGAGCTCGGTGTCGTGCGGCTCGACACCGGGACTGGTCAGGTTGGTGACCTCCGCGTGCGTGCCGGCGACCCGCTGGGCGACGTACTGCAGCGGGTAGAAGCCGGTGACCACCTGCACCCCCGCGCTTCCGCTGCTGGTCCCGCAGCCCGCCAGGGGGGCGGCCAGCACCAGCGCCAGCACTGCTCCCCATCGTCTCCACATGACAATGATTCTCAGTGCTAATGAGAATCGTTGTCAAATGGGGATGACCTAGGGTCAGGGGGTGCTGGTCGTGAACAGGTTCCGGGTGCCCGAGGACGAGACTGCGGAGTTCCGTCCCGCGCTCGAAGCCGCTCTGCAGGTGCTCTCCGGGCGCAAGGGGTATGCCGGGGGCAACCTGGGACGCAACGTGGACGACCCCACGTTGTGGACGATGGTGACCCAGTGGGACGACGTCGGCAGCTACCGGCGGGCGCTGTCCTCCTACGAGGTCAAGCTGGGTGCCGTGCCACTGCTGAGCCGCGCGATCGACGAGCCGTCGGCCTACGAGCCGGTGGTGGGCGAACTCAACCGCTGGGTGCCGCGCGGCTCCGGGTGAGAGCGACCGCAGCGCCTCGATAGGGTGTCCCTTCCGCCCACCGCAGCCAACGGACGGGCACGCCCTGACGCTAGGAGCTCCACCGTGGCCAAGCCGCCGCCGACCGCCGTTGACAACGTCGTCTCCCTCGCCAAGCGCCGAGGTTTCGTCTACCCCTGCGGCGAGATCTACGGCGGCACCCGCTCGGCCTGGGACTACGGACCGTTGGGCGTGGAGCTGAAGGAGAACATCAAGCGCCAGTGGTGGCGCTCCATGGTGCAGTCGCGTGAGGACGTCGTCGGCCTCGACTCCAGCGTCATCCTGCCGCGCCAGACCTGGGAGGCCTCGGGGCACGTCGCGACGTTCTCCGACCCGCTCACCGAGTGCCAGTCCTGCCACAAGCGCTTCCGGGCCGACCACCTCCAGGAGGAGTACGCCGAGAAGAAGGGCCTCGAGGACCCCGACACCGTCGACCTCGCGACGCTGGCGTGCCCCAACTGCGGCACCCGCGGCGCCTGGACCGAGCCGCGCCAGTTCTCCGGGCTGCTCAAGACCTACCTCGGCGTGGTCGAGGACGAGGGCGGCCTGCACTACCTGCGTCCCGAGACCGCGCAGGGGATCTTCCTCAACTTCGCCAACGTGGTCACCAGCGCGCGCCGCAAGCCGCCCTTCGGCATCGCCCAGATCGGCAAGAGCTTCCGCAACGAGATCACGCCCGGCAACTTCATCTTCCGCACCCGTGAGTTCGAGCAGATGGAGATGGAGTTCTTCGTCAAGCCCGGCGAGGACGAGGAGTGGCACCAGTACTGGATCGACCAGCGCACCGCCTGGTACACCGGCCTGGGCATCAACCCCGAGAACCTGCGCCACTTCGAGCACCCGCAGGAGAAGCTCAGCCACTACTCCAAGCGCACCGTCGACATCGAGTACCGCTTCAACTTCGCCGGTTCGGAGTGGGGTGAGCTCGAGGGGGTCGCGAACCGCACCGACTTCGACCTCAAGACGCACTCCGAGCACTCCGGCCAGGACCTCTCCTACTACGACCAGGCCTCTGGCGAGCGCTACCTGCCCTACGTGATCGAGCCGGCCGCCGGTCTGAGCCGCAGCCTGATGACCTTCCTGGTCGACGCCTGGACCGAGGACGAGGCCCCCAACACCAAGGGCGGCGTCGACAAGCGCACGGTGCTCAAGCTCGACCCGCGGCTCGCCCCGGTCAAGGTCGCCGTGCTGCCCCTGAGTCGCAACGAGGCGCTCACCCCCAAGGCCAAGGACCTGGCCACCGAGCTGCGCCAGCTCTGGAACGTCGAGTTCGACGACTCCGGCGCGATCGGGCGTCGCTACCGGCGCCAGGACGAGATCGGTACGCCGTACTGCGTCACCATCGACTTCGACACCCTCGAGGACGGCGCGGTCACGATCCGGGAGCGCGACTCGATGGCCCAGGAGCGGATCAGCCTCGAGGGCCTGCGGACCTGGTTCGCCGAGCGTCTCGTCGGCTGCTGAGGCAGCCCGGCCAAATGCTCACGAACCCGCCCGGTGGACGGCACAATGACGGCGTGACCCCACGTCGTGCACACGCGCCCCTCGCCGTCCTGGCAGTCCTGGCCGCCCTGGCTCTGGTGCTCACCGGCTGCGGGGCCGAGGAGCAGAAGAGCAAGGCGAGCGCGAGCCCGTCGGCCGACCTGCCCACCGGCAACGTGGAGGTCCCCGAGGGGGTGGACCTCACCAAGGCCGGGACCACGCTGGACTTCGGAGAGCCGGCCACCGTGGCCTATGAGCCCAACAGCCGCCGCAGCTCGGTGCTCTCCGTGACCGTGGAGTCGGTCAAGGCCGGCCAGATCAAGGACTTCGCGGCCTACCAGCTCGACAAGCGCACTTCGGCCTCCAAGCCGTACTACGTGCGGGTGAGCGTGAAGAACGTCGGCACCGGAGACCTCAGCCGTGCCGGCATCCCGCTGCTGGCACTCGACTCCCGCAACACCCTGATCCAGTCCTCGAGCTTCAACAACACCTTCGAGAAGTGCCCCTCCACGCCGTTGCCCGCCGGGTTCGTCGCCGACCAGAAGATGCGCGGCTGCCTGGTCTACCTCGTGCCCGAGGGGGGAAAGCTCACCGGCCTGAGCTTCCGGCCGCTGCAGGCCTTCGAGCCGATCGTGTGGAAGGGCGAGATCGAGCCGGCCAAGAAGGCCAAGAAGGCCAAGGCCGAGAAGAAGAAGGCGACCAAGAACAAGAAGAAGAAGAAGGCGAAGTCCTGAGCAGTCCGACCGAGCTTCGTCTGGGGTCGCTGACGGTGACCCCGCCCGTGGTGCTGGCCCCGATGGCCGGGATCACCAACGCGGCCTACCGGCGACTGTGCAGCGAGCAGGGTGCGGGCCTCTACGTCTGCGAGATGATCACCAGCCGTGGCCTGGTCGAGGGCGATGCCACCACCCGTCAGATGCTGGTCTTCGACGAGCAGGAGTCGGTGCGCTCGGTCCAGCTCTACGGCACCGACCCGGCGTACGTCGGCAAGGCGACCGAGATCCTGTGCGAGGAGTACGGCGTCGCGCACGTCGACCTGAACTTCGGCTGTCCGGTGCCCAAGGTGACCCGCAAGGGTGGGGGAGCGGCACTGCCGTGGAAGCGCACGCTGCTGGGCGAGATCCTGGTCGCGGCGGTGCAGGCGGGCGCGCGCTACGACGTACCCGTGACGATGAAGACCCGCAAGGGCATCGACGAGGACCACCTGACCTACCTCGACGCCGGTCGGATCGCGCAGGAGTCCGGCGCGGCGGCGATCGCGCTGCACGGACGCACAGCGATCCAGGGTTACTCCGGCACCGCCGACTGGGACGCGATCACGCGCCTGGTGGAGCACGTCGAGATCCCGGTGCTCGGCAACGGCGACATCTGGGAGGCCTCCGACGCGCTCGCGATGGTCGAGCAGACCGGGGCCGCGGGCGTGGTGGTCGGTCGCGGCTGCCTGGGTCGACCGTGGCTGTTCCGGGACCTTGCCGCTGCCTTCGCCGGTGAGCAGGTGGCCACCCTGCCTCGGCTGGGCGAGGTGGCCGCGATGATGCGCCGGCACGCCGAGCTGCTCGCGGGACACATGGGTGAGGAGCGCGGCTGCAAGGAGTTCCGCAAGCACGTGTCGTGGTACCTCAAGGGCTTCCCGGCCGGTGGTGACCTGCGTCGCGACCTGGCCCTGATCAGCAGCCTCGAGGAGCTCGACCAGCTGCTCCTCGGGCTGGACGCCACCGCGGAGTTCCCGGTCACCGAGCTGGGTGCTCCGCGCGGGCGCCAGGGCAGCCCGCGCAAGCGGGTGGTGCTGCCGGAGGGGTGGCTGGAGGACACCGACGGCACCGGCACGGTGGTCCGCGAGGACGCCGCCGAGATCAGTGGCGGCTGAGTGGACGTGGTACGCCTCACCCTCTCAAACCGGACACTCGATTGGGATTCCGCCCTTCGGGCATGGTGTCATCGATGAGTTCCCGGTCGACAACGATAGGAAGATCCTTGCTCCGAGGCACACACAGCCTGGTGCCGAACTCGGTCAGCGCCCGTCGATTCGCCCTGGTGGCGGCACCCCTGGTCACCATGACAGCCGTCGGTGTCGGGGTCGCCACCCTCGACCTCCAGCACCCCGCCGTACCCCCGACTGCTGCGAGCTCGATCAGCGCCGCGCAGTCGGCCAGCAGCGCGGTCAGCGCCCCGACCTCGAGCCGCACGTTGGGCACCTCCCGCTCCGCGGACCGGGTTCCCCTGGTCAACCACCGGGTGCCCAAGGCCACCGGCAAGCGTTGGACCACCGGCAACCTCGACCTCCGCGTCGAGCCCAGTGAGAAGTCCAAGGTCGTGGGCCTGCTGAAGAGCGACAAGCGGATCGCCGTCACCGGTCGCACCGATGGCAAGTACGCCGAGGTCGTCGTCGACTCGCTCCCGCGCTGGGTCACGGCCTCCTACCTGAGCAAGGCCAAGACCGTCGCCGAGGAGGCCGGTCCCGCCGGCATCAGCGGCGCTCCCTGCCCCGACGGGTCGAGCATCGAGGCAGGTCTCCAGCCGGCATCGGTCAAGGTCTACCGCGCGGTCTGCGCCGCCTTCCCCGAGCTGAGCTCCTACGGCGGCCAGGACGGCCACGGCGAGCACGTCAACGGTGAAGCGATCGACTTCATGGTGCCGAGCTCCTCGGTCGGCCAGCGCGTGGCGGACTTCCTGTTCGCCAACCGCTCGGAGCTGAACCTCTTCGACATCATCTGGTCCCAGCGGATCTGGACGATCGAGCGCTCCAGTGAGGGCTTCCGGTCGATGTCGGACCGCGGTTCCGCCACCGCGAACCACTACGACCACGTGCACATCAAGATCAACTAGGCAGCGCGCCGCGGGTGGTGCTGCTGGCTGGTCGCAGCGGGGCCCTGGGGGCGACCGCTGACCCTCGCCGCAGTCGCGCGGCTCGAGCGGGTCGCACGACGGCCGCTGTATGCGCCCTGGAGCGGGGAGAGCCAGCACGGCAGATCCAGGGGTGTGAAAAGTAGGGTCTCGGGACTTCATTGACGTCTCTCGGTCCTGACGTCGGCCGCGGGAGCGGCCGATGCCGACGTAGACGATGCCAGCCCGAAAGCCTCCCGCGCGGCGCACGCCTGCAACGCCTGGGCTTTGACCTCCTCGAGCAACGTCGACGAGCTCGACCGCGGACGCCTGGATGTGGGCTCGAGCACCGCGGCGGGCCGGTGAGGCAGGGAAGGGGTTCGCAGCTGGGAGGGCGCCTTGCGAGCGATGCTGTGCCCTGCACCGTACGTCGAGACTGTGTCGCGAGGTGCATCGTCGGGCCACTGCGAGATCGCGAGCCGGACACGGGGATCGACGAGTTCATCGAGTCACTACCGCGGCGTCAACCGAGGTCGCGGCGTGCGACCGTCACCGACGTTGTTGCGACACGTCGATCTGGGTCCGGAAAGTTGTCCACAGATGTCGAACAGGCTATCGATTCTGTCAGTGGTCGACTTTAGAATGGGTCCATGACCACCACCTCGATCACCGCTCCCGGGATCACCCCGGCCGAGGTGATCGAGCGTGCCCGGTTGGTGCGACAGACCTCGGCCGCCGCCGCTGCCGAAGAGCTGGCCTTGGCGCTGACCTGGGCGCGGCTGCACCCGTGCCCGGCTGATGAGGTGCCGGCGCACTGGGGTGAGGTCGACCTCCACGGCGAAGGCATCTGCCCCTCGCGGGTGAGGGGGCGCCGTGGGTGGCGGAGTTCGCTCCCGCCGATCTTGGTGCCGCCCTGGGGATCTCGGTGGAGGCGGCCAAGCAGCTCCTGGGTGATGCCCTGGAGCTGGCCCACCGTCTCCCTCGGTTGTGGGCGCTGGTCCAGGAGCTGCGGGTTCCGGTGTGGCGGGCCAGGTTGATCGCCCGGGAGACCTGCGACCTGTCCCCGGAAGCTGCCGGGTTCGCTGACCGGTTGATTGCGGCCACCCCGGAGAAGATCGGCTCGGTCCTCGCGGGCAACTCGTGCAGGAGGCCCGGCTCTACTTCGACCCCGACCGGGCCGTCGCCGATGAGGAAGAAGCCCTCGCCAAGCGCGGGGTGTGGTCACGCCCGGGAGCAGCGCCGGCGACCACCGAGATGTGGATGACCCTCGACACCCCCGACGCCGAGCTGTTCGACCAGTCGCTGTCCCGCGTCGCCAGTGACCTCACGGCAGCTCGGCGACAACGACACCCTCGATGTGCGGCGGGCACGGGCGGTCGGGATCCTCGCCGACCCGCAATACGCACTGGACCTGATGTCGGGGCGTGAAGGCGCCGCACCCACACCCGGACACGGCGGGGTCGCCAACCTGTTCGTCCACCTCACCCCAGAAGACCTCGAAGCCGACCTCACTGGTGGCACCGGAGCCACCACGATCGAGAGGCTCGGCGCCGCCACCACCGGGCTGCTCACCGACTGGCTCACCCGGCTCACCGCCACCGGCGGCAAGGTGATCCTGCGGCCGGTCCTCGACCTCTCGAGCACCGAGCCGCGGTCACCAGCACGACCCACCCCCGGCGATGCGCGAACAAGTCCTGCTGCGCGACGCCCACTGCGTCTTCCCCGGCTGCGGTCGCGACTCCCGGGCGTGCGACCTGGACCACATCACCCCCTACGTCCCGATGGACGAGGGCGGACCACCCGGCCAAACCCATCCCGGCAATCTCGCGCCGCTGTGCCGGACCCATCACCGGGTCAAGACCCACACCGCCTGGGACTACAAGCGCCTCGACGACGGCGGCGGTTACGTGTGGACCGCGCCCACCGGCCACCAGTACGAGACCCATCCCAGCGACCGACGCCCACCAGTGGGCAGGCGACCAGACACCCGGCTGACCGAGCTCGTCATCCCGCGCCAACGCCGACGAACCTGACCACCCCGGACCCCGACCCCAGCCCGGTCGGGGCCATCGGCACGCCCAGACATCCGCACGAAGGCTCACACGGCCCGGGCACACCCGTCGGGAGTGCGCAGTGCACTACTTGCGGACGCGGCTGCATTCGAACCCGGCCGCCCACTCCCAGCCCAGCAAGCGTCCAACCCCACTCCCAGCCCAGCAAGCGGCCAACCCCACGGCCAGCCCTACAGCTCGAGGCGGCCCTCGGCCAGCGCCGTCACGGAGGCGGGCGGGCCGGAGAGCTCGAGGCCCACGTTCTGGGGCCGGCTGAAGCAGAACATCACGATCTCGGCTGGCGCCCCGGCCACGACCACCGGGTCGGACCCGGGTCGCAGGGTCGCCGTACGGTCCGCCTCACCGTCCTCGCCGACCCACCTGAGCTCCACGGGTACGCCGGCCGGGCGGACCAGGCCCTTGCCGGCCACCGAGATCGCCTTCCACAGTGCACGCTGCTCGCGCTCGGTGAGCTCGCGCGGAGACCAGTCGGGCGCAGCACGGCGGATGTCCTCGTGGTGGACGAAGTACTCCAGGGTGTTCATGGTCCGGTCCACGGTGCCGACCGACATCGGGGACCAACGCGGGGGGCCGGAGCGGACTCGCTCGACCAGGGTCGCGAAGTCCTCGCTGGCGAGCCGGCGCGAGGACCAGTCGGTGAGCCGCTGCAGCGGCGGGAAGACGATCCCGGGTGCCCCCACCGGGTCGCGCTCGCGCACGAGGAGATGGATCACCAGGTCCTTGACCGTCCAGTTGCCGCACAGCGTGGGCGCCCACTCACCGGCGTCGAGGGCGGCGTTGCACAGGGCGGCACGCTCGGTACGCGACATCGACGGCATGGCTCGATCCTAGGAGGTCCGCAGGATCCGGACGAGCGTGACACCAAATAGGGAATGTCGGACCTCCCGCCTACGTTAGTGGCGTGGTGCCGACCCCTACTTCTCAGTCCGACCGTGCGACCCCGTCCGCGGGGTCCGGGCGTCGGTCCTCCTCCGGAGGATCTCCCGCAACCGTCTCGAGAAGCTCCCCGAGAACCGCCCCGAGAAGCTCACCGGCGAAGGCACCGGTGAGGACGGTCGGCGGCCTGTCCTCGATGGGCGCAGGGTTCCGGGTGCTCGGGGTGGCGATCAAGCGGGAGCCGTGGATCTTCACGCTCTCGGCCCTCGGCAGTGTGCTCTTCGGTGCCCTGACCGTCGCCGATGCGTGGGTGCTCGGCTGGGCGACCGACAACGTCGTCCTGCCGGCGTTCTCGACCGGTGCGACCACCACGGGTGGTCTGGTGGCGATCCTGGCGCTCTTCCTGGGCGTCGCGATCCTGCGCGCCGTGGGCATCGTCGCGCGGCGTCTGGGCGCCGGCGTGATGCAGTACCGGATGCAGGCGACCTACCGTCGCTCGGTCACCCGCCAGTACCTCGACCTGCCGATGGCCTGGCACCACCGCCACCCCACCGGTCAGCTCCTCTCCAACGCCAACTCCGACGTGGAGGCGGCGTTCGCACCGATCGCTCCGCTGCCGATGGCAGTGGGCACCGTCGCGATGATGGTGATCGCGGTCGGCCAGATGCTTGCGACCGACCTGGTGATGGCGGCGGTGGGGCTCTTGGTCTTCCCGCTGGTGATCGTGGCCAACGTGGTCTTCCAGCGGTTGTCCTCGCCGATCTTCACCCACATCCAGGCCCTGCGGGCCGAGCTCAGCGAGATCGCGCACGAGTCCTTCGACGGCGCGATGGTCGTCAAGACCCTCGGCCGCGAGGGCGAGGAGACTCAGCGGTTCGCCGCCAAGGCGGCCGAGCTGCGTGACGAGGGTGTGCGCGCCGGCCGGATCCGTGCGGCGTTCGACCCGCTGCTCGAAGGCCTGCCCAACCTCGGGGTGCTCGGAGTGCTCGGTGTGGGCGTGTGGCGGGTGAGCAACGGGATGGCCGATCCCGGTGACGTGGTGACCGTGGCCTACCTGCTCACGATCGTGGCGTTCCCGATCCGTTCGATCGGGTGGCTGTTGGGGGAGTTCCCGCGCTCCGTGGTGGGCTTCCAGCGGGTCAACCGCGTGATCGACACCGTCAACGAGACCACCTACGGGCAGTCCCGGATCGACGCCGACGGTGCCGGTGCGGCGCTCGAGGTCGCCGGCGTCGACTACTCCTACGTGCCCGGGCAGCGGCTGCTCGACGGGCTCGACTTCACGATCGAGCCCGGGCGCACCGTGGCCGTGGTGGGGGCCACTGCCTCGGGCAAGAGCACGCTGACCTCGCTGGTCACCCGCCTGGTCGACCCCGTCGCTGGAGCGATCCGGGTCGACGGGCACGACCTGCGTGACCTCGAGCGCGGCGCCCTGGCCGACCACGTCTCCCTGGTGCCGCAGAGCGCGTTCCTCTTCGACGACACCGTGCGCGGCAACGTCAGTCTCGGTGCCGACGTCTCCGACGCCGAGGTCTGGGACGCACTGCGGATCGCGCAGGCCGACGGCTTCGTCGCCAACCTGGCCCAGGGTCTCGACAGCCGGCTGGGGGAGCGCGGCACCACCCTCTCCGGTGGTCAGCGCCAGCGCCTGTCCCTGGCCCGCGCGCTCGTACGTCGGCCCCGGTTGCTGGTGCTCGACGACGCCACGTCGGCGGTCGATCCGGAGGTCGAGGCCCGGATCCTGGCTGCCGTGAGGGAGCGCGGAGGCGGTTCGACGATGCTGCTGATCGCCTACCGCAAGGCCACCATCGGGCTGGCCGACGAGGTGCTGTTCCTCGACTCGGGCCGGATCGTCGACCGCGGCACTCACCAGCAGCTGCTCGCGAGGAACCCCGCCTACGCGACGCTGGTCAACGCCTACGAGGCCGAGCCCGTGGCCGATCGCGACCCCGATCGCGGCCCCGATACCGGCCCCGATACCGGCTCCGACGGGGTGAGCGCATGAGCGCCGACACCGCGCCCGCCGACGAGCTGGCAGGTCTGGGCACCAGCGTCGACAGCGGCGATGAGATCTCCGCGATCAACACGATCCGCCGCGGCCTGGCGTTCTCGCCCGAGCTCGCGCAGGGCTACCGCTGGACCCTGCTGCTGGCCCTGATCGGGACGGCCGGGCGGGTCGTCGTACCCGTCGCGGTGCAGCAGACCCTCGACCGCGGCATCAACGGTCCCTCCGGCGTCGACCTCGGGTTCGTCGCCGCGATGGCGGCACTCGCGGCTCTCGCGATCGTGATGACCGGCGTCTCGTCGTACTTCATGACCGCGCGGCTGTTCACCGCTGCCGAGCGCGGCCTGGCCACCTTGCGGGTCAAGGCGTTCCGGCACGTCCACGACCTGCCCCTGCTCACCCAGAACACCGAGCACCGCGGCGCCCTGGTCTCGCGGGTGACCAGCGACGTCGACCAGGTCTCGCAGTTCCTGGTCTTCGGCGGCATCTTCGGGGTGATCAGCGTCGGGCAGGTCCTGCTGGCGACGGTGGTGATGCTGTTCTACTCCTGGCAGCTGACCTTGCTGGTGTGGCTGTGCTTCCTGCCGCTGTTCTTGTCGCTGCGCTACTTCCAGCGCCAGCTCTCCGTCGCCTACGGCGTCGTACGACGTTCGGTCGGCACGATGCTCACGGCGATCTCCGAGCCGGTGGTGGGTGCCGTGACGGTGCGCACCTACGGCATCGAGGAGCGCACCCAGCAGCGCATCGACGACGCGATCCGGGTCAACCAGCGCGCCTCCACCCGGGCACAGGGCCTGACCGCGTTCTCGTTCTCCCTCGGCGGGGTCTCCGCCGGTCTTGCCAACGCCGGGGTGCTGATCCTCGGCATCTGGCTCGGACTGGCCGGTGAGATCACCTCCGGTGTGGTGCTGGCCTTCGCCTTCCTGGTCACCTTGTTCGTGGGTCCGGTGCAGATGGGCACCCAGGTGCTCACCGACGCGCAGAACGCCATCGCGGGCTGGCGCCGCGTGATCGGGATCCTGGAGACCCCCGCCGACCTCGACGACCCGGGTCCCGCAGGTGCCTCGCTGCCACGCGGGGCGATGGACGTGGCCTTCCGTGAGGTCTCCTTCGGCTACCCCGGTGGGCCGCTCGTGGTGCGCGAGGTGACTGAGCACATCGAGTCCGGCAGCCGGATCGCCGTGGTCGGTGAGACCGGATCCGGGAAGACCACCTTCGCCAAGCTGCTGACCCGGTTGATGGACCCCACGCATGGTGAGGTGCTGCTCGACGGCGTGGACCTCCGCTCGGTGGAGTTCGCCTCGCTGCGGCGGCGGGTGGTGCTCGTGCCCCAGGAGGGCTTCCTCTTCGACTCCACGATCCTGGCCAACGCGCGCTACGGCGACCTCGACGCCTCCCGCGAGCAGGTGATCGCGGCTGCCGGGGAGCTCGGGCTGGGGGACTGGCTGCAGGCACTGCCGCAGGGTCTCGACACCCGGGTGGGCCAACGGGGCGAGTCGCTCTCGGCCGGCGAGCGCCAACTGGTGGCGCTGCTGCGCGCCCACCTCGCCGACCCCGACCTGCTGGTGCTCGACGAGGCCACCAGCTCGGTCGACCCGGCGCTGGAGATGCGCATCGGTCGTGCGCTGGAGCGGCTGATGTCGGGCCGCACCAGCGTGACGATCGCGCACCGGCTCTCCACCGCGGAGAGCGCCGACGAGGTCCTGGTCTTCGACCAGGGGCGGGTGGTGCAGCGTGGATCGCACGCAGAGCTGGTCGGTCAGGCGACGGACTCCGACGAGCCCGGGGTCTACGCCCGTCTGCACGCCTCCTGGGTCGCCCAGCAGACCCGGTGAGATGCGCGACGGGGATACTGGGCGCGTGAATCGACCAGGTGACGTGACGGCTCTGGACCCGGCGATCGCCGCGCGGCTCAAGCGCAGCGACGACGGGCTGGTTCCCGCCGTGGTCCAGCAGCACGACACCGGCGAGGTGCTGATGCTCGGCTGGATGGACGACGAGGCGCTGCACCGCACCCTGACCACGCGGCGGGGGACGTTCTGGAGCCGCTCGCGCCAGGAGTACTGGGTCAAGGGCGAGACCTCCGGGCACACCCAGCGGGTGGTCGAGGTGCGGCTGGACTGCGACGGCGACACCCTGCTGATGAAGGTCGACCAGCACGGCCCCGCCTGCCACACCGGTGCCGACACCTGCTTCGACCGCGACGTGCTGCTCCCGGACGACACCGGTGCCTGACGCGGACCCGGCGGACGGACGCCCCGGCCGCGGCCGCGCCGGCTTCGGCCCGGTCGTGCTCGCCGGACTGGCCACCTCTGCCCTGGTCGCCGTCGCCAGCGCCAAGCCCTGGTACGGCGCCTCCGGTGCCAGCGGCACGACCGACGCCACGATGACGGCGATCGACCGAGGCGCGACCTACCCCGCGGCCTCGGCGGCCAGCCTGGTGCTGCTGGCAGCCTGGGGGGTGCTCCTGGTGACCCGTGGGCGGGTGCGTCGGGGGTTCGCGATCGTTGCCGCGCTGGCCTCGCTCGGGTTGCTGGTCGCCGTGGTCTCGGCCTACGTCACCTTGCCCGACACGACCGGTGCCGCCTACGACGGGCTGATGGGCCGGGCCGGGTCCGGTGCCGGGTTCACCGGCTGGTTCTGGACCACCGCCGTCGTCGCCGTCGCTGGCCCTCCCGCCGACCCTGTTCGCCGTACGCCGGGCACCGCTCTGGCCCGAGATGGGCACGCAGTACGACGCACCGGCCGGTCGCGAGCACGACGCGGAGAACCGCCGGGGTGACGCGACCCGCGACCTGTGGAGCGAGATCGACGAGGGACGCGACCCGACCGACCCGGCCCGTTAGCCCAGCGCCCAGGGGGCGGACCCGCGGGCGCGGCCCCCTAGAATGTGGGCGACGCGACCACCGAACCACGAGGAGCCCCATGTCCGACAACCACGGCAACACCCCAGCAGCCTGGACTGCCGTCGTCGTTGCCCTTGCCGGTTTCGTCGTGGGCGGCATCGGCCTGATGGTCGGCAGCATGACCATGTTCTGGGTGGGCGTCGTCCTGGTCCCGGTCGGCGCGATCGCGGGCGCCGTGGTGGGCAAGATGGGCGTCGGCGCCGGCCACTGAGCCCATGACCGCCACCGAGGACCTGCCGACACCGCCGGGAGACCCGGCGGCGGTTCCGGCAGCAGTTCCGGTGGCGGGCCCGTTGCTCTCACGCTCCGAGCGGCAGAGCCGGCTCGCGCGGATGCGCGGCCCGCTCGTGCTCGGTGGGCTGGTGGGGCTCGCCACGCTCGCGCTGCACCTGCGTGACCCGCACCAGAGCGGCAGCTGGGGTTACTGCCCGTGGCTGGCGCTCACCGGGTTCTACTGTCCCGGGTGCGGCGGCCTGCGGGCGGTCAACGACCTCGGCAACGGCGACCTGATCGGCGCGGCGAGCAGCAACATCGTCTTCGTGGCGGCCGTTCCGCTGCTGGTGCTCTGGTGGATGCGCTGGCTGCAGCGCTCCTGGAGCGGAGGCGAGCGGCCGGCGATGAGCAGCGCCCGCTCTGGTGCCCTGATCGCGGTGTTCACGGTGGTGATGGTCGTGTTCGGAGTGGTGCGCAACCTCCCGGCCGGCAGCTGGCTGGCCCCCTGAGGGACCAGCCAGCCGGACCGGGAGCTGGGATTCAGCCTCCGGTGGTGAAGTTCATGCTGAGGGTGCCACTCGCGACGAGCACCCAGTAGATGACGCCGATCACGATGCCGGCGACGCCGAGGATCAGACCAGCGAGGGCGAGCCCGTCACCCTTGAACTGACCCCCACCCTCCTTGACCTGCTTGCGACCCATCACGCCGGTGACGATGGCAGCGATGCTGAGCACGAAGAGCTGGCCGCAGCAGATGCCGACCACCCCCAGCACCAGCGACACGATCGCCAGTGGTGAGGTCTTGGCAGGCGCGAACCCGCCCGGAACCGGGGCCCCGGCGCCAGGCGGGGGATAGGCCGGCGGCTGATAGCCCGGAGCCTGCCCGTAGCCGGGCGGCGGGGGCGGGGCCGGGGGCGGGGGAGGTGTTCCCTGACCGGCTGGCGGCTGGGGCTGCTCGGGTTCCTGCGGCGGCTCGTCGCTGCCGGCTGGAGGGGGATACTCGTTGCTCATCTGCTGCCTTTCGGTCGTGGCCGGCGTAGGTGGCTGAGCTCCCGGGATCCGAGTCGCTGCACCGGCTGATGGGGCGAACCTATCGACTGGGAGCGTGTGAGACGCTTGAGGTTCCGCACCTCGTCGTGTCGGATCGAAAGTAGACACCCTCGCTGGAAGGTCCCTGCATGTCCGTGCTCGACGACATCGTCGCCGGTGTGCGCGAGGATCTCGCCCTGAGGCAGGCCAGCGTCGGCGAGGCCGAGCTGCTCGCCGCGATCGAGCTGCTGCCGCCCCCCCGGGACCCGCTGCCGGCCTTCGCGGCGCCCGGGCTCTCGGTGATCGCCGAGGTGAAGCGCCGTTCACCCAGCAAGGGCGATCTGGCCGAGATCCCCGACCCCACCGCGCTGGCCCGGGCCTACGCCGACGGGGGTGCCGACGCGATCTCGGTGCTGACGGAGCGGCGCCGCTTCGGCGGCAGCCTGGAGGACCTGCGCGCCGTACGTGCTGCCGTCGCGACGCCACTGCTGCGCAAGGACTTCATGGTCACCGGCTACCAGCTGCTCGAGGCGCGCGCCGCCGGTGCCGACCTGGTGCTGCTGATCGTGGCCGCCCTCGACGACGCGCTGCTGCGCGACCTGCACGACCAGGCGCTCGAGCTCGGTCTCACGGTGCTGACCGAGGTGCACGACGAGGACGAGGTCGAGCGCGCGGTCGCCCTCGGTGCCCGGCTGGTGGGCGTCAACGCCCGCAACCTGAAGACCCTCGAGGTCGACCCGGCTGCGTTCGCGCGCCTGGCCGGGCTGCTGCCCGACGGGGTGGTGCGGGTGGCGGAGTCCGGGATCTCCGGTGCTGCGCAGGCGGCACGCTACGCCGATGAGGGCGCGGACGTCGTGCTCGTCGGCGAGGCCCTGGTCAAGGACGGCGACCCCCGCTCCGCGGTGGCTGCGATGAAGGCGATCCAAGGAGGCAAGCGATGACGTTGGGACCAGACGAGGCCGGGCACTTCGGCACCTTCGGCGGCCGGTTCATGCCGGAGGCGCTGATGGCGGCGCTCGACGAGCTCACCGCTGCCTGGCACGACGCCATGGCCGACGACGAGTTCACCGGTGAGTTCCAGCGCCTGCTGCGGGAGTACGCCGGCGTACCCAGCCAGCTCTTCGAGGCGACCCGGCTCAGCGAGGTCGCCGGCGCCCGCATCCTGCTCAAGCGCGAGGACCTCAACCACACCGGCGCGCACAAGATCCGCAACGTCCTGGGGCAGGCGCTGCTCACCCGCCGGATGGGCAAGACCCGGATGATCGCCGAGACCGGGGCCGGCCAGCACGGCGTGGCCACGGCCACCGCGGCGGCGTACCTCGGGCTGGACTGCACCGTCTACATGGGTGAGGTCGACACCGAGCGACAGGCGCTCAACGTGGCCCGGATGCAGCTGCTCGGCGCCGAGGTGATCCCGGTGACCTCCGGCTCGCGCACCCTCAAGGACGCGATCAACGAGGCGATCCGCGACTGGGTCTCCAGCGTCGACCACACCGCCTACTGCTTCGGCACGGCCGCAGGACCGCACCCGTTCCCGGCGATGGTGCGCGACTTCTGCCGCGGCATCGGCGACGAGGCCCGTGAGCAGTGCCTGGAGCTCACCGGTGCGCTGCCCGACGTCGTCGCCGCCTGCGTGGGGGGTGGCTCGAACGCGATCGGCATCTTCACCGCCTTCCTCGAGGACGAGGACGTGGCGATCTACGGCTTCGAGGCCGGAGGCGACGGCGTCGAGACACCGCGGCACGCCGCCACCATCTGGGCCGGGGAGGTCGGCGTGCTGCACGGCGCGCGCACCTACGTCCTGCAGGACGAGGACGGCCAGACCGTGGAGTCGCACTCGATCTCGGCAGGGCTCGACTACCCGGGCGTCGGCCCCCAGCACGCGCATCTCGCCCACACCGGCCGCGCCACCTACCTTCCCGTGACCGACACCCAGGCGATGGACGCCATGGCCCTGCTCGCCCGCACCGAGGGGATCATCCCGGCGATCGAGTCCGCCCACGCCATCGCCGGGGCGGTGCGCCTGGGCGCCGAGCGCCCCGGGCAGACCATCCTGGTCAACCTCTCCGGTCGCGGCGACAAGGACATGGGCACCGCGATCGAGTGGTTCGGCCTCGGCCAGGTCAAGCCCGACGGCACCCCGGTGCCTGCCACCGAGGACCAGATCGCCGAGGGCGCCAAGTGACCGCCTCGACGACCGCGCGCGCCTTCGAGCGTACCCACGCCGAGGGCCGGGCCGCCCTGGTCGGCTACCTGCCCGCCGGGTTCCCCGACGTGGCCGGATCGATCGAGGCGATGAAGGTGATGGTCGACTCCGGGTGCGACGTGATCGAGGTCGGACTGCCCTACAGCGACCCGGTGATGGACGGCCCGACGATCCAGGCCGCCGCTCAGCAGGCCCTGGAGCAGGGCACCCGCACCGACGACGTGCTCCGGGTGGTGGAGGCGGTCGCCGCGACCGGCGCCCCGACCGTGGTGATGACCTACTGGAACCCCGTGGAGCGGTACGGGGTCGAGCGGTTCGCCGCCCGGCTGGCCGATGCCGGCGGTGCCGGCCTGATCACCCCCGACCTGACTCCCGACTCGGGCGCGGAGTGGATCGCCGCCGCCGACTCCCACGGCCTGGACAAGATCTTCCTGGTCGCGCCTTCCTCCACCGACGAGCGGTTGCGCTACACCACCGCGGCCTGTCGTGGCTTCGTCTACGCGACCGCGGTGATGGGCGTGACCGGTGCGCGCTCCAGCACCTCCGACCTGGCCGGGCCGCTCGTCGCCCGCGCCCGGGCCGTGACCGAACTTCCCGTGGGGGTCGGGCTCGGGGTCTCGACCGGCGCCCAGGCCGCCGAGGTCGCGTCGTACGCCGATGCGGTGATCGTCGGCTCCGCGTTCGTGCGGGCGCTGCTCGACGCCGACACCAGCGCGGCCGGGCTCTCCGCTCTGGCCGCGCTCACCGAGGACCTGGCTGCCGGCGTCGCCCGCGGGAGCCGCCCGTGATCCGCCGACTGACCGTTGCGCTGGCCACCGTCCTGCTGCTCGCTGGCTGCGGCACCAGCGACGAGACCGGTGCGCCGGTGTCCGGGATCCGGGTCTCCGACGACGACGGGTACTCCGGCGTCCTGCTGGACGAGCCCTACGCGATCGCGTCGGTACCGCTGACCGACACGGCCGGGAAGCCCGTTGACCTCTCGGCCCAGCCGGGACGGACGCTGGTGTTCTTCGGCTACACCAAGTGCCCCGACATCTGCCAGGTGGTGATGAGCACCATCGCCTCGGGGATGGCCAAGCTCACCCCCGCGGAGCGCGAGCAGGTGCAGGTGGTGTTCGTGACCACCGACCCCCCGCGCGACACCCCGCAGGTGCTGCGCAGCTACCTCGACCGCTTCGACCCCTCCTACGTCGGCCTCACCGGCTCGATCGAGCAGATCGACGAGCTCGGCAAGTCGATGTCGATCTACCTCAAGAAGGGCGCCAAGCTCCCGGGCGGCGGCTATGAGGTCGACCACACCGCCGCGGTGGTCGGCGTGCAGGACGGCGCCGGTGACATCGTGTGGACCGCGGCCACCTCCCCGGGGGAGATCGCCGGCGACCTCACCAAGCTCCTGAAGGCGGACCCATGATCCTGCTCTCCATCCCCAGCCCCTCCCAGGGTGTCTGGCACCTCGGACCACTGCCGATCCGGGCCTACGCGCTGGCGATCATCGCCGGTGTGGTGGCCGCGGTCTGGCTCAGCGAGCGACGGTGGGTCGCCCGAGGCGGCACCAGAGGGCAGATCGGCGACATGGCCCTGTGGGCGGTCCCGGCAGGCCTGGTGGGGGCCAGGGCATGGCACGTGGCGACCGACCACGCGCTCTACTTCGGCGAGGGCCGCCGGCCCATAGAGGCACTCCAGATCTGGAACGGCGGCCTCGGCATCTGGGGCGCGGTCGCGGGCGGCCTGCTGGGCGCGTGGTTCTTCTGCCGCGCCAACGGCCTGCAGCTGCGCTCGGTCGCGGACGCCGTCGCTCCCGGGCTGCTGCTGGCGCAGGCCATCGGTCGACTGGGCAACTACTTCAACCAAGAGCTCTTCGGGAAGCCGACCGACCTGCCCTGGGGCCTGGAGATCGACGTCGCCCACCGGCCCTCCGGCTACGAGCAGTTCGCGACCTTCCACCCCACGTTCCTCTACGAGGCGCTGTGGAACCTCGCCGCTCTCGCCGTGCTGCTGCTCCTCGACCGGCGCCTGCGCCTGGGCTTCGGGCGGGTGTTCGCGCTCTACGTGATGCTCTACACCCTGGGCAGGGGCTGGATCGAGGACCTGCGGATCGACCCGGTCGAGCTCCGGGACGTCGGTGGTCTGCGCTTCAACGTGTGGACCTCGATCGTGCTGTTCGTGCTCGCTGCGGTGTACTTCGTGGTGGTCGGGCGCCGTCACCGGGCGCCGCACAGCCGTGAGGAGACGCCGTACCTCCCCGGGCGCAGCCCGGTCCCGCCGGACGAGGCCGACGGCGCCGACGAGGCCGACGAGGCCGACGAGGCCGACGCTGCCGATGCCACCGGCTCGGCCGGTTCGCCCCACTCCACCGACCCCGCGTGAGCGCGGCGCAGCCTCCCGCGGGGGAGACCACCCCGAGCTCGGAGCCCCGTCGTTGGACGCTGGTCTGGGCCGTCCGTGCGGTCCCGGCGGTGATGGTGCTCGGCGCGCTGGACCTGCTCTCCGACGGTCTGCCCACCGGCTTCCTCGTGCTCACCCTGGTCCGCCTCGGTCTGGGGCTGGCGACCCTGGTGGCGTTGCGCTACGGCGCCCGCGAGGAGTGGTGTGTCGCCTACCTCGTCCTGGTCCTGGTCACCGCCCTGGTCAACCCGCGCCGGGCCGCGGTGCAGCTCGCCTTTTCGGGGTTGGCGCTGGGAATGACGGTCTTCGACGTACGCCGTCGCAGGGCCGCAGCCCCCGCCTGACCAGCCGACTGACCAGCCGACTGACCAGCCGCCTGACAGAAACGCGATCAGCGAGCCAG
>CAWAJE010000033.1:0-96832 GCA_963782215.1 uncultured Actinomycetota bacterium | reverse complement strand
GCGGTTCGCGATCCGTGAGGGTGGCCGCACCGTCGGCGCCGGTCGGGTCACCAAGATCACCAAGTGATCTAGCTCTTGTCCCATCCAGCTGGTCCGGTCCCTGCAAAGGGGCCGGGCCAGCTGGCGTTTCCGCACGCCGTAGCCTTCTCCGCGTGAACGACGTCCTTCCTGCCCGGCCGCACCGCAAGCTGACCGAGGACGGGCGCCGCAAGCGCGAGGTGCTCAGCTACGCCCGCCGGGGGAGCCGGTTCACCCCGTCACAGCGGGAGTCCTGGGAGGCCCACCACCGCGACTGGTGCGTGGAGGAGGAGTCGCTGGACGACCCGTCCTTCGACTGGGTCTCGGTCTTCGGCCGGCAGGCCCCCACCATCGTGGAGATCGGCTCCGGGATCGGTGAGGCCACGGCCGCGCTCGCGGCAGCGCGCCCGGACCACAACATCGTTGCGCTCGAGGTGTGGCGTCCCGGGATCGCGCACACCCTCGGCCTGCTGGCCCAGGCCGGCGCCGAGAACGTCCGGCTGGTCTCCGTGGACGCCGTCTGGTGCGTGGAGCACCTGTTCGGTCCCGGCGAGATCGAGGAGCTGTGGACGTTCTTCCCCGACCCGTGGCCCAAGCAGCGCCATCACAAGCGCCGCCTGGTCGACGCCGACTTCGCCGCCCTGGCCGCCTCTCGGCTGCGGCCCGGCGGGTTGTGGCGGCTGGCCACGGACTGGCAGCCGTACGCCGACCAGATGCGCAGCGTCCTCGACGCGGAGCCCGCACTCGACGGTGGTCCGGTCGAGCGCTGGACCGACCGGCCGGTGACCAAGTTCGAGCGCAAGGGCCTCGAGGTCGGCCGCGACATCACCGACCTGGCCTACCGCCGCCGCTGATCAGCCGCGCGCTCGCACCAGGCCCGACTCGTAGGCCAGCACCACGGCCTGCACCCGGTCACGCAGCCCGAGCTTCATCAGCACGCGGGCCACGTGCGTCTTCACGGTGTTCTCGCTGACGTAGAGAGCCGCGGCGATCTCGGCGTTGGACAGTCCCCGGGCGACCTGGGTCAGCACCTCGGTCTCACGCTCGGTCAGAGCACCAAGAGCGAGAGCCGACCCGGCGGCAGGGCGTCGGGCGAACTCCTCGATCAGGCGCCGGGTCACCGACGGGGCGAACAGTGATCCACCGTCGGCCACCACCCGGATCGCGGTGGTGAGCCGCTCCTCCGGCGCGTCCTTGAGCAGGAACCCACTGGCGCCGGCCCGCAGTGCCTCGTAGACGACGTCGTCGAGGTCGAACGTGGTCAGCACCAGCACGCGTGGCGCGTCGATCACTGCGGTGACCGCTCGTGTGGCCTCGATGCCGTCGAGGTCGGGCATCCGGACGTCCATCAGCACCACGTCGGGGCGCTGCTCCGCACACAGGAGCACGGCCTCGCGGCCGGTTGCGCCCTCGCCCACCACCTCGAGGTCCGGCTGGTCACTGAGGATCATCCGCAGCCCGGTGCGCACCAGCGGCTGGTCGTCGGCCAGCACCACTCTGATCATCAGGCGCCCACCAGGTAGGGCAGGCGCGCGCGTACGGCGTACCCGCACTCGGTGGGTCCGGTCTCGACCGAGCCGCCGGCGACCATGACCCGCTCTCGGACCCCGATCAGGCCCTGGCCGCCGTTCTGCGCCGAGGGTGGGGCGCCGGTGTTGGTGACCGTGACCTCGAGCTCGTCAGGTCCGTAGGTGACCTCGACCAGTGCGCTCGCTCCAGCTCCACCGTGCTTGAGCACGTTGGTCAGGGCCTCCTGCACGATGCGGTAGGCCGACAGGTCGAGTCCGGGCGGCACGGGCACGGCTTCACCGCTGACCTCGAGGTCCACCGGCAGGCCCGAGGATCTGACCTGTTCGACGAGCTGGTCCAACCGCGCCAGCGAGGGCAGCGGCTCGTTGCCGGTGGCCTCGTCGTCGGCGTCGCGCAGCAGCGCGAGCAGGCGGCGCATGTCCCCCAGCGCCGCGGTGTTGGTCTGCTCGATGGCGGACAGCGCGCGTGCCACGGAGGCGTCGTCCTTGCCCACCAGCTTGCGGCCGCCGCGGGCCTGCAGCACGGTGACCGCGATCGCGTGGGAGACCACGTCGTGCAGCTCGCGGGCGATCCGCGCCCGCTCCGAGGCGGTGGCGAGACGAGCCTCCTCCTGGAGCTCCAGGTTGCGCGCGCGCAGGTCGCGCTCGGCGTCGCCGCGCATCCGGACCACCAGGCCCGCGGCCCAAGGAGTCCCCACGAAGGCGCAGGCGAAGAGCACCGCGGCGGGGCCGATCGGGCCACCGTCGCCGACCACGAAGGCCGTGATCGTGCCTAGGAGGCCGAGAAGCACGCCCAGCAGCGCCTCGAGCCCGCGCGCATTCGCCCCGAGGGAGTAGAGGTTGAACAGGAAGATCACCACGAACATGGCCGAGTTGTTGTCGTAGCCCGGGGCCCAGTGCAGCACCCCGAAGTTCGCCGCGCTCACCACCAGGAACGTCACCAGCGGGATCCGCCGCCGCAGGGCGAGCATCAACGCCGCAACCACGGCGAAGGGGAGTGCCACGGGACGGTCGGTGCGGTCGTAGAGCAGCAGCTCCACGACGTAGCCGGTCCCCAGCGCGATCGCGACCACGAGGTCGCGGTGACGCCGCAGCAGGGCGAGCACCTCCATGGAGCAACGGTAGGCCGTGGCGGCCTCGGCAGCCTCACTCCCGAGGATGACGCTGACCCTCGCTCGTGCGGATCACCCGGGTCGCCCCGGTGAGCGACGACGGGAGGTCGTGACGAGCCGACGATGGCGAAGACAGCAGTCATCCACCCCGAGAAGGAGAACTCCCATGAGCACCTCGACCGTCCACAGCCACCTGTCCGACCACGACCTTGCACGGCGGAGCCTCGTCCCGGCCGGCGTGCTGAGCACCGGGATCGCCATGACCTTCGCCTACCTGGGCGCGCACGACACCACCGAGGCCCTCATCGAGATCGGCCTCCAGGCCGTGGTCGCCGGTCTGCTCTTCGGCGTCGTCGTGCCGCGCGGCCTGGGACACGACAGCGCCGGCGGGCGTGGCATCGCCATGGCCGTGATCGGGCTGGTCCTGGTCGTCCCCGCCTTCTGGAGCGGACTGCCGATCCTGCTCGGGGTGGCGGCCGCCCTCCTCGGGTACGCCGGGCGTCGCGCATCGCAGGGTTCGGGCCAGGCAGTGACCAGCCTCGTCCTCGGCACCTTGTGCGTCGTGGCCTACGTGACCATCTACGTCGGTGACTTCGTCAACACCAACGTCATCGGCTGACCGGCGCCGTCTTCACGTGCGCGAGGGGAGCCCCCATCGGGACTCCTCTCGTGCCAGACTCCCCGCATGAGCCAGCAGTACGCACCCCCGCCGTACGGCGCCCCGGCGCCGAACCACCCGCAGACCACCACCGTGCTCGTCCTGGGGATCCTCGGGCTCGTGCTGTGCCAGGTGCTGGGACCGTTCGCGTGGTCGATGGGCAACAAGGCGCTGCGGGAGATCGACGCTTCGCAGGGGCAGATCGGCGGACGCGACACCGTCAACATCGGTCGCATCCTCGGGATGGTCAGCACCGCCCTGCTGGTCCTGGGCGTGCTGGCCGTCGTTGCGTTCCTCGTCCTGGGCGTGGCGCTGTCGGTCGGATCGACCTCCTGACCCAGGTCGCGAGCCGACCACCCACCCCGATTTGGCGTCTCGGGGGAGTCTCTGACAAACTGTCCCGGTTGCTCCGGCGGGATTGCCGGGGCGCGGACATTGACCATTGAACAGGTTCTCCTGAGTCGCCACGGCGGCTGACAGTGGTTGCGCGTTCGCGCCGCACCAGGAGATCCCGTTCAGCCCGGCCCCCCGGGCGCCACCATCCAGACAACGACCCGCACGAGTTTCGTGTGTGCCGCGCGCGTTTGAACCAGCGCGACACGCCCGACCGCGGGGGTCGGAGAACGAGTCCAGATGTGGGAGCAGGGCGGTCCACCTCACCGAGGTGGCCGAGACAAGTCGTTGTGACCTAGAAGCGAAGGACGTTGTTTGATGGCGGGACAAAAGATCCGCATCAGGCTCAAGGCCTATGACCACGAGGTGATCGACACCTCGGCGCGGAAGATCGTTGACACCGTGACCCGTACGGGTGCGAAGGTGGCCGGCCCGGTGCCGTTGCCGACGGAGAAGAACGTCTACTGCGTCATCCGCTCGCCCCACAAGTACAAGGACTCGCGCGAGCACTTCGAGATGCGCACGCACAAGCGCCTCATCGACATCATTGACCCCACGCCGAAGACGGTCGACTCGCTGATGCGACTCGACCTGCCTGCCGGTGTCGACATCGAGATCAAGCTCTGAGGGCCACACCATGAGCACTTTCGAACGCAATGTGAAGGGGCTGCTGGGCACCAAGCTCGGCATGACCCAGACCTGGGACGAGAACAACCGCATCGTCCCCGTCACCGTGATCGCGGCAGGCACCAACGTCGTGACGCAGGTGCGCACCCCCGAGAAGGACGGCTACAACGCCATCCAGCTCGGCTTCGGTGAGATCGACGGCGCCAAGGTCACCAAGCCGGTCGCCGGTCACTTCGGGAAGGCCGGGGTCACCCCGCGCCGCCACGTGGCCGAGATCCGCACGAGTGACGCGACGTCGTACGAGATCGGCCAGGAGCTCGGCGTCGACCTGTTCGCCGCCGGCCAGGAGGTCGACATCACCGGCACCAGCAAGGGCAAGGGCTACGCCGGTGTCATGAAGCTTCACGGCTTCCACGGTGTCGGTGCCTCCCACGGTGCCCACAAGAACCACCGCAAGCCGGGTTCCATCGGCGCCTGCGCGACTCCGGGCCGTGTCTTCAAGGGCACGCGCATGGCGGGCCGCATGGGTAGCGACATCGTGACCACGCAGAACGTCACCGTGCACGCCGTGGACGTCGAGAAGGGCCTGATCCTGCTCAAGGGCGCCGTTCCCGGCCCCAAGGGTGGACTCATCATGGTCCGTTCGGCTGCGAAGAAGAGCCAGGAGGCCGGCGCATGACCGCGCAGAATTCAGCGAAGACCGTCCAGGTCGACCTTCCCGCCGAGATCTTCGGCGTCGAGGCCAACATCCCGCTGATCCACCAGGTCGTGGTGGCACAGCAGGCAGCGGCACGCCAGGGCACGCACTCCACCAAGACCCGCGGCGAGGTTCGCGGCGGTGGGCGCAAGCCCTACAAGCAGAAGGGCACCGGCCGCGCCCGTCAGGGCTCGACCCGTGCACCGCAGTTCGCCGGCGGTGGCGTCGTCCACGGCCCGCAGCCGCGTGACTACTCCGAGCGCACCCCCAAGAAGATGAAGGCCGCCGCCCTGCGCGGTGCCCTCTCCGACCGGGCCCGCTCGGGTCGCATCCACGTGGTGGAGGCGCTGGCCAGCGGCGACAAGCCGTCGACCAAGGACGCCGTCGCGACGCTGCTCCAGCTCAGCGGCAGCCGTCGTCAGCTGATCGTGCTCGAGCGCGACGACGCCGTCACCTGGCTCTCGCTGCGCAACGTGGCCACGGTGCACCTGCTTGCGGTCGACCAGCTCAACACCTACGACGTGCTGCTCTCCGACGATGTCATCTTCACCAAGGGCGCCTACGACGCCTTCGTGAACGGCACCGCGGCCGCCTCGTCCCGCAAGGCGACCATCGTCGAGGCCCCGGCCCACGACGCGGTCGACGAAGCAGCCACCGCCGACACTGCTGACTCTGGGGAGGCCGAGAAGTGAGCACCCTGCACAAGGACCACCGCGACGTGCTGATCGCACCCGTGGTGAGCGAGAAGAGCTACGGCCTCCTCGACGCCAACAAGTACACCTTCATCGTCCACCCGGACGCGAACAAGACCGAGATCAAGATCGCGGTCGAGAAGGTCTTCGACGTCAAGGTCAGCTCGGTCAACACGATGAACCGCAAGGGCAAGACCCGCCGGACCCGTACCGGCCTGGGTCGTCGCAAGGACACCAAGCGCGCCATCGTCAGCCTGGCCGAGGGCCACCGCATCGACATCTTCGGGGGTCCGGTCTCCTGACCGGTCCACGACTAAGGAACTGACATGGCTATCCGCAAGTACAAGCCGACCACCCCGGGCCGTCGTGGCTCGTCGGTCGCTGACTTCGTCGAGATCACCCGGACCACTCCGGAGAAGTCGCTGGTCAAGCCGCTGCCCAAGAAGGGCGGCCGCAACAACCAGGGCCGCATCACCACCCGTCACCAGGGTGGTGGGCACAAGCGCGCCTACCGGATCATCGACTTCCGTCGCTACGACAAGGACGGCGTGCCCGCCAAGGTCGCTCACATCGAGTACGACCCCAACCGGACCGCTCGGATCGCGCTGCTGCACTACGCCGACGGCGAGAAGCGCTACATCGTGGCGCCGCTCAACGTGACGCAGGGGACCGCGATCGAGTCGGGCCCGACCGCCGACATCAAGCCGGGCAACAACCTGCCGCTGCGCAACGTCCCCGTCGGTACGACGATCCACTGCATCGAGCTCCGCCCCGGCGGCGGTGCGAAGATCGCTCGTTCCGCCGGCAACAGCGCCCAGCTCGTCGCCAAGGAAGGCTCCCGCGCACAGCTGCGGATGCCGTCCGGCGAGATGCGCTACGTCGACGTTCGCTGCCGCGCGACAGTGGGCGAGGTCGGCAACGCCGAGCAGTCCAACATCAACTGGGGCAAGGCCGGCCGCATGCGCTGGAAGGGCCGCCGCCCGACCGTCCGTGGTGTCGTCATGAACCCGGTCGACCACCCGCACGGTGGTGGTGAGGGCAAGACGTCCGGTGGACGTCACCCCGTGTCCCCCTGGGGCAAGCCCGAGGGCCGTACGCGCAAGCGCAAGGCCAGCGATGCCATGATCGTCCGTCGCCGCAAGACCGGCAAGAAGCGCTGAGTAGGGAAGTAACGAGATGCCTCGCAGCCTGAAGAAGGGTCCGTTCGTCGACGACCACCTGAGCAAGAAGGTGGACGCACAGAACGAGGCCGGGACCCACAACGTGATCAAGACGTGGTCGCGTCGCTCGATGATCGTGCCGACCATGATCGGTCACACGCTCGCCGTGCACGACGGGCACAAGCACGTACCGGTTTTCGTGACCGACTCGATGGTCGGCCACAAGCTGGGCGAGTTCGCCCCGACCCGCACCTACCGCGGGCACGTCAAGGACGACCGGAAGAGCCGTCGTCGCTGATCAGCGACGACGCCTAGGAGAGATGACAGCTATGACCGTAGGAGAGCGTAGGCGCACCAGCGCCCGCCGGGACTCCCTGCTCGGTGACGAGTCGGGTGCGTTCGCGAGCGCGCGCTTCGTCCGGATCACCCCGATGAAGGCGCGTCGTGTCGTGGACATGGTCCGCGGACTTCCCGTTGACGATGCCCTGGCGCTGCTGCAGTTCGCGCCGCAGGCCGCCAGCGAGACCGTCTACAAGGTGCTCGAGAGCGCCGTGGCCAACGCCGTGACGACCGAGGACCTCGACCGAGGCACCCTCGTGGTCAGCAAGGCGCTGGTCGACGAGGGCCCGACCATGAAGCGGTGGCGTCCGCGCGCCCAGGGCCGGGCCACCCGGATCCTCAAGCGCACGAGCCACATCACCCTCGTGGTGCAGCCCGCCGACATCGGCACCCAGACCAAGAAGGGACGGAAGGCCTGATATGGGTCAGAAGATCAACCCGAACGGGTTCCGCCTGGGCATCTCCACCGACCACAAGAGCCGTTGGTACGCCGACAAGCTCTACAAGAGCTATGTCGGTGAGGACGTCGCGATCCGCAAGCTGCTCGCCAAGGGCATGGAGCGGGCCGGCATCTCCAAGGTCGAGATCGAGCGCACCCGTGACCGCGTGCGCGTCGACATCCACACCGCGCGTCCCGGCATCGTCATCGGTCGCCGTGGCGCCGAGGCCGACCGCCTGCGTGGCGAGCTGGAGAAGCTCACCGGCAAGCAGGTTCAGCTGAACATCCTCGAGGTCAAGAACCCCGAGATCGACGCCCAGCTGGTCGCCCAGGGAGTTGCCGAGCAGCTCTCCGGTCGTGTGCAGTTCCGTCGTGCGATGAAGAAGGCGATGCAGACCTCGATGCGCTCCGGTGCCAAGGGCATCCGGATCCAGTGCTCGGGTCGTCTCAACGGCGCCGAGATGTCGCGTTCGGAGTTCTACCGCGAGGGCCGCGTGCCCCTGCACACGCTCCGTGCCGACATCGACTACGGCTTCTACGAGGCCCGCACGACCTTCGGCCGGATCGGCGTGAAGGTCTGGATCTACAAGGGCGAGGTCGCCGGCACCCGTGCCGAGCGTGAGGCCCAGGCTGCTGCTCGCGCCGGTGCTCCCGGCCGTGGCCGTGGTGCCGCCGGTGGCGCCCGCGGTGCGGACCGTCCGACCCGCGGCTCCCGCGGTGGCGACCGGCCGACCCGCTCGGACCGCGCCGAGGCCCCCGCCGCCGACGCTCCCGCCACGGCAGCCCCGGTTGCCGAGGCTGCTGCACCGACCGCTGGACAGGAGGGCTGAGTTCGATGTTGATGCCCCGCAGGGTCAAGCACCGCAAGCAGCACCACCCCAAGCGGTCCGGTGCTGCCAAGGGTGGAACGAAGCTCGCCTTCGGCGACTTCGGCATCCAGGCGACTGAACCCGCCTACGTGACCAACCGTCAGATCGAGTCCGCGCGTATCGCGATGACCCGTCACATCAAGCGTGGTGGAAAGGTGTGGATCAACATCTACCCCGACCGCCCGCTGACCAAGAAGCCGGCCGAGACCCGCATGGGCTCCGGCAAGGGTTCCCCGGAGTGGTGGGTCGCGAACGTCAAGCCCGGTCGTGTCATGTTCGAACTCGCCGGCGTTGATGAGGACGTTGCTCGTGAGGCCATGCGCCGCGCGATGCACAAGCTCCCCATGAAGTGCCGTTTCGTCAGCCGTGAAGCAGGTGATTTCTGATGGCGACCGCACCTGAGCTCGACGACATGAACAACGTCGACCTCGAAGGCAAGCTGCGCGAGGCCAAGGAGGAGCTTTTCAACCTCCGATTCCAGGCCGCAACTGGTCAGCTCGAGAGTCACGGCCGCCTCAAGGCGGTCAAGAAGGACATCGCCCGGATCTACACCGTGGTGCGTGAGCGCGAGCTCGGGATCCGCTCGGTCCCGGACGCGTCCAAAGACAAGGATGGTGCTGCATGAGCAACGAAGCGGCTGTCACCCCCGAGAGCGGGGAGCGCTCGGCGCGCAAGGTCCGTGAGGGCCTGGTCGTCAGCGACAAGATGGACAAGACCGTCGTCGTCTCCGTCGAGGACCGCGTCAAGCACGCGCTGTACGGCAAGGTTCTTCGCCGTACCAGCAAGCTGAAGGCGCACGACGAGACCAACGACTGTGGCGTCGGAGACCGCGTCCTGATCATGGAGACCCGCCCGCTGAGCGCTACCAAGCGCTGGCGCGTGGTGGAGATCCTCGAGAAGGCGAAGTAGGAGAACAGACCATGATCCAGCAGGAGTCGCGACTCAAGGTCGCCGACAACACCGGTGCCAAGCAGATTCTGTGCATCCGTGTGCTCGGTGGCTCCGGTCGCCGTTATGCCGGCATCGGCGACGTCATCGTCGCCACCGTCAAGGACGCGATCCCCGGCGGCAACGTCAAGAAGGGCGACGTTGTCAAGGCCGTGATCGTGCGCACCGTCAAGGAGCGCCGCCGTCCGGACGGTTCATACATCCGCTTCGACGAGAACGCAGCCGTGATCCTCAAGGCTGACGGGGAACCCCGTGGCACGCGCATCTTCGGTCCCGTGGGCCGCGAGCTGCGCGACAAGAAGTTCATGAAGATCATTTCGCTTGCGCCGGAGGTGCTCTGAGATGAGCGTTCAGATCAAGAAGGGCGACACCGTCAAGGTGATCGCAGGCAAGGACAAGGGTGCCGAGGGCAAGGTCATCCAGGTGCTCCGCGAGGAGCAGCGGGTGATCGTCGAAGGCGTCAACCGGGTCAAGAAGCACACCAAGGTCGTCAACCAGGGTGCCGGCAACACCGGCGGCATCGTGACGGCCGAGGCCCCGATCCACATCTCCAACGTGATGGTCGTCGACGGTGACGGGATCACCCGCCTCGGCTCCAAGCGCGTGGAGACCACCAAGCGGCGCCCGGACGGTTCGACGTACCAGGCCAGCAAGAGCGTTCGCATCTCCCGCAAGTCCGGAGACGAGATCTGATGAGTGAAGCAGTGACTGAAACGACCAGCATGCCCCGCATGAAGTCGCGTTACCGCGAGGAGATCCTCCCCGCGCTGCGCGAGGAGTTCGGCTACGCCAACGTGATGCAGGTTCCCGGCCTGACCAAGATCGTGGTCAACATGGGTGTGGGCGAGGCTGCTCGCGACTCCAAGCTGATCGAGGGTGCCGTCAAGGACCTCACCGCGATCACCGGCCAGAAGCCGCAGGTCACCAAGGCCCGCAAGTCCATCGCGCAGTTCAAGCTCCGCGAGGGCATGCCGATCGGTGCGCACGTCACGCTGCGCGGCGACCGGATGTGGGAGTTCCTGGACCGCCTGCTGGCGCTGGCGCTGCCCCGCATCCGTGACTTCCGCGGCCTCTCGGCCACGCAGTTCGACGGTCGCGGCAACTACACCTTCGGTCTCACCGAGCAGGTCATGTTCCACGAGATCGACCAGGACAAGATCGACCGCTCCCGCGGCATGGACATCACGGTGGTGACGACCGCGCAGAACGACGACGAGGGTCGCGCGCTGCTGAAGAAGCTGGGTTTCCCCTTCAAGGAGAGCAACTGACATGGCGAAGACTGGACTGAAGGTCAAGGCCGCACGCAAGCCGAAGTTCGCGGTACGCGGTTACACCCGCTGCCAGCGCTGCGGCCGTCCCAAGGCGGTCTACCGCAAGTTCGGCCTGTGCCGGATCTGCCTGCGGGAGATGGCCCACGCGGGCGAGCTCCCGGGCGTCACCAAGAGCTCCTGGTAACAGCGCAACGAGTCGGGCCCCACGGCCCAGCTCACCAACCACAAACGATCGCTACAGGTCGCCTTGAGATGCAAGGCGAAACCGGAGTGGAGAAAGGGCCGAGACGGCCATGACCATGACTGACCCGATCGCAGACATGCTTACGCGTCTGCGCAACGCCAACCAGGCGTACCACGACTCGGTGGCGATGCCGTACAGCAAGCTGAAGCAGGGGGTCGCTGAGATCCTCAAGCAGGAGGGTTACATCACCTCCTTCGAGGTCCGTGACGACGAAGGTGTCGTCGGCCGGACCCTCGACATCACGCTGAAGTACGGCCGCAACCGCGAGCGCTCCATCGCCGGCGTACGCCGGATCAGCAAGCCCGGCCTGCGCGTGTACGCCAAGCACACCGCGCTGCCCAAGGTGCTCGGCGGCCTCGGTGTCGCGATCATCTCGACCAGCCAGGGCCTGCTCACCGACCGTCAGGCCAACCGCAAGGGCGTAGGTGGGGAAGTCCTCGCCTACGTCTGGTGACCAGGAACCAGGAGGAATAGCAATGTCGCGAATTGGCAAGCTGCCCGTCCCGGTTCCGTCCGGGGTCGACGTGCAGGTCCAGTCCAGCACCGTCACGGTCAAGGGGCCCAAGGGCACCTTGAGCCACACGGTCGCTGCTCCCATCACCGTCGAGAACGGTGAGGGCACCCTCGAGGTGAAGCGTCCCAACGACGAGCGCCAGAGCCGTGCCCTGCACGGCTTGACCCGCACGCTGATCAACAACATGGTCGTGGGCGTCACTGACGGCTACGAGAAGAAGCTCGAGATCGTTGGCGTGGGTTACCGCGTGCTCTCCAAGAGCCCGACGCAGCTGGAGTTCCAGCTGGGTTACTCCCACTCGATCACGTTCAACGCTCCCGACGGCATCACCTTCACCGTCGAGAGCCCCACCAAGCTCGGTGTCCAGGGCATCGACAAGCAGCTTGTCGGCGAGGTTGCGGCCAACATCCGCAAGCTGCGCAAGCCCGAGCCCTACAAGGGCAAGGGCGTGCGCTACGCCGGCGAGCACATTCGCCGCAAGGTCGGAAAGGCTGGTAAGTGACGATGGCCATCTCACTCAAGACTGGCAAGCACACCGCGGCTCGCGTCGCGTCCCGTGCGCGTCGTCAGATCCGTGGTCGCAAGAAGCTGAGCGGCACCGCGGAGCGTCCTCGCCTCGTCGTGACGCGCTCCTCGCGGCACATCCGGGTGCAGGTCGTGGACGACCTGGTCGGCAAGACGCTCGCGTCGGCCTCGACCATGGAGACCGACCTGCGTTCCTTCGAGGGCGACAAGACGGCCAAGGCCCGCAAGGTCGGCGAGCTCGTCGCCGAGCGCGCCAAGTCCGCCGGCGTCGACGGTGTGGTCTTCGACCGCGCCGGCAACAAGTACCACGGTCGCGTCGCGGCCCTTGCCGATGGCGCCCGCGAGGGCGGCCTGACCTTCTGATGGCGATCGGTGCAGACATGACATTCAAGGGAGTTAACTCATGAGCGGATCCCAGCAGCGCGGACAGCGCGCCGGTGGCGGCCGCGGCGGCCGTGACGGTGGTCGCGGTGGCCAGCAGGAGAAGAGCCAGTACATCGAGCGCGTGGTCGCGATCAACCGTGTCGCCAAGGTCGTCAAGGGTGGTCGTCGCTTCAGCTTCACCGCCTTGGTGATCGTCGGAGACGGCGACGGCATGGTCGGCGTCGGCTACGGCAAGGCCAAGGAGGTCCCGGCAGCGATCGCCAAGGGCGTCGAGGAGGCGAAGAAGAGCTTCTTCCGCGTCCCCCGCGTCCAGGGCACCATCCCTCACCCCGTCCAGGGCGAGAAGGCTGCCGGCGTCGTACTGCTTCGTCCCGCCGCTCCCGGTACCGGTGTGATCGCCGGTGGTCCGGTGCGCGCGGTGCTCGAGTGCGCCGGCATCCACGACGTGCTCAGCAAGTCGCTCGGTTCCTCGAACCAGATCAACATCGTGCACGCCACGGTGGAGGCCCTGCGTTCGCTCGAGGAGCCCGAGGCAGTGGCCGCACGTCGTGGCCTCCGCGTCGAGGACGTCGCCCCGGCCGCGCTGCTGCGCGCCAAGGCCGAGGGCATCGAGGCCGCGAAGACCGCGGCGGCAGGGGTGCAGTGATGGCCATGTTGAAGGTCGAGCAGAAGCGATCCGGCATCGGTTGCAAGCAGAACCAGCGCGACACCTTGCGTTCGCTGGGTCTCAAGCGAATCGGTGACGTGGTCGTCAAGGAGGACCGCCCGGAGTTCCGCGGCATGGTCCACACCGTGCGTCACCTGGTGACGGTCACGGAAGTTGACGGAGAGGTTGACTCCAAATGAGCTTGAAGCTGCACCACCTGCGCCCGGCCCCCGGCGCCAAGACCGCCAAGACCCGTGTGGGTCGTGGTGAGGCGTCCAAGGGCAAGACCGCTGGTCGCGGTACCAAGGGCACCAAGGCCCGCTACCAGGTTCCGACCGCCTTCGAGGGTGGCCAGATGCCGATCCACATGCGTCTGCCCAAGCTTCGGGGCTTCAAGAACCCGTTCAAGGTCCAGTACCAGGTCGTGAACCTCGACCGGCTCGACGCGCTCTTCCCCGATGGCGGCGACGTCACCGTGGACGACCTCGTGGCCAAGGGCGCGGTCCGCAAGGGCCGCCCCGTCAAGGTGCTCGGCCAGGGCGAGATCTCCGTCGCCGTCCGCATCACCGCTGACAAGTTCTCGGGCTCGGCCAAGGAGAAGATCGCGGCTGCCGGTGGCACCGCGACCGAGCTCGGCTAGTCCACAAGCACGATGCCTACCAGGGCAGGGCGAACGTCACGGCAAGTCCGATGATGATCGTCCTGCCCTGTTAGGCTTCCACGGATTTGGAACCGGCCCGTTCGGGACCGGCGTACGACGAGTCGTAAACCGAAAGAGGAGCACGTGCTAGGCGCATTCGCCAACGCTTTCCGGACACCGGACCTGCGCAAGAAGCTGCTGTTCGTGCTGTTCATCGTCGCGATCTTCCGGCTCGGCTCCCAGATCCCGACCCCGGGTGTCAACGTCCCCAACGTGCAGTCGTGCTTCGAGGCGACCAAGGACAGCGGCATCTACGGCCTGATCAACCTGTTCTCCGGTGGCGCGCTGCTCCAGCTGACGATCTTCGCGCTGGGGATCATGCCCTACATCACCGCCAGCATCATCCTGCAGCTGCTCGTCGTGGTGATCCCACGGCTGGAAGCGCTGAAGAAGGAGGGGCAGTCGGGGCAGACCAAGATCACCCAGTACACCCGCTACCTCACCCTGGCGCTCGCGATCCTGCAGGCCACCGGCATCGTGGCCCTGGCCCGCAGCGGCAACCTGTTGCAGGGCTGCACCAAGCCGCTGCTCTACCAGGACACCACCACGATCGCCCTGCTGATGGTGCTGGTGATGACCGCTGGCACCGCCGTGATCATGTGGCTCGGTGAGCTGATCACCGAGCGGGGCATCGGCAACGGCATGTCGATCATGATCTTCACCCAGGTCGTCGCCACCTTCCCCGCCGCCCTGTGGGGCGTGCAGAAGGCCAAGGGTCCCTTCATCTTCGGAGCAGTGCTGGTCGTCGGCATGATCGTGATGGCTGCGGTGGTCTTCATCGAGCAGGCCCAGCGTCGGATCCCGGTGCAGTACGCCCGCCGGATGGTCGGGCGCAAGATGTTCGGCGGCTCCTCGACCTACATCCCGTTGAAGGTCAACCAGGCCGGCATCATCCCGGTGATCTTCGCCTCCAGCCTGCTCTACCTGCCGGCGATGGCGGTGCAGTTCAACCAGAACTCCGAGTCCGCGTGGGTGCGCTTCATCGCCACCTACTTCGTCCGAGGAGACCACCCGCTCTACATGGCGGCGTACTTCTTGATGATCATCTTCTTCACCTACTTCTACGTCGCGATCACCTTCAACCCGCAAGAGGTCGCGGACAACATGAAGCAGTACGGCGGTTTCATCCCCGGGATCCGGGCGGGAAAGCCGACCGAGGAGTACCTCAACTACGTCCTCTCCCGCATCACGCTGCCGGGCGCTCTCTACCTGGGTCTGCTCTCGCTGATCCCGCTGATCGCCCTCGTCTGGGTCGACGCCAACCAGAACTTCCCGTTCGGTGGCACCTCCCTGCTGATCATGGTCGGAGTCGCACTCGACACGGTCAAGCAGATCGAGAGCCAGCTCCAGCAGCGAAACTACGAAGGATTCCTGCGATAAATGAGACTCATCCTGATGGGCCCCCCGGGGGCAGGCAAAGGCACCCAGGCGAAGTTCGTCGCCGACCGCTTCGGCGTCCCGGCGATCTCGACCGGAGACATCTTCCGGGCCAACGTGACCGAGGGCACCGAGCTGGGTCGCAAGGCCAAGCAGTACATGGATGCGGGCGAGTACGTCCCCGACGAGGTCACCAATCTGATGGTGCGCAACCGCATCGACGAGCCCGACGCCGCTCCGGGCTTCCTTCTCGACGGCTACCCGCGCACGGTCGCCCAGGTCGAGGAGCTCGACGGGATGATCAAGTTCACCGGGCACGAGCTCGACGCCGTGGTCGTGCTGACCGTCGACGGTGAGGAGCTGGTCCAGCGGCTGCTGCAGCGTGCCGAGACCGACGGTCGCGCCGACGACACCGAGGACGTCATCCGTCGCCGCCAGGAGGTCTACGCCGAGCAGACCGAGCCGTTGATCGAGGTCTACCGCGATCGCGGTCTGCTGATCGAGGTGGACGGTGTCGGCGAGGTCGACGAGGTCACCGGCCGGATCTTCGACGCGCTCCAGAGCGTCCACCAGAGCTGACCACCGGTCGGCTTGCCGCTACAGCAGGGACGAACAGCATGGGATTTCGTGACCGTGGCGTCGAGATCAAGACGCCGGAGCAGATCCACAAGATGAGGGCGGCCGGGCTGCTCGTCGGGGAGACCCTGGAGCTGTTGCGAACCTCGGTGACCGCCGGGATCAGCACCGGCGAGCTCAACGCCATCGCGGAGCAGAACATCCGTGCCGGTGGCGGTGTGCCGTCGTTCCTCGGTTACGGCCACCCACCGTTCCCGGGCACGATCTGCGCCTCCGTCAACGACGAGGTGGTGCACGGCATCCCCGGCGAGCGGGTGCTCGAGGACGGTGACGTGATCTCCATCGACTGCGGCGCGATCATCGACGGCTGGCACGGCGACGCCGCGATCACGATCCCGGTCGGTGAGGTGCGTCCCGAGGTGCTCGAGCTGATGCGCGTCACCGAGGAGTCGATGTGGGCCGGCATCGCTGCCGCCCGTCTCGGCGGCCGGGTCACTGACATCTCCCACGCCGTGGAGACCTCGGTCCGCGGGAACGGCGCCTACGGGATCCTCGAGGACTTCACCGGTCACGGCATCGGAACCGCCATGCACCAGCCGCCCAACGTCCCGAACTACGGCCGCCCCGGTCGCGGGCCCAAGCTCGAGCGCGGGCTGGCCCTCGCGGTGGAGCCGATGGTGACCCTCGGGAGCAAGCACACCGACCTCGCCGAGGACGAGTGGACCGTGATCACCGACGACGGCAGCTGGGCCGCTCACTACGAGCACACCTTCACCCTGATGGCCGAGGGCGCCTGGGTGCTGACCGCGATCGACGGTGGCAAGGCCAAGCTGGCCGAGCTGGGCGTCCCCTACGGCGGGAGCTGAGCCGGTCGGCTCGGGCACTGCCATGCTGCCCTTCGCCCTGCTCTCGATCCGCGCCGAGCGCGAGGCCGTCGAGGACGAGCACGCCTCGTTCCTCCGGTTCAGCGGCCTGGACGCCACCGACCTGTGTCGCGTCGACCTCGCGCGGGGGGAGCTGCCGGACCTCGACCTCGACGAGTGGTCGGGGATCATCCTGGGTGGTGGTCCCTGGAACGCCAGCGACCCCGAGCCCGCCAAGTCCGGCCCTCAACGCCGGGCCGAGACGTGGTTGAGCGGTCTGCTCGACGCCGTGGTCGCACGTGACTTCCCCTTCCTCGGCGCCTGCTACGGCATCGGCGCGCTGGGCACCCACCAGGGTGGTCTCGTGGACCGGCGGTGGCCCGAGCCTGTGGGACCGCTGCAGGTGACGCTCACCCCCGAGGGAGCTGCCGACCCCGTCTTCGCCGGCCTCCCGAGCGACTTTGCGGCCTACGGCGGCCACAAGGAGGGCCTGAGCCGGATGCCCGCGGGGGCGGTCCGGCTGGCCACCTCGTCCGCGTGCCCGGTGCAGGCCTTCCGGGTGGGCGCCAACGTCTATGCGACCCAGTTCCACCCCGAGCTCGACGCCGACGGGATCTGCACCCGGATCGAGGTCTACAAGGACGCCGGCTACTTCGACCCCGCACAGGCCGACGAGCTCAAGGCGGCCGCGCGGGCCGTCGAGGTGGTCCACCCGATGACGGTGCTGGCTGCCTTCGTGCAGCGGCACCGCCGCTGAGCCACGCCACGGACGAACCTCGCCGCGCTCAGTCGAGCCCGGTCCGCTCCAGCAGTCCGTCCTCGCGGGCCAGCTGCAGCAGGTGCACCCGGGTCCCGGCGGCGCGCCCGAGGTCGGCGTACTTGGTCCGGATCCGCTTGAGGTACTCCTTGACCGTCTCCTCCTTGATGCCCAGGCGGGTGGCCACCTGCTTGGTGGCCAGCCCCTGCGCCACCAGGTGCAGGACCTCCAGCTCCCGTGGAGCGAGGCTGGGACGACGTGCCGTGAGCGCCTCGGCAATCTGGCTGCTGATCCACGGCGAGCCTGCCTGCACCGACGCGATGGCCTCCACCAGGTCGGCGGGTGGTTGGCTCCGCAGCACGGCCCCCGTCGCGCCGGCGGACACCGCCTCGACAAGGGCTCCCACATGCATGGCCTCGCCGTAGACCAGCGCCCTGCACCCCAGCTCGATGATCCGGCGGACGTTGTCCCGGGGGCGGGAGCCGTCCTCCAGATGCGTGGCCAACAGCACGACGTGCGGTCGGGGCGCGAGGCCCTCCAGACCACGAGCGCTGGTGGCGCTGCCTATGAAGTCGATCTGGCTCCCGGCGGCGGCGAAGGCGCCTCGCAACCCCAGCAGCATCCAGACGTGGTCCTCCAGCGCTGCCACTCGCACCTTCTCGGACATGCCGATCACACCCCCCCGGGCAAGCCTCCGATGCTCAGAGCATGCTGCCTGGGTGCTGCCATGTCCATGACCTGCGAGGTGGTGCGCGTGAAGTCCCTCGTTCGGGGACCTCGTGCCACCCCAGGGTCCGCGTGAGGTTGGTCGCCTCGCTCGGAAGGATGATCAGTGCGCACGACGACCTCACCAGCCTGCTGCTACCTGGTGGTGGCGCTGCTGCTGAGCTGCCTCCTGAGTGCACCCGCGGTGGCGGCCGACCAGGACCCGGTCCCGGAACCGGTGCCCACGCTCAAGGAGCTTGCCTACGAGGTGAGCAACGTGGCGCACCGCGGTCTGTGGCGGGGACAGCGCTCGGACGAGAACACGGTGGAGGCGTGCCTGAACGCGATCGCCCATGGAGCGGACACCTGCGAGCTCGACCTCCAGGAGTCCCGGTCCGGGACCCCGTGGCTGATGCACGACACCACCCTGAAGCGCACCACCCTCTGCCGCGGGCGGGTCAGTGCCAAGTCCGACCGGCAGCTGCGTCGCTGCCGCACGCGGCACGGTCAGCGGGTGCCGACGTTCGTCTCCTTCGTCAGGCAGGTCCGGGCGTTCCACCCAGCCACGAAGCTGATGGTGGAGTGGAAGCCCGCGAGCCCGAGCCACAGGTTCACGACCACCACGGTGAGCGCCAGCCATGCCTATGGAGACGCACGGGTCAGCTTCGAGAGCTTCAACCTCGGGGTCCTCGAGCTGGCGCGGCAGCACGCCCCGGGGATTCCCCGGGTGGCCGCGGTGGGTGGAGCCTCGGGGTACGCCGCGGCCGCATCGGCTGCTCGCAGCAAGGCAGTGACCGGGGTCGCCGTACCCCTCTCGGTGCTCCGGGCCGCAGTCGGTGCGGACCCTGACTTCGTGCGCGACCTGCAGGCGGAGAGCAGGACCGTCTACGCCTGGGGCGTCGACGAGACCTCGCAGATGGAGTGGGCGGTGCGCAACGGCGTCGACGGCATCGTGACCAACTCCTGCGACAGGTTCGCCGCCTATCGAGCTGCCCTGGCGGTCTAGGCACGGTCCGCCGACACCGCAGGCAGTCCCTCTCGGCGGCGTCCCTACGATGACTGCCATGGGGAGCAGCGGCGAACGTGCAGAGTGGTTCAGTGACACCTTCGAGTCGCTGACCCACAACATCGAGCTCGCGGTGCTGGGCAAGCGGCACGTGATCCGGCTGGCGCTGACCTGCCTGGTCTCGGAGGGACACCTGCTGCTGGAGGACTTCCCCGGCACGGGAAAGACGATGTTGGCGCGGGCCCTGGCCGCCACTGTGGAGGGCTCCCACGCCCGCATCCAGTTCACCCCCGACCTGCTGCCCAGCGACGTCACCGGAGTGACCGTCTACGAGCAGCGGCAGGGCAGCTTCACCTTCCACCCGGGGCCGATCTTCCACGCCATCGTGCTCGCCGACGAGATCAACCGGGCCTCGCCCAAGACGCAGTCAGCCCTGCTCGAGGTGATGGAGGAGGGGCACGTGACCGTCGACGGCGTCACCCACCCCGTGCCGCAGCCGTTCATGGTGATCGCCACCCAGAACCCGATCGAGCAGGCGGGCACCTACCGGCTTCCCGAGGCGCAGCTCGACCGGTTCCTGATGAAGACCTCGGTCGGCTATCCCGACGCGGCCGCCACCGAGGAGCTGCTGCTCAGCTCCGAGGTGCGCGACCGAGTCGCACTGATCGAGCCGATCATGCAGATGGGACTGGTCACCGAGATGAGCCGGATCGCCGACCGGGTGCACGTGGATCGCTCGATCGTCACCTACGTCCGCCAGCTGGCTGAGGCCTCCCGTGAGGCCGAGCACGTCCGGCTCGGGCTCTCACCGCGCGGCTGCCTGGCCCTGGTCCGGGTGGCCAAGACCTGGGCGGCGGCGGAGGGGCGCCAGCACGTCGTACCCGAGGACGTGGCGCAGCTGGCCCACCCAGTGCTCCGGCACCGGCTGATCCTGGACGGCGAGGCCGAGTTCCGCGGGCTCGGTGCCGATCAGGTGATCGACCAGCTGCTCGAGCGGGTCGCCGTGCCGACGGTGCGTGCCTGAGGCATGCGGCTGCCCGCGTTCCTCACGGTGGTGACCCCGGCCGGGCGGTCGCTGCTGCTCCTCGGCGGCGTCTGCTACGTGCTGGACGCCGTCGGTGGCTGGCCGGTCTTCCAGCTGCTGTGGGTGGCCACGACCGTGATCGCGCTGATCGCGGTCGTGGTCGTGCTGCTGCCGTTGCGCAGCTGGGTCGACCTGACGCTCTCGCCACCGCGCACGGTGGCCGGGGAGGGTGCCGAGGTCGTGCTCTCGGCGACCACGTCCGGGGTGGTCCCGGTCCCCGCGCCCCTGATCGAGGTGCCTGTCGGCGGACGGCGGCACGCGCACCGGCTGCCGACCCTGCGCCGGGGCCGTCCAGTGGAGCAGCGGATCGTGCTGGGCGACCTGCGCAGAGGCGCGCTGCCGGTCGGTCCCGTCCGGGGCCGCCGCAGCGACCCCCTGGGACTCATCCGGTGGGACGAGCAGTGGTCGAGCACCACCGAGCTGCTCGTGCTGCCGCGCATGGTCGCGGTGGGGTCCCTCGGCGGCGGGACGATCCGGGACCACGAGGGCACCCCGAGTGACGAGGTCTCGCTGAGCGACCTGGCCTTCCACGCGCTGCGCGAGTACGTGCCCGGGGACGACCTTCGGCACGTGCACTGGCGTTCCTCGGCGAAGACCGACACCTTGCAGGTCAGGCAGTACCACGACACCCGGCGCAGCCACACCACCGTGGTCGTCGACGACAGCGTGACGTCGTACGCCGACCCGGCGGACTTCGAGACCGGGGTCTCGGTGGCCGCCTCGATCGCGGCACGGGCCGACCGGGACGGGGTGGACGTGTCCTTCCTGTGCGGTGAGCACGCTGTCGTCGATCGCGGGCTGGACGCTGTCCTCGACGCCTGCTGCCGGATCGAGCTCGGATCCTCCGACCCCGTGCAGGCGGTACGCCGGGCGATCCGGCTGGCGCCCGAGACCAGCTGGTTGGTGCTGGTCACCGGGGGAGCCGCCGCCCGCACGCTCACCGGAGCGGTGCGTGCCCAGCTGGCGCCCGAGGTCCAGCTCCTGGTGGTGAGTGCCGACCGTGCGAGCGAGACCACGATCGGTGGCAGTGGCACCACCCGCACGCTGGGGCTGCAGGCGCTGGAGGACCTGCCGCGCGCGATCTCCGCGGTGGCGCCGACGGTGCGCGCATGAGCACCCCGTTGGGCGCCGCAGCCACACGTCGGCCGCTCCATCAGCTGCTGGACGCGGTCGCGGTCGTGCTGCTCGTGGGCCTGGCCCTGCTGGGCCTGGCCACCACCTTCGGCGGGTGGGGGTTCCTGGTGCTCGGCATGGGAGCCGCCGCCCTGGGCGCCGCGCTGGTCCTGCTCACCAGCAGGCTCCCGCTCGCGGTGCCCATCTCCGTCGTCCCACTCGTCGGCCTCCTGCTCGGCGGACCGCTGGCGCTGCGGTCGGGGGGACTGGCCGCCGGGGTGCCTGACCTGCAAACGCTGTCCGACGTGCTGCAGGGCGCCGGCACCGGGTGGGGTGAGCTGCTCGCGACCCTGCCCCCCGTCGACCTCGCGGGAGCACCCGCACTGGTGCCCTACCTGCTCGGCTTCCTCGGGGGCGCACTCGGGACGGGAGTGGCCGTGCGCACCCGCAGCGCCGGGCTGCCACTGCTGCCACTGCTCACGGTGCTGGTGACGGTGCTCCTCCTGCGCCGGCCCGACGGCTCCGCCCAGGACTGGTATCCCGTGGGGTTCGCCGCACTCGCCCTCGTCTGGACCGGAGCGCGCGGGCTCGAGCTCGCCCCCGACGCGATCGAGACCGACGGGTGGTCGCAGGGGAGGCTCCTCAGGACCGCGGGTGCCGCAGTGGTGGTCGTGGTCGCACTGCTCCTGGCCACCGGACTGACTGCCGGCGGCACCGCGCCAACAGGGAAGACCCTGCGTGGCCTCAGCGGCCGGGCAGCCGACGTGAGCGGTCTCGACTCGCCACTGGGCAGGTTCCGGACCTTCACCGCCCAGGGCGCAGAGGCGCGGGACAACGTGCACGACAAGCGGCTGCTGACGCTGGTCGGCGCACCGGCGGGCAGCCGGGTGCGCATCGTGACCCTCGACCGCTACGACGGCCAGCAGTGGCGTCCCGGCAACGACACCATGCGCGACACCCTCGACGACGCCTTCCTGCGGGTCGACACCCGCGTGGACAACGGGCTGAATGCTCCCCGGATCCGGGTCCGCGTCGAGCTGGCCAAGGCCTACCGCAGCGCGTGGGTGCCCCTGATCGGCTCCCTGTCGTCGTTCCGGTTCCTGTTCGCCAACGGGGTGAGCAAGCGCGACCAGCTGCGCTACGACCCGGCCACCTCGACGGCGGTCGTGCCGCTGGGTCTGGAGCCGGGCAACGACTACGAGTTCACCGCCGTCCTGCCGTCGGACGAGCTCAGCGCGTCCTCGCAGGCGTGGGAGGGCCCGGTGCTCGACGTCGCCGGTACGGCGCGGGTGGATCCGCTGATCAGCAAGGTGCTCTCGAGCCCGGCGCCTGCGATGAGCAAGGTCTTCGCCCTGGCCCGCTACCTTCGCGTCGAGGGTCGCTACAGCGACGGTGCCGGCGCAGCCGGGAGCCAGTACCGTCCCGGGCACGACCTCACCCGGCTGGTCGACGACTTCCTGCTCGCACCCCGACCGGTGGGCAACGACGAGCAGTACGCCGCGGCGATGGCGCTGCTGGCCAACCGGCTCGGCGTACCCGCTCGGGTGGTCGTGGGGGCGGTGACCCCGCGCGACGGAATCGTGCGAGGCGAGGACGTGCATGCGTGGGTGGAGCTGCGAGTCGCCGACGGCAGCTGGCGGACCCTGCCGACCAAGACGTTCATGGGCAAGCGAGCCCCAGGCCGCGACATGACCGCGGCGCCCCCACCACAGGTTCCGGGTCTCCCGCCGGCGGAGCCCGAGGCCCGGCCGCCGGACGCGGACCTGGTGCAGCCCGAGACCCCGGCCGAGGACCGGGCACGCCAGCAGCGGGCCCGCGAACAGCGTGGCCTGCTGCTCCGGCTCCTGCCCTGGGCGGTCCTGCTGCTCCTGGTCCTGCTCGTCCCGGCCGCCAAACTGGTCCGTCTCCAGCGCCGGCGACGGGGAGGCCGCCCCTCCGACCGGACCGCCGCCGCCTGGAGCGAGCTCCTCGACCGGGCGCGCGACCTCGGCCTGCAGGTGCCGACCGGGGCGTCGCGTCCGGCTCAGGCGCGCAGCCTCGGGCTCGAGCCGACCCTCGCCGACCGGGTGGACGCCGGGGTGTTCGCCGCGGGAGAGCCCCGGTTGAGCGAGGTGGGGCAGGTCTGGAAGGCCGCCGGAGGAGCGCTGCAGGCTCTGGCCCACGGCCAGGGCTGGAGACGCCGGGCGTGGGCGCCCTTCAACCCCGTGACGCTGGTACGCCGACCTCGGGGCCGTGCCGATTAACGGTTGGTCTGGGATATCACCTAGACTGATGTGTCGGCCCAACGTGGGCTCGCTTTGTGGTGCCTCGCGGCTGCCCGGGCATGGACGCCAATCTGACTTCAGTCGGGACCTGGTGTGCGCCCCGGGGTTGAGGCACTCGGAGGAGTCCTACGAGGTCCACTCGCCCGCCGGGCGAGGCGGTTCCCGGGCCACGGTAGACACACGATCAACAGATTGCGGAGGACATGCCGAAGAAAGAAGGCGTGATCGAGATGGAGGGCTCCGTCGTGGAGGCCCTTCCCAATGCCATGTTCCGGGTCGAGCTGACCAACGGACACAAGGTGCTCGCCCACATCAGCGGCAAGATGCGCCAGCACTACATCCGGATCCTCCCTGAGGACCGCGTGGTGGTGGAGCTGTCCCCCTACGACCTCACCAGGGGTCGCATCGTCTACCGCTACAAGTAGCACTGACAGCCGACCGATGAGAAAGGGCCTTGAATGAAGGTCAACCCGAGCGTCAAGAAGATCTGTGACAAGTGCAAGGTGATCCGTCGCCACGGCCGCGTCATGGTGATCTGCGAGAACCCGCGTCACAAGCAGCGCCAGGGCTGAGCCCAGGCGTCTCGCAGCACAACTGAACAACCAAGAAAACGTGATCGCTCAGGCCCTTCGGGGCTGAGACCACCTCCGGAGCGGATGGCCGGAGCCCGGGTTCCGACGCTGAGGCGTCGGATCGCCTGGGGCGCGACACGACCAGACCACCGTGCAACCACAGGGCATCTGCCCTTCGAAAGGAAGCGCCAGAAAATGGCACGCCTCGTTGGTGTTGACCTCCCGCGTGACAAGCGCATCGAGATCGCACTCACCTACATCTACGGCATCGGCCGTACCCGCTCCCAGCAGATCCTGGCCGCCACCGGCGTCGACCCGAACGCTCGGGTCCACACCCTGGGGGACGAGGAGCTGGTCAAGCTCCGCGACGAGATCGACGCCAACTTCAAGATCGAGGGTGACCTCCGTCGCGAGGTCCAGGCAGACATCCGCCGCAAGATCGAGATCGGCAGCTACCAGGGCCGCCGTCACCGGATGGGCCTGCCCGTCCGCGGACAGCGCACCAAGACCAACGCGCGCACCCGCAAGGGTCCCAAGCGCACCGTCGCCGGCAAGAAGAAGGCGAAGTGATGGCCATGCGCCTCCACGCGCCTTCCGATCTCGCTCCCAGCTTCCAGCCCGCTACATCAGGAGACTCTGTCTAATGCCACCCAAGAGCCGCAGCGCGGCCGGCGCCAAGAAGGTGCGCCGCAAGGAGAAGAAGAACGTCGTTCAGGGCGAAGCCCACATCAAGAGCACGTTCAACAACACCATCGTCACGATCACCGACCCCACCGGTGCGGTGATCTCGTGGGCCTCTGCCGGCACCGTCGGCTTCAAGGGCTCGCGCAAGTCCACCCCGTTCGCGGCGCAGATGGCAGCCGAGGCTGCCGGTCGTCGTGCGATGGACCACGGGATGAAGAAGATCGACGTCTTCGTCAAGGGCCCGGGCTCGGGCCGCGAGACGGCGATCCGGTCACTGGGTGCCATCGGCCTCGAGGTCGGCACCATCCAGGACGTCACCCCCACCCCGCACAACGGCTGCCGCCCGCCCAAGCGCCGGCGCGTCTGACCCGAGACCAGAACAGGAGACTTTGACACATGGCTCGTTACACCGGCCCCATGACCAGGAAGTCGCGCCGTCTCGGTGTCGACCTCGTCGGCGAGGACAAGGCGTTCGAAAAGCGCCCCTATGCCCCCGGACAGCACGGCAGGACTCGCATCAAGGAGTCCGAGTACCGCAACCAGCTGCAGGAGAAGCAGAAGGCTCGCTTCACCTACGGCGTGATGGAGAAGCAGTTCCACAACTACTACGACGAGGCCAGCCGTCGTCCCGGCAAGACCGGTGACAACCTGCTGCAGATGCTCGAGTGCCGCCTCGACAACGTGGTCTACCGCGCCGGGTTCGCCCGCACGCGTCGCCACGCTCGTCAGCTCGTCGTGCACGGTCACTTCAAGGTCAACGGCCACAAGGTCGACATCCCGTCGTACCAGGTCAGCGCCCACGACGTGATCGACGTTCGCGAGAAGAGCTTGGAGATGACCCCGTTCATCGTGGCTCGCGAGGCCCACGGCGACCGCATCGTGCCGGCGTGGCTCGAGGCGATCCCCTCGCGGATGCGCGTGCTCGTGCACTCGCTTCCGTTGCGCGCACAGATCGAGCTGCCCGTCCAGGAGCAGCTCATCGTCGAGTACTACTCCAAGAAGTAATCAACTCCATCCCCATTAACGCGTGTTCGAGCCCGTCATATAGCGGGTGGGCTCGGAAAGGAAATCAACAGTGCTCATCGCTCAGCGCCCGACCCTGTCGGAAGAGGTCGTCGACGAGTTCCGTTCGCGGTTCGTGATCGAACCGCTGGAGCCCGGCTTCGGCTACACGCTCGGCAACTCCCTGCGGCGGACCCTGCTCTCGTCGATCCCAGGTGCCGCAGTCACCAGCATCAAGGTGGACACGGCTCTGCACGAGTTCTCCACCATCGAGGGCGTCAAGGAAGACGTCACCGAGATCATCCTCAACCTCAAGGGCCTCGTGGTCTCCAGCGAGCACGACGAGCCGGTGGCCATGGTGCTGCGCAAGTCCGGCGCCGGCGTCGTGACCGCCGCTGACATCGAGGCCTCGGCCGGTGTCGAGGTGCACAACACCGACCTGAAGATCGCCACCCTGAACGCCAAGGGCAAGATCGAGATGGAGCTCATCGTCGAGCGTGGCCGCGGCTACGTCAGCTCGGTGCAGAACAAGGGTGCGGACAACGAGATCGGCCGGCTCCCGGTCGACTCGATCTACAGCCCCGTGCTCAAGGTGACCTACAAGGTCGAGGCCACCCGAGTCGAGCAGCGCACCGACTTCGACAAGCTCGTCATCGACGTCGAGTGCAAGCCGTCGATCAAGCCGCGCGATGCCATCGCCTCGGCGGGCAAGACCCTGGTCGAGCTCTTCGGCCTGGCTCGTGAGCTCAACGTCGAGGCCGAGGGCATCGACATCGGTCCCTCGCCGGTCGACGAGCAGCTGGCCCAGGACCTCGCCCTTCCGGTCGAGGACCTGAACCTCACGGTCCGTTCCTACAACTGCCTCAAGCGTGAGGGCATCCACACCGTGGGTGAGCTGATCGCGCGCTCGGAGCAGGACCTGCTCGACATCCGCAACTTCGGTGCGAAGTCGATCGACGAGGTCAAGGCCAAGCTGGTCGAGATGGGCCTGTCCCTCAAGGACAGCGCGCCCGGCTTCGACCCGGCGACCGCTCTGGCGGCGTACGACGACGACGACGACAGCTTCGTCGAAGACGAGCAGTACTGACCTGAGCGTCGAGGACGAGCAGTACTGAGCCTCCAGGCTCACCGACCCCCTCTACTCCGGTACCTAGTACGGCCGGGGAGAAACGAGACAAGCAATGCCTACTCCCAAGAAGGGTGCCCGCCTCGGCGGAAGCCCGGCCCACCAGCGGCTGATCCTCTCGAACCTCGCCACGGCGCTGTTCGAGCACGGCCGGATCACCACCACCGAGGCCAAGGCGCGCGTGCTGCGCCCGGTTGCGGAGAAGCTGATCACCAAGGCGAGGAAGGGCGACCTGCACAACCGGCGCGAGGTCCTCAAGACCATCCGCGACAAGTCGGTCGTGCACACGCTGTTCACCGAGATCGGTCCGACCTTCGCCGAGCGTCCGGGTGGCTACACCCGGATCACGAAGATCGGCCCGCGCAAGGGCGACAACGCGCCGATGGCGGTCATCGAGCTGGTGACCGAGGCGTTCACCCCGGCCGCGCCCAAGCAGGAGCGGACCACGAAGGCGGAGCCCGCAGCGGCTGCGCCGGTCGAGGTCGAGAAGCCTGCCGAGGACGCACCGGCCGAGGTGGAGGCGACCGACGAGTCCGGTGAGACCCAGGTCGTCGAGACCCAGGCCGCCGACGTGGAGACCGCCGAGGCCCAGTCAGAGGCTGGGTCCGAGGCTGGGGCCGACGCCGAGGGCGACTCCGAGAGCGACACCGAGGGCGACGTCAAGGCCTGAGTCCCTCTGGACCGCTCACGGCACCTGCCAGGCACTTTCTCTGGCACTTTCTCTGGCACTTTCTCTGGGGCCCGTCACCGATCTGGTGGCGGGCCCCAGAGCCGTCTGCGCCACCGGCCCGGATAGGTTGACGCGGTGCGACTGCGTCTGGACCTTGCCTACGACGGCAGGGCCTTCCACGGCTGGGCCAAGCAGACCGCCCTGCGAACCGTCCAGGGCGACCTCGAGCAGGCGCTGGACACGGTGCTGCGCGCCACGGGCACCTCGCTGACCGTCGCCGGCCGTACCGACACCGGGGTGCACGCGCGCGGGCAGGTGGCCCACGTCGACCTCGACGAGGCCCAGCTGGTCGCCGCCGCGGTCCGGACCACGGACCCGCCCGTTGCGGCGCTGGCCCGTCGGCTCAACGGCGTGCTCGACCCGGATCTGCGGATCCTGAGGGTGACCCCCGCGCCAGCCGGTTTCGACGCGCGGTTCTCGGCCGTGTGGCGCCGCTACGCCTACCGGATCGCCGACCGCGCCGAGGCAGTCGACCCGCTCGCTCGCGGCTACGTCCTCACCTGGCCTCGCGCGCTGGACCTGGACCTGATGAACGAGGCCGCCACGCCGCTGCTGGGCGAGCACGACTTCGCGGCGTTCTGCCGCCAGCGCGCCGGGGCGACCACGATCCGCACCCTGCTCGATCTGCGCTGGGAACGCACCAGCACCGGTGTCGTCCTCGGCACCGTCCGCGCCGACGCCTTCTGCCACAACATGGTGCGGGCCCTGGTCGGCTGCCTGGTGGCGGTCGGGGAGGGGCGTCACGACCCCGCCTGGGCCAAGGAGGTGCTGGCTGCGCGGCGACGCAATCAGGGGGTGCGGGTGATGCGGCCGCACGGCCTGACCCTCGAGGAGGTGGGCTATCCGCTCGACGGCGAGCTCGCTGCCCGTGCCCGGGAGTCCCGCGCCATGCGCACCCTCACCCCGGCGTGCGACTGAGCCGGACGATCCGGCTGGCCTCCACCTCGTAGCGGCTGGCGCGCGCACCTGCCGCGGCGAAGAAGCGCCTCCGCAACGCGCCCTCGACCCGCACCGCGTCGTCGGGCTCGAGCCGGTCAGCCGAGCGCTGGGTCCGCTTGCTCCAGCACGCCACGTCGATCACGTCGACCTGGCGTCTGGTCGCACCTCGTTGCGGAGGTCGGTCGACGACGACCCGCAACGTGACCAGGTCGTCGCCGCTGGGCAGCTCGCGCCGCTCGGGGCCAGCGCTGACCCGGCCGACCAGGACGACCTCGTTGCAGGATGTGGGGGGCACGGTGGGCTCGCTCATGCTGGCAGCGAATCGTCCCCAACCGGCCCGCGCGAGCCGAGCCTCCCGGGCTGTGGATAGGTTGGCCGCTGCGACCGGCTGCGGCCGTCGAACGGTTCGACGACACCGACGGTCAGGGGGAGCAGCGTGGAGGAGCACTACTTCACCGCCGACCCGGCGACGCCGTTCAAGCGGGTGCCGGTGCGGACCAACGTCTGGGGCCACTGGCTGGAGCTGACCTCGGGCTCCGGGGTGTTCGCCCAGGGGCGTCTGGACATCGGCACCGGCGTGCTGCTGCGCGAGGCCGCCCCGCCGGTGGAGGCCCGTGACGTCCTCGACCTCGGTTGTGGCTACGGCGTGATCGGGCTCGCGATCGCGATCGCGGTCCCGGAGGTGCGGGTGACTGCCGTGGACGTGAACGAGCGCGCGCTGCTGCTGGCCCGGGAGAACGCCGAACGCCTCGGGGTGGCCGACCGCTTCACCGCGGCCCTGCCCGACGACGTCGACCCGGACGCGACCTACGACGAGATCTGGTCGAACCCGCCGATCCGGGTGGGCAAGGAGGCGCTGCACGAGCTGCTGCTGCGCTGGCTGCCCCGGCTGCGCCCCGAGGGGCGCGCGCAGCTCGTGGTCGGCAAGAATCTCGGCTCGGACTCACTGGCTGCGTGGCTGGCCGAGCAGGGGTATCCCACCGAGAAGCAGGCGAGCGCGAAGGGCTTCCGCGTGCTGGAGTCCCGCCGGGGCTGACCGGTCCCTCTCGATGCGCACCCTCCTGCTGATGGCCGTCGCCGTCGTGGCGGTCTCCTTGTCCGGTCCGCTGATGGCCTTGGCCGTCGTACCGCCGCTGGCGATCGCGTTCTGGCGCAACGCCTTCGCCACCCTGGCGCTGGCACCGCCCGCCCTGGTCGTACGCCGAGACGAGCTGGCCGCCCTGCGTGGCCCCCGCCTCGGGCTGGTCGCGCTCTCCGGCGCAGCCCTGGCCCTGCACTTCGCGACCTGGGTGACCTCGCTGACGTTGACCTCGGTGGCCTCCGCGACGGCGCTCGTGTGCCTGCAGCTGGTCTGGATCGTGACCTGGCAGCTGCTGCGGGGAGAGCGCTTCGGCCGCGTGGTCGTCGGCGGGTTGGCGCTGGCGCTGGTCGGCGTGCTCGTGGTCTCGGGCGTCGACTTCAGGCTCTCGGTGCGCGCGCTCGCCGGTGACGGGCTCGCGCTCGCAGGCGGGGTGGCCGCCGCGGCGTACACCGTGCTGGGTGGGCGTGCGAGGCAGAGCGTGAGCACCACGAGCTACACCTTCGTCTGCTACGGCACCTGCGCGCTGCTGCTGGGGGTCGCCTGCCTGGTGGCCGGTCAGCCGCTGGGGGGCTACCCGGCTGCCCAGTGGGGGCTGTTGCTGCTGATCACCGCGACGGCGCAGCTGCTGGGTCACTCGGTGCTGAACCACCTGCTCGCGGTGACGACGCCGCTGCTCGTGTCGCTGGCGCTGCTGCTGGAGGTGCCGGGCGCCGCGCTGATCGCGGCCTTCCTGCTCGGCCAGACCCCTCCGCTCGCGGCGGTGGCCGGCCTGGCCGTGATGCTGGCCGGGATGGCGCTGGTGATCGTGGGCAATCGGGGCGAGGCGGTCGAGGCGATGGTGGAAGCTCCCGTCGACTAGCGGCAGAGCGGTCAGGCCCGTAGTCGCAGGGCCTGCACCGGGCAGGCCTTGACCGCACGCCGGGCGTGCTTCTCAAGTGCTGCGCCGACGACCGGGTCGCGGTCCTCGCCACGGACGACCGGGAAGCCCCAGTCGTCGGTGTCGAGGAGCTCCGGCAGCAGCTCCGCACACGATCCGTGGCCATCACAGCGCGTCCAGTCAACGTGGAGTCGCATGGCAGTACCCCCTGAGGTGTTCCTCGACGTGGCTGGAGAAGACGTGCATGGTGCTGCCCACGAACCGCGCGGTGCCGTCGGGGTGGGCACACGCGCCGCGCCCGGAGACGAGGGTCCGCAGCCTCATGACCTCCGCCACCAGCTCGGGGGAGGCTTCGGGGACCGCCAGCGCCCGCAACGTCGAGGCCATCCGCGGCAGTCCGTTCAGGCACGGTCCGCACTGGCGCGCGCTCTGCCCGGCGAGGTATCCGGCCACCGCAGCGGCGGTCTGCAGGGGACAGGCCTCGACGGCGAGGACGTGCAGCACCCCCGCTCCCGGGCTGGCACCGAAGGGACGCAGGCCGTCGCTGCACAGCGGTGTGTCCAGCGCGTGGGCCGGCACCCACGCCCCGTGGTAACCGCCGACGAGGACGGCGGCTACGCGAGGCAGGTCGGTGCCCGCGGCCTCGAGGACCGTCTGCAGGGCGGTGCCGCGTGCCACCTCGAGCACGCCCGGGTGCGAGACCAGGCTGCGGTCCGAGCCGCTCGTGGTGGTCAGGAAGGTCCCCGGGTCCGTGGCCGTGCCCAGTGCCCGGAACCAGGCGGGGCCGTAGCGCGCGACCAGGGCGAGCTGCGCCAGGGTCTCCGCGTTCAGCACCAAGGTCGGCCGGTCGTCGACGCCGCGCCGGTAGACCGGCTCGAGCGGGTCGGAGGGTATGCCCGCCCGACCGCTGAGCTGGTTGACCACCGCGGACTCCTGACCGGCCACGAAGCCTCCGGTCAGCTGCCGCACCTCCACTCCCGTGCCGCGGGACGCCGCCTTCACCGGCCCGGACGGGACCTCGGGGCTGACGGCCAGGATCGTGCGGCGCGCCGACAGCGCCCCACCCAGCAGGGCCAGGCCGTCGAGGACCAGGTGTGGGGCGCGGGTGAGCAGGACGGCGTCCTTGTGACTGAGCGGCTCGCCCTCCATGGCGTTGCCGACGACCACAGGTCGGTGCCCGGACACCGAGGACAGCTTGCGTGCCGTGGGGAACCCGGCTCCGCCGCGCCCGGTGAGCCCGGCCGCGTGCGCCAGCTCGACCAGTGCCGCGGTGTCGAGCCGGGGAAGTGGCGCCGGGTGGTCGGGCCCGAGCAGGCGGTCCGGACCGAGAGGTGCGGCCAGGGGCTGATCGACCGGGCCGGGCCGCAGGTCGGGGAGGATGTCGGTCATCGGGCCACCACCCGGGGAAGGCGCTCGCGGCCGCGCTCGGCGTACGCCGGGGTCAGGCGCCAGCCGAGGGCCGCGGTGACCGCAGCGACGCAGGTCACGGCGAGAACGTCCATCCACAACGAGCCCGCGTCGGTGCCGGTCCCGAGCGCGTGCACCAGGGCCACCGGCCACAGCGCGTAGGTGAGCCAGTGCACCGCTCGGAACACCCGCGGACCCACTGTGTTCCTGAGCAGGCTGACCCCGGTGACCACGAGCAGCAGGTCGACCGCGAGCGTCCCGAGCCCGAGGAAGAGCGGGCGGTAGCTGCCCACGAAGGGCAGCACCAGGTCGACCAGGCGCAGCTGCGCGTAGGGGTCGAACAGCAGTGACCCGACATGGACCACGATCAGCCCGACGCCGGTGAGGGAGGCGGTGCGGTGGAGCTCGGCCACCCCGAAGCGGCCGAGCCCGCCGACCTCACGCCCGGAGCGGGAGACGATGCCCAGGACCAGGGCGAGGGTGAACATCGCCAGCGCGACCACCCCGGTCCCGCGTCCCAGCGCCCACAGTGCCTCGGTCATGCCGCCACCTCCTGGGGCCAGCCGCCGAGCACGATCGAGTGTCCGGCGTGGGAGAGCAGGCGGGCCGGGAGGCCGGTACGGCGAAGCCAGGCCAGCCCGTCCGGTCCCTTGACCAGGGCCGCCGTGGTGGCGACGTTGGCATCCAGGCAGCTGGTGGCCACCACGCTCACGCTGCGCCAGGGGCTCTGGGCAGGAAGGCCGGTGCGTGGGTCGATCAGGTGGTGGCGCATCCGACCGGCCTGGGTCCAGGTGCGTCGGCTGCTGCTGGAGGTGGCCACCGCCGCACCGTCGGCCAGGGTGATCTGCTGTGCAGGGTCGGTGGGAAGGTCCTGCACCCGCACCTGCCACCCACCGGCGGGTGAGGCGCCGGCCGTGGCGATGTCACCACCGAGGCCGACCAGCACCCCGGCCCCCGGGCGCCCGGCCAGCAGCCGGTCGCGGACCAGTCGCGCGCAGCGGTCGGCAGCGACCGCCTTCGCGGTGGCGCCGAGGTCGAGCTGGGTTCCGGCGGGCAGCCGCAGCCGGTCGCCGTCGAGGGTCATGCTCTGCCACGCGTGCGCACGGCGACTGACCACGATCGGCGGGCCGACGGTGTCCGCCGGAAGATCGTTGATGTCACGGTCGTAGCCGAGCCCGACCAGCACGGAGCCCAGGGTCGGGTCGACGGCGCCGTCGGTGTCGTGGGCTGCCTGCAGCGCGACCCGGAGGAGGTCGGCCAGCAGCGGGCTCAGCGTGACCGTGCCGACGTCGGGGCGCACCAGCGTCATCAGCTCGCTGTCGGGCCGGAACCGGCTGCACGCCTCCTCGACACGCGCGAGCTCGGCATCCACCAGCGCCGCAGCGTCGGGGAGCAGGTCCGCGTCGGTCAGCACCAGACGGCACCGGGTGCTCCAGAGCTCCCAGTCGCGGGCCACGATCTCGGTGCCCATCACGAACCCGACGTGGTGGCGTGGGCGGAACCGTTGCCGGAGGTGACCAGCGAGGACTGGTTGCCGGCAGCCTGACCCGTGGTGCTGCTGGAGGAGCTCTTGGTCGTCGTGGCGCTCCCCCCGGTCTGGAGAGCGACGATGGTGCCGGTCACGGCCAGGGAGGTGACGACTGCTCCGCCGATGATCGCGGTGCGGACCCGCGCCACGCGCCTCGTGCTGGCGCGGCGGGTATCGATCGCGTCCTGCTGGTTCTGGTTCATCTGCTTTCCTTCGTGGGGTCGTGGCTGGCGGGGTGACGAGATGACGGGGGTCGGTCGGGTGGGTCAGGAGCCGCCCGAGCGACCGTGCCCCTGGCCTCCGCCCCCGGGGGCGACCAGCTGCCTCTGGTGTGCCAGGGACTGGTCCCGCTGCTGCTGGGTGCCGGCGGTGGGAGCGGCGGGGAGCGCGTCCCGGCCATGGACGTCCTGGGCACCGGTGCCCGGGCCCGTCGCTGGGCCCGTCGCTGGGCCCGTCGCTGGGCCCGTCGCTGGCGTTGGTCGCTGGGTCGGCGGTCTGCGTGGTGACGCCGATCGCGATCGCTGCGCCGAGGGCACCCGCGGTCCCTGCGGTGACCACGGCGGCGCGGGCCGACGCGGTACGACGTACCTGCTGATCACGCTCGCGGCCGGTTCGGGGGGCCTCACTGTGTGCTGCCATGACCCCAATCTGCGCGCGAACCCTGTGCGCCACCTGTGCGGCCGCTGCCCCTGAGGTGTGTGAGACTTTCCGGCCTTGGGGCATAGTCAGGACATGGGCAAGCTTGTCTACGACTTCGCCGAGGGCGACAAGGATCAGAAAGCACTTCTCGGGGGCAAGGGGGCCAACCTCGCCGAGATGGCGAACCTCGGGCTGCCGGTGCCGCCGGGGTTCATCATCAGCACCGAGGCGTGCCGCCAGTACATGCACGAGGGGCGAGAGCCCGCCGGGCTGGCTGAAGAGGTCGACGAGCACCTCGCCACTCTCGAGAAGGCCATGGACAAGCGCCTCGGCCAGGCCGACGACCCGCTGCTGGTGGCCGTGCGTTCGGGCGCGATGGTCTCCATGCCCGGGATGATGGAGACGGTGCTCAACGTCGGCCTCAACGACGAGTCCGTGAAGGGGCTCGCCGCCGTCTCCGGCGACGAGCGCTTCGCCTGGGACTCCTACCGGCGCCTGCTGCAGATGTTCGGAGCCACCGTGCTCGGGATCGACCACGCCGTGTTCGCAGACGCGCTGGACGCGCTCAAGCGCGACCGCGGGGTCGAGAGCGACACCGAGCTCACGGCTGCCGACCTGCAGGGGCTGGCGGCGAGCTTCAAGGAGTCGATCGAGCAGCACACGGGCGAGCCGTTCCCCCAGGACCCGCGCGAGCAGCTGGCGTCCGCCACCCGGGCGGTCTTCGACTCCTGGAACACCGACCGCGCCCGGCTCTACCGCCGGCAGGAGCAGGTGCCCGACGACATGGGCACCGCGGTCAACGTGCAGGCGATGGTCTTCGGAAACCGCGGTGAGAGCTCCGGGTCGGGCGTGGCTTTCACCCGCGACCCCGCTTCGGGTGACCAGGGCGTGTACGGCGACTACCTGCAGAACGCGCAGGGCGAGGACGTCGTCGCGGGCACCCGCAACACCGTGTCGCTGGCGGACATGGGTGACATCGACGAGGCCTCCCACAGCCAGCTCCTCGAGATCATGCAGAAGCTCGAGGAGCACTACCGCGACATGTGCGACATCGAGTTCACCGTCCAGGAGGGGCGGCTGTGGATGCTGCAGACGCGGGTCGGCAAACGCACCCCCGAGGCGGCCTTCCGGATCGCGGTGCACATGGCCGACGAGGGACTGATCGACTTCGACGAGGCGACGCTGCGGGTCAACGGCGCCCAGTTGGCACTGCTGATGTTCCCGCGCTTCGACCCCGACGCCGAGCGGACCCTGCTGGCCAAGGGCATGAATGCCTCCCCCGGCGCGGCAGTCGGCAGGGCCGTCTTCGACTGGGCCACCGCGGTGGAGTGGGCGGAGCGCGGCGAGGACGTGATCCTGGTGCGCAAGGAGACCAGCCCCGACGACCTGCACGGGATGATGGTGGCCAAGGGCGTCCTCACCAGTCGCGGCGGAAAGACCTCGCACGCGGCGGTGGTGGCCCGCGGCATGGGCCGGACCTGCGTCTGCGGGGCCGAGTCGCTCGACGTGGACACCCGCGAGGGGCGGTTCACGGTCCGAGGTGGCAAGACCATCGAGGAGGGTGACCTGATCTCGATCGACGGCTCGACCGGCGAGATCTTCGACGGAGCCGTCCCGGTCGCCGACTCCCACGTCGTGCGCTACTTCGAGGGCGACGACATCGACGAGCCACTGGTCTCGGCGGTTCGCCGGATCATGGAGCACGCCGACACCGCGCGACGGCTGCGGGTCCGCACCAACGCCGACACGACCGAGGACGTCTCCCGGGCACGCCGCTTCGGTGCCGAGGGCATCGGACTGTGCCGTACCGAGCACATGTTCCTCGGAGATCGCCGTGAGCTGGTGGAGAACCTGATCGTCGCTGAGGGCGACGAGGGGCAGGAGGCGGCGCTCGACGCGCTGCTGCCGCTGCAGCGTGAGGACTTCACCGAGATCCTGGAGGCGATGGACGGGTTGCCGGTGACGATCCGGCTGATCGACCCGCCCTTGCACGAGTTCCTGCCGGACCTGACCGAGCTCTCGGTGGCGATGGCGATCGCCGACACCCGCGGGCACCGCAAGAAGCGGCAGCGCATGCTGCTCGACGCGGTCACCCGGCTGCACGAGCAGAACCCGATGCTCGGCCTGCGCGGCGTACGCCTCGGCATCGTGATCCCCGGCCTGTTCACGATGCAGGCGCGCGCCATCGCCCAGGCGGCGGTGGCCCGCAAGCAGGCGGGGGGAGACCCGCGTCCGGAGATCATGATCCCGTTGGTGGCGAGCGTGAAGGAGCTGGACCTCGTCCGGCGACGGATCGACGACGTGGTCAACGAGGTGGCCGCGGAGTCCGGTGTCGAGCTCGACGTCCGGATCGGCACCATGATCGAGCTGCCGCGGGCAGCGCTGACCGCAGGTGAGATCGCCGGGTCGGCGGAGTTCTTCTCCTTCGGGACCAATGACCTCACCCAGATGACCTGGGGCTTCTCCCGCGACGACGTCGAGGCGTCGTTCTTCAGCACCTACCTCGAGCAGGGGGTCTTTCCGATCTCGCCGTTCGAGTCGCTCGACATCGACGGCGTGGGCGAGCTGGTCCGCACGGCCGTCGAGCGCGGCCGTGCCGTCCGTCCGGACCTGCACCTCGGGATCTGCGGCGAGCACGGGGGAGACCCGGCGTCGATCCACTTCTTCGACGAGGTCGGGCTGGACTACGTCTCCTGCTCGCCGTTCCGGGTGCCGGTCGCCCGGCTCGAGGCGGGACGGGCGGCCCTGCGCGCGAAATGATTTGGCGCCGGAAGGTGTTCGTCGCGCACAATCACGAGCGTGGGACATGTCGAGGTGGCCGGGGTTCGCTACGAGCTGCCCGACGGGCGGGTGCTGCTCGAGGACGTGTCGTTCCGGGTCGGTGAGGGCGCGAAGGTGGCGCTGGTCGGCGCGAACGGCGCCGGGAAGACCACCTTGCTGCGAATCATCACCGGTGACCTGGTCCCGCACGCGGGCGCAGTGACCCGCTCCGGCGGGCTGGGCGTGATGCGGCAGATGGTGGGGGTCGGCAGCACCAGTGTCTCGGAGCTGCTGATGTCGGTGTCCCCGCCGCGCGTGCGTGCGGCCGCCGCCGAGGTGGACCGGCTCGAGGTGGCACTGATGGAGGTCGACGACGAGCGCACCCAGATGGCCTACGCCACGGCGCTCTCGGAGTTCGCCGACGCCGGCGGCTACGAGATCGAGGTCGTCTGGGACACCTGCTGCACCGCGGCTCTCGGGGTGAGCTTCGCCAAGGCGAAGTACCGCGACCTGACCACGCTCAGCGGTGGCGAGCAGAAGCGCCTCGTGCTGGAGTACCTCCTCGCCGGGCCCGACCAGGTGCTGCTGCTCGACGAGCCGGACAACTTCCTCGACGTACCCGGCAAGATCTGGCTGGAGAGCCGGATCCGGGAGTCGCCCAAGACGATCCTGTTCATCAGCCACGACCGCGAGCTGCTGGACAACACCGCGACCCGGGTGGTGACGGTCGAGCTGGCCAGTGGTGGGCCGGGCGCCGGCAACACCGTGTGGACCCATCCGGGTGGGTTCACCTCCTACCACCAGGCCCGCAGGGACCGGTTCGCGCGCTTCGAGGAGCTGCGACGCCGCTGGGACGAGGAGCACGCCAAGCTCAAGGCGCTGGTGCTGCGCCTGAAGATCAAGGCGGAATACAACGACGGCATGTCCAGCCAGTACCGCGCAGCACAGACCCGGTTGCGCAAGTTCGAGGAGGTCGGCCCGCCGACCGAGCAGCCTCGCGAGCAGCAGGTCTCGATGCGGCTCACGGGCGGTCGCACCGGCAAGCGCGCGGTGGTGTGCGAGCAGCTGGAGCTGACCGGGCTGATGCGGCCCTTCGACCTCGAGGTCTGGTACGGCGAACGGGTGGCCGTGCTGGGCTCCAACGGGTCGGGCAAGTCGCACTTCCTGCGGCTGCTGGCCAACGGCGGCAGCGACCCCGACATCGAGCACCAGCCGGTCGGGGACGTCGAGATCAAGCCGGTGGCGCACACCGGCAAGGCCAAGCTGGGTGCCCGGGTGCGGCCCGGGTGGTTCGTGCAGACCCATGAGCATCCCGAGCTGCTCGGCCGCACGCTGCTGGAGATCCTGCACCGCGGCGACGGTCGTCCCGGTGGGCGGGCCGGCATGGGCCGCGAGCAGGCCAGTCGGGTGCTCGACCGCTACGAGCTGGCGCACGCCTCGGAGCAGAAGTTCGAGTCGCTCTCGGGTGGTCAGCAGGCGCGGTTCCAGATCCTGCTGCTCGAGCTGTCCGGGGCGACGCTGCTGCTCCTCGACGAGCCCACCGACAACCTCGACGTGCAGAGCGCCGAGGCGCTGGAGGAGGGCCTGGAGGCGTTCGCCGGCACCGTGCTGGCGGTGACCCACGACCGGTGGTTCGCGCGAGGGTTCGACCGGTTCCTGGTCTACGGGGCCGACGGTGAGGTCTACGAGTCCGACGGCCCGGTGTGGGACGAGGGCCGGGTGCAACGCGCCCGCTGACCCTGCAGTACGCCGACCGGGCAGTTGTGTCCGCCTGCAGTACGCCGACCGGGCAGTTGCGTCCGCCGCAGTACGCCGACCGGGCAGTTGCGTCCGGCTCAGGAGCGCCGAGCGGGCAGTTCCGTTCGCCTGCACGAGTGCCCGCTCGGCGTGCTGGGGACAGACCGGAGTGCCCGGTCGACGGAGTGGGGACCTTAAGGTGGCCGACGTGCCCAGGACCGCTTCCGTGAACGTTCCGGCACCACTGCTCGTGCTCGGTGGCGTGGTCTCGGTGCAGTTCGGCGGTGCGCTCGCGGCCACTTTGGTCCCAGAGATCGGGGCGGGCGGGTCGGTGCTGCTCCGCATCTCGATCTCCGCCGTGCTGCTGCTGGCCTTCGTGCGACCGCGGGTGCGGGGTCACAGCCAGCGCGCCTGGGGCACGGTGGTCGCCTTCGGGGTCGCCCTGGGCCTGATGAACTGGAGCTTCTACGGCTCATTGGCCCATCTGCCGCTCGGGGTCGCGGTCACGGTCGAGTTTCTCGGTCCGCTGGTCCTGACCACGCTGCTCTCGCGCCGACCCGCGGACTTCCTCGCCGTCGCGGCTGCTGCCGGCGGCGTGGTGCTGATCTCCGAGGCGCTGACGGTGCCGTTCGGCGAGCTCAGCTGGATCGGTCTGCTGCTGGCCCTGACGGCCGGGGCCTGCTGGGCGGCGTACATCCTGCTGAGCAGCCGTACCGGTGCGGAGTTCCCCAACCTGGACGGCCTGGCGATCGCCCTGGTGGTCTCGACCGTGGTGGTGCTGCCCGCGGGTGCCTTCGGCATCGACACCTGGACCACGGGTCACCTGGTCAAGGGTCTGGGCCTCGCGGTGCTCTCCTCGCTGCTGCCCTACTCGCTGGAGCTGCTCGCGCTGCGGCGGCTCTCGGCGGCCGTCTTCGGCATCCTGCTCTCCCTGGAGCCGGCGGTGGCGGCCCTCGCCGGCCTGCTCCTGCTCGGGCAACGGCTGGCGCCGCTGCAGCTGCTCGGGCTGGCCCTGGTGGTGCTCGCGAGCGCGATCGTGCTCGGCACCAGACCTCCCGAGGAGCCCGGTCGGATCGAGTCGTCCTGACCCCGAGGCCGCGCAGGCCCGGGCCGTTGCTCCGCGATGTGGCGTGTGTCACGCTCGGGTGCCACCGCCCCCTGGCCCGAGGAGACCGCCGATGACATCGCCCGCCACCGAGCTCGAGGACCCGACCTTCCTGGACGACCGGCTCGCCCACTGGGCGCACGCCAACCCCGACGCAGAGGCGTTCAGCTACCTCGGCCGGACGTGGAGCTGGGCGGAGTTCGAGGAGCGGGTACGCCGGTTGGCGGGTGCGTTGCGGGAGCGGGGGATCGGTCGGGGTGACGTGGTCTCGTTCCTCGACAAGAACCACCCCGCGTGCGTGGAGCTGACCCTGGCGGCGGCCTCCCTGGGTGCGGCGAACGCGATCATCAACTTCCGGCTGGCCGGCGACGAGGTCGACTACGCCGTCAACGACGCAGGAGCCAAGCTGCTCCTGGTGGGCTCGGAGCTGATGCCTCTGGTCGAGAAGATCAAGGACCGCCTCACCACGGTGGAGCACGTCGTCGAGGTCACCCCCGACGGCGGCGACGGTGACGCCTACGAGGCCATGCTGGCCGCTGCCGAGCCCACCGGCCGCGACCCGGAGGTCGAGCCCGGGGACGTCTGCCTGGTGATGTACTCCTCGGGGACCACGGGACGCCCCAAGGGCGTGGCCCTGAGCCAGGCCAACATGGTCGCCCACACCCTGAACGCCCACGACGGCTGGGCCTTCGACGACGGCGACAAGAACATGGTCTCGATGCCGCTGTTCCACGTCGGCGGGTCGTCGTACGTCCTGTTCGGCATCCACGACGGCGTGCCGAGCGTGATGACCCGCGACCCCGACGGTGCCTCGCTGGCCGGCGCGATCATGCAGGGGGCCAACCGCACCTTCCTCGTGCCCGCGGTGCTGGCCCAGGTGCTGCAGTCCGGTGAGCAGGCTGTGAAGATCTTCGGCCAGCTGAAGACCTACTGCTACGGCGCCTCGCCAATGCCGCTGCCGCTGCTGCGCGCGGCCCTGGAGGCCTGGCCGGACACCGAGTTCATCCAGGTCTACGGCCTCACCGAGGTGGCCGGGGTGATCACCCACCTGATGCCCGAGGCGCACCGCGACGCCGACCACCCGGAGCGGCTGGTCAGCGCGGGGCAGTGCCTTCCTGGCGCGGAGGTGCGGGTGGTCGACCCCGAGACCCTGGAGGACGTGCCCACCGGTGAGCACGGCGAGCTGTGGTTCCGCTCGCCGCAGCTGATGGTCGGCTACCTGAACAAGCCCGAGGCCACCTCCGAGGTGATCACCGAGGACGGCTGGTTCCGCACCGGCGACATGGGCAAGGTCGACGCCGACGGTTTCGTGTTCGTCCAGGACCGGCTCAAGGACATGATCATCTCGGGTGGGGAGAACATCTACTCCCCCGAGATCGAACGGGTGCTGGCCGAGCACCCGGCCGTGATGGAGGTCGCGATCATCGGGGTCCCCGACGACAGCTGGGGTGAGAGCGTCAAGGCCGTGGTGGCGCTCAAGCCGGACACCGAAGCGACCGAGGAGGAGCTGATCGCCTACTGCGCCGAGCACCTCGCCAGGTTCAAGTGCCCCAAGTCGGTGGACATCCTCGAGGCGCTTCCCCGCAACCCCACGGGCAAGATCCTCAAACGCGACCTGCGCAAGCCCTACTGGGAGGGCCGCGACCGCGCCACCGTCTAGTCTCGTCCTCGTGAGAATTCCTCGGGAAGTCGCGCCGCTCGCCCTGGTCGCGGCGCTCGTGGCGGGCTGCGGGGACCAGAGCAGCGGAGCGAGCGAGCAGACGATCACGCCACGAGCGATCGCAGCGGTCATGCTCGACCACCTCCCGGAGGACACCTCACGGCGCCAGGCGGCGTACGTCGACGAGAGCTCGCCGCCGGGGTTCGTCGGCGCCGACTTCCGCTACAACGGCGACGGCGAGTCCGACGGCGACCTGGTGCGGGTGACGCTGCACCGTGGGGACCTTCCGGCCTGCCGGGACGGGGGTTGCGCGCGACTCGGCAACGGCGTGCGCCTTCTGTGGGAGAAGGAGACGCCCGAGGAGGACCCGGGGATCGTGATTGTTGGCGCGGCAGCGGGACGACGCGGTGGTCACGGTGCTGCTGGCGGGGCCGAGGATCACCGGCGACCCTCGCCGTCAGGAACTCGACCCCAGCGTTGATGCGCTCACCGACCTGCTCACCGATCCCCGCCTCCGTCTGATCGCCTCGGCGCAGACCGTGGCCGCGGGGCGAGGGGTGTCACGATGGGACGGCGGTGAGCGCGACCCCGGCGAGCTCGACCGGGTGCCGAACGACGACCGCACAGTGGTGACCGGCTTCATCTACGGCTGGGGCGACGACTGGGAGTACGTCGGACCGGCACCCGACAAGACGCTCCTCGGCCCCGGCGCGGTCGGTGGCCGAGTGCGGCTCGGCAAGGGGATGGGGCCTGTCGGGCCGGGCTTCCTCGACGCGCTGGCCGCTCCGAAGCCGCCGGAGTGGCTGGACTCCTGCCTGCCGAAGTTCGAGTGCTCCTCCAAGGGCGCGGACCACTTCGTGTGGCGCCCGGCCAGTGGCGAGGACCCCGGGGAGGCGTGGATGGTGCACGTGAACGACTCGGGCGAGACCGTCGCGCTGCACACGGTGGGGCGTGAGCTGTCCGCGAAGCGCCAGCAGGCGTTGGGAGCATCGGGCTACTTCGCCTACGGCCAGGGCTTCTACGACCGCGTCGAGCCACTCTCCGTGGGGCTCACCACGACCCGGGCACGCTACGAGAAGGCGAAGGCCAGGACGCACGGCTGAGGCCGCGGGTCCTGGGCCGGGTGGCGCAGCACGCGCGTTTCGACGTTATGCGGTCGATCCGGCTCACCTGGTGCGCCGGATCCACCGCGCTGTTCGTCGCGTCCGCCCGGCGCCGACTGTCAGCTGCGGCGGTGCTCACGCGAGCCCGCCCAGAACACCACGGCCGGGACGAGGAGGAGGGCACCGGCGAGGTTGACCGCGCGGAAGTCGCCCAGGTCGAGCAGCGGGCCGGCCACCACGGCGGCGGCGGCGCCGCCGTAGTTCATCAGCGCGTCGGTGGCGCCCTGCAGCGGCACCCGGACCTGGTCGTCGGGAGTGGCGGCGATCATCGAGGAACCCGAGATCGTGCACGCCGACCAGCCCAGGCCCAGCAGGCCCAGGGAGGTCGCCGTCAGGGGCTGGGAGCCGTTGATCGCCGCGCTGAGGAACCCGATCGAGACCGACGCGGCCAGCAGCACGACGCCCAGCATCAGCGTGCGGATGTCGCCCCAGACGTCGACCAGCCAGCCGAAGACCGGGCTCAGCGCGTACATGCCCGCGATGTGCAGGCTGATCACCAGCCCGATGATCCGCAGCGTCGCGCCGTCGTGCTGCATGTGCACCGGTGTCATCACCATGACCATCACCATCGTGGCGTGGGCGGTGACGACGGCGGTGACCGCCAGTCGCGAGATCGGGCGGCCGGCGGCCCAGCGCAGGGCCGCCACCGCCCCGATCGCCGGGACCTGTCGGTGGGAGGCATCCGCGGCCGCGACCCGGCGCGCCGTACGGGTGTCCACGACCGAGGCCGGGTCGCGGTAGGCCAGGGTCACCACGGCCACCGCGAGGGCGAAGGCAGCCACGGAGAACAGGTAGGGCCCGCCGAGCCCCGGGACCCCCACGCCTTCGCCGAGACGTTGGCCGAGCGCGGTCAGGTTGGGGCCGGCGACCGACCCGACCGTGGTGGCCCAGATGACCACCGACATCGTGCGACCGCGTGCCGGGGCCGCCACACCGTCGACGGCGGCGTAGCGGCTCTGCAGGTTGGTGGCCTGCGCGGCACCGAAGCAGCCGAGCCCGAGCAGCAGCAGCGGCAGGCTCCGGGTGACTGCGGCGGCCACGATCATGCCGGCGCCGCCCAGCGCCACGGCGTACCCGATGCCCAGCGACCAGCGTCGGCCGCGCCGGTCGGCCAGCCGCGCCAGGGGTACGGCGAGCACGGCGGCGCCCAGCACGCTGAGGCCCTGACCCAGCCCGGCCAGGGACGTGGTGCCGAGGTCCTCCACCAGCAGGCCGCCCACGGCGATGCCGGAGGCGACCCCGACCCCGCCGAGCAGGTTGCTGACCACGAGCACGCCCACCCGCGGGGGCGTGCGCCGCCTCGTCGTCGAGCCGGTGATGTCGTGGGCGAGCGCTTCGGTCACGGCCGAGCCTCGGTCCTCACCAGGACCGAGCGCGGGTCACTTCCAGCGCTCGGCGGCAGGAACGAAGTCCAGGGTGCGGTCGCCGGTGTAGATCTGCTTGGGCCGGGCGATCTTCTGGTCCTTGTCCTGCACCAGCTCGAGCCACTGCGCCAGCCAGCCCGGCGTGCGGCCGATGGCGAACATCACCGTGAACATCTCGGGCGGGAACTGGAAGGCCTCGTAGATCAGGCCGGAGTAGAAGTCGACGTTGGGGTAGAGCTTGCGCTTGACGAAGTACTCGTCCTCGAGCGCGATCTTCTCCAGCTCCTGGGCGATCTCGAGGAGCGGGTTGACCCCGGTGACCTCGAAGACGTCGTCGCAGGCCTTCTTGATGATCGTGGCGCGCGGGTCGTAGTTCTTGTAGACCCGGTGCCCGAAGCCCATCAGCTTCTCGTTGCCGTTCTTCACACCCTCGATGAAGGCGGGGATGTTCTCCTTGCCGCCGATGCGGCGCAGCATCCGCAGCACCGACTCGTTGGCGCCACCGTGGAGCGGGCCGTAGAGCGCACCGACGCCGGCCGCGACCGCGGAGTAGGGGTCGACCTGCGAGGAGCCCACCGAGCGCACCGCGTTGGTGGAGCAGTTCTGCTCGTGGTCGGCGTGCAGGATGAAGAGCACGTCGAGCGCCTTGACCAGGCGCTCGTCGGCATCGAAGCGACGCTCGCTCATCTTGAACAGCATCGAGAGGAAGTTGGCGGTGTAGCCGAGGTCGTTGTCGGGGTAGACGAACGGCTTGCCCTGCGCGTGCCGGAAGGCCCAGGCGCCGAGGGTGGGCATCTTGGCGATCATCCGCACGATCTGCATGTGCCGGTTGTCCGGGTCGCCGATGTTGCCCGACTCGGGGTAGAACGTCGACAGCGCCCCGACCGAGGCCATCAGCATGCCCATCGGGTGCGCGTCGTAGCGGAAGCCGTGCATGAAGCTCTTCACGTTCTCGTGCAGGAACGTGTGGTGGGTGATCTCGTGCACCCACGTGTCGTACTGCTCCTTCGTGGGCAGTGCGCCGTGGATCAGGAGGTAGGCCACCTCGAGGAAGCTCGACTTCTCGGCGAGCTGCTCGATCGGGTAGCCCCGGTACTCCAGGATCCCCTTCTCGCCGTCGATGAACGTCACCGAGCTCTTGCAGGAGGCGGTGTTGACGAAGCCGGGGTCGTAGGTCGCGATCCCGGGCAGGTCCTCGTCGGTCCTGATCTGGCTCAGGTCGGCGGCACGGATGGTGCCGTCGGCGATCGGGATCTGGTACTCCTTGCCGGTCCTGTTGTCACGGACTGTGAGGCTGTTGTCACCGGGCTCGGTCACGTCGGCTCCTTGCGCTTTGCAGTGTGGGATCGGTGGGGGTCACCCCCGGGTGGACACTGGCGGCCTCGGGCAGCGTGCCCGCGGGTCGACCGGCCTTCAACCTATGCCCCCGCGCGCAAGGGCGACCAGTCGGTCCGCGTTTTGACCGTTGGTCGTTACGGCCGGTAATGTTGCCGGTCGCGCCTCCTGCCGCGCCCAGGTCCCTTTCGTTGTGGCCTCGGTGCAGACCTGCGGACCGGTCCAGACCGTCTCGCGGGCAGTGTTCGTCAGAAGGCGCAGCACCACTACCGGCCCGGGAATCCTCCCAGCCGGTCACGAACGAGTAGAAGGCCTACAACGTTGCGTACGTACAGCCCCAAGCCCGGTGACATCCAGCGAGACTGGCACGTCATCGACGCGCAGGACGTCGTCCTCGGTCGCCTCGCAGTGCAGACAGCAAACCTGCTGCGCGGCAAGCACAAGCCGATGTTCGCGCCCCACGTCGACACCGGTGACTTCGTGATCATCGTCAACGCCTCCAAGGTCGCCCTCTCCGGCGACAAGGCGACCAAGAAGATGTCCTACCGCCACTCGGGTTACCCGGGCGGTCTCTCCTCCACCCCCATCGGGGAGCTGCTGGAGAAGGACGCTCGCAAGGCGATCGAGCAGGCGGTCTGGGGCATGCTTCCCAAGAACCGCCTCGGTCGTCAGGTGCTCAAGAAGCTGAAGGTCTACTCCGGCCCCGAGCACCCGCACACGGCCCAGAAGGCCAAGCCCTTCGAGATCACGCAGATCTCCCAGTAAAGCTTCTTGACGAGAACAGGCAAAGGATCACTGTGGCTGACGTAACTGACCAGACCGGCGAGGAGACCTTCGAGGTCAACGAGCAGGGTGTCGCGTACTCCTCGGAGAGCGCTCCCAGCGTTGACGCACCCCTCAAGGCCGCGAACATCGCTCCCTCGGCGGCCACCGGCCGTCGCAAGGAGGCCGTGGCTCGCGTGCGGATCTTCCCCGGCACCGGCAAGTGGACCGTGAACGGTCGCGAGCTGGACAACTACTTCCCGAACAAGCTCCACCAGCAGGTCGTCAACGAGCCCTTCGTGACGACCCAGCTCGAGGGTCGCTTCGACGTGATCGCTCGGATCCACGGCGGTGGCATCACCGGTCAGGCCGGCGCGCTGCGTCTCGGCGTGGCCCGTGCGCTGAACTCCGTGGACCTCGAGGCGAACCGCGCCGAGCTGAAGAAGGCCGGTCTGCTGACTCGTGACGCTCGCGTCATCGAGCGCAAGAAGGCCGGTCTCAAGAAGGCCCGCAAGGCTCCTCAGTTCAGCAAGCGCTGATCGCACCCGCCTTCCATGGCACGCCTTTTCGGCACAGATGGGGTCCGGGGTCTGGCCAACGGTCTGCTGACCGCTGAGCTGGCCCTGGACCTTTCTGTGTCCGCAGCCCATGTCCTGGCCGAGCGCGGCACCTTCGAGGGGCACCGGCCGGTCGCGGTCGTGGGCCGCGACACCCGGATCTCGGGCCAGTTCCTGGAGGCCGCGGTGGTCGCCGGTCTTGCCTCCGCCGGCGTGGACGTGCTGCTGCTCGGTGAGCTGCCGACACCCGGGGTCGCCTGGCTCACCGGTGCTCTCGGCGCCGACTTGGGCGTGATGCTCTCTGCCTCGCACAACGCCATGCCCGACAACGGCATCAAGTTCCTCGCTCGGGGCGGCGTGAAGCTCGACGACGCCATCGAGGTGACCATCGAGCAGCGACTGCGCGAGCCCTGGGACCGGCCCACCGGTGGCCGGGTCGGCCGGGTCAGACGCCACGAGTCCGCGGTGGAGCAGTACGCCGCGCACCTGGTCTCCACGATCGGCGGCGGGCTGGGCGCCGAGGGGGTTCCTCGCTCTCGTCCGAAGGTCGTGCTGGACTGCGCCCACGGCGCCGCCTCGGAGGTCGGCCCGCTGGCGCTGGCGGAGGCCGGCGCCGAGGTGATCGCGATCTGCGCGGAGCCTGACGGTCTGAACATCAACGACGGCTGCGGCTCGACCCATCTCGACGTGCTGCAGCGGGCGGTGCTCGACCACGGCGCCGACATCGGCTTCGCCCTCGACGGTGACGCCGACCGGTGCCTGGCGGTGGACGCGAACGGTGAGATCGTCGACGGCGACCAGATCCTGGCGATCCTCGCGCTTGCGATGCGCGAGGCCGGCGAGCTGCACCAGGACACGGTGGTCGCCACCGTGATGAGCAACCTCGGCTTCGTGCAGGCGATGAAGGCCGCCGGAGTCGGCGTACGCCAGACCAAGGTCGGGGACCGCTACGTCCTCGAGGCGATGAAGATCTCCGGGTTCACCCTCGGCGGCGAGCAGTCCGGGCACGTGATCATGAGCCGCCACGCCACCACCGGTGACGGCCTCCTCACCGCCCTGCACGTGCTGGACCGGATGGCGGTGACGGGCAAGCCCCTGGCCGAGCTGGCCCAGGTGATGAACCGGCTGCCGCAGGTCCTGGTCAACGTGCCGCAGGTCGACAAGGCCCGCGCCGACGACGACTTCATCCTCGCGGCGGCGATCGCCGAGGCCGAGGCAGAGCTCGGAGACACCGGCAGGGTGCTGCTGCGCCCCTCGGGGACCGAGCCGCTGGTCAGGGTGATGGTCGAGGCCGCCACCGCCGAGCAGGCCGGCACGATCGCCGACCGCCTGGCCGGCGTCGTCCGGGAGCAGCTGACCCTCTAGCAGGCGGGCCGGCCGACGCAGGCCTCAGCTGCGCCAGGCCGGGGCCACGTCCCGGCGGTAGCCGCGGCCGAACACGCCAGTGAACACGGCCAGCACCGGGCCCGGCACGCTCTCCCGGATCGCCTGACGCTCCTCGGTGGAGGCGCCGTCGGTCAGCCACGCGAAGAACCGACCGCCCTGGACCGGGCTGACCTTGGCGAAGCGGCGGCCCATCTCCTGGAGCACCGGTGAGTCGTGGTGGCGCAGGTAGATCGGTTCGATCTCGTGCTCCTCGTGGTCGAGGTGGGTGAGCGTCACCTGCTCGAGGTGCTGCACGGCTCCCAGCGCGGCGGCTGCCGCGGCAGCGTCCGGTTGTGCCCGCAGCGTGGCCATCGCGGTCCTGGCGGCCTCCAGGGCGGCCGCCATCTCGGCGTGCTCGGCGTCCATCTGGGCGAGCATCTCAGGAGTCACCCCGACCTGCTGCAGGGCCGGCCAAGCGATCTCGTGCTCACCCTCGTGGTGGCCGACCAGCTGCTGGTCGAAGTTCGTCCAGGCCAGCCACAGGCGTTCGGCCCGCTTGGCACCGCCCGCGGGAAATCCCGACAGGGCAGCGACGAAGCGGCCCAGGTCGCGCCGGATCGCGCCGTGGATGACCTTGTTCATGCTCATCGAGGTCATGTCTCGCATCGTAGGAGCCCGGCTCCTGGGGTGCATCCGTCCGGTCTCGCTGGTTCATACCAACGCCGCTGCGTGCCTGCGTGGCATGAGTGTGGTCACACGAGGGCCGATCTCCACGCCTGAGCGGGTGGATCGGTGCTCGTGACGATTCGTGCGCGCGTGGGGTGAGTTGGGAGGATTGTCGGCCGCCCACCACGCCGAAGGACCGTCATGCAGCCTCCCGTCATCGCCCAGCCGCGGTCCGTCGACCGGCTGACCTGGCCTGACGTGGCGAAGGGTCTGTGCATCGCCCTCGTCGTGCTGCACCACGTGACCGGCAAGCACTACGCCACCGCCTTGCCGGGGGACCTCGCCTGGTTGGCCGGGCCCTGGGCCTGGACGACCTCGGCGCTCAAGCCGCTGCGGATGCCGCTGTTCTTCGTGATCTCCGGCTTCTTCGCCGCCGGGGCCCTGCGTCGGCCGTGGCGGCAGGTGGTCGGCGCCAGGCTGGTCTCGCCGTACTACCTCTACGTCGTGTGGCTGGTCCTGCACGCGCTGATCTTCTCGGTGGAGAGCGACCTGCCGATGAACCGCTCGCGTGACGGCGGCGAGCTCCTGCGCGACCTCGTCTACGCCTCGACCGGCCTGTGGTACCTCTACGCGCTGGCGGCGTACTTCCTCGTGCTGAAGCTGCTGGCGCCCCTGCCGCGACGGATGGTGCTCGCGACCGCGCTGACCATCACCGTGGTGGGTGCGCTCCTGCCCATCGCGGAGGTGAATCGCGCGGCGGTGCTGCAGAGCTTCGTCTACTTCGCCTTCGGCGCGCTCTACCCCGGCGTGGTCAGGCGGGTGGCCGCCGGTCGGACGCGCTGGGTCACGTGGACGCTGGCGGTGACCTTCTTCGTGCTGGTGGCCGCACTGCGCCGGCTCGGCGTCCCGGTCGAGCTGCTCAGCGTGCTCGCGGTGCCCCTGGGGATCCGGGTCGCGGTCGAGATGACCGCGTGGCCCGCGCTGGCCAACGCGGCGGCGCACCTGGGGCGTCGTACGCTCCCGGTCTACGTCCTCCACGTGCCCCTGCTGGCGCTGGTGCACCACGTCCCGGGGCTGTTGCCCGCGGACGTCGTCCCGGCCGCCGCGGCGCTCTACCCGCTGCTGCTCACGGCCGTGCTGGTCGGCACCAGCCTGGTGCTCGCTCGCGGGCTTGCCGCCGGCGGGCTCGGGTGGCTGCTGGCGCGGCCGGGCTCGACCGCCTGGCGTCGCGAGCGCCGTCACCACGTCGTCGTCGACCAGGCACCGGGGGTCTCGCGCAGACGCGTCATGGGCCGGCAGCCCGTCCCGTCACTGGGGAACGAACCAGCTGCGGCTCGTGCCCGTGCAACCCATCGGCGTTTCTCGGCGTCTTACCTCTGACAGCCGTTTGCGGGCGCCAGGATGGGCCGGGCCAGGAGGCAACGATGACCGGGACGACCAGGACGGAGCCACGCACCGAGCTGCGTGACTTCACACAGTTCGTGGAGTCGCGGCAGCAGTCGCTGCTGGGTTTCGCCATGCTGCTCGTTGGTGACCGGCCGGACGCCGAGGACCTGCTGCAGACCGTCCTGGGTCGCACGTGCCTGAAGTGGGACCACCTGCTGGCCCGCGACATCGACCTCGACGCCTACGTCCGAGCCGCCCTCGTGAACGCGAGGTACAGCCTGTGGCGCAGGGCCTTCCACCGCCGGGAACGCTCCACCGATCAGCTGCCGGTCGTCGCCGAGGACCCACCCGCCGACGACCTCGACCTGTGGCGTCGCGTGCTCGACCTCCCGGAGCGACAGCGGCACGTCGTGGCGCTGCGCTACTACGAAGGGCTCAGCGTGGCCGAGACCGCGGCGGTGATGGGTGTGAGCGAGGGGACGGTCAAGAGCCAGTGCTCCCGGGCACTGAGCCGGTTGCGCGTGGCCCTCACCGAGGAGGAGGAGGAGCGATGAAGGACAAGGACCTGGGTGAGCTGCTTCACCGTTCTGCCCGCGAGCTCTCAGCGGTCGACCTCGTGTCGCCGAGTCTCAGGACGGCAGAGCGGATCCGCACCCGCCGGGCCCGGGCTGCGGTCACGGGCGTCGCGGCCCTGACGGCGGCCGTGATCACCTCCGCCGCCGTTCTGTGGGGTGGGCCGCAGCCGCAGAGCGAGCCCGCGCCCCCGGCGGGTCCAGCTCCCGAAACCGCGAAGGTTCGCACGGTCTCCCTGCTCGACCTCGCGGCCGGACCCGCACCGCTGGTCGACCACATCGACAAGGACTGGGTCTTCCACAGGGCCGAGGGGGACAGCGTCACGTTGACCGAGCCGACCTCGATCGACCCCATCGGGGAACTGGTGGTCGTCGGGGCGGCCGGGCCGGTCTCCCTGCACGTGATCGGCGGGCAGTACGCCGTCACGATCGGCGCCGACCGGCCGATCCCCGTCATGGACCTCCCGGGAGCCGAGGACTACCGCCAGCTCCGGCGCGGCCCGGGCGAGAGCGTGCTCCTGCCGGTGGAACCCGACATGATCCTCTCAATCGCGCGGGACGGTCAGTTCTCCACCATCCCCGCACGCGGACGGGTCGGGATCACGGCGACGCCCAACCACTACTGGGGGATGTCGCGCGGCCAGGTCTGGCGCCTCGACGCCGGGCAACTCGAGGCCGGGTGGAAGGCCATGGGGTCGGGCCAGGAGGCGATCGCCGTCCACGACGCCGACGCCGTGTGGGTGCAAGGGGCGCGCTGCGGAGCGCTGCGCGACGCCGAGAGCTACGAGGTCCTCTGGCGCAGCTGCGACCTCGGTGGGACGGCGCCGACGAACACCAGCCCGGACGGACGCTACGTGGTGGTGCAGCGCGGCGACCGCAAGCTCGACGTGCTCCAGCTCCGCACGGGGCAGCGCGTGCTCACCATCGACGCCGGTCGCGGACGGGTGGTCCACCCGTCAGCGACGTCGAGCTGGTCCGACGACCAGGTGGTGCTGAACTACGACCAGCCCGCTCAGCGGGAGCGGTTGGTGGCCAACGCGACCTGCGACGTGTCCGAGGCGAAGTGCTGGCAGGTGCAGCTGCCGGCCGGCACCCGGTGGATCGGGCCGCCCTCGCAGGGCTGAGGGCGGTGAGCGTCCTTGTCAGGGCCGGCCAGGCTCGTGCAGCACGGCCACCACGTAGTCCTCCGACGGCGGTCGCAGGTCGTAGCTGCCGAGCAGGTGCTCCACGGCCAGCCCGGCGGCCACGACGTGCTCGACGAACTGCTCGGCCGGGTAGTCGTGGCTGTGGGGAGGTCCGTTGCGCGGGTGGAAGCCGACCAGGATCCGTCCCCCGGGCACGAGCAGGTCGGCCATTCCGCGCAGGGCACGCACCTCGGTGTCCTCGGCGAGGTAGACCATCACGTTGCCCACCACGACGATCACGTCGTACGCCGTCGGCCGGCCGGCCGCCTCCAGCAACCCGGGCGTGACGCCGAGCAGGTCGCTCTCCACGACCGCGACCTCGGGGAAGAGCTCGCGGGACCGGCTGACGAGGTGGGCGTCCTTCTCGACCGCGGTGACGTCGTGGCCCCGGCGTACCAGCGCGGCCGCCACGCGGCCCATCCCCGCGCCTGCGTCGAGGACGCGGGCACCGCGCGGTGCCAGGGTGTCGGCGAGCCTGGCCTCCCCGTCGATGTCCTCGCCGCGCTCGATCATCCCCTCGAAGGTGCGGGAGTACGCCGATTCGGCACCCGCGAGGTGCCGGTCCCAGCGTGTCGGCGGCAGCTCGCTCACCGGAACAACCCGGCGTGGGTGGTGTGGGTGGAGATCCGGTGCCACACCACGCGCTGGACCACGAGCGCCAGCGTGCCGGCGAGCATCATCCCGAGCAGGTTGATCCCGAGCTGGGCCAGGGCCGAGACCGCCTCGCCCCACAGGCCGCAGGCCAGGCACACGGCCAGGGTGCCGATCGCCGGGATCGTGGTCACGGAGATGAACACCCCCACGAGGGGGCCGGACTTGGCGGCCGTCAACGACAGCGTGCCGGCGATCCCGGCGAGACAGGCCACCAGGAACGACCAGCCGTCGGGACGGACGATGAAGTCGGTGAGGTTGCCGGTCCCTGCCTGCTCCTGGGTGAAGGCGCCGAGCTGGTATCCCATCGACCAGAACGCGGTCGCGACCACCGTGGCCAGGACGATGCCGCCGACCAGCGAGCGCACGGCTCGCGGCAGCATCCCGGGCCGGGGGAGGGCGAAGGCCAGGCAGATCGCCGCGATGGCGGAGAACTCCGGACCGACCACCATCGCGCCCACGATCAGGATCGGCTGGTCGGTGATCCTGCCCGCTCCCGCGATCAGCGCGGCCAGGACGATGAAGACGCCGAAAGCCCAGGACATCCGTGAGTCGTCCCGCAGGTGCTGCTCCACCGAGACCCAGACCACGCCGTCGTCGGGTGCGCCGGGAGCGACCTGCTCGGCCCGGGCCGCGTCGTCGCTGAGGATCGTGTCGACCGCGACGATGCTGATCGAGCCGCGGTGCTGGAGGTCGCAGTCGCGCAGCTGCCCGATCACACCGCTGGCGTTCTCCCGCGCGACGTCGGCCAGCACCAGGTCCCCCGTGGGCTTGCGGAATCCACCGGGGACCACCGCGACGTTGGTGACGGTGTCATCGGCCTCGAGCAGGTCGACCACGTGCTCGAGGAGGTCCTCGGGGACGCGCAGGCGCAGGTGCAGCACGCGGACAGTAAACCGCAGGCCCGCCTCAGAGCTTGCGCAACCGCACCCAGCGCACCGAGTGGTCGCTGTCCTTGCGCAGCACCAGCGTGGCGCGCGAACGGGTCGGCTGCACGTTCTGCTTCAGGTTGGGGCCGTTGATCTCGTCCCAGATCCGGTTGGCCTCGGTGACGGCCTCGTCGTGGGAGAACGACGCGTAGCGCGCGAAGTACGACGCCGGGTCGCGGAAGGCGGTCTCGCGCAGGCGCAGGAAGCGGTCGGTGTACCAGCGCCGGATGTCGGTGGTCGCCGCGTCGACGTAGACCGAGAAGTCGAAGAAGTCGCTGACCGCGAGCCCGCGCCGTCCGTCGGCTCCGAGGCCGGCTGGCTGGAGCACGTTCAGCCCTTCGACGATCACGATGTCGGGACTCGCGATCACCACCTTCTCCTCGGGCACGACGTCGTAGACGAGGTGGGAGTACGTCGGCGCCTCGACCTCGTCCTTGCCCGACTTGATGTCGATCACGAACTTCAGCAGCGCCTTGCGGTCGTAGGACTCCGGAAACCCCTTGCGGGTCAGCAGCCCGCGCTGGCGCAGCTCGGCGTTCGGCAGCAGGAAGCCGTCCGTGGTGACCAGCGAGACCCGGGGGTGCTCGGGCCAGTGCGCGAGCATCTGCTGCAGCACCCGCGCGGTCGTGGACTTGCCGACCGCCACCGACCCGGCCAGCCCGATCACGAACGGCGTGCGCGGCGGCTGCGCCTGGTGGAGGAACTGCTCCTGGCTGCGGTGCAACCGGCTCGCCGCCTCGACGTACAGGCTGAGCAGACGCGAGAGCGGGAGGTAGACCTGCTGCACCTCGTCGAGGTCGAGCTCGTCGCCCAGGCCCCTGACCCGCGCGATCTCCTCCCCGCTCAGCGGCTGACCGGTGGCGCGTCCGAGCGCGGCCCAGGCCTCGCGCTCCAGCTCGACGTAGGGGGAGCTCTCGCTCTGATGACCGCCGTTGGACATGCGCGTCACCCTAGTCCGACCCGAGCGGGCGCCACCGCGCCGCGGGCGGTGCGGCGCACCTAGACTGCAGCCCATGTGCGGAATCGTGGGGTACGTCGGAGACAAGCAGGCTCGGAACGTCGTGGTCGAGGGACTGCGCCGGCTCGAGTACCGCGGCTACGACTCGGCCGGCATCGCGCTCATCTGCGACGGCGCCATCGTCTCGGAGAAGCGCGCGGGGAAGCTCGCCAACCTGGAGAAGGCGCTGGAGGAGAGCCCGCTCCCGCCGGCGACCACCGGCATCGGGCACACCCGCTGGGCCACCCACGGCGCGCCCAACGACGTCAACGCGCACCCGCACCTGGGCGAGAAGCGCCGGGTGGCAGTGGTGCACAACGGCATCATCGAGAACTTCGCGGTGCTGCGGCGCGAGCTCGAGGAGTCCGGCCACGAGCTGCTCTCCCAGACCGACACCGAGGTGACCGCCCACCTGCTCGAGCTCGCCCTCCTCGAGGGCCTGGACCTCACCGAGGCGATGGAGTCGGTGTGCCGCCGGCTCGAGGGAGCGTTCACCCTGGTCGCGATCGACGGCGAGGACACCTCGCGCGTCGTGGCCGCGCGCCGCAACTCCCCGCTGGTCGTCGGCCTCGGCGAGGGCGAGAACTTCGTCGGCTCCGACGTGGCCGCCTTCATCGAGCACACCCGCGAGGCCCTCGAGCTCGGTCAGGACCAGGTGGTCACGATCACCCGCGACGAGGTCGTGGTGAGCAACTTCGACGGGACGCCGGCCGAGGGCACGCCCTACCACGTCGACTGGGACCTCTCGGCGGCCGAGAAGGACGGCTTCGACTGGTTCATGCGCAAGGAGATCTTCGAGCAGCCCCGCGCGGTCGGCGACGCGCTGCTCGGCCGGCACACCCCCGAGGGGCTGCTGCAGCTCGACGAGGTCCGGATCAGTGACGCCGAGCTGCGCGAGATCGACAAGATCGTCATCATCGGCTGCGGTACGGCGAACTACGCCGGTCTGGTCGCCAAGTACGCCATCGAGCACTGGACCCGGATCCCCTGCGAGGTCGAGCTCGCCCACGAGTTCCGCTACCGCGACCCGATCCTGACCCGGTCGACGCTGGTGGTCGCGATCAGCCAGTCCGGGGAGACCGCCGACACCCTGATGGCGATCCGCTACGCCCGGGAGCAGCGCTCGAAGGTGCTCGCGATCTGCAACACCAACGGCTCCACCATCCCGCGCGAGTCCGACGCCGTGATCTACACCCACGCGGGTCCGGAGATCGGGGTCGCCTCCACCAAGGGCTTCCTGACCCAGCTGGTGGCCTGCTACCTGCTCGGCCTCTACTTCGCCCAGGTCCGTGGCACCAAGTACGGCGACGAGATCGCGGCCGTGGTCGACGAGCTGGCGAAGATGCCGGCCCACGTGCAGCGGCTGCTCGACGACTCCGAGAAGGTCTACGAGCTCGCGCGTCGCTATGCCGGCACCAAGTCGGTGCTCTTCCTGGGCCGGCACGCCGGCTTCCCGGTCGCCCTCGAGGGGGCGCTGAAGCTCAAGGAGCTCGCCTACATCCACGCGGAGGGGTTCGCCGCAGGCGAGCTCAAGCACGGCCCGATCGCGTTGATCGAGGAGGGGCTTCCCGTCTTCTGCGTGGTGCCGCCCCGCGGTCGCGACCAGCTGCACGACAAGATGCTCAGCGCGATCCAGGAGATCCGGGCCCGCGGGGCGCGCACGCTGGTGCTGGCCGAGGAGGGCGACGAGGAGGCTGCGGCGTACGCCGACGAGCTGATCACCCTGCCCGTCGTACCCACGCTGCTGCAGCCGATCGTGGCCACCGTCCCGCTCCAGCTCTTCGCCTGCGAGCTGGCCACGGCGCTGGGCCACGACGTCGACCAGCCGCGCAACCTGGCGAAGTCCGTCACGGTCGAGTAGCACGTGATCCTCGGCGTCGGCACCGACCTCGTCGAGGTCGCCCGGCTGGCTGCGGCCCTGGACCGCACCCCGTCGCTGCGGGGTCGGCTGTTCACGCCCGGAGAGGAGACGCTGCCCGTCGAGTCGCTGGCTGCGAGGTTCGCGGCCAAGGAGGCGCTGTCCAAGGCCCTCGGTGCACCCGCCGGGCTGTCCTGGCAGGACGCCGAGGTCGTCCTCGCCGACTCCGGGCGCCCGTCGTTCGTCCTGCGCGGCACCGTGGAGGAGGCGGCCCGCGCGTGCGGCGCGGACCGGGTGCAGCTCTCCCTCTCCCACGACGGCGGCTTCGCGCTGGCGTTCGTGGTGCTGGAGGGGGTCGGTTTCCCAGGGGTCGGTTTCCCGGGTTGAGAACCCCATCCGCCTCCTCACACACCACGCGCGGTGTGTGAAGAGGCAAATTCCCTTCATCACCTGGGAAACCAACCGGCCCCGCTAACTTGGGCGCATGCGCAGCGCACATACCGTGGAGCAGGTCCGGGCCGCCGAGGCAGAGCTGATGGCGCACATCCCTGAGGGGGCGCTGATGCAGCGGGCTGCTGCCGGTCTGGCGGTGGCGGTCGTCGACCTCCTCGGAGGGGTGTACGCCGCACGGGTGCTCCTGCTCGTCGGGCCCGGCGACAACGGCGGCGACGCGCTCTGGGCCGGAGCGATGCTGGCCCGCCGCGGTGCCCAGGTCGAGGCGGTGCTGCTGGCGCCGCAGGCTCACGAGCGCGGGCTCGCCGCCCTGCGGGGCAGCGGCGGTCGCGTGGTCGAGGTGGCGGATGCCCAGCAGCCGGACGTCCTGGTCGACGGCATCGTCGGGATCGGCGGCAGGCCGGGCCTGCGGGAGAACGCCGTGGCCGCGTTGGAGCGCTTCCCGGACGCGGCGGTGGTCGCGGTCGACGTGCCCTCGGGGATCGACGTCGACTCCGGTCACGTCGAGGGACCCCACGTCAACGCCGACCTGACCGTCACCTTCGGCACCCACAAGGTCGCCCATCTCGTCGACCCCGCGGCGAGCGCGTGCGGCGTGGTGCACCTCGTGGACCTCGGCCTGGAGCTCCCGCACGCCGACGTCGAGGCGCTGCAGGCCGCTGACGTGGCCGAGCTGCTGCCGGTGCCCGGGGGCTTCGACCACAAGTACACCCGGGGCGTCATCGGGGTCCGCGCCGGCTCGCAGACTTATCCGGGTGCTGCGGTGCTGTGCACGTCGGCCGCGGTCTCCGGCCTGGTCGGGATGGTCCGCTACCTCGGCTCGGCGGCCGATGCGGTGCGCGCGCGGCACCCCGAGGTGGTCGTCTCCGACGGTCGGGTGCAGGCCTGGGTGGTGGGCTCGGGTGGGGACGCCGACGCCGAGCAGGCGCTGGCCGACGCGATCGCCGACGAGGTGCCCCTGGTGGTCGACGCCGACGCGCTGGTCCACGTCGAGCCGGGTCTGCGCGACGCCGTGCTCACTCCGCACGCGGGCGAGCTCGCCCGGATGCTCGGCGTCGAGCGCGAGCAGGTGGAGGCCGACCAGCTGGGGTTCGCCCGCCGCGCCGCGCAGGAGTACGGCGCCGTGGTGGTCCTCAAGGGCAGGCACACGCTGGTCGCCCGTCCGGACGGTCTCGTGCGGGTGACCACCAGCGGGGTGCCGTGGCTGGCCGTCGCGGGGGCGGGCGACGTGCTCGCCGGGGTGATCGGCTCGCTGCTCGCCGCCGGGCTGAGCGCGTTCGACGCAGCGTCCGTCGGGTCGTGGCTGCACGGGGCGGCGGCGACCATGGCCAGCGGCGGCGGTCCGCTCACCGCCAGTGCCGTGGCCGACGCGCTGCCGGCGGTCGTGCGGGCACTCCTGGCCTGAACGGGCCCGCGCGGGTGGGAAGATGAGCCCGCCATGACTGGTCACCATCCGAGCACCCCCCCGAGCCCGCCCGCTGAGGTTGTCGTCGACCTCGGTGCGGTGCGGCACAACGTCGGCCGGTTGCGCGACCTGATGGGGACCGGACTGGCTCCGGGACATGCACCTCCGGCGCTGATGGTCGTGGTCAAGGCCGACGGCTACGGCCACGGCATGGTGCAGGTGGCGCGTGCGGCCCGTGCCGCCGGAGCCGAGTGGCTCGGCGTCGCCACCGGTGCCGAGGCGCTGGAGCTTCGTGCCGCGGGTGACGCCGGTCCGCTGCTGTGCTGGTTGGCCGTTCCCGGCAGCGACTACTCCCCGCTCCTCGCTGCCGATGTCGAGGTGGCGGCCTACTCCGTCAGCCAGCTCGAGGAGATCGTGCGCTCCGCCCGGGACGTGGGACGGATCGCGCAGGTGCAGCTCAAGTTCGACACCGGCCTGTCCCGTGGCGGTGCCCCTCGCGAGCAGTGGCGTCCGTTGGTCGAGGCGGCGCGCGCGGCCGAGGTGAACGGCGACGTGGCCGTCACCGGCCTGTGGTCCCACCTGGCCTGCTCCGACGAGCCTGAGCACCCTGCCAACGCGGCGCAGCAGCAGGCCTTCGACGAGGCCTGCGGCCTGGCGCGCGAGGCCGGGTTGACCGGTGCGCTGCGTCACCTGGCCAACTCCGCCGCCGCCGTCCTGACACCTGGCATCCGCCATGACCTGGTGCGGCTCGGGATCGCGGTCTACGGGCTCAGTCCGGCGCCGGACGTCGTGAGTGCCGAGTCACTCGGCCTGGTCCCGGCGATGACGGTGCGCGGTCACGTCGTACTCACCAAGCAGGTGGCTGCGGGCGACGGGGTCTCCTACGGTCACACCTACGTCGCCGAGGAGCCGCAGCAGGTGGCGCTGGTCCCGATGGGGTACGGCGACGGGGTGCCCCGGCACGCGTCGTCGCGCGCGGAGGTCAGCGTCGCGGGCACCCGAGGACGGATCCTGGGTCGGGTCTGCATGGACCAGTTCGTGGTCGCCGCGCCCGACGCGAGCCCCGGCGACCAGGTGGTGCTGTTCGGCCCCGGCGCCGACGGGGAGCCCACGGCGCAGGAATGGGCGCAGTGGTGCGACACCATCAGCTACGAGATCGTCACCCGGATGGGTGGCCGCCAGGCCCGCGTGTGGGTCGATGACACCGAGGAGACCCAGTGAGCGCGCGCCGTTCCATTGCCTACGCTGCCGGAGGCCTCGGCGCCGCGGCCGTGGCTGCGATCGCAACCGGCGTGGTCGTCGAGCGCAAGGTGGTGCGTGCCCGTCGCGCGGGAGCGGCCTCCGCCGACCGGCTCGGCGCCCTGCGCTCAGAGCCGCTCGAGGTGGTCGCCGACGACGGGGTGGTGCTGTACGCCGAGGTCGACGAAGTGGCGCCGTACGCCGGGAACGGCAAGCGCCGCACAGAACCCGACGTGACCCTGGTGTTCGTGCACGGCTACGCGCTCAACCTCGACTGCTGGCACTTCCAGCGCGAGGCGATGCGCGGCAAGCACCGGATGGTCTTCTTCGACCAGCGTTCGCACGGGCGGTCGGCGCGGTCCTCGGGCGAGAACGCCACCATCGACCAGCTGGGCGACGACCTGGCGCGGGTGATCGACAAGCTCGTGCCCACCGGCAAGGTGATGCTGGTCGGGCACTCCATGGGTGGGATGTCGATCATGGCCTTCGCCGAGCGGCACCCCGAGCTGTTCGCGGAGCGCGTCGGCGGGGTCGCCCTGATCGCCACCACCGCGGGCGGGCTGCGTCCTCACCACGTGCTGAGCCGGTGGATCCCCAACGGGATCGGTGAGCTGATGGCCCCACGGGTGATCGCGACCCTGGCCAAGGCGCCGGAGCTGGTCGACTCCGCGCGGCGCTCCGGCTCCAACATCGGCTTCATCGTCGCTGACCTGTTCGCCTTCGGCGGGAAGGTGCCGGTCGCCGAGGTCGAGTTCCTCGACGAGATGCTCGCCGGCACCTCCTTCGACGTCCTCGCCGAGTTCTTCCCGAACTTCTCCGAGCTGGACAAGTTCGAGTCCCTTGCAGCACTGGGCGACGTCGAGACGATCATCGTGTGCGGGACCAAGGACAAGGTCACTTCCATCGGCCACAGCCGCAAGATGGCCGAACGGTTGCCCCACGCCCACCTGGTGGAGTGCCCCGGTGCCGGACACATGGTGATCTTCGAGGCCCGGGACAAGGTCAACGCCGCGCTCGACAACCTGGCTGTGGCGGCGGTCCGATGAAGGACCAGACCACGATCAGCACTGTCGACGGCTCCCGAGCCGCCGACGTGCTTCGCGTCGTGCACGAGGCCTTCGACAAGCGTCCCGACCTCGATCCGCCCGCCACCGCGCTGGCGGAGACGGTGGAGTCGGTCCGCGAGGCCCTCGACGCCCACGGTGGGCTGCTCGTCGAGCACGAAGGCAGCCCGGTCGGCGCACTGCTCTTCGAGCCCCGTGGGCGCATGCTCGGCCTGCGCCGGGTCGGCGTGCTCGCACCCGTCAGGGGCCTCGGCGTCGCCGCCCAGATGGCCTCGCGTGCCCGCGAGATCGCCGAGGAGCTCGGCTTCACCGGCCTGGAGCTCGAGGCCCGCGTGGAGCTGCCGGGGACGATCAACTTCTGGCGCAACCTGGGGTACGTCGAGTCCGGCCGGATCGGCAACCGGATCACCATGCTGCGGATGCTGCCGCGCACGTTCACGTTGCCGACCCCGGAGGACACCACGGACTTCGGTCGCCGGATCGCGGGCCTGCTCGGCCCCGGTGACCTGGTCATCCTCACCGGAGACCTGGGTGCCGGGAAGACCACCCTGACCCGCGGGCTCGGGGAGACGCTCGGTGTGCGCGGCGACGTCACCTCGCCCACCTTCGTGATCTCCCGGGTGCACCCGTCGCTGAGCTCGGGCCCGGCGCTGGTGCACGTCGACGCCTACCGGTTGGGCGACTCCGCGGAGCTCGACGACCTCGACCTCGACACCGACTTCGACGACGCGGTCACGGTCGTGGAGTGGGGCGCTGGCCTGGCCGAGGCGCTGTCGGAGGACCGCCTGGAGGTCGACCTGCGCCGCAGCGACGACGATGTCCGCACGCTGATCCTCACGCCGGTGGGGCCGCGCTGGCGGGAGATCGACTTCTAGGTCGCGGGTGCTTGGTGGCAGTCTGCTGCGGTGACTCGTGGTGTTTCCACCCTGGTGGAGGGGTGCGCCTGGGGCGTCGCGACCATGCCCGGGGACTCGGGCAGCATCCCGGCGAACGGCTCTACCCGGCGGTCTTCCGCCCGACCTGAGGATCGTCTTTTCCCTTGCACAGCGAGTGATTCTCGACCACTGGGGTTGTCAGACCTCGGTGCTTGGACAGGTTCATGACGACGACGGGCGGGTTCAGCAGCTGGATGCTCCCGCCGACGCGCTCGGGTTCGCGCGGGCGTGCCGGGCCGAGGCCGATGCCGCGGAGGCGGGGTTGTTGCTGGCCGGTGAGGGAGCGCCGCTGGTGGCGGAGCTCTGCCTGGCCGAGTTCGCCGCCGCGTTGGGGGTCTCCACCGATGCGGGCCGCGCGCTGGTCGCGGAGGCCCTGGAGCTCAAGCACCGGCTGCCGCGGACCTGGGCCCGGGTCGGGGGCGGTGAGCTGCCGGCGTCGCGGGCCCGTCGGGTCGCGGCCACCAGATCGGGCTCACGCGTGCGGCCGCGGACCGGCGGCACCTGAGGATCCACCACGACCAGGTCTCCTTCACCGGCACCAGCTCGATCGAGGGCGGCTCATCTGGCTGATGCCCACGACCTCGACGCCGCCCTGTCCCGAGGTGCCATAGCGCTGCGTGCTGCGGGGTGTCCGGAGTCTCTCGACGTCCGCCGCGCGATCGCGGCCGGGGAGATCGCCCGCCACAGCCCTGGAGCTCGCGCCCGACGACGCCGACAGTGGGGGCGATCGTGGGGCCGATCGTGGGGCCGACCGTGGGGCCGACAGCGCGTCCGGGAGTGGCCGCCGGGCCGGTCGGCAGGTGGTGCTGCACGTGCACCTCTCCGAGCGCGCCATCACCAGCACCAGCCCCCGCGACTGCCCCCGCGACTGCCCCGAGCTGGGTCGCGTCGAGAACCCCCGCGCCGGCATCACCGCGGACCAGGTCCGCGATCGGTGCGCCACGCCCGAGACCACGATCGTGGTCCGACCCGTGGTCGATGTCGAGGACCACTACGCCACCGACGCCTACACCGTCCCGGACCGGCTCCGGGCCCACGCCGAGGAACGCGACCGCACGTGCGTCTTCCCCCGGTGCACCCGCACCGCCCGGGCCTGCGACTGCGACCACGTGATCGCCCGCGACCGCGCGCCCTTGCAGCTCCGCGACGTGCCAGCCACGATCGGGGGATGCGCAGCAACCGGATCATCGCCAACCTCCGAGTCGCGGACCTCGGGGCCGCGAAGAGCTTCTACACCGACTACCTCGAGCTGACTGACGAGGAGTTCAACCTCGGCTGGGTGGCTCGCTACACCGCGCCCGACACCGGCGCCCAGGTCCAGCTCGTGACACGCGACGCCACCGCTCCGGAGGACTCTGCGGCCTCCGTCCAGGTCGACGACGTCGAGGCGGCCTACGAGCGGGCGCAGGAGCGCGGTTACGAGATCGTGCACCCGCTGACCACCGAGTCGTGGGGCGTACGCCGGTTCTTCGTCCGGGCGCCGGACGGCAACGTGCTCAACATCGTCGGGCACGCGAGCACGCAGGCCGACGACTTCCGAGTGGTCGCGCAGGACTCGGTCGAGGTCGAGCCGGCCGACAAGGGCCGCTTCACCGGCGACGTCAGCCGGTCCGACGTACTGCCGCGCAGGCAGCCGGCGGGGCTCCAGGGCAACGTCTTCAGCTACGCCCCCGGTGCGCGGTCCCACTGGCACGTCCACGAGGGGGAGCAGGCGCTGGTCGTCGTGAGTGGGACGGGACTGGTGCAGTGGGCAGGGCTGGAGACCCCTCGGCGAGTCCGGGCCGGTGACTGGGTGCACGTCACGCCGGGGGTCCCGCACTGGCACGGCGCGACCGAGGACAGCGACTTCTCCCACCTGGCCGTCACCGCGAGCGGCGGGACCGAGTGGTTGGGCCCCGTGTCGGACGATGACTACGGCAGCGGCACCGACCCGGGTCCGGCGACCGGCTCGGAGCGCTAGCGCCTAGGCTCGGCACGTGCTGCTCGCCTTCGACACCGCGACCCCCCACGTGACCGTTGCCCTGCACGACGGGACCGTCGTGGTCGCGCGCTGGGACTCCGCGGAGTCGATGAAGCACGGCGAGATGCTGGCGCCGGGGATCGAGCGGGTGCTCGGCGAGGCCGGGATCACCGCCGACGACCTCACCGCGATCGCCGTGGGGATCGGGCCGGGGCCGTTCACCGGGTTGCGCGTCGGACTGGTGACGGCCCGCACGCTGGCGATGGTGCAGGGGCTGCCGGTGCACGGGGTCTGCACGCTCGACGTGATGGCCGCCGAGGCCATCGACGGTGGGCGCACCGACTTCGCCGTGGCCACCGACGCGCGGCGCAAGGAGGTCTACCTCGCCGAGTACGCCGATGGCAGGCGCATCTCCGGGCCCGAGGTGGTCCGTCCGCTGGAGGCCGCCAGGACCAGCCCGGTCGTGGGTCGGGGTGCGCTGCTCTACCCCGAGCACTTCCCCGACGCGGTCGGTCCCGAGCACCCGTCGGCCGCGGTGCTCTGCGACGTGGTCAGCCGCCGCCGCTTCGAGGTGGTCGATCCCGAGCCGCTCTACCTGCGCCGTCCCGACGCCGTGGAGCCGGGCAAGCCCAAGCGGGTCAGCTGACCGGTCGCCGCGCGAGCGGACCGACGTACATCAGCGTGGTGTTGACCACGACCACCACGGCCACCACCACCGCCCAGGTCCTCGGCAGCACCACGAACCCCGCCACGACGCCCGCACCGAGCACCAGCACCTTCGTGACTAGCCGCAGCCAGCCCACCTGGATCCGTGCGCGGGGAGCCGCGAAGACACCCCACAGGGCCGCGGCCACGACGGGCAGCGTGACGGCCAGGACCAGCTGCTCGCGTGTCGAGCTGCCCGCCCGCCAGCCGGCGACGGTGAGGAGGACGAGGGCGCCGAGCTCGACGAAGAACGCGACCACGTCGTTGGCGTTCACCGGGAGCGCGGAGGAGCGAGCCATCAGCCCAGTCTGCCGCGAGTCAGCCGTTCAGGTGGCCGGCTGCTTCTTCGGAGGCAGCGGGAAGAACATCGAGGTGCGTTCGGCGTACTCCGGGTAGCCCGGACGCTTCATCATCGTCCGCTCCAGCAGGCGCGCGCCGCTGGCGAAGATCAGGAAGTAGCTCATGGCGGCGGGGGAGAGCACGGTGGCGAGCCCGGGCAGGAGACCGCCGGCCAGGCCGACCAGCCAGATCCCCCACCACACCGAGAAGTCCCCGAAGTAGTTCGGGTGCCGGGTCCACGCCCACAGGCCGCGGTCCATGATCGGCTTGCGGTCGGGGTCCTTCTTGTACGCCGAGAGCTGGGCGTCGCCGACCGACTCGAAGACCAGGCCGATCGCCCAGACGACCACGCCGAGGAGCACCAGCCAGGTCCAGCGGGTGTCCACCACGGCGGCGACCTGCACCGGCAGCGAGATGAACCAGATCAGGATCCCCTGCAGCACGAACACCTTGCGGATCGCGAGCCCGAAGCCGCCGTCGCCGAGCATCTCGGCGTAGCGCGGGTCCTCGTGCGGGTTGGCGACCTGACGACGACCGATGTGCCAGGCCAGGCGCAGGCCCCACACCCCGACGAGTCCGAGCAGCAGCCAGCGCACGTCGGAGTCACCGACGAGGGCGCTGACCAGGGCCACGAGAACGAACCCCAGCCCCCAGGTCACGTCGACGACGGCGACCAGCCCGATCCGGTAGGAGACCAGCGCCGTGAGCGCGAGCAGCACAACGACGGCGCCCAAGGACGCCAGGATCACGGGTAGAAAACTCACCAGTCCCTCACGGGTGGCAGTGTATGTGCCGCTCCCGGTCGGGTCATCAGGATCTGGTCGACGCCCATGCGTCCGTCGCGGAAGGCCATCGAGCCACCGACGAGGTAGAGCCGCCAAACGCGCACGACCTCCTCGCCCATCATCTCGGTCAGGCGCGGCAGGTGCGCCTCGAAGTTCTCCAGCCAGCCGTCGCACGTGCGCACGTAGTGCTCACGCATCGCGTGGACGTCGCGGACCTCGAGGCCGCCACGCTCCAGGAAGGCGACGGTCTCGCCGACCGGGCGCATGTGCATGTCGGGGGCGATGAACGACTCGATGAACGGTCCGCCGCCGGGGTGGCCGTTGCGCCCACCGGCGCGTGACATCTGCTGGATCAGCACCCGGCCGCCGGGCTTGACGGCGTCGTGCAGCACACCGGCGTACGTCGGGTAGTTCTGCTCACCGACGTGCTCGCCCATCTCCAGCGAGCCGACGGCGTCGTAGACCCCGGTCTTCTCGACCTCCCGGTAGTCCTGCAGCCGGATGGTCACCCGGTCCGCCAGGCCACGCTCGCGGATCCGCGCGTCGATGAAGCGCTTCTGCTCCGCGGCGATGGTCACTCCGGTGACCTGGACGCCGTAGTGCTGGGCGGCGTGGAGGGAGAGCGAGCCCCAGCCGCAACCGACGTCGAGGAACCGCATGCCGGGCTCCAGCCCGAGCTTGCGGCAGACCAGGTCGAGCTTGTCGCGCTGCGCGTCCTCGAGCGTGTACGACGGGTCCTCGGAGCGCCAGTAGCCCGAGGAGTAGGCCATCTGCGGGTCCAGCAGCAGCGAGTAGAACTCGTTGGACAGGTCGTAGTGGTGGCTGATCGCCCGGCGGTCGCGCAGCTGGCTGTGCAGCCGGCCCCGCACGCGGGCCTGGGTGACCGGCGGCTCGGGTGCACGCCCGATCGCGCGCACGCCGAGCGCGGTGCGCAGGGCCCGGGCGAAGGCGCCCGGCGTCGGCCGGATGCCCTTCAGCCCGCGCTGCGCGGCGACGGCCCAGACGTGGGTGAGGGTCTCGTCGAGGTCGTCGTGGATCTCGATCTCGCCGGTGACGTAGGCCTGCGCGGCACCGAGCTCGCCCGGTCGCCACAGCAGCCGGCGTACGGCGTCACGCGAACGCAGCTCGACCAGGGGAGCGTCGGCCGGACCGGCCTCCGAGCCGTCCCACGCGCGCAGCCGGACCGGCAGGTCGCCGCCCACGAAGGGACGCAGCGCGCCCTCGATCCGGGTGGCGACCCCGCCCCTGGTGCGCGGTGCAGCGGGTCGTTCCTGCGTGGCGGTCATGGCTCATCCCTCCCGGGTCAACGTGATCTGCTGGACGTCGATGTAACCCGAGGCGAAGCCGGCGCGGGAGTACTCCAGGTAGAAGTGCCACATCCGCTCGAAGATCTCGTCGAAGCCGAGGTCGCGGACCTCCTGGCTGCCCGCCAGGAAGGCCTGGTCCCAACGCGCCAGAGTCTCGGCGTAGTGCTGTCCGAACGAGAGTCGACCGCTGAGACGCAGGGAGGTGTCGGCCCGGGTGATCTCGTCCACGGCGGTGATCGAGGGCAGCAGCCCGCCAGGGAAGATGTACTTGTTGATCCAGGTCCAGGTGCGGCGGGTGGCCAGCATCCGCTCGTGCTGCATGGTGATCGCCTGGATGCCGACGCGGCCGCCGGGGGCGAGCACGCGGTCGATGGTGCGGAAGTACGTCGACCAGAACTCGTAGCCGACCGCCTCGATCATCTCCACCGAGACCACGGCGTCGTAGGTGCCCTGCACGGCGCGGTAGTCGCTGAGCTCGACGTGGACCTGGTCGGCGTACCCGGCCTCGGCGATGCGCTGCTCCGCGAGCTCGAGCTGCTCGGTCGAGAGCGTCACCGAGTGCACGGTGGCGCCGCGGCGGGCAGCACGGATCGCGAGCTCGCCCCAACCGGTGCCGATCTCGAGCACCCGGGTGCCCTGGCCGACGTGCGCCTCGTCCAGCAGGCGCTCGATCTTGCGAGCCTGTGCCTCGGCCAGCGGCTCGACACCGTCACCCTCGGGCGGTGCGGCCTCGAGGTGGTCACCGTGGTCGCTGAACGAGGTGTCGTAGAGGGCCGAGGAGTAGCTCAGCGTCTCGTCGAGGAAGACCCGGAACAGGTCGTTGGACAGGTCGTAGTGGTGGGAGATGTTGTCCCGGGTGTTGTGCTCGTGGTTCTTCTGGTGACGCGGCGGACGGCGTACGTAGGCGGCGCGCAGCTTCTGCAGCGGTGCCGGGATCAGCGTCGGCAGGTCGGCGGCCAGCACGGTCAGGAAGCCACCGAGGTCCTCGGCCTCCCACGCCTTGGTCATGTAGGCCTCGCCGAAGCCGATCAGCCCGTCACGGCCCAGCCGGGCGAAGAACTCGTCGGGACGCGCGATCGTCATCGAGGGGCCGCCGGCGCCGTAGGTCCGGCTGCCTTCGTGCACGCTGACCGGGAGGCTGCGGACGGCTGCATGGAAGAGGCGTCGGGCGATCCGCGCAGAGGCCTCGGCCTTGAAACCGGTGGGCACCGTGTGCAACCCGGGCCAGGCGGTGATCGGGCGTGAGGGCGTGGTCGTCATCAGACGCCTTCCTGTCGTGGGTGGGTCGGCCGGGGACGGATCCCGAGCCGGCGGGCCCACAGCAGGAGGCCGTGGACTCGGATGAGCAGTGAGCTGCGCAGGGCCACGGGGGCACTGCGCAGAGGGGAGGTCGTGGTGGGCTCGCCGTCGAGGGAGGCGCTGAACACCGCGCCGTCGTCACTGTGCAGCGTCACCGCGATGCGGAGCTGCTTGCCAGGACGGGGTACGGCGAGGTCGTAGTAGCCGTCGGTGCCGTGGAACGGGGAGACGTACATCTGCTTCTCGGTGCGGGCGCGGCCCTGGTCGTCGGGGTGCACGAGGTAGGCGTGCCGGTCGCCGTAGGTGTTGTGCACCTCGACCACCACGCCGGCCAGCGAGCCGTCGCGCAGGTGGCACCAGAAGACGCTGATCGGGTTGAAGCAGTAGCCGAACGCCCGGGCGTTGGCAGCCATCACGATTCGGCCACCGTCAGTTGTCACGCCGTTGAGCTCGAGGAAGTTCTCCACGTTGGCCTTGAGCGAGCGGTCCGGGTCACCCAGGTGGTCGCGGGCCTCGAAGCGGCCCAGGACACCGTGGTCGGGCAGGTGGTCGAGGTCGACCAGCCAGGTGCGGGTCTGGTTCTCGAAGTCGCGCCGGAACGGGCGACGTCGGGTGTGCCGCACCGTGGTGGCATAGGTGGTGGGCTCGAACGGGAGCGGGGTGAGAGCCTTGCCGGCGCCCCACTCGAAGCCGATCCGCTGGGCCGCCTCGACGCCGGAGCGGGCGCCGTCCTCGTGGAAGCCCCAGCCGTGCCAGGCGCCGGCGAAGACCAGGCGATCGCTGTCGCATTCACGCAGCCGGCGTTGCGCGGCCACGGAGGTGGGCGTGTAGATCGGGTGCTCGTACTCCATGGTGTCGATCACCTTGGACTGGTCGACCAGGTCGCGGCCGCCCAGCGTGACGAGGTAGCGGCGTCCGTCCTCGGGGACCGGCAGGCGCATCAGGCGGGTCATGTCGTAGCTGACCGTCACGGTGCGGTCCACGTCGGCGGGCCGACGCAGGTAGTTCCACGATGCGCGGGCACGCTCCAGGCGCGGCAGCACGCTGGTGTCGGTGTGCAGCTGGGCGACGTTGGGGGAGTACTCGATCGCGGAGAGCAGCTCGCGTTGCGCCTCGGTCGGCTCGGCCAGCATCGCCAGCGCCTGGCCCGGGTGGGTGGCGACGACGACGGCGTCGAAGGTCTCGACCCTGCCGTTGCCGTCGGTCACCTCGACTCCCGCGTCGGTCTCGGCCACCGAGGTCACCTTGGTGCCCAGGCGGACGTCGGGCAGCCGGGCCGCGATCCGGGTGACGTACTCCCGTGAGCCGCCGGTGACGGTGCGCCACTGGGGGGAGCCGAAGATCTGGAGCATGCCGTGGTGCTGCAGGAAGCTGAACAGGTAGCGAGCGGGGTACTCCAGCGCGACGGCCGGGTCGCAGGACCACACGCAGGCGACCAGCGACTCCATGAAGTGGGTGCGGAAGAACGGTGTGAAGCGGCCGCGCTCGAGGAAGTCGCCCAGGGTCTCGTCCAGGGTCCCGTCCAGGGTCCTGTCCGCACTGGTGGGGGCGTCGGTGGCGAGCAGCTTGCGGGCCATCCGGTGGAAGCGGGGGATCTCCACCAGCATCCGGAGGTACTCCGGGCGGGCCGCGAGCCGCCAGGTCGGGAACAACCCGGGAAGGCCGAGCGCGCCGGCGTACTCCAGCTTGGTCTCGTCGGAGCGCACCGACATCGACATCTCGGACTCCTGGGTCTGCACCCCGAGCTCGTCGAACATCCGCAGCAGGTTGGGGTAGGTGCGCTCGTTGTGCACGATGAACCCGGTGTCGATGGCCCACTCCTCGCCCCCGTGCTCGAACACGTGGGTGTCGGCGTGGCCACCGAGGCGGGTGTCGCCCTCGAAGAGGGTGACGTGGGCCTGCGGTGCGATCACGTGGGCAGCCGTGAGTCCGGCCACCCCGCTGCCGATGACGGCTACGCGGGGGTGGGATGCGGGGTTCATGCGTCCGCCTCCGAGAGCTCGAGCATCGCCAGCGGCTTGGTGGTCGGCTGTGCGGACCCGGCCGCGGGTTCGACGGTGATCCCGACCCCGGTCGCCAGGGTGGCGTCGCCGGAGAGGAGGAGCTTGTGGTCACCGGCGGTGGTCATCAGACCGGCCGGGGACAGTCGACCCTGGTCGTCGCGCAACCACAGCTCGAAGGCCTTGCCGCTGGGCGGGGCGGCCATGTTGCGGGTGAGCAGGACCGCGCGGCCCTCCTTGACCGAGCGGACCACCGTGGCGCTGGAGCCGTCGGTGAACTCGGTGCTGACCCGCTGCGCGTCCGAAGCAGCGAGCACACGGTCGGCGGCGCTGAGCGAGGAGGTGGGGTTGTCCTGCCAGGGCTGCCAGGTGCCTCCGACACCGATCGCGGTGACCACGGCGGCCGCGGCTGCCAGGGTCGCGATCCGGAAGCGCCGGCGGCGCATGGGGACGACGTTGCTCGGGACGGGAGCCTCCACGGGCTCCTCGGTCTCGACGGGCTGCACGAGCTGCGGCCCGTCGTCGTAGGAGGACGAGGTCGTGCCGGCCTCGGGGGGCAGCGGCCGGATGTTGCGGATGCCGGCCAGCACGGAGGCGCGCAGGGAGTCGGGAGGGGTGAGCTCGGCGTCGGCGGCGAGAACGGCAGCAGCCTCTCGGAGACTGGCCACCTCGGCCTGGCAGTCCAGGCAACCGGGCAGGTGTCCCTCGAAGATCGCGCGCTCGTGGTCGTCGAGTGCGCCGACCACGTAGGCACCGGACAGTGCGTGCAATGACTCGGTCACTGTCCCACTCCCATCGTGTCTCTCAGTCGGATCAGGCCATCCCTGATCCGCGTCTTGGCCGTGCCTACCGGTAGGTCCAACATCTTGGCGACCTCGGTGTGCGTGTAGCCCTTGAAGTAAGCGAGCTCCAGCGCCTCGCGCTGGACCTCGGTCAGCGAGTCCAGCGCCAGCCGGACCCTTCGCGCCTCCATCGAGGCCTGTGCGGCCTCGGCGGTGGAGTCGTGCTCGACTGCGGTGTTGCTCTGGTGGTACGTCGTGTCCCGCCTGGTGCTGGCCTCGGCCGAGCGGACCCGGTCGACGGCCTTGCGGTGCACGATGGTCAGGACCCAGGAGACGGCACTGCCCTTGTCCGGGTCGAACCGGCTGGCGGTGCGCCAGATCTCCAGGAAGGCCTCCTGCGCGACCTCCTCGGCCTGGCTCGGGTCGCGGACGACCCGCACTGCCAGTCCGAAGGCTCGCGACGAGGTGGCGTCGTACAGCTGGGCGAAGGCGGCCTCGTCGCCACGCCCCGAGCTTCGGAGCAGCTCGCCGAGGTCACGGCGGCTGTCCCGACCCGGTGCGGGCGAGGGGACCCCGGTCACCTCCGGCTCCCCGTGAGGGGAGCCGGAGGGATCGGAACTGAAACTGGTCACCAGGGAACCTTCGCAGATTTGTGGAAACGAAGGTCAGCTGGTCGGCATCAGCACGGAGTCGACGACGTAGACCGTCGCGTTCGCCGTGGTGATGTTGCCGCAGACGACGTTGGAGCTGTCGGCGGGGATGCTGAAGGACTCGCCGGAGCCTTCGACGGTGATCTTGTCACCGGCAAGGGTCTCGTGCTCGCCGGCCACCTGCTCCGGGCTGAGCTTGCCGCCGACCACGTGGTGGGTGAGCACCTTGGTCAGAGCGGCCTTGTCCTTGAGCAGCGCGTCGAGGTCCTTCGCGGGGATCTTCTCGAAGGCCGAGTTGGCCGGGGCGAAGACGGTGATCTCGGGTGCGGAGTTCAGCGTGTCGACCAGGTCGGCGGCCTTCACGGCGGCGACCAGGGTGGACAGCACCGGGTTGGCGCTGGCGGCGGTCGCGACCGGGGCGGTGGACATGCCCTGGAAGGAGCCTGCGCCGTCCTTGGGGATCGAGTCGCACGCGGGACCGAAGGTGCCCTCGGCCGAGGCGTCGGTGGTCTGGCTGGGGGTGCTCTCGTCGACCGGGGTCGGCGTGGAGGAGCTGGTGCTCTCAGAGTCGGAGCCACAGGCAGCCAGGCCGAAGGTCAGGGTGAGTGCTGCGACGCTGAGGCCGGCACGCTTGAGGTTCGAGTTCATGATGGAGCCTTTCGTTGAAGGTTGTGCCAGTGATTCGTGGCGATGGTGGAACCGGATTGGTGCGGTTTGGCGAAAATTCGGGAGCATCCTCGACAGCCGTCTCAGGACACGAGGACGACGACTTCCTGCACGCCGCTGGAGCCGTCGGGGAACGGCATCGCTCGCTCGGTCACCTGGACCTTGCCTGCGGTGTTCGTTGCCCGTACGGCGATCTGGTGGCGTCCGGAGGTGGCGTCCCAGGGCAGGTACCACTGGCGCCAGTACTCCGTGCCGGCGTCGGGACCGAGCTCGGCCTGCTGCCACTCGCCGCCGTCGAGGCGGACCTCGACCTTGGCCACGCCGTCGGGCTGGGCCCAGGCGACACCCCCGATGGCGGTCTTGCCGGGGTCGATCGTGGACAGGGGGCGGGGGGTGTCGACGCGGCTGGAGAGCTTGATCGGCGCGTCGATGGCCCACTTGCGCTTGGTCCAGTAGGCCTCTTGCGCGTCGTACGTCGTCAGGGTGAGGCGCTGGAGCCACTTGGTGGCGCCGACGTAGCCGTAGAGACCGGGCACGACCAGACGCACCGGGAACCCGTGCTCACGGGGGAGGGGCTCACCGTTCATGGCGAAGGCGAGGATCGCGTTGCGACCGTCGGTGGCGACCTCGAGGGGTGTGCTGATCGTGAAGCCGTCCACCGCGGTGGAGAGGATCTGGTCGGCCTTGGAGCCGACGCCAGCCCGGTCGAGCACGTCCTGCAGGGGTACGCCGAGCCAGCGGGCCGAGCCGACCAGGCTGCCGCCGACCTCGTTGCTGACGCAGGTCAAGGTGATGTCGTGCTCGACGACGTTCATCTTCGTGAGCTCCTCGAAGCTCAAGGTGAGCTCGTTCTCCACGTCGCCGTCGACGGTCAGCGACCAGCTCGGGAGGTCGACCACCGGGACGGTGAGGTTGGTGTCGACGCGGTAGAACTTCTCGTTCGGTGTCACGAACGTGCTGATCCCGGGGTACTGCTTCTCCAGCCCGGTGGGCATCGGCGGCAGCGGGTCGGCCGCCTTGGGAAGCACGAGGTCGGAGATCTTGTTGCGGGCGCGGATGATCAGCTGCCCGCTTCCTGCCAGGACCACCGCCGCCGCCGCGACCACGCCGCTGCCGATCAGGACGCCGCGACGCGACGACCCGGCTGCGTCCCGGTGGGCCGCGTCGTCCGCGGTCGCACCCTGCAGCGCGTGCCGGGGGTCACCGCCGCCGCGCAGCAGGTAGAGAAGGACCCCGAAGCCGACCAGGGCGGCGACCAGGGAGGGGATCACGTCGAGCGGGCCGGCGGCGGGCTGGACCAGCGCGGCCACCCCTGCGGCGCCGACGATCGCGACCAGCAGGGCGACACCGGCGGCGAGACGCCTGCTCGCCACGACTCCTGCGACACCGGCCAGCAGCAGCGCGCCGATCAGCACCGAGCCGATCAGCACCGGCTTGTCGGCGGTGCCGAGCGTGCGCACGGCCCAGGTCTTCACCGGGGTCGGGGTCAGGTTGATCACCGCCGTACCCACCGCCAGGACCGGGGAGGAGGCGGGAGTGGTGACCGCGGCGACGAGGTGCCCGGCGGCGGTTCCCGCGAGTGCCGCGAGGATGCCGACGCCGAAGTTGGCAGAAGTGCGCTGAGTGGCCATGCATGGTGTTCGTCGCCGCAGGCCCTGCCGGATTGGTCCGGATCACCCGAACCGGGGGTCTGCCGGGATGGCACCCTTGGCCCGGTGAACCCTTCGACACAGGTCCGAGCGGCCGAGAAGGCGGACGCCGCAGACGTCGCCCGGCTCGAGCAGGAGGCGCTGGGTGCCGACGCGTGGTCCGCCGGCCTGGTCAGGGAGGGCGTGGCGGGCAACCTGCCGACGGTGACCTACCTGGTCGCCGAGTGCGCAGGTGAGGTGGTCGGTCACGCCGTGACCTCGTCGGCGGGCGACATCGCCGAGCTGCAGCGGATCGCGGTGGCCGCGGCCCACCGCAGGCGCGGGATCGCGACGCTGCTGGCCCGGGCCTCGATCGCCGCGGCGGCCCGCACGGAGGCCGACCGGATGCTGCTCGAGGTGCGCGAGGACAACGACGGAGCCCTGGCGTTCTACGCCGGCCTGGGTTTCGTGGAGATCGACCGGCGGGCCCGCTACTACTCCGACGGGGCCACCGCGGTCGTGCTCCGGCTCGACCTGGGTCCCGGTGGCGTCCGCCAGGTTGCGGCGCCGGCGGGACGCTAGGGGAGGGCGAGCGCCTCCAGGCGGCGTACGGCGAGCTCGGCGTAGACCGTGGCTGCGTCCGGGAGAACGGTCGGGTCGAAGTCCGCCCGCGGGCTGTGGTTGTTGGGCGCCGTCGCCGGGTCGAGCCCGGGCAGCAGCGCGCCGAGGCCGATGAACGCCCCCGGCACCGCCGCGATCACGCGCGAGAAGTCCTCGGACCCGGCGATCGGCGCCACCATGTGCTCGTAGCGGTCCTCCCCGAGGACCTCGCGCACGACCCCTGCGCCGAAGTCGACCTCGGCGGCGGTGTTGACCGTCAGCGGGTACTCGTCGAGGAACTCGTAGGTGACGCTGACGCCGTGGGCCAGCGCCACCCCGCGCAGGGTCTCGTCGATCGCCTCGCGGAGCCGGGTCGCGCTGGCCTCGGAGAACCGGCGCACGGTCGCCTCGAACCGGGCCACGTCGGGAATGATGTTGCGCTTGGTGCCGCCCTCGATCACCCCGACGGTGAGCACCACCGGGTCGAAGATGTCGAAGCGGCGGGTCACCATCGTCTGCAGCGCGGTGATCATCGCCGCGGTCGCGGTGATCGGGTCGCGCCCCCGGTGTGGCGCCGAGCCGTGCCCGCCCTCGCCGCGCACGGTCACGCTCAGGCCGTGCGAGGCCGCCATCATCGCGCCCGCCCGGCTGGTGAACCGGCCCTGCGGCAGCATCGCGGAGAAGACGTGCATGCCGTACGCCGCGTCGACCCTCGGCCCGGCGGCGTCGAGCACGCCCTCCTCGATCATCACGCCTGCACCGTCCCAGCCCTCCTCGCCGGGCTGGAACATCAGCACCACGTCGCCGTGGAGCCGGTCACGGTGGGCGCTGAGCAGCCGGGCCGCCCCGACCAGCGCCGCGGTGTGCAGGTCGTGGCCGCAGGCGTGCATCGCGCCGTTGGTGGAGGCGAAGTCCAGGCCGGTCTCCTCGGCCACCGGGAGCGCATCCATGTCGGCGCGCAGCAGCACCGTCCGGGGAGCCGCGTCGTCGCGCGCACCACCACGGAGCACCGCGGTCACCGAGGTGGTGCCGGTCCCGGTCGAGATCTCCAGGCCCAGCCCCTCGAGCTCGCCCAGCACCCGCTCCTGCGTGCGCGGCAGGTCCAGCCCGATCTCCGGCTCCCGGTGCAGCTCGCGCCGCAGGTTGGTGAGGTCGTCCCCGATCGCCCGGGCGTCGTCGTACAGGTCCATGGGTTCCTCCGCGCGTGGTGGGGTGGCTGCGGTTCGCGGTCGCGGTTTTTCAGGAGACCTTGTGAAACTGGCACTCACCCGCCCTTGCAACGGCAGAGAAGTGCTGGTTTCACAGGTTCTCCTGAAAAACCGACAGCGCTGGTCAACGTATCCGGGGAGGGCGGGAGGGCAAAGCAGGAGGGGCGCGGCACAATGGCGCGGTGACTCCCGCCGACAGCTCTGCCCCTCTCGTGCTCGGCATCGAGACCTCCTGCGACGAGACCGGTGTCGGGATCGTGCGGGGCCACACCCTGCTGGCCGACGCCGTCGCGTCCTCGGTCGAGGAGCACGCGCGCTTCGGCGGCGTCGTACCCGAGGTCGCCTCCCGGGCCCACCTCGAGGCGATGGTGCCCACGATCGAGCGGGCGTGCGCGACCGCAGGGATCCGGTTGCGTGACGTCGACGCGCTCGCCGTGACGTCGGGGCCCGGGCTCGCCGGTGCGCTGCTGGTCGGGGTGGCCGCGGCCAAGGCGCTCGCCATCGGCCTCGGCAAGCCGCTGTACGGCGTGAACCACCTCGCCGCCCACGTGGCGGTCGACCAGCTCGAGCACGGCGCCCTGCCCGACCCGTGCCTGGCCATGCTGGTCTCCGGAGGGCACTCCTCGTTGCTGCGCGTCGATGACGTGACCTCCTCGATCCAGCCGCTCGGCGCCACCATCGACGACGCCGCCGGGGAGGCCTTCGACAAGGTCGCGCGCCTGCTCGGCCTGCCATTCCCCGGGGGACCCCACATCGACCGGGCCGCGTCGTCGGGCTCATCGGTGGCGATCGACTTCCCGCGGGGGCTGAGCTCGCGGCGTGACCTCGAGCGACACCGCTTCGACTTCTCCTTCTCCGGCCTCAAGAGCGCCGTGGCCCGCTGGGTGCAGGCGCGTGAGGACTCCGGCGAGCCCGTCCCCGTGGCCGACGTCGCCGCGTCCTTCCAGGAGGCGGTGTGCGACGTGCTCACCCGCAAGGCGGTCGACGCGGCCCGCAGCGAGGGGATCGGCGACATCCTGATCGGCGGCGGCGTCGCGGCGAACTCACGGCTGCGCGTCCTCGCCGAGGAGCGCGCCTCGCAGCACGGGATCCGGGTGCGCGTGCCACGACCGGGCCTGTGCACCGACAACGGCGCCATGGTGGCCGCCCTCGGTGCCGAGATGGTCGCCCGCGGCCGCACCCCCTCCGACCTCGACCTGCCCGCGGACTCCTCGATGCCGGTCGTGCGAATCCTCGCCTGAGGGGCGCCTGAGGGGGTGTGGTGGGGCCCGAGCGCATGTAAATCGGGGTTATGGACGCATATCTAGGGCTGTTCCGGGCCTGTGCCGACCACATCCCTCGCCAAGTCGGCGGTACGCCGGGCCGGTCATGCTCGCGTCCACAGCCCCCGCCAACCACCTCGCCGTCCACAGCCGCTGCGGCGCGAGGCTGCTGACCGGCCGGATCGACCACAGGTTCGCGGCATGACTCCTGAACTGCGTGCCGTCGCCAACTCCCAGCACGGGCTGGTCACTCGGACCCAGGCCCTCGAGGCCGGTTACACCGAGCGACAGCTCAAGACACATCTGCAGCCGCGCGGAGCCTGGGTGACCGTACGTCGGGGTGTGTACCTCGAACGCTGGGAGTGGGACAGTGCCGATGAGGCTCGACGACATCACCTGCGCGTGCTCGCTGCGGCGATGACGGCCCAGGCCCGTTACGTGCTGAGCCACAGCTCGGCGGCAGTGGCGCACGGACTCGCGTGCCGGCCCTACTGGCGCGAGCTCGTGCACCTCAGTCATCCCCGCGTCCTAGGCGGCCGGACCGAGGGTGGCGTCAAGCACCACCCCGCCCACGTGCCGGAGAGCCAGATCGTCATGCTCGACGGCCGCCCCGTCACCTCGCTTGAGCGCACGGCGGTGGACGTGGCGCGGGAGTACGGGCTCGAGGACGGCGTCGCGGTCTGCGACCAGGTCCTGCGTCGCGGTGGACGACGCGAGGAGATGGCCGCGGTCCTGGAGCAGATGCGCTGCTGGCCGAACGTCACCCGGGCCCGCTCGGCGGTGGCACTCGCCGACCCGGGAGCCGAGAACATCGGGGAGAGCCTCGCCCGGATGCTCGTGATCGAGCTGGGCTTCGGCGTACCGCTGACGCAGGTGTGGATCGAGGACGGCGACCGCCGGGCTCGCGTCGACCTGTTGCTCGACGGTCACGCCTTCGAGTTCGACGGCAAGCTGAAGTACCTGCCCGTGGAGCGGGGCGGGATCGCCCTGGACCCGGCCGACGCGCTGTGGCAGGAGAAGCTGCGGGAGGACTGGTTGCGCTCAATGGGTATGGGGATCTCACGGATCGTGTGGGCCGACCTCTTCGGGCCGGCCCGACGCGCTGCCCTGGCCCGTTTGACGCGGGAGTACCTTGCCACCAGGGCCCGGCGCGCGCACCTGCTGGGGCTCTGAGCGCCGTACGACTCGGCAAGGGATGTGGACGCTGATGTCGCGGCACAGCCCTTGATATGCGTCCATAACCCCGATTTACATGAGCAATCCCAGACCACCTGAGCGACCCGACAGGAGCCCCACATGCAGCAGGTCAAGGCCGTCATCGCCCGATCGAAGGCAGCACCCGTGGAGGTGGTCACGATCAACGTGCCCGACCCCGGTCCGGGTGAGGCGGTCGTGAAGATCCAGGCGTGCGGGGTCTGCCACACCGACCTGCACTACCGCGAGGGCGGGATCAACGACGAGTTCCCGTTCCTGCTCGGCCACGAGGCTGCCGGCATCGTGGAGGCGGTGGGCGAGGGGGTCACCGAGGTCGAGCCCGGTGACTTCGTGGTGCTGAACTGGCGCGCCGTGTGCGGTGAGTGCCGCGCCTGCAACCGCGGGGAGCCGTGGTACTGCTTCGCCACCCACAACGCCACCCAGAAGATGACTCTCGAGGACGGCACCGAGCTCTCCCCGGCGCTGGGCATCGGCGCGTTCGCCGAGAAGACCCTGGTCGCCGCCGGGCAGTGCACCAAGGTCGACCCCGAGGCCCGCCCCGCCGCCGTCGGCCTGCTCGGCTGCGGCGTGATGGCCGGTCTCGGTGCGGCGATCAATACCGGCCACGTCGGCCGTGGCATGTCGGTCGCCGTGATCGGCTGCGGCGGCGTCGGTGCCGCAGCGATCGCCGGCTCGGCCCTCGCCGGGGCGAGCAGGATCATCGCGGTCGACATCGACGACCGGAAGCTCGAGCTGGCCCGCAAGCTCGGCGCCACGGACACCGTGAACAGCAAGGACGACGACGCGGTCGAGGCGATCCAGGCCCTGACCGACGGCAACGGCGCCGACGTGGTGATCGACGCGGTCGGTCGCCCCGAGACCTGGAAGCAGGCGTTCTACGCCCGCGACCTGGCCGGCACCGTCGTCCTGGTCGGTGTGCCGACGCCGGAGATGAAGATCCCCGAGATCCCCCTGATCGACGTCTTCGGCCGCGGTGGGTCGCTGAAGTCCAGCTGGTACGGCGACTGCCTGCCCAGCCGGGACTTCCCGATGCTGGTCGACCTCTACCAGCAGGGCCGGCTCGACCTCGACGCCTTCGTCACCGAGGAGATCGCCCTCGACGAGGTCGAGGCGGCGTTCGAGAAGATGCACCACGGCGACGTGCTCCGCTCCGTCGTCCTGCTGTGACCCACGGGCTGACCACGAGGGCGGCGACGGCCAGGCCCGTGGCGAGAGCTGTCTTCGGTCTGGTGGTCCTGCTCAGCCTCGTGGTGCTGTTCATGCCCGGGGACGGCGTACCGACCGGGCTGCCGATCAACGACAAGGTCGTGCACGGCACCTTGTTCGCCGCGCTGGCTCTCACCGGCAGCTGGGCGGGTCTCGCACGTCTGCCGCTGGCCGGCGGGCTGCTGGCGTACGCCGGGGTCTCCGAGGTGCTTCAGGCGGTGTTGCCGATCGGTCGCGACGGCACCGTGGGCGACTGGCTGGCGGATGCGGCCGGGATGCTGGTCGGTCTCGCGGTGGCGACGGTGCTGCGTGCGCGCGGTGGAGACCCCCTCTAGGGTCGGTGGCATGAGTTCTTCGGTGCGTATCGACCACGCCGTCTCGAGCGGGACCTTCAGCCTGGACGGCGAGACCCACGAGGTGGACAACAACATCTGGGTGATCGGCGACGACGAGGAGTGCGTCGTGATCGACGCCCCCCACGACGTCGAGGACATCCTGGCCGTGGTCGCCGGGCGTCGCGTCAAGGCGATCATCTGCACCCACGCGCACGACGACCACGTGCGCGTCGCCCCCGAGCTGCGCGAGCGCACCAGTGCACCGATCCTGATGCACCCGGCCGACAAGCCGGTCTGGGAGCTCACCCACGCCGACCACCTGTGGGACGTCGACCTCGAGGACGGCCAGACGGTCACGGTCGCGGGCGCGGTGCTCAAGGTGCTGCACACCCCGGGGCACGCACCGGGCGCGATCTGCCTCTACGTCCACGACCTCGGCTGCGTGTTCACCGGTGACACCCTCTTCCAGGGCGGCCCCGGTGCGACCGGCCGCTCCTTCAGCGACGCGGACGAGATCAAGGACTCGATCCGGGCCAAGTTGTTCGCACTGCCCGACGACACCGTGGTGCACACCGGCCACGGCGACGACACCACGATCGCTGCGGAGAGGGCAGCCCTCGACGGCTGACCGATCCGGTCACTCGACCTCCTCGGAGGTGAGAGACTTCGGCAGTGCTCGGGCGTCCGCTGATCCTGCTTGCCGCGGCGTGCCTGCCGCTGGCGTTCCTCGCCCTTCCCTCCACCCCGCGCGGCGCCGCGCTCGGCGACACCGCCCAGCTGGCGGGCACTGCACTCGTCGGGGGTCGGGTCGCGCAAGCCCGCGTCCCCGGGACCACCGCCGCCGAGACCAGGCAGGCGGCCGACCTGGTCAGCCGGATGAGCGTGACCGAGGTCGCCGGGCAGGTGATCGTCACCGGCTACTCCGGCACCGGCTCCCCGGCCGACCTGGTGCGGCGCCTCCACCTCGGCGGCACGCTGCCGGTCGCCGTCAACATCACCTCGGCCGCTCAGATCCGCCGCGTCAACCAGGGCGTACGCCGGGTCGTCGCCGCGCGCGGCTACCCCGCCTTCGTCGGTGTCGACCAGGAGGGTGGCCGGGTCGCCCGGGTCGGCGCACCGGCCACGGCCTTCCCGACGTTCCTCGCTGCCGGGGCGGCCGACCGTCCGGACCTGACCGAGGCCGCTGCCACCGCGAACGCCCGCGAGATGGCCAGCCTCGGCTTCACCGCCGTGATGGCTCCGGTGGCCGACGTGACCCGCGGGCTCTCCGACCCGGTGATCGGCTCCCGGTCGGCCGGTGACCGGCCCGCAGCCGTGGCCGCACAGGTCGTCGCGGCGGACAGCGGGTTGCGCGCGGCCGGCATGCTCGGCTCGCTCAAGCACTTCCCCGGCCACGGGTCGTTGACCAGTGACAGCCACTTCGCGTTGCCGGTGCAGCGCAAGACCCGGGCGCAGCTGATGGCGACCGACCTGGTGCCGTTCCGCCGGGCCATCGCCGCCGGTGCGACCGTCGTGATGACCGGCCACGTCGACGTACGCTCGATCGACCCGGGCGTGCCCGCCTCGATGTCGCGCAAGGTGACCACGGGTCTGCTGCGCGAGCAGCTCGGGTTCGAGGGTCTCGTCGTCACCGACGGCCTCGGGATGGTCGGCGTCTCGCGTCGCTATCCCAGCTCGGTCGTGGGCGCCCAGGCACTGTCCGCCGGGGCCGACGTCGTGCTGATGCCCCCTGACCCTGCCGCTGCTCGCGCGGGCATCGTCCGGGCGGTGCGCGCGGGTTCGCTGTCACGGGCCCGCGTGGACGAGGCGGCGACGCGGATGATCGCGCTGCTGCTGCACGAGGAGCCGCTCCTGCGCACCAAGGCCCTGGGCAGCGGCGCCCCGGCCGCAGCACGACTCTCCGCCGCCGCGCTCACCTCGGTCTCCGGACCGTGCTCAGGTCGACTGGTCGGCTCCAGTGTCCGAGTCTCCGGCGCCTCCGCTGCGGTCGCCGCCTTCCGGCGCGTCGCCAAGGAGGAGGGCCTGCGCCTCTCGGCCAAGGGCGACAAGGTGGTGCTCGCCACCGACTCCGCGGCCAAGGGCCGCGTCGCGGTCGCCCTGGACCGGCCCAACCTCCTGGCGCGGAGCAAAGCCTCGGTCCGGCTCGCCGCCTACGGCCAGGGAGCAGGACCGATGCGTGCGGTCGTACGCCACCTGCTCGGCCTCGCTCCGGCTCCCGGGCACCTGCCCGTGCAGGTCGGCGGCCTGCCCCGGACAGGTTGCTAGGACAGGTTGCCAGGTCGGGTTGCCAGGTCGGGTTGCCAGGTCGGGTTGCCAGGACGGGTTGCAGCGCGACTCTAGAACGGCTCGACCAGCAGCGCGGTGCCCTTGTCGGCGACCCGGGTGAGCACGATCGTCGCCTCGGCGTCACCGGAGAGGGAGAGTCGTCGGCGCAGCTCCTCGGGGACGACGGAGACTCCGCGCTTCTTGATCGTCAGGCGCCCGATGCCGCGCTCCCGCAGGGCGGCGCGCAGCTGCTTCTCCCGGAAGGGCAGCTCCTCGAGGACGCGGTAGCCACGGGCGAACGGTGTCCGGAACGACTGCGATGAGGTGACGTAGGCGATGTGCTCGTCGACCAGGTGCCCCCCGACCCCGTCGGCGACGGCCGTGACCAGACCGGCCCGGATCACTGCCCCGTCGGGCTCGTAGAGGAACTCCGTGACCGGCCCCACCGCGGCGCCCGGGTCGTCCTGGTCGGTCAGCGTCGCCAGGCCGCCGGTCCCGTCCGGCCCGGTGAACAGCACGGTCGCGCGTCGCCGGGTGGTCGCCAGCCGGCCCGACCAGAGCACGGCCTCCTTGACCTCGCGGTGGTCGCTGACCCACTCCGCCTCGACCCCGTCGGGCACGAGGTCGTGCGGGATCCCGGGGGCCAGCTTCACCACGGCGTCGCGGTCCAGCAGTGTCTCCACGAACGACCAGGGGGGCGTCCACTCGTCGGCGTCGAAGCTGCGTCCCCGGACGGTACGGCGCGCCGGGTCGGCGTACACCACCTCGAAGGGGTCCAGGTCGATCGTGGTCGCGTCGGCCCGGGCCACAACGCCGCCGAGGTCGAGCGCCGCCAGATTGGCCTCGGCGACTGCGACCCGGACCGGGTCGAGGTCCAGTCCGACGCAGGTGATCCCGGCCCGCGCGAACGCGACCAGGTCGCCGCCGATGCCGCAGCCGAGGTCGACCAGCGTGGCCGATCCGGCCGCCTGGAGCCGGGCCGCGCGATGGGTGGCCACCGGCAGCCGGGTGGCCTGCTCGAGGCCCTCGGAGGTGAAGAACATCCGGGCGGCCAGGTCCCCGAACTTCGCCACGGCCCGGCGTCGCAGCTCGACCTGGGTGAGGGCGGCGGCCACCCGGGCCGGCTCGGCGCTGCGGCGGAGCAGGGCGTGCGTGCGCAGGCTGTCGTCCCCGGCCTCGGTGGCAGCGCGGAGCAGTCGGTGCCCGTCGTCGGTGAGCAGCCAGCGGAAGGCGTCGAGGTCCACCGGGCCATCCTCGCAGTCAGGAGGGCCAGTGCTGGCACTCGGTTGGTGAGAGTGCTAGTTTCTGCATTGGCACTCTCCTAGTGAGTGTGCCAGCGCTTGTGCCGAGGTACGACCCCCGCGACGGCGTACGTCATCACAGGCAGCAAACTTCCGAAACCCAACGACTGTGTGGAAAGTAGAGGTTGATCACTAGTGTCGGTCAACATCAAGCCCCTCGAGGACCGGATCGTCGTCAAGGCGCTGGACGCCGAGCAGACCACGGCTTCCGGCCTGGTCATCCCGGACACCGCCAAGGAGAAGCCGCAGGAGGGCGAGGTCATCGCCGTAGGCCCCGGCCGCTTCAACGACGACGGCGACGAGCGCATCCCGATGGACATCTCCGTCGGCGACCGCGTGATCTACAGCAAGTACGGCGGCACGGAGATCAAGTACTCCGGCGAGGAGTTCCTCATCCTCTCCGGCCGCGACGTGCTCGCGATCGTTTCCTGATCCATCCCGCGTAGTCCGAGGCCGAAAGCAACTCTCCGGGCGACCGGACTGACGCTTTCTGCCTCGGACTACTGCTTTCTACCGACTTTGTGAAAGGAGCATCCCTGCGATGCCCAAGATTCTGGAGTTCGACGAGAACGCCCGCCGCTCGCTCGAGCGCGGCGTGGACAAGCTCGCCAACGCTGTGAAGGTGACGCTCGGCCCGCGCGGCCGCTACGTCGTGCTGGACAAGAAGTGGGGTGCTCCCACGATCACCAACGACGGCGTGACCGTCGCGCGTGAGATCGAGCTGGACGACCCGTTCGAGAACCTCGGTGCCCAGCTCACCAAGGAGGTCGCGACCAAGACCAACGACGTCGCCGGTGACGGTACGACGACCGCGACCGTGCTCGCCCAGGCGATGGTCCACGAGGGCCTGCGCGCCGTGGCCGCCGGTGCCAACCCGATGGACCTCAAGCGGGGCATGGACGCCGCCACCGCCGCGGTGACCAAGGCGCTCTCGGACTCGGCGCGCGACGTCGACGACCGCAAGGACATGGCGGCAGTCGCCACCGTGTCCAGCCGCGACGAGGTCATCGGCGAGCTGCTCGCCGAGGCCTTCGACAAGGTCGGCAAGGACGGCGTGATCACCGTCGAGGAGTCCAACACCATGGGCACCGAGCTGGAGTTCACCGAGGGGATGCAGTTCGACAAGGGCTACCTCTCGCCGTACTTCGTCACCGACCAGGAGTCGATGGAGGCCGTCCTGGACGACCCCTACATCCTGTTGCACCAGGGCAAGATCTCCACGATCTCCGAGCTGCTGCCGCTGCTGGAGAAGGTCATCGCCGCCGGCAAGCCGCTGTTCATCCTCGCCGAGGACGTCGAGGGCGAGGCGCTCTCGACCCTGGTCGTGAACAAGATCCGTGGCACGTTCAACGCCGTCGCGGTCAAGGCCCCGGCCTTCGGTGACCGTCGCAAGTCGATGATGCAGGACATCGCCACCCTCACCGGTGGCCAGGTGATCGCCCCCGAGGTCGGCCTCAAGCTCGACCAGGTGGGCCTCGAGGTGCTCGGCACCGCGCGTCGCGTGGTCGTCACCAAGGACAACACCACGATCGTCGAGGGTGGTGGCTCCCACGAGGAGGTCACCGGCCGCGTCAACCAGATCAAGGCCGAGATCGAGAACACCGACTCCGACTGGGACCGCGAGAAGCTCCAGGAGCGTCTCGCCAAGCTGGCCGGCGGCGTGTGCGTCGTACGCGTCGGCGCGGCCACCGAGGTCGAGCTCAAGGAGAAGAAGCACCGGATCGAGGACGCCGTCTCCGCGACGCGCGCCGCGATCGAGGAAGGCATCGTCGCCGGTGGTGGGTCCGCGCTGATCCACGCCGTCTCGGTCCTCGACGGTGACCTGGGCATGACCGGTGACGAGGCGACCGGTGTCCGCGTCGTGCGGATGAGCGCCTCGGAGCCGCTGCGCTGGATCGCCGAGAACGGTGGCGAGCAGGGTTACGTCGTCGTGGCCAAGGTGCGCGAGCTCGGTGTCGGCAACGGCTACAACGCCGCGACCGGCGAGTACGGCGACCTGGTCTCCCAGGGCGTGCTCGACCCGGTCAAGGTGACCAAGTCGGCGCTGGTGAACGCCTCCTCCATCGCGGGGATGCTGCTCACCACCGAGACCTTGATCGTGGACAAGCCCGAAGAGGAAGAGCCCCAGGCCGCCGGCCACGGGCACGGGCACGGCCACTGATCGAGTGAGCTCTGGGGCCGGGCTCCCTGTCGGGGGGGTCGGTTTCCCAGGTTAAGAACCCAAACTGCCTCTTCACACACCGCGCGTGGTGTGTGAAGAGGCAGTTTCACTTCTCCACATGGAAAACCGGCCGCGGTCCGCCGTACGACGGGGTAGTCGCCTCGTTCGTCACAAGTTTCACAAGCTCTCCTGAAAACCGCGCCCCCCGATCAGCGGAACGAAGCGGTACCCCCCGTGCTCGCTGACGCGCAGGCGGCGCCCGGTGCGGACGGCCAGGGTCATCGTGCTGCGCACGGGCACGACCATCCGGCTCTCGTCGCCGAGCTGTTCGAGCAGCTCCTCCGGCAGGGCTGGAGCGTCGGCCGAGACCAGGATCCGGTCGTACGGCGCACCGGTCGGCCAGCCGAGCACGTCCGGGGCCGCGGGCCGGATCGAGGCCCAGGGGTGCGACGTACGCCCCAGGTTGGCCGTCCCGAGCTCCACCAGCTCGGGCACCAACTCGACCCCGATCACGGTGCCGCCCGGACCGGTCAGCTCGGCCAGCAGCGCGGTGGTCCACCCGGAGCCCGCCCCCACGTCGAGCACCCGGTGACCGGGCTCGACCGCGAGCAGCCGCAGCATGGCCGCCACGGTCCGCGGCTGGGAGTTGGTCTGGCCGTGGCCGATCGGCACGGGAGCGTCGAGATCGGCCCGGGCACGGTCGCGGTCGAGCAGGAAGCCTGCCCGGGGCACCGCCGCGAAGGCGGCCGACACCGCGTCCATACCTCCACCTAAGCACTGCTTGTTCTCACGCCCGCAACACAGCCGCAGTCTGTTCGCAACGCAAGGGCAGCACCATCGAGCCATGTACTTCCGTGTGCGAGCCACCCTCCGCGAGCGGCCGGGGGCGCTGGCGCTGCTCGCCGGGCGGTGCGGCGAGTCCGAGCTGAACATCTTGGCACTCCAGGTCTTCCCCGATCTCGGCAAGGTGACCGACGAGCTGGTGATCCACGCTCCGGACACCTGGACGGCCGACGGGGTCCTCGAGCTCGTGAGTGGTGCAGGCGCCGACGAGGTGAGCGTCGAACCCTGCACCACTCACGACCTGCTCGACCAGCCCGCTCGCTGGCTCAGCGCGGCGTACGACGTGATCGCCGATCCTGACCTGCTGCCGACCCTGCTCGAGCGGCTGCTGGGCCGAGACCCGGATGCGTGGTCCGCCACCGAGCACGCGCGCGCCGCGGCGCTGGCCGCCCTGGCGCAGGCCGAGGACCCGCATCCCCCTCCCCAGCGGGCGGAGGTGGAGTACGACGAGACCGGCAGCGGCGTCCTGGCCCTGCTGGGCGGTCATGTCGTCGGGGCGGCGGCGTTCGCGGGCGAGGAGGGGACCCTGCTGACGATCGAGGTGGCACCGGCCTGGCGCCGACGCGGCATCGGCACCGCCCTGCTGGGACGTGCGGCCGTGATCGCGGCCGGGTGCGGTCTCGACGAGGTCGTGCTCGAGGCGCCCTCGGGCGACGAGGGCACCGTGGCGATGGTCTGCAGGTCGGGTCTGCGGGCGCGGATGAGGTCCTCGGCGGGCCTGCTGCGGGTACGCATTGCCGTTGCGGAGCTGGACCTGGCCGCCCGGTAGACTTGGCGACTCGCCAACCGGAAGGCCCGCGGAAACCGATGTCCTCAGGTGTCCCCCCGGAGTTCGCTTCCGAGCTCCCCGCCAAGTTCGCTCCTCTCGGCCTGACCTATGACGACGTCCTGCTGCTCCCTGGCGAGACCGACGTCATCCCGAGCGAGGTGGACACCACCACCCGGCTGACCCGCGACATCACCTTGCGCACGCCGCTGATCTCGAGCGCGATGGACACCGTCACCGAGTCCCGGATGGCGATCGCCATGGCCCGGCAGGGCGGCATCGGGATCCTCCACCGCAACCTCTCGATCGAGGACCAGGCCTACCAGGTCGACCTCGTCAAGCGGACCCAGACCGGGATCATCTCCAACCCGGTCACCATCGGGCCCGACGCGACGCTGGAGGAGCTCGACGAGATCTGCGGCCAGTACCGCATCTCCGGCCTCCCCGTCGTCGACGCCGACCTGCGGCTGCTCGGCATCATCACCAACCGCGACCTGCGCTTCGTCCCGGTCGCCGAGTGGGCCACCACCAAGGTCGACGAGGTGATGACCCCGATGCCGCTGATCACGGCCCCTCCCGGGATCAGCCGCGAGGACGCCACCATGCTGCTGCGCAAGCACAAGCGCGAGCGGTTGCCGCTGGTCGACGACCAGGGTCGGCTCACCGGCCTGATCACGGTCAAGGACTTCGTGAAGTCCGAGCAGTTCCCCCACGCCTCGCAGGACGCCGACGGGCGGCTGCTCGTGGGTGCCGCGGTCGGCTACTTCGGTGAGGCCTGGCAGCGGGCGACCACGCTGATCGAGGCAGGTGTCGACGTGCTGGTGGTGGACACCGCGCACGGTCACGCACGGCTGCTGCTCGACATGATCCGCAAGCTCAAGACCGACCCCGCCACGCGCGCGGTGCAGGTGATCGGGGGCAACGTCGCCACGCGCGCCGGCGCCCAGGCCCTCATCGACGCCGGTGTGGACGCGGTCAAGGTCGGCGTCGGACCGGGCTCGATCTGTACGACGCGCGTGGTGGCCGGGGTCGGCGTGCCCCAGGTGACCGCGGTCTACGAGGCCTCGCTGGCCTGCGGGCCGGCGGACGTCCCGCTGATCGCCGACGGGGGGCTGCAGTACTCCGGCGACATCGCCAAGGCGCTCGTCGCCGGCGCCGAGTCGGTGATGTTCGGCTCCCTGCTCGCAGGGTGCGAGGAGAGCCCGGGCGAGCTGGTGTTCGTCAACGGCAAGCAGTACAAGTCCTACCGCGGCATGGGGTCGCTGGCCGCGATGTCGAGCCGGGGCAAGAAGTCCTACTCCAAGGACCGCTACTTCCAGGCCGACGTGGAGAGCGACGACAAGATCGTCCCCGAGGGCATCGAGGGTCAGGTCGCCTACCGCGGCCCGCTCTCGGCGGTCTCCCACCAGCTCCTCGGCGGGTTGCACCAGTCGATGTTCTACGTCGGGGCGCGCAGCATCTCCGAGCTCCGCGAGAAGGGCCGCTTCGTGCGGATCACCTCCGCCGGTCTCAAGGAGAGCCACCCCCACGACGTCCAGATCACTGCTGAGGCGCCCAACTACTCGTGGCGCTGAGCTCACGGCCGAGGCGCCCGCGCCTGGTCGCGACCGACCTCGACGGGACGCTGCTGCGCAGTGACGGCTCGGTGTCGGCGCGCACCCGTGAGCTGCTCACGGCGCTCGACCTCGCCGGGGTGCCGGTGGTCTTCGTCACCGGGCGTCCGCTGCGCTGGATGGAGCTGCTGTGGGCCGACGTCGGCACGCACGGTCTTGCGATCGTCGCCAACGGCGCTGTGGTGTACGACGTGACGGCGCAGCGCGTCCACTCGGTGTCCGGCATCGCCCGCGACCACGGGCTCGAGCTGGCCCGCGCGATCGCCGAGGACGTGCCCGGGGTGGCGTTCGCGATCGAGACGGTCGACGGCATCCGGCTCGGCGAGGGGTTCGTCGGGCGGCACGACCTGCCCGCGGAGACCCCGCGCGGCGCGCTCGAGGACGTCTGGGACCAGGACGCGGTCAAGGTGCTCGTGCGGCACGACTCGCTCCCCTTCGACCAGCTGCGCGAGGGCGTCACCGCGGCAGTGGGCGACCGGGCCACGCCCTCGTGGTCGATGGAGGGCCTGATCGAGATCAGCGCCGTCGGTGTCACCAAGGCGGCCACGCTGGCCACGGTCGCCGACCGTCTCGGCGTGGGGGCCGCCGGCGTGATCGCCTTCGGTGACATGCCCAACGACCTGCCGATGCTCACCTGGGCCGGCACGTCGTACGCCATGGGCAACGCCCACCCCACGGTGCTCGAGGTCGCCGACCACGTCGCACCCACCAACGACGAGGACGGGGTGGCGAGCGTGCTGAGCGAGGTCTTCGACCTGTGAGTGGGCACGTGACGATCCGGAGCTGGCGCGAGGACGACTGGGCGGCGTTCGCCCCGATCCTGCGGGAGGTGGTCGAGGACGGCCGCACCTACGCCCTCGAGCGCGACCTCGACGAAACGGCGGCGCGCGCGTTCTGGGGTCAGGCCACGCACCGGGTCGTCGCCGAGGCGGACGGCACGTTGCTGGGGGCGGCGAAGATGGGGCCCAACCGTCCTGCGCAGGGCTCGCACGTCGGCACCGCCTCCTTCATGGTCGGTGCGGCCGCCCGCGGTCACGGGGTAGGCCGGGCGCTGGGGGAGTACGTCGTGGAGTGGCACCGCCGGCAGGGCTTCCGTGCGATCCAGTTCAACGCGGTGGTCGCGAGCAACCACGCGGCCGTGGCGCTGTGGCGCTCGCTGGGCTTCGAGGTCGTGGGCACGGTGCCGGAGGCGTTCGAGCTGCCGGACGGCTCCCTGGTGGCGCTGCTGGTGATGCACCTCGACCTGGCTCGGTCGGCGCCCGCCTCCTGACGGCAGGCCCCTCTGAGGGGCGCTCGGTGAGGCCGTCGTGACAGACTGCCGCCGTGACTGAGATCGAGATCGGGCGCGCCAAGCGCGGGCGCCGGGCCTACTCCTTCGACGACATCGCGATCGTGCCGAGCCGGCGCACCCGCGATCCCGAGGAGGTGTCCACCGCCTGGCAGATCGACGCCTACCGCTTCGACCTGCCGATCCTGGCCGCGCCGATGGACTCGGTGATGTCGCCCGAGACCGCGATCAAGCTGGGCAAGCTCGGCGGCCTCGGCGTGCTCAACCTCGAAGGCCTCTGGACGCGGTACGACGACCCGAGCGACCTGCTCGAGGAGGTCGCCGGCCTCCGCGGCGTCGACGCCGTCCGCCGCATGCAGGCGATCTACACCGAGCCGATCAAGGCCGAGCTGATCACTCGACGGCTGGGCGAGATGCGCGACGCGGGGGTGACGGTCGCCGGCTCGCTGAGCCCGCAACGGACCAACGAGTTCGCCAAGACCGTCGTCGACGCCGGGGTCGACATGTTCGTCATCCGCGGCACCACGGTCAGTGCCGAGCACGTCAGCGGGCAGGCCGAGCCGTTGAACCTCAAGGAGTTCATCTACGAGCTCGACGTACCCGTGATCGTCGGGGGCTGCGCCACCTACCAGGCAGCGCTCCACCTGATGCGCACCGGAGCCGCAGGCGTGCTCGTCGGCTTCGGCGGAGGCGCCGCCCACACCACCCGGACCGTGCTCGGAGTCGCCGTACCGATGGCCAGTGCGGTCGCCGACGTGGCCGCCGCGCGCCGCGACTACATGGACGAGTCCGGCGGCCGCTATGTGCACGTGATCGCCGACGGGTCCATCGGCCGCAGCGGCGACATCGCCAAGGCCGTGGCCTGCGGTGCCGATGCCGTGATGGTCGGCTCGCCGTTGGCCCGTGCCACCGACGCGCCGGGCAAGGGCTTCCACTGGGGCACCGAGGCCCACCACGCCGAGCTGCCGCGCGGCGAGCGGGTGCAGTTCGAGACCGTGGGCACCCTCGAGCAGATCCTGTTCGGCCCCTCCACCGTCGCCGACGGCACCATGAACCTGATCGGCGCCCTGCGCCGGGCGATGGCGACCACGGGCTACACCGAGCTCAAGGAGTTCCAGCGGATCGAGGTCGTGGTCCAGTAGCGCCGGGACAACCGTCCCACTCCGGGACGTTTGCCCCGCCCGTTTCCGGGCACCGGAAGGGAATCGCACTCCCGGTCCAGGAACGAGGCTGCCATGTCGAAATCCAGCGCTGCAGAGGTGGACGAGAACATCCCGGGTCCCGAGAGCGAGCTGAAACGCTCGATCACCGGCAGGTTGCTCTACTTCTACGTCCTCGGGGACGTGCTCGGCTCGGGGATCTACGTGCTGATCGGCCTCGTGGCCGGCGCCGTCGGTGGAGCGTTCTGGATCGCCTTCGCCGTCGGCGTCACGCTGGCCACGATCACCGGCCTGGCGTACGCCGAGCTGGTCACCAAGTACCCCCAGGCCGCCGGTGCCGCGCTCTACGTCAACAAGGCGTTCGGCAACCGGACGCTCACCTTCCTGGTGACGGTGACGTTCCTGTCGGCCAGCTTCGCCGCCGCGGGATCGCTGGCCACCGGGTTCTCGGCGTACTTCTCCGAGCTGTGGACGCTGCCTCCCGCGCTGCTGGTCAGCCTGGTCTTCATCCTGCTGCTGGCGGTGGTGAACTACATCGGCATCACCGAGTCGGTGGTGATCAACATGTTGATGACGTTCGTGGAGATCGCCGGTCTGGTGATCGTGATGATCATCGGGATCGTCTACGTCGCGCAGGGCAAGGCCGACTTCAGCACGCTGGGCAGCTTCTCGGCCGAGGGCAACCCGATCTTCGCGATCGTGGCCGGCGTCGCGCTGGCGTTCTTCGCCATGACCGGCTTCGAGAACGCCGCCAACGTCGCCGAGGAGACGGTCAACCCGTCACGCAACTTCCCCCGCGCGCTGGTCGGCGGCATGATCACCGCCGGCGTGATCTACGTGCTGGTCGCCACCACCGCCGCGCTCACGGTCCCTGTCAAGAAGCTGGCCGGCTCCGACGCGGCCCTGCTCGAGGTGGTCAAGGCCGGGATCCTGCCGATCCCGGTCGGCGTGATGGCCACACTCTTCGCCGTGATCGCGATGGTCGCGATCACCAACACCACGCTCGTCGCGGTGGTGACGCAGTCCCGGATCCTCTACGGGATGGCCCGCGAGGACGTCGTCCCCGGGGTCTTCGGCAAGATCCACGCCAAGCGCCGCAGCCCCTGGGTGGCTCTGATCTTCGCGGCGTTCGTCGTCTTCGGCCTGCTGATCGTCGGAGCGGTGCTCAACAAGGCCGGGGTCGGTGTCGACGTGGTGGAGCGGCTCGCGCTGGTGACGGTGGTGCTGACCCTGGTGATCTACGTGCTCGTGATCGTCTCGGCGCTCAAGCTCGGTGACCAGGACGAGCACGAAGACTCCTTCCGCGCCCCCCGAGCCCTGCTGTGGACCGGCATCGCCGGCAACATCGTGCTGCTCGTCTACGTGGTCGTCGACGATCCCTTTGCCCTGGTCTGGTGCGCCGGCCTGCTCGCGGTGGGTGGTGGCCTGTACGCCGCGGAGCACTTCTTCGGCAGTCCTGAGAGCTCGCGCGTGGGCGCGGCCGACGAGATCGAGGAGCACTGAGATGCACGTCATCGTTGCCATCGACGGATCGGGCCAGTCCCTCGAGGCGGCCCGCCGGTTGCGGTCGTGGGCCGATCCGGCCGCGATCACCGAGATCTCGATCGTCGCCGTGGTGCGGCCCTTCGCGGCCGTGGCCTTCGCCGACGACACGGTCGACGAGGCGGACTCTCCGGGGGCGGACGTGCAGTCGTTCCGGCGGGCGGCGGAGTCGGCCCTGGCGAAGGTCGCGGCCGAGTTCCAGGGCTGGGGCCCGACCGTCCACCAGCTGGTGCGCAGCGGGTCCCCGGCCAGCGAGATCATCAAGCTCGCCGAGGAGGTCGAGGCCGAGCTGCTCGTGGTCGCCAGCGGTGGTCGCGGTCTGAGCGAGACGGTGCTGCTGGGCAGCACGGCGCAGCGGGTCCAGCAGTACGCACCGTGCCCTGTGCTCGTCGTACGTCCCCCGCGGCGCAAGCGTCGCGCCGCGCGCTCCTGACGCTCGCCGGCTACCAGCGCTCGACCAGCGCCTCGGGCTCGCCCGCCGCGTCGGCGAAGCTGCGCAGCGCCGCCACCAGCCAGGCCTGGTGGGTCTCGGGCATCCGGTCGACGATCGCCGCGATCTCCTCGCGGCGCCGGGCGGTCACCTCCTCGACGATGGCCCGGCCGCGCGCGGTCAGGGAGATCACGACCTGACGCCGGTCCGCCGGGTTCTCGTCGCGGGTGAGCAGGCCGTTGTCGAGGAGCCGGTCGACCATCCGCATGGCCGTGCTGGCGCCGACCCCGAGCTCCTCCGCCAGTGCGTGCAACGCACTGCCGTCCCGGGAGTGAAGGACCACCAACGTGCGGAACTGGGTCAGCGTCAGGCTCTCCTCGACCCCGGAGAGGGAGCGGGCGGAGACGCTGACGAGCACCCGCGACGCGGTGAGCACCGCGGTGGCGAGATCCGCGGCACCGGCGTCCGGTGACGGTCGCTGGTTTCGTTCCATAGCGCAATGGTTGCATACTGCAAGGGTGTCCGCCCCAGCTTCTCGATCATCTGCCACCCCGATCTGGACGGCGGCGACGCCCCGCGCGGTTCTCGAGGCCTTGCGGACCGGCCCCACGGGTCTGCTGGTGCTCGCCGTCACCGTCGGCGCCGGGGCCGGGGCCGGCGCGATCGTCTTCCGCTGGCTGATCGAGTCCTTCACCCGGCTGCTCTCCGGCCACGACGACTACTCGGACGCCGGACGTGCGAGCAACCACTTCGTCCCGTGGCTCGGGCCGTGGTTCGTGGTGCTCGCGCCCGTGGTGGCCGGACTGCTCTATGGGCCGCTGGTGTACTTCTTCGCCCGCGAGGCACGCGGGCACGGTGTCCCCGAGGTGATGTACGCCGTGGCCAGGCGCGGCGGTCGGATCGCGCCCCAGGTGGCGGCCGTCAAGGCGCTCGCCTCGGCGCTGTGCATCGGCGGGGGTGGCTCGGTGGGGCGCGAGGGACCGATCGTGCAGATCGGTTCGGCTCTCGGGTCGACGCTGGGCAGGGTGGTCAAGGTCGCCGAAGGGCGGATGCGGGTGCTGGTCGCGTGCGGGGCGGCCGGTGGGATCGCGGCCACCTTCAACGCGCCGCTGGCCGGGGTGTTCTTCTCGATGGAGCTGATCCTCGTGGACTTCGCGGCCGAGTCCTTCGGCATGGTGGTGCTGGCGAGCGTCACGGCGAGCGTCATCGGGCGTGCTGCCCTGGGCAACGAGGCCTTCTTGTCGTTGCCCGAGTTCGCCGTCGACCACGTCCAGCAGTACCTCCTCTTCGCCGGGCTGGGTCTCCTTGCCGGCGCCGTCGGTGTCGGGTTCACCCGGGTGCTCTACCTGATCGAGGACCTCTGCGACGCGACCTGGCGAGGACCGGAGTGGCTGCGCCCGGCCGTCGGCGGTTTCCTGCTCGGTGGCGTGCTCCTGCTCCTGCCGCAGATGTACGGCGTCGGCTACCCCGTCCTGAGCAAGGGGGTCGCCGGCGGCTACGCGATCGGCTTCCTGCTGGTGCTGCTCGTCGGCAAGGCGATCGCGACCAGCCTGACCATCGGGATCGGTGGTTCCGGGGGAGTCTTCGCGCCGAGCCTGTTCATCGGGGCGATGCTCGGCTCGGCGTACGGCCAGGTGCTGCACCTGCTCCTCCCGGACCTCGCCGGACCTGCGGGCGCCTACGGGCTGATCGGGATGGGCGCGGTGTTCGCCGGCGCGGCCCGAGCCCCGATCACGGCCGTGATCATCATGTTCGAGCTCACCGGCGAGTACTCCATCATCTTGCCGCTGATGACGGCGATCGTGCTCGCGACCGGGGTGAGCAACCTGCTCTCGCGCGACACTGTCTACACCCTGAAGCTGCGCCGCCGCGGCATCGACCTGGCCTCGCCCGAGCAGAGCGCGCCGAGGGCGGCCGTGGTCGAGGTGGGGCAGGTGATGAAGCGGCCGCCGCAACCGGTGCCGGGTGACCTGGCGCTGAGCGCCGCTGCCGACCGGCTCACGCGCTCGGGTGAGCCGTGCCTGCCCGTGCTCGACGAGCAGGGCGGTTTCCTCGGCGTCTTGGACGGCCGCACAGCGGTGGAGACCCTGGCCGACGACGACCACGACGACGTCCTGGTCTCGCACGTGGTCGACCGTTCGGTCCCCGTCGTCGCCTCCGACTGGCTGGACTCGGCACTCGACGCCCTCGACGCCTCGCCCGGCGCGGTGGCGGTGCTCAGCGCGGACCACCGCGAGGTCGTCGGCTGGCTCACCGTCGCCGACGCGCTCCGAGCGATCCGGTCACCGCTTCCGGTCCCGAATCCGCAGACCCCGAATCCGCAGGACCCGAAAGGGGTCGACGCGCCGCGCACGTAGGGGACAGGGTGGCCCCATGACGTCCTACATCTCGCACACCGCCGTCGACTGCCGCAACGCCTACGAGCTCTCCGAGTGGTGGAAGCAGGTCCTGGAGTACGTCGACGATCCCGAGGACCCCAACGAGCAGGGGCACCAGGAGTGCTTCATCCAGCGCCCTGACGGGGGACACCCGTTGCTCTTCCTCGAGGTCCCCGAGGACAAGCAGGTCAAGAACCGGCTCCACCTCGACCTGCGTCCGAGTGCCGGCACCCGCGACCAGGAGCTCAGCCGGCTGGTCTCCCTGGGGGCACGCGAGGTCGATGACCGCCGCAACCCGGACGGCAGCGGCTGGGTGGTGCTGCTCGACCCCGAGGACAACGAGTTCTGCATCCTGCGCAGCGAGGAGGAGGCCGCTCCGCCCGCCCCGTAGACTCGGGTCCTGTTCCACCACCCCCTCTCCGCACCGGTTGGGGGTCGTTGTGCGTGCCTCGAAGGAGCTGAACCCACGTGCGTCTCGCCGCTCTGGCCGACCTGGTCCTGCGCGAGCCCGCGCTCGCGGCCTCCATGGAGGACGCGAAGCAGGGGATCGCGACCCTGGACCTCACCGGCCCGGCCTCGCTGCGGCCGTTCGTGGTCAAGGGACTGGTCGACGCCGGGCGGATCGTGCTCGTCGTCGCGGCGACCGTCCGCGAGGCCGAGGACCTCACCGAGGAGCTCGCCGAGGTGCTCGACCCGGCGACGGTGGCGTTCTACCCCGCCTGGGAGACCCTGCCCCACGAGCGGCTGAGCCCCCGCAGCGACACCGTCGGCCGGCGCCTCGCGGTGCTGCGCCGGCTCAAGCACCCCGGCAACGAGGCGGGCAACGGGCCGCTGAAGGTGGTCGTCGCGCCGGTGCGCTCGCTGCTGCAGCCGCAGGTCAAGGGGCTGGCCGACCTGGCACCGGTCGAGCTGGTCCCGGGCGAGGAGGTCGAGCTCGAGGACGTCGTGCGCCGGCTGGCCGGAGCGGCGTACTCCCGCGTCGACCTGGTCGAGAAGCGCGGCGAGTTCGCCGTGCGCGGCGGCATCGTCGACGTGTTCCCGCCCACCGAGGAGCACCCGCTGCGGGTGGAGTTCTTCGGCGACGAGATCGACGAGATCCGCGCGTTCGCGGTGGCGGACCAGCGCACCCTGGAGAAGGTCGACCGGGTCTGGGCGCCGCCGTGCCGCGAGCTGCTCCTCACCCCGGAGGTACGCCGCCGCGCGGCCGAGCTCGGGGAGCAGCACCCGCAGCTGCGCGAGCTCACCGACAAGCTGGCCGAGGGGATGGCCGTGGAGGGGATGGAGTCGCTGACCCCGGCCCTGGTCGACGAGATGGAGCTGCTGGTCGAGCTGTTCCCCGCGGAGACCCACGTGCTGGTGCTCGACCCGGAGCGGGTGCGCACCCGGGCACACGACCTGGTGGCGACCAGCGAGGAGTTCCTGGGCGCGAGCTGGGCGGCTGCCGCGTCAGGCGGCACCGCGCCGATCGACCTCGGCGCGGCGTCGCTGCGCGAGCTCGGCGAGGTCCGCAGCCAGGTACTCGGTCAGGGCCAGGCGTGGTGGGGGATCAGCCCGTTCGGCCTCGACCTGCCACCGGACCCGACTGGTGCGGGCGAGGGGACCCGCCAGATCGCCGCGACCCCGACCGAGAGCTACCGCGGCGACGTGGAGGCCGTGGTCACCGACCTGCGCGCCCACCTCGCGGCCGGTCGCCGGGTGGTCACGCTGCACCAGGGCCACGGTCCCGCCCAGCGGATGGTCGAGGTGCTCGCGGAGCACGACATCGCCGCGCGGCTGGTCGAGGACGGTGACCTCGACCCCGTCGACGCCTCGCTCGTGCACGTCAGCCAGGGGTGCGTCTCGCACGGCCTCGTGCTCGACGACCCCGGTCTGGTGATCCTCACCGGGGAGGACATC